>JAFMHK010000049.1 GCA_017854585.1 Paracoccaceae bacterium
GGACAAGCCGCACGCCCTTGCCCCGCTTGGCCCGCCAAGGGTATAGGATCGCGTCAGCAACAGGGAGACTTTGCCAGTGGGCGATCCGTTTCGCAATCTCAGGCTGCAATACCACCGTTGGCGGAACACGCCAATCAGGGCGTTGGATGGCGTTCGTGTGCACTCGGGCGCCGATCAGGCGCGCGCGGTGCGGAACGGCCTTTACAAGAACACCTATGAAGATGGAGAGCGGGCTCTGCTCAAGGCGGTCTTGAAACCGGGGGACCGCGTGCTGGAAATTGGCGGTGGTATCGGGTTTGTGGGGCTCTTGGCCACGCGTCTGGCGGGGCCGGGCAGTACCGTGTCCTATGAGGCGAACCCCAAGTTGGAACCTGTGATCCGCGCGAATTACGCGTTGAACGCCGCCGCACCCGAGCTTCGGATGAGAGCCATCACACCCGATGGCAAGCCTGTCACATTTCACCAAAGCGACAATGTGGTGTCGTCGTCCCTGTATGCGCGAGCCGAAACGCAGCACCAGATCACGGTTGAAAGCGATGCGCTGGATGCGGCCTTGGCCGAATTGAAGCCCACGGTCATCGTGATGGATGTGGAAGGCGCCGAAGTGGACCTGTTTGCTGGCGTGTCACTGGCTGGCGTGCGCGCCATGGTGGTGGAACTGCACCCACATATCGTCGGGCAGGACCGGATCGACGCGCTGTTGGCGGGGCTTGCGGAAGATGGGTTCCGCGTTGAAAGCCAACTGCGCAAGAACGTGTTGTTGCGCCGTGTCGCGTAGGTGGCGTTGAAGCGCTTTCCCGATCTTCCGCCCGTGTGGCTAGCGGCGTTCATGGTGGCGGCATGGCTGCTGGCACGGGAACTGCCGTTGGTGATGGCGTTCGGTCCGGTGTTCCGGGGGGCGGGCTTGGTGATGGTGCTGGGCGGGGTCGCGTTGATCGGTTGGTCCGCCCTTTGGTTCTGGCGCAAGAAGACCACGATCGAGCCGCACCACGCGCCGACAAACCTGATTGTCGAAGGCCCCTACAGGTTCAGCCGCAACCCGATCTACCTTGGGATGGCCGCGATCATGACGGGATGGGTGGTCTGGCTGGGTGCGCTTGGCCCCATCTTGCTGCCGGTCGCGTTCGTGGCGATCATCAACCGGCGCTTCATCCGGGCCGAGGAGGCCAGCCTGATCGCGGCCTTCGGCGATGAGGGGCGGCGTTACCTTCAAAGCACACGCCGCTGGTTGTAACGCAGTCTCGCAAAGGGTTGATTGGTATTGTCGTGCCGGGCCAACTAGGTCTTGTCTCAATCAGACCCACGTACAACAAAGCGGTTTTCCCTCATGCGGATCATTCCAGCGACCCTTGCGGCCTTCTTGACGTTGAGCCCTTTGACGGCAGATGCCGACGATCATCCGGTGGTGGTGGAGTTGTACACCTCGCAAGGGTGCAGCGCGTGTCCGCCCGCAGATGAGATGATGGCAGAACTGGCGATGCGCAACGATGTGATCGCCTTGTCGCTGCATGTGGATTACTGGGATTATCTGGGCTGGGCCGATACGTTCGCCAACCCCGACTTCACCGCGCGCCAGCAAGCGTATGGGCAGGTCGCGGGTTCAACGGTGATCTACACCCCGCAGATCGTTGTGAACGGCAGTGATCACGTGGTGGGCTTTCGGCCGATGGATGTTGCCGAACTGATCATGCAGCACCGCATGTCGCGCGCCATGGTCGACATTGCAGTTACCCGCAACGGAGATGACTTCGTGGTGGATGCATCCGCCATGATGCCGCCACCCCTGCCGCCGATGGTCATTCAGGTCGTGGGCTATACACCCGTGGCCGAGGTCCTGATCGAGCGGGGCGAGAACGCGGGCCGCGTGGCGGATTATCACAACGTCGTCACGTCATGGCAGGTTGTCGCGCAGTGGGATGGCATCGCGCCGTTTCAGGGCAGGGTGCATCCGCAGGGCGACACGCCGATGGTGGTGATTGTGCAGCACGCCGATCACGGAGCCATATTGGCGGCGGCGCGGCTGGACTAGGTCCGATCATCCGCGATTGCAGCGGGGAAATAGCTGGCCTGCCGCCCCGGTTTCCAACGCCGGTGCACCCAGAACCATTGGCCGGGATTGGCACGCACCTGCGCCGACAGGCTGTCCATCAGGTCTTGTGTCATGCGCACCGGATCGCCGGGTGTGACGGGGGCCTCGACCAGCACGTCGAAATCAAGCCCGTTCGCACTGCGTCGCGCATAGATCGGCAGCAACAGCGCATCGTATTTCAACGCCATTTCCGCAGCTGACAACGCGGTGGGCGCGGGCTTTCCCATGAAGTCGACGCGGGTGCCGTCCGCGAAATATTGATCGATCAGCAGCGCACCTTGCCCACCTGTCCGCAGATGTTTCACGAACCCCGCCAACCCCCGGCGTTCGCGCGAAAAGGCCGGGCCGCCGACGCCTTGGATGGTGCGGACGTAATGCGCGTTGAAATAGGGGTTGTTCATGGCCCGGTAGAGGCCCCCCATTTCGTAGCCACGCACGTTCATCGCGGCGCGGGCCGCCTGATAATTGCCGAAATGGCCCGACACGAAAATGATCGGGCGGCCTGCCTTGCGCGCGGCTTCGGCCAAGGCAAATCCGGGGCCGTGGGGTTGCCAGTTGCGGGCGTGGGCCAATTGGTCGGCGGTGCTGTAATTCTCGATCAGGGTGCGACCGGTATTGTTCAGGACCTCGCCGGCAATGCGGCGGCGTTCGGAAACGGGCATGTCGGGCCAGATGTAGGCCAGATTTTCAATGGCCCGGCGACGATAGCCCGCAAGCGGGCCCACGATCCGCTGTGTCAGGCCGCCTACAAAGCGCACCCGCATCGCATAGGGCATGACCATTGCCACACCGATGATGGCGCGCACCGCACGATCGGTCAGCCAGTCGATTGCAGGGCGGCGCGTGCCGCGGGATACGGCCATCGGGGCCTCCTTCCGGCAAGGTCAAAGGGTGGCGGCGGTTGCCGCCCGCGCCCGGGTTTCGCGATGCCAGACATAAACCCCGGCCCCTATGATCACAAGCGCGCCCACGAGGGTCAGGGCATCAGGAACCTCGGCGAAGGCAAACAGACCCCAGAGCGTCGCGAAGACCACGCCGACGTAGCCGAAAGGGGCAACCGCCCCGGCTTCGGCCAATGTCAGGGACTTGATCAGCATGAACTGGCCCAGCGCCCCGACCGCGCCAAGCAGCAAGAACAGGCTTGCGGCGGGCAAGGTGGGGGTGGTCCACGCAGGTGGCACCATCACGCTGGCCACAACCGTTCCGATCAGCGCGGTATAAAGATAGGAGGTCAGGATGTTCTCGTCGCGACCCAGAAATCTGGTGGTCAACGCATAGGAGGCGTAGCAGAACCCCGCCAAGAGCGGCAGCAACGCAGCCGGACTGAACACGTCGGAACCGGGCCGGATGATGATCAGCGCGCCGGTCAGGGCGGCGACGATGCCGAAGATCCGACGCAACCCCAGCCCCTCGCGCAAGATCAGGGCCGCCCCCAGCGTCAGGATGACGGGGTGGATGTTCATGATCGCTGTCGCCGATGCAATTTCCAGTTGGTTGAGGGATGTGAAAAAACAAAACGTCGCGGCGAACAGGAAACCGGACCGAACCAGTTGCAGCCCCAGATGCCGGGTGCGGATCAGCAGGTGAACGCGTGGCGCCAGAACGGCCACCACGACGGCCATCTGCCCCGCGTAACGCGCCCAGACCACCTGAATGACCGCGTAATCCGCAGTCAGAAACTTGGCCAGCGCATCCATGCCGGAAAACAGAAAGATGGCCCCCAGCATCATCAAGATACCCAGTGCCGTGGGGCTGAGGCGCGCCACCTATCGGGCCGTGGCGGTGGCAAACGCCTCGATCTGGCCGCGCATGTGGTCCAGCGGATATCCCGCGTCGGCGGTGGCGTTCAGGATCTCGTCCGTGGTCATGTCGCCCGCCGTCGCCAACGCCCACGCAACGGCCGACCGGGTGCCCGAAGCGCAATACCCCACTGCGGGACCGTCCGAACCGGCAATGGCCTCGGCCTGTTCTTCCACGTTTTGCAGGGTCATTGCGCCGCTTGTGATCGGGTTGAACACGAAATCGAGGCCCGCAGCCTCGGCCGCGGCCTGCATTGCGGCTGCTTGCCGTTCGGGTGGGTTCTCGGCGTCGGGACGGTTGCAGATCACGGTGGTGATACCATTGGCGGCAAGCGCTGCCATATCAGCGGGCTGCAGTTGCGGGGCGACGGCAAAGCTGTCCGTGAGGGGGCGCAGATCCATGGTAATGTCCTTGTACTTGGTGTGGCAATGACATGCGCCGCTGGTTGACACAGGTCAAGGCGCGCGCGCGCAGATCACTTATCTTCGGGACATCGTCGGGCAGCGCGCAACATCTTTGCGCCGTTCCGGCCAGATTCGGGAGGGCAAGATGACACAACATTCCAATATCGAGATCCGTCGCCAACAGTTGACCGATCGGCTGGCGCAACTGAACGCGCGCCTGCATGAAATCGATGATGAACTGGAAAGCCATAACACCCCTGATTGGGATGATCTTGCCATCGAGCGCGAAGGCGATGAGGTTTTGCAGCGGATGGGTACGGCCGGGCAGACCGAGATCCGCAAGATCCAGGCCGCCTTGGCGCGGATGGATGCCGGAACCTATGGCGTATGCGTGAAATGCGGCGATGACATTTCGGAGGAGCGGCTGGACCTGTTGCCGTTCACGCCGTTCTGTCGCCGCTGCGCCACCTGACGGGCCCGCCCACCGCGAAGCCGTCCGCGCGGCTGGTCGCCCGCCAGCACGATTCCATTCAGATTGCAGCAAGAGGGGAGCCTTGAAATGGCCGATATTCCGAAGAAAAACAATGATGCCGATGTCCATACAGAATTGCGCCGTCAGACGAAGGGCGACATGGACAAGCCTGCCAATCGGGTAAAGCAGGCGCCACAGCCCGAGGCTGAGAACGACAAGCTGGACGAGTTGTTCAACGATATGCCGGTGTAATTCCGGCCGCCGGGTGTCCCGCACCGCGGGCCGCCCGACCAGATTGCGTGGACGCCCCCCGTGCGTCGCAATGCCCGGCAGAGTGCGCGATAATCGGTGGCAAGACCGGGATGCTTGGCGCGCAGCCCGAGGGTGTATGGGGGCGCTGCCCCCGGCCTGCGGCCTCCCCCGACATATTTCCGAAGCAAAGATGGACACGGCGCGACGGCACCTATTCGCCGAGGGCGATACCTTCGCGGCGGGGGTCTGCGCCACCCGCGAGCGTGTCGCCAAGGGCGATGGCGTGGAGGCCGGAGTTCAGGTCGCGGATGCTGATGTCGTAGCCGAGCGCGGCCAATGCGGGTTCGGACTCTGCGGCGGCGGTGCCATCTTCCAGATCATAGGTGCCGAAACGGTTCACGCGGTGCGCCATGGCCACGGCCTGTTGGACATCCATACCCCAGTCCAGATGGGCAATGATGGCTTGGGCGACATAGCCGATGATGCGGCTGCCGCCAGGCGATCCGATGACCAGCACCGGTTCCGCGTCGCGCAGCACGATGGTGGGCGCCATGGAGGAACGTGGCCGTTTGCCGGGCTCGATCCGGTTGGCGATGGGCACGCCGTCTTGGTGCGTCGCGAAGGAGAAATCCGTCAATTCGTTGTTCAACAGAAAGCCGCCGGGTGTGAACAGGCGCGAGCCGAAGCCGTTTTCGATGGTCGTGGTCATCGATAGCGCATTGCCGTGGCTGTCGACGATGGAGATGTGTGAGGTCGACGGGAGTTCGATGCTTTGATCGTCTGCCCAGAGCTGGGCGTGGTCCCAGACAGGGGTGCCCGGTGCGACCTCGGGGAGTGCATCGGTGCGTGCCAGCAGGGCGGCGCGTTCGGCAAGATAGGCGGGGGCAACGAGGCCTACGGTTGGCATCGGGACATAGTCGCTGTCGGCCATGTAGCGCCCCCGGTCGGCGAACGCGAGCCGGGAGGCATCGCCGATAATGCGCCATGCTTCGGCGCTATCGGGTCCGAGGGCGGTCAGATCGTATTGCGCCGCCATGCCGAGGATCTGGCCAAGGGTCAGCGCCCCGGAGGATGGCGGCCCCATGCCGCAGACATCATGGTCGCGGTAGGCGACGCAGACGGGTGCGCGTTCGATCACATCGTAGATTGCGAGGTCCTGCAGTGACAGCATGCCGGGATTGCCGGCCGCATCGCGGACGGTCGCCACGATGCCTTCGGCGATGGGGCCGGAATAGATCGCATCAGCGCCGTCGGCGGCCATGGCGCGCAGGGTCTGGCCATAGGCGGCGTTCGTCAGGGTGACGCCTTGTGCAAGGGGAATGCCACCGGGCAGGAAATAGGCGGCGGTTGCGGGGAAGGTGGCAAGGCGTTCGGCATCGTCCGCGATGGATGCGGCCATGCGCGCGGACACCGGGAAGCCATCCTCGGCATGGGTAATCGCGGCATTGAAAAGGCTTGCCCAATTGGCGCGGCCCCAACGTCTGTGCGCCTCCTCCATCAGGGCGGGGGTTCCGGGTGTGCCGACGGACAGGCCGCCAACGACGGCATCGAAAAAGCGCAGCGTTTCGCCGCTTTCATCCTGAAACAGGGTCGGGGTGACATCGAGGGGCGCGGTTTCCCGGCCATCCAGCGTTGTCACGGTGCCGCTTTCGGCATCGTACCACACCAGAAAGGCCCCACCGCCAAGACCCGATGATTGCGGTTCCACCAGACCAAGGACGGCCTGCACCGCGACCATGGCATCAGCGGCGGTTCCACCGGCGCGCAGCACATCGGCCCCGGCCTCGACGGCCAAGGGGTTGGCGGCCACAACCATCCAGTCCTGCGCAATCACGGGGATGCCTGCATCGCGTGCCGTCATCGCGTCCATGGCGGCAGCCGAAAGGCCCGTGAAGTTGCCTCCGCCGGCGGATTCGGGCGCGACCGTGTCGGTTGCCTGTTGCGCCGTCGCGGCGGCGGCGATCAAGACAAAGGCAAGGGCGGATTGAAGGAGGCGGGGCATTGGTGGCACCTTTCACAGCAGGGAAGTTGCGAAAGGGTGGCGCAAAACACCATGTCCGGCAACGCCTGTCACGATATTTCGTGTGGTCGGGCAGTCACGGCGCGGGGGGCCGTGCGTCGCGGTTGATTGCCTGCGCGCGCTGGGTCGGCGGGGCAGGCGGTGGGGGACGTGAGCGGGTTAAGACAGTTTGCAGCACATGGTGACCGCCTAGGTGGCAAGCCCTTCAGGACAGCAGGACGCCGATGACCACGCTCATCAATCCAAGCACCGAGATCAGAAGCGCACCCATGTTGATGGCCACGATCCTTTGCAAGCGTGCCCGCATTTCTTCATCGGCCAATCCCGCGCGCTTGGCCGAAACAGCGGCGAAAATGCAGTAGCCAAGGGTCAAAAGCCCGACCAACGCCAGCGTTGTTCCTGTCCAGACCAGCCATCCCATGCGCTGTTTCTCCCTGTCTTATCCTGTGTGTGCGGACCTAAGGGATTGCCCGGGCGCAGGCAAGGCTTGCGAGGCGTGCGCACGGGCGATAGATCATGGCGTGAATTGCATTCCCCAACAGCGCCGAGGCCCCAGATGGATGACACCCAACCCGTTTCCGACAGCTACCGCGTCACCGCCGATGAACTTCGCCAGTTCGTCGAGCGCTATGAGCGGCTGGAGGCCGAGAAAAAGGACATCGCCGACCAGCAGAAAGAGGTGATGGCCGAGGCAAAGGGTCGTGGCTATGACACGGGCGTGCTGCGCAAGGTGATCGCCCTGCGCAAACGCGAACCTGATGATATTGCCGAAGAAGAGGCGGTTCTTGAGTTGTACAAGGAAGCGCTTGGCATGCGCTGAGCGGCGGTCCGGCCCTTGTGGGGCCGGAACACTCCGGCGGTGCGCGCCGCGCCAAACCATGGCCGCGCGCGCCCCGCAGACCCCGATCATTCGGTCAGATCCGGGGCGCGTTTGCCGCGCTAATCATGCCGCCTTCGCTTGGTGCGCCGTACCGGGCCGCCCAAAGACCCCACCGGGCAGGGCCGACCGGATCAGGGTGTCATCAAGGTGACACCGGGGATGCGCGCCACCGCCGTCATGTCCGCATCATAGCTTTCGGACATTTCGGCCACCATATCCTCGGTCCAGCCCGGAACATCCAACTCCTCTTCGATTTCGGCATCGATCGCGTAGCGGTCAAGGAACGCGGCCATGATGCGCCGGCGTTGCAGTTCCGTTTCAGGCTGGTGTTCGGTCAGATAGGTCTGCATCCGCTTGAAGCCGGCAGGTTCCATGATCGTTTCGATCAGGTCGAAGGTTCCGTCCATTTCCGCATTGGGGTTACAGCCCGCCATCTCGCGCAAGATATCGCCCCAGATCAGGGGCGTATCCTCGTTGCACCAGACGGTCACGTTGCAGTCCGGATGGGCGATGCGCAGGCGGCGGATCATCTCGGACCATGCGATTGCATGCGGCTGCATGTTCTCCGAGAACTCTGCAAAGTCCGTGAAACGAGAGCTTTTGAACAGCGCAGGGATCAGGGTTGCCGGATCGCGCATGCCGATGAAGAACTCGCCTTCGGTATCGGGAAACAGATTGCGCAACATGCTGGCCTGCCGCTCGATCATCGGCCAGATCTGCGCGCCCTGCACGACAAGACGGTTGATGCAGATGAAACGGGGATCAGACAGGATCAGGCGGTCGACGTGGGCGTCATCAACGATGGCATCCAGCAGCGCCTCGGCAACGTCCTCGGTCGCGGGGCCGCCCTTGAGCGCGCGGGCGGTGTCGCGCATGACGGTGCGGTACCGCCCCGGTGGCGGAACGATCACGCCATCATTGGCCAGCGCGACACGATTTTTCACGAGCGATTGCACCAACATGTCATTGTCGGTGCATGGCGCGCCGAGATGATAGACAACCTGCATCCTGCCTGAATTCCAGCCCTTGTTGGTCTGTGTGGCCCCAACTTAACTGCGTGGACCGGGCGGTGCAAATGCAAGTTGAACTGGACGCGCAGCTGTCGTATGTGGTCGCCAATGCCCCTATAGCTCAGCTGGTAGAGCATCTGATTTGTAATCAGAGGGTCCGCGGTTCGAGTCCGTGTGGGGGCACCA
>JAFMHK010000050.1 GCA_017854585.1 Paracoccaceae bacterium
AGGGAGTGGCGCTCACCGCTAATCTTCACAAAGACCTCGTCCAGATGCCAGCGCCAGCGGCTCGATTTCAAGCCTTGAATGCTGCGCCTTCGGATCTCAGCCGCAAACATCGGCCCGAATCGGAGCCACCGATATCGCACGGTTTCATGGCTCACATCGATGCCCCGCTCGTGGAGCAGGTCTTCGACGTTTCGAAGCGAAAGCGGGAACCGGACATACATCATCACCGCAAGGCGGATCATCTCGGGGCTGGTTTTGAAGTACTTGAAGGGGGAGCGTTTGGTCATGGCTAAACGCTAGCCAGCGCCCTGCCCCGCCTCAAGCCGGTTTCCTCTGACAAAGCCCTGAGGTGAACAAAATTCGTATCTTCGCCACAACTTGCCATTCTACTCCCCGAGCATGGTGCGGCTCAGGAAATCAATTTCTACCTTGATGGCTTGATCAAACAACGGGCTTGGGTGCCAGAGTATCCCAAAGTGACCACCGCCAACTTCAACGAACTCTTTGGATCCCTTGATCTTATCGAATACAGCGCGCTGAATGTCTGGGTTGCAGTGAACCATCTCGTCATCGCGCCCCACCATAAACATGACTGGCATCGCAAGATGAGGTGCGCTGACAAAGGGACTACATGCAACAGGAGTGTCTGGGATCACGCGCGTCGCTAGATTTTGCCATCCACTGCCGTGCCGACCGCCATGCTCGACGAACCAACGGAACGCCTGTATCGGGGCCAATAAGGACGGAGCATTCATTTGATCTGCTGAAACGACTGGCAACGGACCAACAGTGTGCTCTGGTCCACCGGTCACATCGCCATTCGCGAAGATGTCTTTCATTACGGCAAACGCTTCATCGTCAATTGGGCCCGGCGGCAGCGCGATTCCGCAAACAGGAATTTGCGCCACAATGGCTGAAATATCAGGAATCAATGCGCCTGCAATCATGACCAGACCGCCAGTGTAGCTTTCGCCCCAAAGTGCGATTTTGCAACGCGGACGGCTTTGACGAAGATAAGTAACCGCGTCACGGTATCCACGCGCCTGAATCCAAGGGTTTATTTCCTGCCGAGGAGCGCCGTCACTTATGCCAAAATTCCTGTGTTCATAGAGCAGGACATCAAATCCAGCCACGAAGAAGGCTTCGGCGTAGGCGTCAATTACCATGGTTATGGTACCAGTCGTTCCGTGTGCCATCACGATCGTCGGGTTGCTATCAACTTTGTGGCTATAAAGTCGGCCACGCAAAATGGCATCTTCCGAGATAAATTCTATTTCTTGAAACATGTGGTTCTCCGCCGTCAGATGAACACGTTACTTGTTGCCAGAGAACAACGCCACCCTGAGCGGGCGGTGTCGGACATGAGCGGATTGGAATGCCCCCACTGAAGTGGTCCACCGGTGTTGTCAGATTAACGGCGTTGGAATAGACCTCGCCCCCACTCTGCTTCAGTAGAGAAGTAAATTCCCGTTATTTTCTTGACTGTAGCCAAGCAATGGTCGCCGACCAGCGCTTGAATTCCCAGTCAGAACCTTAACAGACCAGTTTAATCTGACAACACCGCGCAGAAATATACCGAAAGGCGGCCAGCAACAAAATGGCCGATGGCAGGCGGTTCACCAGAGCCGTACGAAGCCACCCTGTCCGCAGCAGCCCAAGTTCCTCTGACAAGGCCTTCCTTCCATTCAATCAAAAGGATCGCATTATCAAACCGGGGGGCTGACCACCTACCAGCCGCCGAAGCGGTGCCAAGTCTCCATATGACCGTTCTGAGCATGCAGGACATTGTAACGGTCATGTTGCGCTGCGGTCGCGCATGCATGGTTGGGTAGGATGCGCAGATAAGTTCCCACAGGAAGGTCCGGCAACGGGCCCTCTGCACCTGGGCGCAAAGCGACGATCCCGTGTTCCTGGTTCGCGGCGCTGACGATCAGATCTTCCATCACGCGTCCGCTTGCATCGCAGACAATGCCAAAGCCCTGATCCACGTCCTGCGCCGCCGTGCCTCGGTCACGAGACATCGCCATCCAACCTGCGTCAATCATCACCCAGCCTCTTGCCGGTTGATGTCCGATGACTGTCGTCAGGACACTGAGCGCTATATCGTCAATGCTGCAGACATCGATGCCAGTCATCACGAGATCGAAGAACATGTAGACCCCGGCGCGCAGTTCCGTGACGCCTGACAGATCGCGAGCGGCATGGGCCGTCGGCGTTGACCCCACGCTAACCACCGAACAGCAGAGCCCCGCGTTCCGCAAGGCGTCTGCGGCATCAACCGCCGCAAGACGCTCCTGCTCTGCAAATTTGGCATGGGCGGCCTTACCTCTGACCGTGTAGCTTTCACCGGCATGGGTCATCACGCCGCGCAACACGCCATTCGCGTGCAGGATACGACCAATCTCGACCAATGCTGGATCATCCGAAAGAAGCCCCCCGCGATGACCATCACTGTCGATCTCGATCAATGCCGGCACACCGGCTTCGGCAACGGCCTTCGCCTGTGCTTGACTGTCGAGGATCACAACCAGATCGCAACCCATTGCGCGTAGCTTTTGCACACGTGTCAGTTTCTGTGGGGCGATCCCAACAGCGTAGAGGATGTCGGCGTAACCAGCGGCGTGGAATGCCTCGGCCTCAGCCAAGGTCGAAACCGTGATCGGCCCCGTCTCGCCCCCAAACAGACACCGTGCGACATTGATGGATTTCGCGGTCTTCAGATGTGGTCGCAAAGTCACGCCGAGCCGGCGGGCTTGCGCCGTCAGTCTTTCAATGTTTCTGGCCATCTTGGCGGCGTCTAGAAGTAGAGAAGGGGTCATCAGGTCATCAAAACCTGGCTGGTCTTGTCGCATACAACGCTCCTTTTTCGCTTGGCCGGCCCGCCGAACCTACGAAACCACCCTATCCGCCTCAAGACGGTTTTGTCTCACAATGCCGTCGCGGGGGGCTGCCCCTCCTCCATGCCCCCGACGTGATGTTGTCCCCAATCCATTTCACGCGCTGCCGTGCAAATAGCGTCCAAGAATTCTAATCATGTCGTCAGTCGCATGAAGGCTCTTACACATCTTTGGCGGGGGTTCACTCGCAAGGCTCAGACCCATTTTCTCAAGCGGCGCGATCAGGTCCGGTCGGGTGGGGGCTGATTGAGCAGGCTGGTGTTGTCAGATTGACGGCGTTGGAATGGACCTCGCCACCACTCTGCTTCAGTGCAGAAGTAAATTCCCTTTGTTTGCCTGACTCTAGCCAAGCAATGGCCAACGACCAGCGCTGAAAATCCCCTTCAGAACCTTAACAGACCGGTTTTATCTGACAACACCCCTCGTCCAGATGCCACCGCCAGCGACTCGACTTCAGGCCCTGAAACCGTCGGTTCCGGATCTCAGCCGCAAACATCGGCCCGAATCGGAGCCACCGACATCGCACGGTTTCATGGCTCACATCGATGCCCCGCTCGTGGAGCAGGTCTTCGACGTTTCGAAGCGAAAGCGGGAACCGGACATACATCATCACCGCAAGGCGGATCATCTCGGGGCCGGGTTTGGTCATGGCTAAACGCTAGCCAGCGCCCTGCCCGGCTCAAGCCGATTTGCTCTGACAGTACCCGCCGGCGCTCTCGACCGTCCCGTCCGCGGGGGCCACGTCGCCCTGCCGGATCAGCAGCAGATCGCCCGGCGCAATGTCGTCGAGCGGGACTTCATCCAAAGCGCCATTACGATGTCGCGTGGCGGTCCGGGGCACGCGGGACAGAAGATCGCTCATCTCTCGCCGCGCGCGCCCCTGCGCGAAACTCTCGAGAAAGGTTCCACCCGAGTACATCAGCGCGACGACTGCCGCCGCAAGGGTTTCCCCGAACGGCAGCGCCGCCGACATCGACAGCGCCGCGACGATGTCCAGTCGGACCTCGCCTTTGGCGACGCTGCGAACGATCTCGACGCACAGCGCCAAAAGGACCGGGAACGACACCGGCCGCCCACGCGATCCCGGCAAGGTCCGGCCGCCCCACCAGCCAAAGGACAAGGCCGGATACCAAGCCAAGCAATGCCAGGCTCAGCAGGGCAACGTTCAGGCGATCATGAAACAAGGGTGTCATCTGGTGCATGTCCGGGCGTCAGCTCACGCGCTCGGGATCTGGACGGGTCTCGAACAGCCGTCCCACTCGCGTTTCGCGAAGATGATCGCCCTCACGATCAATGAAGAGAGCGCTCAAGTTAATTTTACGCGCCAATATCGCGCCCTCCAAGCTTCCTTTTACCATCAGCGCCGTCGCCCATGCATCCGCCTCGGCGCAGGTCCGGGCCACAACGGTCACCGAGGCGGGGGACGCGATCAGTGGGGCGGCGCGCGCGGGGTCCATGTTGTGCGACAGGCGGCGACCCTGAACCTCGACCCAGTGCCGGTAGTCCCCTGAGGTCGCCACGGCAGCGTCCTGAAGCGCGAGAATGGAATGGGGTGTGCGGCGGTCCGGGTCAGGCGCTTCCACCGCGATGGTCCAGGCTTCTCCGTCAGGCCGAAGCCCGAGCGCACGCATCTCGCCGTCGATGCCGACGAGCGCGTCAGCGATCCCATGCGCCGCCAGCGTCTCGGCCAGCCGGTCGACGCCATACCCCTTGGCGATGCCGTTGAGGTCCAGCGCCAGCGGCGAAGTCTTGCGGACGAGACCTGTTGTCCGGTCGATCTCGAGCGCCTGATGGGTAGGCACACGTTTGCCCGTAATGGCGCTGCGGATGCGCTCGGTCGTCGCTGCCTCGGGCCCGAACCCCCAGGCCGTCACCGCGTCGCCCATGCCGATGTCGAAGGCCCCGCCCGAGGCACGACCAATCTCGAGCCCGAGGCGCAGAACCTGGTTCAACCGATCCGGTACCATGACCCGAGCGCCGACAGGCGCTGCGTTCAGGCGCATCAGATCGCTGCCGGCGTTCCATGTGGACATCTGCGCGTCGACCTCGTCCGTGGCCGCCTGCAGCGCCACTTGGACGGGTGCCGGTTCGAAGCCATCCGGCGCGAAGAAGATCGCTGACCAGCGCGTGCCCATGGTCGGGCCGTTCAGGGCAAAGCGCACCCTTTCAGTAGACATCTTCGACATACCGCCCCTGCGTCTTCAGAACCGCTGGCGTGAGCCCGGTCGGTGCAAGGATCTCTGCCAGCGCATCGGCTACGCCAGCCGCCATGTCGCGCCCACCGCAGACCATCACGCGGGCCCCGTCGCGGATGAGCTGAGCGACCTGCGCCGCGTCCCCTCGCAGCGCGTCCTGCACGTAGTGGGGTTTTGTCCCGCGCGAGACAGCCGTGACCAGACGGGTCAGACGGCCCTCGTCCTGCCAGGCGCGCAGATCCTCGCCGTAGAAGAAGTCGCTGTCCGGATGACGCATGCCGAAGAACAGGTGGACGGGCCGCTGCCGCGCATTGCCGCGCACAAAGCCCGCCAGAGGTCCGATGCCTGTGCCTGCGCCGATCAGGATCAGTGGCGCGCGCCCCCGGCCAGGCCTGAAGCCGGGATTACGGCGGAGGAACGCTGTCACGGTCTGTCCGGGTTCCAGCGCGGTCAGCTGCGAGGACGCAAGGCCACCGGGATGTTTCTTGACCACGATCTCGATGAACCCGTCCCGGCGCGCGGAGGCGAGCGAGTAGAGACGCGGCACCGGGCTCCCGTCGGGCATGATGCCGATCAGGTCGCCTGCGTCGAACCGGGCGAACCCGGCCCCGACGAGCCGCTGCCAGAGCGTGGCGCGTGGCAGGGCGAACCGCAGGATCGCGGTCGGGGCCTGGACCTCGGCGCCGTAGTCATGCCGTGAGACGAGGATCAGTGTCTTGACCAACGGGAGGACGGGCTGGTGGGACAGCTCAAGATCGACCCCCATAGCGTCACCAAGGGCGCGGCCCCAGCGGGCAAAGTCCTGCGGCGACTGACGGTCGATGGTGCCGATGGTCATGAACTGCGGCCAGCCCTTCGCCTGCGCCGCTGCCGCGACAGCCTTGGCGAAGGCGCAAAAAGCCGGAAAGCTGCGGTCGCCGAAGCCGAGAACGGCCAGGGGCGCGTCGGGTGCGTGGTCGGCTGCTGCCAGCCGGTCGAGAAAGCCCTTGGCCGAGGCAGGCGCCGCGCCGTCGCCATAGGTCGCGGCAAGGACAACGATCCGGTTGGCCGCAGCATAGCGGTCTGGCGCGAAGGCCGACATCGGTGCTGTGTGCACGCTCTGCCCGGCTTGCGTCAGTGCGGAGTGGAGCGTGGCGGCAAAGCCCCAGGTGGTGCCGCCCTCGGTACCGACGAGCAGGATCGTCTCGGCGCGTCCCGCGGGCTGATTGCCCCGGATGCGCGGCCGCCCCCTCCGTCCCGCGAGCCAGACCACGACGCCAGTCACGCCCATGGCCGGGACCCCGAGCACCATCAGCCCCAGAACGAGGCCGAGCGTCGCCGCGCCCTGTCCGGTGTGCAGCATGTATATGGTCTCTGATGCGCGTTCCCAGCCACCAAGATCGGTCCAGGCCAACAGCGCACCGGTGCCCTGATCGAGATACCCGGTGCCCCGGTCGGTCTTCAGCGTGAAGACGTCCGTCGCATCGCCGGGATAGGGAAAGCTCAATTCCCGCAGTTCAGCGACGGGCGTCGCCACCAGAAGGGGCATCAAAACAGGTGCGAACCCTGTCTCGCCGCTCACCTCAACCGGCATGGCTGGCACGCCGCCAACGGGAAGCAGATCGAAGGTGGAGGCCGTCATCCACAGGGCGGTGGTAGACGACAGGACAAGGCCGACCACCGCGATGCGGGCGATCTCGACATGCAGTCGGCCTGCAAGGGGTCCGCGCAGCCGAGCGAACCAGTGCCGCCAGCCGCCCGCACGTCGGGTGACCAGCAGGACACCCGAAAGCGCGAGCACCAACATCGCCGCGGCACCCACGGCCATCGCGATGCGCCCGCCATCGCCAAGGAACAGCGAGCGGTGCAGATTGGTAAGCCAGCGTTGCGTCTGGTTGGGGTCGGCGGAGGCCGCACCCTGACCCGTGGCAGGGTTGATCACTGCCGCGCCGGGCGCACCCTGATCAAACCAATAGGCCGTGATCCGCCCCGAGGGCGCGCGGCGGATTTGTTCGACGCCTGGATAGGCGCTCAGGATTCGATCCACGAGGGTGGCGACGGTCATGCCCGCCTCGGCCTGCGGCGCGGCAATGCGCTCGGCCCCAGGGAAGACCGACAGTGCCGCGCCACTCAGGGATAGGACGGTGACGAGAGCAAGGGCCACGAGACCCGGCCAGCGATGGAGTGCACGGATCATGGCCATCACCCCTCACATGTCGTAGGCGAAGCTGGCGACGTAGCGCCGGCCGGTCACCGGAGTGCCGGCGCCAGCGGTCGTCAGCGGGACGGCCACCTCGTTCGGGCTGTCGCGCATGTCCTCGACCGCCGCGTCGATGCGCAGCGTGTAGCCCGCATCGAACAGCGTGTCGGCCAGATCGAGCGTGATTTCGAGCGTACGGCCCGCGCCGACGCTGGCGCCGGTGATGCCGTTGACCTGCGCGGTGTCGCCTCCGGTGGCGCGGTACCAGTCGCTCAGATGTTCGTAGTAGCGCGACTTGTCGCCGGCCATCCACAGACTGCCGACATAGGCGCCCGAGGCGTCGGTAACATAAAGCGCCAGATAGGCGCCGTCGCCGCCGTAATTCGTGAGCGTCGTGGTCAGCGTCAAGGGCCGCGCCATGGCAAGGCCGGGGAGCGTCAGCGCGGTGGTCAGCGCAAGCGTTGCGAGTAGCGATTTCATCGGGTGGATCCTTGTTCGGAGAGGGGCTCGAGAGCGGTTCAATTCACCTGAACCTGCGGGGGGGCGCCGTTCCCGAAGAGGCCGTTCTGCGGCGGAGCGACCGTGCCTGCGGGCGCGGGATTGCGGGCGCCACCGCGGCAATCGTCGTCATCGTCGTCGTCGTCGCAATCATCGTCATCGTCGTCGTCATCGTCGTCGTGGCCGCGACGCGAACCCTCCCGTCCGTAATCGTCGTCGTCGTCATCGTCGCTTGCGAGAACGAGCGGCATGGTTTGCGGGGCCTCCTCGAAGAATCCGGCGACGGGCCGAAGGACGTCGGACGGGGCTTGCATCGCGCTCCAGGCGGGGACGCCGATCCCGGCGGTCAGCGCCGTGGACGCGACCAGGAGTCTGAGGGTCTTTTTCATGGCAGGGTCTCCTTGTCATCTGCTGAGGTCACTCTGGAGATCCGACCTGAGGGTTTCCTGACGCGTCCGCGATTCCCGCTTCAGCTTGCCGTCAGAAAGAAAGACGCCGCCGGGACGAAAAAGGCCCCGCCGGGAAGGGCGGGGCCAGGTCGAGCCGAAGGGAAGATCAGCCCGGGGGGATGCGGTCAGGCGATATCGCCGGGACCGGCGGCGCGCTTGGCGCCAGTTACCATGGCGCGGGCCAGGTTCTCGTGGTGCCGGAATGACGCCAGCACGACGCCGCCCACATGCAGCGCGGCCAGCAGCAACATCAGATTGGCGAGCGTCTCGTGGACCTCCTTCAGCGGCCCCTCAATTTCGCCCCGCGCGCCGTATTCGTGTTCGTCGCCGTCGTCATCGGCCCAGGCAGGCGCCACAATGGCTGGCATGGAGGGCGGCATCGCCAGGCGTGCCCCGTCCTCCATCAGCCAACCGGTGAAGGCCGTCCCCGAAAGCGTGACCAGCAGCGCCACGACCATCGCTGCACCCGCCGGATTGTGGCCGAGGTAGGCAATGACCAGCTGAAGATCATCGCGCATGAACTCTTGAAGGGGCTGAAGGCAAACGTCAGCATCGACTGGGCGCACCGTGACAGCGCGAGGGCCCGTTTGCGGGTCCTCGTGAAGCGCATCCTTAGAAAGTACGGCTATCCACCCGACCTTGAGGACGCTGCTGTACGGGGCGTTCTGGCGCAGGCGGAGGCTTTGTTGTCAGAAATAGCTGGGCAGTAGTCGACAGCAAAACTTCCGGGTTTCTGCCGCCAACGCGGAGCCCTTGTCCCAAGTGGCAGAAAGATAGACGAGAACTGATGCCGAGGCTCGAAGCAACCAGCACACATTATATCAAACTTGGCCGCGGCG
>JAFMHK010000028.1:0-1105 GCA_017854585.1 Paracoccaceae bacterium
CCATCGCACCACACCTCCCAACCAAGGCCCCATGCGCCAAGGGTCGGGCTTTCCCAGTCATCCTCGACAAAGCGGATATCATGCAGGGACATGTCGATGCCGATGGCCTCAAGGCT
Source organism: Paracoccaceae bacterium (assembly GCA_017854585.1). Classification (GTDB taxonomy): domain Bacteria; phylum Pseudomonadota; class Alphaproteobacteria; order Rhodobacterales; family Rhodobacteraceae; genus JAFMHK01. Next base: position 117 of record JAFMHK010000028.1, read on the forward strand.
GCCCAGATAAAGCGCCTGAAGATCCGGCGGGCTGGGTTTGATCAGAACCTGATATTGATAATAGTGCTGCAAGCGGTTCGGGTTTTCGCCATAGCGCCCGTCGGTCGGGCGACGCGACGGCTGCACATAGGCCGCGGCCCACGGGTTCGTGCCAAGGCTGCGCAGGGTGGTGGCCGGGTGGAACGTGCCCGCCCCCACCTCCATGTCGTAGGGCTGCATGATCGCGCAGCCCTGCGCGGCCCAATACGCCTGAAGGCGCAGGATGATGTCCTGAAAACTGCGGGGCGTTTCGGTCTGTGCCATGGCGGGACGGTTCCTTTGCAAAGCCGTGCGCCTGTCTATGCGCGGTGGCAGGGGGGGTCAATTGGCGCAGGGCGCAATTTCATGGTGCATTCCCTGCCCTGTTTGATAACGTTTCGTCGGAACGCCGCCCCCAAGGGGGTCAGGAACGGAAACGACAGGGTTTTTAGACAATGTATCATGGTATCTTGCGCATTTTCTGCATCATCGGCCTTTGCGCCGGGTTGTCTGTGGCGGCATATACGCCCGCGATGGCGCAAGATAGGGCTTGGCTTCAGATCGAGGCGCATCCTGATCTGGCCACCGCCGAGGCGCGGGTGCGCGCCTATTCCCGGCTGGTGCCGTCGGTGAACGGGTATCGCGCCGTGACCGGGCTTTATGCCATTGCCCTTGGCCCCTTCACCCCGGTCGAGGCCGCGCGCCTGTTGCCGCAACTGCAGGCGCAGGGGCTGATCCCGCGCGACAGCTTCATCGAGGACGGCGACCTTTACGCCAGCCAGTTCTTTCCCGTCGGTGCCAACACCATTGCGACCCAAACACCCCCCGCAGTCGGCGTCACCCCACAAGAACAGATCACCGTGATCCCACTGCCCGCGCCCACGACACCGACCGCGACGCCAGCACAGCCCGCAACGCCCGCGCCGCAGCCCACTATTGTTGTTGCGCCCCCCGCGCCGCCCCCCGCGCCG
>JAFMHK010000028.1:1113-41217 GCA_017854585.1 Paracoccaceae bacterium
GCCGGAAGAAACGCCGGGCGAAGCACAGGCCAGCGAACGTCTGCTGGACGGCGCCGCGCGCGAGGAACTGCAAATCGCCATGCAGTGGTTCGGCTTTTACAACGCCGCGATCGACGGTGATTTCGGCCCGGGCACCCGCGCCGCGATGCGCGCCTACCAAACCGCGCGCGGCTTTGAACCCACGGGCGTGTTGACCAGCCGGCAACGTGCGCAGGTGTTGGGCGAATACGGCGCCGAATTGGCGGCACTTGGGATGCGCAATGTGCAAGACACCCGCGCGGGCATCTCCATCGATCTGCCCATGTCGATGGTCGCGTTCAGCCGCTACAACTTTCCCTTCGCCCAATACGACAGCGTAAATGACAGCGGCGTGCAGATCCTGCTGATCAGTCAGCCGGGCGACAGGGGCACACTGTTCGGCCTTTATGAGATCATGCAGACGCTGGAAATCGTTCCGATGGATGGTGAACGCGAACGCCGCAACGACAACTTCTTGCTGACCGGCCGCTCGGCCGACCTGCGCAGCCATACGGAGGCGCGGTTGATCAATGGCGCGGTCAAGGGGTTCACCCTCGTCTGGCCACCGGCGCGCGATGATCAGATGGCGCGCGTCTTGCCGATGATGCAATCCAGCCTGCAGGCGCTGGATGGCGCGCTTGACCCCGGCGCGATCCCCGATGGCATCGAGGAAGACATCGACATGATCTCGGGCCTTGATGTGCGCCGGGCCGAACGGATCCGGTCGGGCTTTTTCGTCGATGCGGCTGGCACGGTCTTGACCACGACCGATGTGCTGGATGCCCAATGCACCCGGTTCCTGATCGACGATGCCTACGAGGCCGAGGTCGCCTATCGCAACGATGCATTGGGTCTGGCCGTTCTGCGCCCGCGCACCGCTCTGGCACCGATGGCCTTTGCCCGGCTGTCGGACGCGCCCGGGCGGCTCCGGTCCGACGTCGCCGTGGCGGGGTTCCCGTTCGACGGCGCGCTCAGCACGGCGTCGCTGACGTTTGGCACGCTTGCGGACCTGCGCGGGATGAACGGTGAGGAAACCGTCCAGCGCCTGGACGTCAGCACCCAAGACAGCGAAGCCGGAGGCCCGGTCATGGACGGCACCGGCGCGGTGTTGGGCATGGTCCTGCCCGGAGAGATCGCCGGGCGCGCAATGCCCGACGATGTGACCTTCGCGCTGCGTGGCGACCAACTGGCCGCCGTTCTGACCGAGGCGGGCGTAACCCCGACCCTGCCTGACGCCGGTGCCCCGACCATGAACCGCGAACGGCTGGCGCGGCTTGGCGCGGGCATGACCGTGCTGGTCAGTTGCTGGAACTGACGGCCTCAGGCCGGGCGAAACACGGGTGCGAGACACGCATGACGCGACGCCCGCGCCCGATGGCTCACCAGTTCACGGAAGTGATTGTCCCGTTGGAAACGGTCAGGCTGGGGCACAGGAATTGCGGTTCACGATAACCACAATGGCATAGTCACCTGTCGTACTCTGCCACTCAACCCCGACTGCCGGAAGAGTGCCGCTTATGCTCTGGTTACCCCAGTCGGTACCGGTGGGTTGGCCGTCGGCATGGTTGTAATAACATGTCGCGAAGGTTTCTTGTGCAAGGGCTGGCATCGCCGATATCAACATTGCTGCGGCTACGATACCAAGTCTCAGCATACTGTTCTCCTACTCATAGGTTTCGACCCGGTGGTTGGGTCAATGCAGATTAACCCGACATACTTCACGCAGCACAGCGGTCCCGAAGGACGCCGCCATCTCGCATGGAAATCAAGCGACTGTCTCTCAGAAATCGACCAGAACGATCGTGCAGGCCCAGGCACTTCATCCAATTCCCGCGCGTTTCCGCCTGGGCCTTTTGCTGATCTGGAAAAGCGTGCGCTGCACACTCGGACAGATGTTTCACTGTTGCCTTGATTGACCTTTTCGAGGACCAGACGGGCCGTTCAGCGATCATTCAGGTCCGATCAGCGCGGTCCGGCATCCGTTAATACGAAAGCCAACGGCGGACGTCAGAACGCATTACTGTCACTGGCAACCTGGGAGCCATCAGGCATAAGCGCCCCGCGGGCCTCTGGCCCGAACACAATGCTGCCGGCAGTAAGGACCTCTATATTTGCATAACCAGGTAAAAATACGCTGCAATGGCGGGCACCATTTACCCTTGACACAATAACGTTCCCCCCATCACTGAAATCGGTCCACCGCACGGCATTGTTCGCACCATAATACACTGGCGTGCAGCGCTCTCCGCCAGCCCCACCTAAGGTGACCACCGCCATGCAAACCTGCAGCGGATCCTGATCCGTCTAATTATAGATGAGGGCCTGCGCCTGCGCGCCTGATGAAGATGCGAAAAGGACGGCGAGGGCAGCGCCCGCGAGCCAATTCCTGAACATTTACAAATCGCCTAGACTTAGTTCCAAAAAGCCACCGAAAGCGTTCGCATTGAGCGCTTTTTCTGAAGCTTTCCGAGACAGATCGACCGGCATGCCACAAGTGACCCGCCATCTGCAGACATGCTTGACTGACGCAGCCTCTGGTTCAAGCGTTTTTTCGTCCCCGATGGCGGCCGCTGTTGCGACACTGCCCGGCTTCCCGTGAAAGCGGGAACAGCAATTTCAAAGCGTCCCAACCGGTCAATCCAGCCTGCTATGCTCCCGCACGATGCCTAACGTCGCCTCCGGGGGTCCGCCACAAGCGGGGCAAGCCCGAAATCGCGTGGATCCACTTCGCATGCGACCCGCCCTAGGTTGTGTATGCGAAGGGCTGCCTGTCGGAATGACTGCTATTGGGGTCAAGGTTGTAAACGGGACAAACGGCACTGAACGGTTTGGCTGCCCGGGACTGCCAGACCATGGGCGCGGCGCGGCGCCTGCCAACAAAGAACCTGAAAGATAAAGATGCCTCGTGGCACCGAAATCTGCCTACTCGCAACTTGCGACTCCCAAAGCCGATTTTTTGTGTGTCCGCAGCGACCGCCACCAAGGTCCACACAGCGGACCTTGGCGCACAGCGCGGCGAAGGTCCTCTCTCCGCCCGATGCTGCCGTCTGTGCAGATTGCAGCATCGGTAAAATTGGGCTCTAACCGGTCGATCGCCGCACTCTTCTTGAACGTCCGCTATGCCGCTAAGTCGAGAGTTCGGATTTCTTGGAGGAGCTGCCGAAATTCAGCCTCGGGGGCCACGCACATGGTTCTATACGTGTTCAGGAAGGGCAGACAATCGGTGATGCGGCGCGCCTCACCCGCCGCGATCATCCGCGCCTCGGGTCCGGGGGCGGCACCGGCCACGGGGGCGAATGCGTCGATGTCGGCGCTGATGGGCGGGCGGGCGCGCAGCCAGTCGATGGCGTGGTTGCGCGTCAGCGTGATCAGCCATGTCATCGGGCTATGCCCCGTGACGCGGTAGCGATCCGCCTTTTGCCATATCTTGATGTAAACCTCCTGCAGGACTTCCTCGGATTGGGCGTGGTCCTTCAAGACACGCAACACCACGCCAAAGAGTTTCGCTGACGTCGCGCCATAAAGCGCGGAAAACGCGGCGCGGTCCCTCAGAACCATCCGCGCCAGCAAATCCTCGATGTCCTGCGGCGTTGTCATCGCGGCAAACAAGCATCTGGTTCACAAAATGGGAAGACCGGTTTTCACGTCCTTCCCCTTGCAGGCTCGCGCGATATGTTGCACCACGATGGCACACAGCAAAACACCCGAGGACAAGATGGCGGACGGCAGCATTACAAGTGACGCAAAACCCACCGAAGACGTTTCCGTCCGCGAAGTGTTCGGCGTCGACACCGACATGAAGGTCAAAGGCTTCGCCGAGACCACAGACCGCGTTCCCGCGATCGACAGCACCTACAAATTCGATCCCGACACGACCTTGGCGATCCTTGCGGGCTTTGCCTATAACCGCCGGGTGATGATCCAAGGCTATCACGGCACCGGAAAATCCACCCATATCGAACAGGTGGCCGCGCGGCTGAACTGGCCCTGCGTGCGGGTGAACCTTGATAGTCACATTTCCCGGATCGACCTGATCGGCAAAGACGCGATCAAACTCCGCGACGGCAAGCAGGTGACGGAATTCCACGAAGGCATCCTGCCGTGGGCGCTGCGCAATCCGGTTGCAATCGTGTTCGACGAATATGATGCGGGTCGCGCCGATGTGATGTTCGTGATCCAGCGTGTTCTGGAACATGACGGCAAGCTGACGCTGCTGGATCAGAACGAGATCATCACGCCGAACAAGTATTTCCGCCTGTTCGCCACCGCCAACACCGTGGGCCTCGGCGATACGACCGGCCTCTATCATGGCGTGCAGCAGATCAACCAAGCGCAGATGGACCGCTGGAGCCTTGTATCCACGTTGAACTATCTCAGCCACGATGCGGAAACCGCCATCGTTCTGGCCAAGAACCCGCATTACAACACCGAAAAGGGCCGTAAGCAGATCAGCCAGATGGTCACGGTGGCCGACCTGACCCGCACGGCGTTCATGAATGGTGAACTCAGCACGCTGATGTCGCCCCGGACCGTTATCACATGGGCCCAGAACGCCGAAATCTTCCGCGATATCGGCTATTCCTTCCGGGTCAGCTTCCTTAACAAGTGCGACGAGCTGGAGCGCCAGACCGTGGCCGAGTTCTACCAGCGCTGCTTTGACGAGGAACTGCCCGAAAGCGCCGCAAGCATGAGCATGGGGTAAGCATGCGCCTGCCGACGGCGATTACCCTGGCCATGCTTGTGCCCCTTTGCGCCGTCGCGCAGGATGTCAAAACCCTGCGCGACGCCGTCGCGGCAGGCGAACCGCCCACTTATATCGGTATGCGCTGCGCGGGATTTTTCTCAGGTGGACTCGCCGCTTTTGACGACGACCTGACTGATGACCTGCGCGATCGCACGGCGACGTACGTCGGCATGCTGGTGGTTTCGACCGTATCGGCACTGCAACAGGACGGGATAGATCGCCCGACGGCCGAGGCGCAGGTAACCGATGGGCTAATGTCGTGGGCCGCGTTCTACGAAGGCCATTTTCGCGCGACGCCCGACCTTGACGCCGACCCGCTTTATACCGCCGACAGCGCCGATTGCTTCTCAGTGGTCAGCGGGAGCTGATCGCGCATCCAGACCGCCCCAAGGCCTGTTGCACGCGCGGCTGATACGCCATTGACCCCGGCGGGGTGCCGTGCTCACATCTTTTCATGATGAACCCGACCCCCGCTGATATCACCGCCGCCGCCGCCCGTATCGCGGGCCATATTCGCAACACGCCGATCTTGCAGGTCGAGGCGGGCGCCTTCGGCCTTCCTTATCCGGTGACGCTGAAACTGGAACACACCCAGATCACGGGCTCTTTCAAGCTGCGTGGCGCGTTCAACAACCTGCTGTCGCGCGATGTGCCTGCGGCGGGTGTGGTCGCGGCATCGGGTGGAAACCATGGCGCGGCTGTGGCCTATGCCGCCACCAAGCTGGGGTATAAATCGGTCATCTTCGTCCCCAAGGCGATCGCCAAGGAAGAAAAGCTGCGGCGGATGCGCGATTTCGGTGGCGAGGTTATTTTGACCGACGGCTCCGTCGCCGACTGCATGTCGGAATACGCAAATTATGCCGCCACGACCGGCGCGCTGGCCGTGCACCCCTATGACACCGCCCCGACGCTGGCGGGCCAAGGCACCGTGGCCCTAGAGATGGAGGCGCAGACCGGCGGCTTTGATACGATCATGGTCGCCACAGGTGGCGGCGGTCTGATTGGTGGCATCGCCGCGTGGCTGGGCGACCGGGTGCGCGTTGTGTCGGTGGAAACCGAAGGCACCAACACACTCGCCCGCTCGCTCAAGGAAGGACCCGATATCGACGTGTCCGCATCGGGCATTTCCGCAGGCTCGCTTGGTGGCCCCCGTCTGGGAGAGCTGTCCTATGCCGTGGTCAAGGAGCGTGTGAAAGACGCCATAGTGCTGCCTGATGCCGCCGTGTTCGACGCGGGGCAAAAGCTGTGGGAGGCCACGCGACTGGTTGGTGAACCCGGCGCGGCAACAGCGTTGGCAGCCCTGACCTCGGGGGCCTACACACCGGCCAAGGATGAACGGGTGGCCGTTCTTGTGTGTGGTGGAAATGCCGAACCGCACTGGTTTCTGGGCTAACACCGGCCGGCGTCCGCTGGCACGTGGTTACGGCCTGATGGTCCGCGACCAAAACCGCCCCTACCCTGCGACAAAGCGACAGCGCCGTTTTGCACAGACTGACGGTCGCACGCGTTTCGCACCTTGTCAGTCATGCCCGGCTGCGCCACATTCCAGCCCATGAACAAGCCCTCGGACAACCCTGCAGACCCGTTCAAGAAAGCGCTGGCCGAAGCCACGCGCGTCATGGCGGACAACCCCGAACTGACGGTCACCTTTTCGGTCGACCCTCCGGGCATGAGCAATGACAGCGTGCGCCTGCCGCAGGTCAGCCGCCGGATGAGCCGCGAAGAAGTGCTGTTGGCGCGCGGCACCGCCGACGCCATGGCGCTGCGCCACAAGCACCACAACGAGGCGACCGCCAACCGCTATGCGCCACAAGGTGCGATGGCGCGCGACCTGATGCAGGCGATGGAAGTCGCCCGTTGCGAGGCGATCGGTGCGCGCGACATGCCCGGCACCGCCACCAACATCGACGCGACCATCGCCAATGACGCCCGCCGCAAGGGTTATGGCGAAATCAGCAATGCGTCCGATGCGCCGCTGGCAACCGCCGCGGGCTACCTGATCAGGCATCTGGCCACCGGTCGCCCCCTCCCCGCCGAAGCCGCCAACGTGATGGAACTTTGGCGCGGCTTCATTGAAGATCGCTGCGGCGAAACGCTGGAGAACCTCGACGCGACGCTGCGCGACCAAAAGGCGTTTTCCCGTCTTGCCCGCCAGTTGATCGATGATCTCGGTTATGGCGACCAGTTGGGCGATGACCCCGACGAAATGGACGATCAGGCCGACGACGACAGCACGTCGGACGAGGAAGACCAGCCCGACAGCACCGGCGATGCCGACGACGACGATGAAGAGGATAGCGAAGCCTCGCCCGAGCGCAGTCAGGAGGAGCAGCAAGATGCCTCTCAGGCGCAGGTCGAGATGGACGATACCGGCGACATGGACGAGGCAGAAGAGCAGGAACTGCCCGAAGGCGAGGCCCCGATCGAGCCGCCTGCCCCCGCGCCCCATTCCGATGCCGACCCGCTTTATGCCGTGTTTACAACCGAATACGACGAGGAAATCCCTGCCGAGGAATTGGCCGAGCCTCAGGAACTGGAACGTCTGCGCGCCTATCTGGATCAGCAGCTTGAGCCGCTGAAGGGGGCCGTCAGCCGTTTGGCCAACAAGCTGCAGCGCCGCTTGCAGGCGCAGCAAAACCGCAGCTGGGAATTTGACCTGGAGGAAGGCACGCTGGACGCCGGGCGCCTTGCCCGTGTCGTGGCAAACCCCACCACGCCCCTGTCGTTCAAGCGCGAAAAAGACACGGAATTCCGCGATACGATCGTCACGCTGCTGCTGGACAATTCCGGCTCCATGCGGGGACGCCCGATTTCGATTGCCGCCATCTGCGCCGATGTTCTGGCCCGCACGCTGGAACGCTGCGGCGTCAAGGTTGAGATACTGGGCTTCACCACCCGCGCGTGGAAAGGCGGGCGCAGCCGCGAGGACTGGCTGGCTCAGGGGCGTCCGCAACAACCCGGTCGCCTGAACGATCTGCGGCACATCATCTACAAATCGGCCGATGCGCCATGGCGGCGGGTGCGCGACAACCTTGGCCTGATGATGAAGGAAGGGTTGCTGAAGGAAAACATCGATGGCGAGGCGCTCGAATGGGCGCACAAACGCATGGTCAACCGACCCGAGGCGCGCAAGATCCTGATGGTGATCTCCGACGGGGCGCCGGTGGACGATTCGACCTTGTCGGTGAACCCCGCGAATTATCTGGAAAAGCACTTGCGCGATGTGATCGCCATGGTCGAAAAACGCCGCGCCGTCGAATTGCTGGCGATCGGGATCGGCCATGACGTCACGCGCTATTACGACCGCGCCGTCACCATCACCGATGTGGAACAGTTGGCCGGCGCAATGACCGAACAACTGGCAAGTCTGTTTGACACCGATCCGCGTGCGCGCGCCCGCGTGATGGGGATCAGGCGGGTCAGCTGATGTTCCAGACATTCACCGCAAAGACTCGCCCTGAACAGGGGCCCATCCGGCTGGCCAAGTTGCGCGCCGCCATGGCCGATGCAGGCGTGGCGGGCTTTTTGGTGCCGCGCGCCGATGCCCATCAGGGTGAATACGTGGCCCCGCGCGACGAACGTCTGTCATGGCTGACCGGGTTCACCGGATCAGCCGGGTTTGCGGCCGTGTTGCCCGACGTGGCGGGCGTGTTCATCGATGGGCGGTATCGCCTGCAGGTCCGCACCCAGACCGACGGCGCCGCCTTCACCCCTGTGCATTGGCCCGAAACCAAGCTTGAGGATTGGCTGATTGATCAGCTTTCGGGCGGCGGCACCATTGGCTATGATCCTTGGCTTCACACCACCGCCGAGATTGAGCGCCTTGAGGCCGCCCTGTCGCCCCGGCAGATCAGCCTGCGGGCGATGGATAATCTGGTGGATCGCATCTGGGATGACCAGCCGGGCCGCCCGACCGCCCCCGCCATGGATTACCCGCTTGAATTTGCCGGAAAGCCATCGCGCGATAAACGCGCCGAGATTGCCCGCATCTTGCAGGATGCAGGGCAAGATGCCGCCATTCTGACCTTGCCGGACAGCATCGCGTGGCTGCTGAACATGCGCGGCGGTGACCTGCCGCATCTGCCCGTCACGCAGGCCTTTGCCATCATCGACAACACGGGCCACGTGACGGTGTTTTCCGATCCCGCCAAGTTCGATGGTATTAACCGCGATCCCGGCGTCACCTTGCGCGATTGGGCGGCATTCGACGCCGCCCTTGCCGCCCTGCCCGGTCCCGTGCGGCTGGACCCTGCGACGGCGCCGCATCAGGTGCGCCTGATCCTTGATGCCGCCGGCGTCGCCATCTCGGAAGGCGATGACCCCTGCATCCTGCCGAAAGCACGCAAGCACCCCGCCGAAATCGCGGCCACCAAGGCCGCGCATCTGCGGGATGGTGCCGCGGTGGTGCGGTTCCTGCACTGGTTCGACACCGAGGCTCCCAAAGGGCACCTGACCGAGATCGACGTCGTCCGCAGGCTGGAGGCGTTCCGCGCCGAGGGCGGCGCGTTGAACGACATCAGCTTTGACACCATCGCGGGCGCGGGTCCGAACGGCGCCATCGTCCATTACCGCGTGACCGAGGAAACCAACGCGCGCGTCACACCGGGCCAACTGTTCCTTATCGATTCCGGCGGCCAATATCTGGACGGGACCACCGACATCACCCGCACCTTGCCCGTCGGCGAGGTGGGCGAGGCGGAACGCACCGCCTTCACACAGGTGTTGCGCGGCATGATCGCCATCAACAACGCGCGCTTTCCCAAGGGCGTCATCACCGGCCGGGATCTCGATAGCCTTGCGCGTGCCCCATTGTGGGCGGCGGGGCGCGATTATGACCATGGCACAGGCCATGGCGTTGGCGTCTACCTCAGTGTGCATGAAGGCCCCCAACGCATCAGCCGTGCCTCAACCACGGTGTTGGAGGCGGGCATGATCCTGTCGAACGAACCGGGCTATTACCGGGAGGGGCAATTCGGTATCCGTCTTGAGAACCTGATCGTGGTGACAGATGCCCCCGATCTGCCGGGCGGCGATGATCGGCAGATGTTGTGTTTTGACACGCTGACATTTGCACCCATCGATCGGCGGTTGATTGACGCCAACCAGCTTTCCGTTGGAGAACGCGTTTGGCTCGATGCCTACCACGCCGAGGTTGCGGCCCGGATCGGGCCATTGGTGTCCGGCGACGTCGCGGTGTGGCTTGCAAAGGCAACCGCCGCCATCTGACACGGCACTTTCACACTCTGCGGGCAATTCTGCCCAAGGATGCTTTCATATAACGTCCGACCAAGGGGGATCACATGGCTGACCACATCAAGATCAGGCCGGCAAACGGCACATGGGTTGTCCGCGCCGGCGGCGCGATCATCGGCGAAAGCGCAAAGGCGCTGGAACTGAGCGAAGGGGATTCTCCTTCAGTGATCTATTTTCCCCGCAACCACATCGCCATGGCGTTTCTGGAAAAGACCGACAGTTCCACCCGCTGCCCCCACAGGGGGGCCGCGACATACTACACCATCACCAGCCCCGGAGAGCAGTTGATCGATGCCGGCTGGAGCTATGAGGCACCGCCGGAAGACTTGGCCGCAATCAAGGATCACCTTGCGTTCTACACCGACAGGGTGACGGTAGAGCAGCTCTGAGAACAGACCTGCCCCGACACTGAAAATAGGTTACGAAAAATCGGCATTTCCCGATTTTTTGTAACCTTTCTTGTTCGTTAACTGTGCTCTTCGGCGGCCGTCGCGGCCAGCGCGCGGTTATAAGCCTTCAGCGCATCGACATGGAACAGCGCCCCCTCCAAGGCGGGCGGACCATCGGCCGGGGCCAGTTGCACAACCGGCACGAAATCCAGCCCGGTGCGTTCGAAAATCGGCAGTGCCCGTTCCAGCGTGGCGTTCACATCGGTATAAATCCCCTGCTCGATCAACGTCAAAAGCTGCTCCTGCGGGGCGGCATTTTCGTGATCCATGGGCCGCATCACCTTGCCCACGCGGAACATCGCCAGCAAATAGGCCTGTGGCCCCGCCGCCAGATGGATGTTGCGCCGCTCCAACTGGGTCAAGAAGAACGACCGATCGACCAGCCGCGTAGAGACTGCGGTGGACATGGAGACGGCCACCATCACCGCCAGTCCCGTCTGCCAGTCGCCCGTCAGTTCGAACACGATCAGGGTCGTGGAAATCGGCGCGCCAAGAACAGCCGCCGCCACCGCCCCCATTCCGGCCAATGCATACAAGGTTTCCGACCCCGACACGTTCGGGAATATGGCCGTGGCGACCAACCCGAACGCCAGCCCCGCCAAGGCCCCCACCATCAGCGACGGCGAAAATACCCCGCCCCCCATACGTCCACCAACGGTAATCGCCACGGCGGCGGTCTTGAGGATGGCAAAAACGACAGCTTCGTGGAACACCAGCTGCCCGGTCAATGCGGCGGTCGTCGTCTCGTAGCCAACGCCGATGATGTGCGGGTAAAATACCGCCATCGCGCCCAATGCGGCCCCCGCAAAGGCAGGTCTCAGCCAACGTGGAATTCCCGTTTTGCGCTGCATCAGGTTGCCCATGTCATCGGCCCAGAAACATGCCCGCATGAAGGCGACCGCGATCAACCCGCAAAGCAACCCAAGGATCAGGAAGGCGGGCAATTCCACGTAGAACCGAAGCGCGCTGTCGGTGCCCAGACTGAACTCGGTGACGTCGCCAAATGCCAATCGGTTGATCACCGTGCCCGAAACGCTTGCGATCACGATCGGCGCGAAGGCATGCACCGCAAAGTGGCGCAAAACCACCTCCAGCGCAAAGATCGCCCCCGCGATTGGCGCATTGAACGATGCGCTGACGGCGGCCGCCACCGCACAGCCCAACAGGTCGCGCCCCGTGATCCCATCCGCCTTGATCCAATCGGACACCCGGCTGGCGATCATCGCGGCCAGATGCACCACCGGCCCCTCGCGGCCGGTCGATCCGCCTGAACCCAACGTGATCATCGATGCTGCGGCACTGGCCCACCCGGCCCGCTGTTCGACCCGCCCATCGGCAAGCGCCGCGCCCTCGATCACATCCGCGACGGACCGGACCCGCGCATCGGGCGTGAACCGGTGCAGGATAAAACCCACCACCAGACCGCCGGCGATGGGGATAACGAACACCCAATACCACGGCAGGCTTTGTGCAAAGGTGTGCAGCATCCGCACGTCTTCCACGCCATAAAGGCTGTGTTGCAGGGCGCTGATCCCGGCGCGGAACAAGACCGCTGCAATCCCCGCCGCGATCCCGACCGCAAGTGCGATGAACCAGAACTGGATCTGGCTGGGCCCCTTTTGGCGCAGGACTAGCCAGACGGTTTTGCACGCGGCCAATCCCAGACCGAGTTGCTGCTTGAGATATCGACGCCCTTCAGCGGCCAAAACGCGCCCCTCCCGGCGGTGCCCTGTGATGTCCCGACCACCACAAGCCGAAGTTGCACGCGGCCTTGGCGGAGGACTTAGCTTTCGGTGTAAGTGACGGATGCGCCAGAGAAAAGCCCACAACGGCGCAACCGTCCCGCCCTGCGCCCCCGAAATCGTCCCCACAGCGGTCAAAGCGCGGGTCCGGCACCGAATTCGCGCGGGTATCAGGTTGCGCGACCCGCCTGCAGCAACGCCCGCGCGGCAGCGCGCGCGGCATCGGTTACCGTGTCCCCCGCCAACATACGGGCCACTTCATCGACCCGGTCCGACACATCCAAGGCGACAACCTCGCTGGTCGTTACCCCATCGCGCACCGATTTCTGCACCCGCCAGTGATGCGCCCCCAAGGCCGCAACCTGCGGCGAATGGGTCACCACGAGAACCTGACCGTCACCTGCCAGCGCTGACAGGCGCCGTCCGACCGCATCAGCCGTCGCACCGCCCACGCCCCGGTCAATCTCGTCAAAGATCATGGTCAGGCCCTCGGCCTCGCGGGTCAGACAGACCTTGAGCGCCAGCAAGAACCGCGACAGTTCCCCCCCGGATGCGATCTTGTTGAGCGGACCGGCAGGCGCACCGGGGTTCGTGGCCACCGTGAAGGCGACCCCGTCAACCCCGTCGGGACCGGCGGGGGCTGCGTGAAGCACGGTGGAAAACACCGCCCGTTCCATCTTGAGCGGGGCCAATTCCGCCGCCATGGCAAGGTCCAGCTGACCCGCCGCTGCGGCCCGCGCCGATGACAAGGCCGCAGCCGCGGCGCGATACGCCTTTTCGGCAGCATCAAGCGCCGAGGCGAGCCCGGCAATCTCATCCGCCCCGCCCTCCAGCAGGCGCAACCGCCCGCGCAGTTCATCGGCCAGCGTCGCCAGATCATCGGCCAGCACACCGTGTTTGCGCGCCTGTGCCCGCAGGGCGAACAAGCGTTCCTCGGTTTCTTCCAATTCATGTGGATTGAAGCTGAGTTGATCGGCGAAGGTCTCGACGCCGGCCTGCGCCTCTCCCAGTTCGACCAGCGCACGTTCCAATGCCGCCACCGATGGCTCCAACGCGCCCTCCGCCTTGTCGACAAGCCCCTCCAACCAGCGCAGCGCATCGCCCATCGCGCCGTCCGCGCCATCGCCACCCAAGGCCGACAAGACGCGTGCCACATCTTCGCGCATCCGTTCCGCGCCCTGCATCAGACGGCGGCGGGCATCCAGTTCGGCCTCTTCGCCGGGTTGGGGTTGCAGGGCGTCCAGTTCGGCCACGGAATGGCGCAAATACTCTTCCTCGGCGCGCATTTCGGCCAGCCGTGCCTCGGCCTTGGCCAGCGCCTTGGCGGCGGTCGCACGGGCGCGCCAGCCTTGGGCCACCGCATCGCGCTGCGGCTCGGTTCCGGCAAATGCATCAAGCATCGCACGGTGCTGACGCGGGTCCAGAAGACCTCGGTCATCTTGCTGACCGTGCAATTCGACCAATGTATCGGACAGGGCGCGCAACATTTCGCCACTGGCGCGGCGGTCGTTCACCCACGCGGTCTTGCGCCCCTCGGGCGTGTTCACCCTGCGCAAGATCAGGGTATCGTCTTCGGGAAATCCCGCTTCAGCCAGAACCGCGCGGGCGGGGTGGCCGGGTGGCAGATCGAAGGCGGCGACCACCTCACCTTGGGCCGCACCGCTGCGCACCAAATCGGCCCGACCGCGCCAACCCAGCACAAAACCCAACGAATCCAGCAAGATGGATTTGCCCGCACCGGTTTCGCCGGTCAACACATTCAAACCCGGCTGAAACGCAAGTTCCAGCCGGTCGATGATCAACATGTCGCGGATATCAAGATGGCGCAGCATTGGCCGTCATTCCGTCGAGTGGGCGCAACCCGGGTGCGGCGTTACAGCCATTCACCGCGCACGGTCTGCTGCCAGACCTCACGCAGCCAGTTTTCGCCTGCCGCCTCAGGGGCCAGATTCTGACCCGTCAGCTGATTGAACGCATCATCATAGAATGGCGACGACTGGAAGTTGTATCCAAGGATCGCGCCTGCTGTTTGCGCCTCATCCGTCAGGCCAAGGGACAAATATGCCTCGACCAGCCGCAGCAGCGCCTCGGGCGTGTGGGTCGTGGTCTGGAATTCCTCGACCACCACCCGGAAACGGTTGATTGCAGCGGTATAATGGCCGCGACGCAGGTAATAGCGCCCGATCTCCATTTCCTTGCCCGCCAGATGATCGAACGCCAATTCAAAGCGCAGGATCGCGGATTGGGTATATTCGCTGTCGGGATAGCGTTCGATCACCAGCCGCAGAGCCTGCAGGGCCTGAAAGGTCAGGCCTTGATCGCGGCCGACCTGATCGATCTGATCGTAATAGGAAAGCGCCAGAAGATACTGCGCATAAGCGGCGTCTTCATCACCGGGGTAGAAATCAAGGAAGCGCTGCGCGGTGACGCGGGTCGCATCATAATCACCGTCCTGATGATAGGCGAACGTCGCCATGATCAAGCCACGGCTGGCCCATTCGGAATAGGGATAAAGCCGCTCGACCTCGATAAAGAGTGCTGCGGCGTCATCGGGACGACCGCTTTCCAGTTCGAATTCAGCCTGTTGGTAAATCACCTCAGGGGCCAGATCTTCCAGTGGGACCTGACGATCGCGTCCCGTGAAGAACCCGCCACCCTCGCGCGCGCCGCCAAACAAGCCCCCGCCGAACAGACCGCCACCACCGCCGCCGCCGCAACCGGCCAGCACCAAGCTCAGCGATACGGCCAGAGCCGCTTTTGTTCCCGCTTTGGATTTGCCTTTTGTCAGCCGCATGACCTGCATCCCCACAATCTTGGTTTGGAGCCTTGCGATAGCTCCGCTTGGCGAAGGTCTAGCATATTAATTCTGGGGGCAAAATGCCTGAATGCGCGCGGCGACACGCTCAGGCGACGTTGGCCAGATCGGCAACCTTGACGCCGACACCCGGCAGGCTTGCGGCCTGATCGGCGGTGCACATGACCAAACGGACCGCGCCCGGCGTCGCAAAAAGCTTGCGCAGCAACTTGTTCGTCAACATGTGACCCGCACGCACGCCGGTGTAGCGACCCAGAATGGGCGCGCCCGCAAGCGCCAGATCGCCCAATGCATCCAGCATTTTATGGCGCACGGCCTCGTCTGCATGGCGGAAACCGCCGGGGCTGAGCACATCGTCGCCGTCAACCACGACCGCATTGTCGTAGGTTCCCCCAAGCGCAAGCCCGTTGTCCTGCATCATTTCTACATCTGCCTGACGGCAAAAGGTGCGGCTGTCGCACAATTCGCGCACGAAGCGGCCATTGGCCAGATTGGCGATACGCCGCTGCCGCCCGATCGCGGCATCCGCGAATTCAATGGAGAAATCCATTTGCAGGCCGGTATCCGGCGACAAAGTCGCCTCTGCGCCGTCATGCGTGATCGACACGGTCTTCATGACCTCAAGCGCATAGATCGGCGCATCTTGGCGCTGCACGCCGCAGGCCAGAATGGCACGCACGAACGGCGCGGCCGATCCATCCATGATCGGCGTTTCGGGACCATCAAGATCAACCAGCGCATTGTGGATGCCACAGCCCGCAAGCGCCGCCATCACATGTTCCACTGTCGACACCTCGACACCGGCCTCGTTCACCAGACGGGTGCACAACTGGCTTTCGGGCACGACATCATAGCGTGCGGGGATCAGCGCCGCATGCTCGGCCACATCGACGCGACGAAACCAGATGCCGTGATTGGCCGATGCGGGGTGAATGGCCATTCGGACAGGACGCCCGGAATGCAGGCCAATGCCCTTGAAGCTGATCGTCGATCGCAAAGTCGCCTGCACGTGATATTCCCCGAGGTCGTTCTGCCAAGCCGCGCAATCGCGGTCTTCATTTTGTGGACCGAAAACCGCAGTCTGCAGTCAGGCCCCATTTCCCTATTCGTGGTGCTACCGGGGCGCGAGAAAAGACTCAATTCAACCTTTATGACGGTCTGCAACATAGGGGTGACGGATCGGCAAATTGCCGCTCATATCTCGTTAACCATCGCCCAACCCTTTGAATACATGAAAAAAAGGGCCGCTGAATCAGCGGCCCTCTTGTCAAAAACGTGAGGTAGTTCAGTTGGCTTGGCGACGCAAGAATGCCGGAATTTCAATTCTTTCCTGCTCTGGATCGACGTGGCCGTCATCGGGTGCGCGGTGCATCGCATGGCCACCGCTGACCGGCGGCTGCCGACGCTCTGCCGGGGCCGGGCCATCTTCGCCATGGCCGGTCATGCGGTTGATCAGGTTGTTGATACCAAAGCGTGGCTTGTGGCCATGCGGTTCTTCTACCGGGACGGCGGGGCGACGCATGGCCGCCTGCTGAGGTTTCGGCGCGGCGGGTTCACGCGGACCATCCTTTTGAATGGCCGCGCGTAGACGGGCCAGCGCCTCGGGCGATGGGCTGCCCGTTGCGGCGGGCTTTGGCGCCACATATTCGGCCATTTCCGGTTCGGCTGCGGCATAGACATTCGACTTTGCCGAGACCGCCGCGCGCGGCACGTAGGCCGGTTCAGGGACATAATCAGCATCGTATTGGTCATCGCCCTCGAACAGGGTATCGTCGCCATCGGCGCTTTCCGCGTCAAAGCCCTCGAACAGGCTGCGTTCGGGGGCTGCGGACATCTGAGGTTCGGGTGTCGGAGCCGCAACGGGGGCAGCGGGGGCAGCGGCCACAGGGGCAGCAACAGCTTCACGCAGCGATCTACGCACCGGGCTGTGCACCGTCTGATGGACTTCGCTGGCGTCGATGCCGGTGGCCACGACGCTGACGCGCATCTGGCCTTCCATGTTGGTATCCAGCGTCGAGCCGACGATGATATTCGCCTCGGGGTCGACCTCTTCGCGGATCCGGTTGGCGGCTTCGTCCAATTCGAACAACGTCAGGTCATAGCCGCCGGTAATATTGATCAACACGCCGCGCGCGCCCTTGAGGCTGATTTCATCCAGCAGCGGATTTGCGATGGCCTTTTCAGCCGCCTGAATGGCCCGGTTTTCACCCTCGGCCTCGCCGGTTCCCATCATCGCCTTGCCCATCTCGTTCATCACGGCACGGACGTCCGCGAAGTCGAGGTTGATCAGGCCGGGACGGACCATCAGGTCGGTAACACCCTTCACACCTTGGTAAAGCACGTCATCGGCCAGCGCGAAGGCTTCGGTGAAGGTGGTTTTTTCGTTCGCCAACCGGAACAGGTTCTGGTTGGGGATAATGATCAGCGTATCGACGACTTTCTGCAGCGCCTCGATGCCCTCATCGGCCTGCCGCATCCGCTTCGCGCCTTCGAACTGGAACGGCTTGGTTACGACGCCAACGGTCAGAACACCAAGCTCTCGGGCGGCCTGTGCGATGATCGGGGCCGCGCCCGTTCCGGTGCCGCCACCCATCCCGGCGGTGATGAACGCCATGTGCGCGCCCGCCAGATGATCAACGATTTCTTCGATGCTTTCTTCGGCGGCTGATGCGCCAACCGCAGGGCGCGCCCCGGCACCCAAGCCTTCGGTCACCCGCGCGCCCATCTGGATGCGGGAGCTTGCCTTGGACTGCGCCAAGGCCTGAGCGTCGGTGTTCGCGGTCACGAACTCACATCCGTCCAGGTTCTTGTCGATCATGTTATTGACCGCGTTGCCGCCTGCCCCACCGACGCCGAACACGGTGATACGAGGTTTCAGGTCCGGCTGGTTATCCGGCATGGTGAGGTTGAGTGTCATTGCTCTGTCCGCCTGCGTTGTCCGATGATGGCCCCGGTCTTTTTGGCCGGTTGACCTAAATCTGCCTCAGATTAACAGGAATCCTAACTTGTTCGGACCCGCGCGTCACGCAAAAATTGGCGTAAATCCGCAAAATATGGGGTAAAATTGCAGCTCAAAGGCGGTATTTCGCCAACACCACCACATCGTGCGGTCACCAGTTGTCGCGGAACCATTTTACGGCGCGCTTCAAACTGCGGGCCGGGTAACGATCTGCGGGAACTTCAAAGTCCCACCATTCGTCCTGCGGGTAGGCCGCGAACAACGACAGCCCCACACAGGCAGCAAAGGACGGCCCACAGGCGGATTGCGGCAGGCCCTGCACCCGCAGCGGTCGGCCCAGACGCACCTGATTGCCCAAGATGCGGCTGGCCAGGCCGTCCAGACCCGGCAATTGGCTTGCCCCGCCAGTCAGCACAATGCGCTGGCTTGGCAGATGATCGAACCCGGCCGCGTCCAGACGCGCGCGGACCTCCTCCAGAATTTCCTCGACCCTTGGGCGCATGACGCCGATCAGCTCGGCGCGGCTGATGGTGCGCCTGTCGTGGTGCCAATCGCCGGTATCGGATTCAAGTTCGATGATCTCGCGGTCATCGATGCCCGTGGCCATGACCCCGCCGAACCGGGTCTTGATGCGTTCCGCATCTTGCATCGGGATTTGCAGGCCCTGACTGATGTCGCTGGTGACGTGATCGCCGCCCATCCGGACAGTATCGGCGAAAATCATGTGTTTCTTGATGAAGATCGACAGGCTGGTCGACCCGCCGCCCATGTCGATGCAGGCCGCGCCCAGTTCCTGTTCATCCTCCACCAACGAGGAGACGCCGGCGACATAGGGGCTGGAGGCGACGCCGGCCAGTTCCAGATCGCAGCGTTTCACGCAATGCAGCAGGGTTTCGATGGCATGGGCGTCAATGGTCAGAAGATGCATGTCGGTGGACAGACGGTTGCCCACATGGCCACGCGGATCTGACAGGCCAGTCCGATGATCGAGCGCGAAATTCACCGGTTGGGCATGCACGACCTCGCGCCCCTCGCCCACATCGGGCATGTCGCAGGCGGCCAATACGCGGGCCACGTCGTGTTCTGTCACCGTTCCGGTCTGCAGGCTGACCTCGCCCACCAATCCATAACTGCGGGGCCGTGCGCCGGCAAAGCTGACGATCACATGATCAACGCGGGCGTTGGCCATTTTCTGCGCCGCCTGCACGGCGGTGCGGATCGCACGTTCGGTTTCCTGCACGGCGTCAATTTCGCCGAAACGGACGCCACGCGACCGGGTGGTCGCCGCACCGATCACGCGAAAGCTGGATTGCCCCGCCATCGCGCCCACGCCTTCCGCCGGGCGGAAATTGTCGGCACTGTCGAACCGCAGCACAAGGCAGGCGATCTTGTGGCTGCCGATGTCCAGAATGGCGATGACGCCCCGGCGCATCGCCTCTTGTCGTTTTGCCCGCATGGCGCGCTGCGCATCGTACAGCATACTCATCCGTTCTGTTCCTCGCCTTGCATGGACAGGGTCCGCAGGCGCCGGAATTCTTCCAGCGCCACGGGTGTCAGTTGCACACTCAATCTTTCAGGGTTCCGCAGGTCGATACGCGTTACGTCACGCGACAGAAGTTCCTGTAATTCATCCAGCATGATGATCCGGTCCAACGCGGCCATCGCGCCAACTTCGGGTAACAATATCCGCCGGTCGTCACGCAGCACCACATCCCATCGGCGTTCGCCCATGCGCACAAGACCGCGCAGACGCTCACCCAGCGGGGCGGCGGCCACAAACAGGTCAAGCGCCTCGCCCACCACATGATCCGCGCCTTCACCCGCGACCAGCGGCAGCGGCGCCTCCAGCACCCGTTCGCTCAACCATGCGACGAAGACGCCTTCATCGTCCAACAAGGCCGCGCCATCGCGGGTCTGCCAGATCAAGGCGGGCAGACGCTCATCAACCGTGACCGCCAGATAACCGCCGGACTGGATGCGCAGGTCGGCGCTGGCGACTGCGGAAATGCCTTCTATGGTCGTGCGCATCTCGGCCAGATCCAGATCGAAGGACGAAATCGGAAGGTTGAGCGACAGGCGCGTGCGAATCGCATCGGCCACCGGCTGGCTTGCGCCTTCGATCCCCAACAGGTTGACCTGAAATTCAGGCCGATTTTCTATCTCGCGACGCATCTCGGACGCGCCATCCACCAGGGCCTGCACGTTGCCATCCTCGGCCAGATACCAGCCAACCGTCATGACCACGGCAAAGGCGGGCAAACCCACCCGCAACAATTTGCGAAACAGCGGTGTCAGCCAAAGGCGCTGCATCCGGTAGGCCCAGCGGGACGGGGCGGGGTCACGGTGGCCAGGCGCCGTGCGACGGGATCCGATCAACGATCGCATGATGCATCCTCGACCAGCCAACGGCACAACGGGCCAAAGCCCATCCCGGTGACTTCGGCCTGTTCGGGTGATAGCGAGGTGGGCGTCATGCCCGGCTGCGTGTTCGTTTCCAGCAAGACCAGTCCGGCCAGACCCCGGTCCTCGTCCCACCGGTAATCCGTCCGGCTCATGCCCCGACACCCAAGCGCGTTGTGCGCCGTGACCGCCATGCGCATGCAAGCGTCGAAGATGTCGTCCGGCAGATCCGCCGGAACCACGTGGCGAGAGCCGCCGGGCTTGTATTTCGCGTCATAATCATACCACCCGTCAGCCAGTATATCGGTGACCGTCAGGGCCCGGCCGCCCAGAACCGTCGTGGTCAACTCGCGCCCTTTGACGAAGGCCTCCACCATCAGCGTATCGGGCATGCCAGCCGCGATCTGCGGCGGGCCATTGGCCACATCATGCACAAGATAGACCCCAACGGACGAGCCTTCGTTGTTGGGTTTCACGACATAGGGCGGGGGCATGACATGGGCGGCCATGATGTCGGATTTGGCCGCGATCACGCTATCGACAACAGGCAGGCCATGGGCGCGATACACGTCCTTGGTGCGCTGCTTGTCCATCGCGAGCGCCGAGGCAAGGACACCCGAATGGGTATACGGGATCCGCAACCATTCCAGCAGGCCCTGCACGCACCCGTCTTCACCCCATCGACCGTGAAGGGCGTTGAAACAGACGTCGGGATTGATGTCGGCCAAACGCACGGCAAGATCGGGGCCGCAATCGACCTCAACCACCTTGAACCCCTCGTCGCGAAGCGCCTTGGCGCATTCATGGCCTGACGACAGTGAAACCTCGCGCTCAGCCGAGGCGCCGCCCATCAAAACCGCAACAACGGGGGATGTTCTGCCCGAACGCTCCACCACCTGTGCCTCATATGCCGCCAGGTTTATGTCTACCCGGTCGATCTGTTATTGGGCCTTTGCGGGCCCTTGTTTTTCCCCGGTTTTCCCGGTGTCATCGCCCGCGGCTCTGCCGACGCGCATGATTTCCCACTCTAGCGTTATCCCGCTGTGTTGGAAAACCCTTTTTCGGACATCTTCACCCAATCCCTCCAGATCTGCGGCAGTTGCGCCACCCGCGTTGATCAGAAAATTGGGATGCATTTCGGACATCTGCGCGCCGCCGCGCCGTGCGCCGCGCATTCCGGCATCGTCGATGACCTTCCATGCCTTCAATTCATGGGTATCGTCGGCCCGCCCGGTCGAGCTGAATCCGGCCGGGTTTCGAAAGGTCGATCCGGCGCTGCGGTCCTTTGTGGGTTGGGTGGCGTCACGTTTGGCGAGTTGGTCGGCCATGCGTGCCTCCAACGTCTGCGGGTCGCCTGGCGGGGCGTGAAACGTCACCGACGTGATCACCGCGCCTTGCGGGATATCGGACTGGCGATAGGCGAAGGCGATGTCGCCGGCGCCAAGCGTCACGCGGCTGCCATCGCGCAAAATGGCTTCGGCGCTTGCGAAATGATCGGCGACATATGACCCATAACAGCCTGCGTTCATGCGCAATGCTCCGCCGATGGAGCCGGGAATGGTGCGCAGAAAGGTCAGGTCCAATGCGGCCTGTGCCGCCTTGCGCGCCACATGCGCATCCAGCGCGGCCGCCCCCGCGACCACCCTGCCCTGTCCGATGTCGATGGAATTGAACCCCCGGCCCAGACGGATGACCACACCGGCAATCCCCGCATCGCGCACGATCAGGTTCGATCCGACCCCCATGGGGAAGACCGGGACCGATGGATCAAGGGCCGCCAGAAAATCGGCCAGATCATCCACATCTGCAGGCTGGAACAACCAATCCGCCGGGCCGCCGACGCGCAGCCAGCTGAGATCAGACAGATCACGGTTGGGCGTCAGTGCGCCCCGGACGGCGGGAAGGTCGGTGGTCATGGTGCATCGTGTGCCCTGCAATCGCGCGTGGTGCAAGCCTTGCGCATGCCTAGGCGCGCCGCTTTCGCAACGCCATTCCGGCCCCGCCGCCGATCACGGCTCCGATCAACACAGGCACGTCGACAAGCACCAGCATCGCCACCGCCCCGATGGCGTCATAACCTTGCAGGTTCTGGGTCGCCACGAAAAGACCGACCCCGATCACCGCGATCGCCGCCCAGACCGTAAAGCTGACCCAGCGGGGCAGGAAACGACCCAGCAGGAACCCGGCCGCAATCCCCATACTGGCGACCAGCAGGCCAAGAGCAATCGGCGCCATGATTCAGTTGCGCCCCGAGAGAGACAGCGCGTTGCGCAACCGCCGCCCCGCATGGATCAGCGGCCAGCGCAGGACCGACGCACCGGCCAACATCACGCCCAGCCCCCACCACGGCCCCATCTGAACCGTCACATACCCCAACAGCGGAATGCCCGTCGCGATCAGCATCCAGGCACCACGCCAATGCCAAACATGCGGCAGCATGGAGATGAACGCAGCACAAAGGGCCCAAAGGCAGGCCAACGTCAGGGACAGGGGCATTCCAGACCTCCTTCCGGCAGAGCCGGCTCAGCAATGCGGATCGCCCGCACCGCAGGTATTTCAGGCCGCATCGGCCTTCAACCGACCCGGCAGGGCGTTGGCCCACACGGAAATGGTGCCCGCCCCAAGGCAAACGACCATGTCACCCGGCCGCGCCTGTTCGCGGACCAGACGCACCAGATCATCCTCGGACAGGATCGCACGGGCATGGCGGTGCCCGTGCCGGATCAGGCCAGCCACCAGATCATCACGGCTGGCGCCCTCGATCGGGTCTTCGCCAGCGGCATAGACATCGGCGATGGCCACCACGTCGGCGTTGTTGAAGCACCCGCAGAAATCTTCGAACAGGGCGTGCAACCGGCTGTAGCGGTGGGGTTGGTGCACGGCGATCACGCGGCCTTCGGTGGCCTGCCGGGCGGCTTTCAGGACTGCGGCGATTTCCACGGGGTGATGACCATAGTCATCGATAATGGTCACGCCGTTGACCTCGCCCACCTTGGTGAAACGGCGGTTGACGCCCTTGAACGCCGCCAGCGCGTCGCGGATTTCGTTGATTTTCATGCCAAGGTGACGCGCGATGGCAACCGCAGCCAGCGCGTTCGACACGTTGTGGTCACCCGGCATCGGCAGGGTGCAGCCCTCGATGACCTTGTCTTCGCCCTGCAGCGCGATGTCGAAATGCGCTATGCCGCCCTTGTAGGTCAGGTTCATCGCGCGCACGTCGGCCTGCGCGTTGAACCCGAATGTCATGACCCGGCGGTCGGTGATGCGGCCCACCAGTGCCTGCACCTCGGGGTGGTCGGTGCAACAGACCGCCAGCCCGTAGAACGGGATGTTCGAGACGAAATCAAGAAACCCCTGCCGCAGGTTCTCGATACTGCCCCAGTGTTCCATATGTTCGGGGTCGATGTTGGTGACGATGGCGATTGTTGCGGGCAGGCGGTTGAATGTGCCATCGGACTCGTCCGCCTCCACCACCATCCATTCGCCCTGCCCCATCCGCGCGTTCGAGCCATAAGCGTGGATGATGCCACCGTTGATCACCGTCGGGTCGATACCGCCAGCAACCAGCAATTCGGCCACCAGCGTGGTGGTCGTCGTCTTGCCGTGCGTGCCCGCAACGGCGATGTTCGATTTCAACCGCATCAGTTCCGCCAGCATCTCGGCACGGCGCACCACGGGCATGCCCGCCAGACGCGCGGCGTCCAATTCGGGGTTGCCTGATTTGATGGCGCTGGAAATCACGACCACATCGGCACCGGCAAGGTTTTCCGCTTTTTGGCCGACAAACACCTTGGCACCCAAAGCTTCCAGCCGGTCGGTGATCACCGAGGCCTTCAGGTCCGAACCCTGCACCGCATAGCCGTGGTTCAACAGCACCTCGGCGATGCCGGACATGCCGATGCCGCCGATCCCGACGAAATGGATAGGGCCCAGTTGGGTGGGTAGCTTGGTGGCGGCGGCGTTCATGATCGTCCCTTCTGCGCAAGCTCTTGGACCAACACGGCCAATTGTTCGGTGGCGTCCGGCATGCCCGTCGACAGGCTGGCCGCAGCCATGGCCTGCGCGGCGTCCGGTTGGGTCAGGATGGCGGCAATGGCATCGGCCAGTGCCATTGGCGTCAGCTTGCTTTCGGGGATGCGCACCGCGGCCTGCGCATCGATCAGACCCTGCGAATTCGCGGTCTGATGGTCGGCCGTGGCCGCCGCATACGGGATCAGGATGGCCGGACGGCCAATAACGCTGATGTCGGCCACCGAACTTGCGCCCGCGCGGCTGATGACCAACTGCGCCTCCGACAGGCGGCGGGGAATATCGCGGAAAAACGGCTCGACCTCGGCGCGCACGCCCAAGGCGTCATAGGCCGCCGTCACGCGCTCCAGATCTTCGGGGCGGGCCTGTTGGGCCACGCGCAGATGGCCGCGCAAGGCATCATTCAGCAATCCGATGGCCTCAGGCACGGTATCGGACAAGATGCGCGCGCCCTGACTGCCGCCAAAGACCAGCAGGTTCATCGGCCAGTCGCCCGGTGGCGTATAGGGTGCGCCGGCCCGCTCCAGAACGGCGGCGCGCACCGGGTTTCCGGTATGCACGGCGTTCGCGCCCTGTGGCACCACGGTGGGCCACGTCCCGCAGGCCACCACATCGACCCGGCGGGAAAACAGCCTGTTCACCCGGCCCAGAACGCCGTTCTGTTCGTGCAGCATGCGGGGGCGCCTGGTGATCCAAGCGGCCGTCATTGCAGGAATGCTGGGATATCCGCCAAAACCCACGACCACGGTCGGCCTTTCACGCAGCATCCGCACCGTCGCTGCCAGCACACCGCCGACAATCCGGAACGGGGCAACCAGTTTGCCTGCAAACCCGCCGCGCGCGAAGGTGGCCGAAGCAACCTGCCGCACCTCCACCACATGGGGAAACCCGCCCGCATAGCGCGCGCCGCGCGCGTCGGTCGACAGCGTCACCTTCCAGCCGCGCCGCAGCATCGCCTCGGCCAGCGCCTGAGCGGGGAACATGTGCCCGCCCGTGCCGCCCGCCGCGATGATAAGATGAGGGGTATCCGCCATGTCGATCAGTGCGCCATTTCTATCTGTGCCGTGTCAAAAGAATATCGCCGATCTCGCCTTGTGGCCGGGACCGGGTGAACGTCAGCATCATACCGACCAGAATACCCGTCGCGATCAGGCTCGACCCGCCGTAGCTGACGAACGGCAGGGTCATGCCCTTGGCCGGCAGCAACCGGACCGCCACCCCCAGATTGATGAAGGCCTGCAAGGCCAACAGCGCCGCCAACCCGGTTCCGGCCAGCCGGATAAACGGGTCGCGCTCCTTGATCAACCGCATAAAGGCCCGCAACGTGATGGTGGCGAACAACGCAATGATGACCAGAACCAGCACCAGCCCGTATTCCTCTGCCGCGACCGCGATGATGAAATCCGTATGTGCATCGGGCAAGGTCCATTTGACCGACCCCTCGCCAAGCCCGGTGCCGAACAACCCGCCCTCTTGTATGGCGTTCGTGGCATAGGCCAACTGCGTATTCGGATCGACCTCGGCCGCAAGAAAGCCGTCGATCCGCCGCGCAAAATGTTCCGAGCCGTTATAGGCCACGACACCCGCGCCGCCCACAGCGGCCGCAACCGCCACCAAGATCAGCATCGGCGCACCCGCCACGAAATAGATGGCGCACCACGCAAAAACGATCAGGGCCGCCTGTCCGAAGTCGGGCTGCATCGCCAGAAAACCAACGATCACCACGGTCACGAACAACGACACCATCTTTCCGGGCGGCCCGCCGACCTCTTGGCTGGCGGCCACCATCCACGCGGTAAAGACCACGTAGACAGGCTTCAGGAATTCCGACGGCTGCAGCGAGGCAAAGCCAAGCGAGTACCAACGCGTCGCACCTTGTCCGAAATCCGTGCCGAACGCCGGCAACAGCGCCACCGCCGCAACCGCCGCGAAAAACCCCAGAATCGCAAGGCGCCGCACCGTCTGTGGTGTCATCATCGACACAAGCATCATCACGACAAGCGCCATGGACCCGAACGCCGCCTGACGCGAGACATAGTGGAAGGGATCGTGCCCGTTGCGTTCAGCCAACGGTGGAGATGCGGCAAAACCCAGCAGAATGCCGATGACAAACAACGCCAGAATGCACCCGATCGTAACCCGGTCCACCGTCCGCCACCAACGTGGCAATACCGCCTCGCCCGATTGCACAACAACCGTACCGTGCGCCATCTCTGTCATGACAACTGCCCGCCTCTATCACTGCTCGTGCGCCCGTTTTTCCGGGTCTGAGACCAAGTGTAGCGTGATTTCGCACGTGGGGCCAGAACAACCGGCTCATTCCAGCAACACACAAGGGCACGCCGGCAGATTACCGCCGCGCGCCCCATGGGTTACACGTTGCGCGACCTGCATGACCGGGATCCACAAGGCACGGATCAGTCCGCCAAGACCGCCGTCACGCAGGCGATGAAATCCTGCCCGCGCTGTTCGAAATTGTCATATTGGTCAAAGCTCGCCGCCGCCGGGGCCAACAAGACCGTATCGCCGGGCGCCGCCTCGGCTGCCGCGCGGGCCACGGCCACCGCCATCGTGCCACAAACCTCTTGCGCCACATCGCCCAGTTGCAGGGCAAACCCCTGCGCCTCCCGCCCGATGACATAGGCCTTGATGACGTTGCCCATGGCGCCCTGCAATCCCCCCAGACCGCCCTCTTTCTCAAGCCCGCCGCAAATCCAGCGGATGCGTGGGAACGCTGCCAGCGCCTTCGCCGCCGCGTCGACATTGGTGGCCTTGCTGTCATTCACGAACACGACGCCGTCACGCTCTGCCACCCGTTGGCTGCGGTGCGGCAGGCCAGAAAAACTGTGAAAACCCGCCTCGATCACCTTGGGCGGCAGTGACAGGGCGCGCAGCGCCCCATAAGCGCAGGCCGCGTTTTGATGGTTGTGCACCCCCGGCAACCCGACAACGCCGCGCAAATCGATACTGGCGACCTGCCGCCCCTTGCGGGTCTCGGCCAGCCATCCCTTGCGCACGGCCACATCCCACCCCGGCCCGCTCAGCTTGCGCGTCACCGAGACCCGGATCAGCCGGGGATCGGCTGGCCCCTCGACCATTTGGTTGGCAAGGTACTGCCCCTCGGCCTCGTCCACGCCGATCACCGCACGGTCCGGCCCGCCCTCGGCGAACAACCGGCGCTTGGCGGCGAAATAGCCGCCCATGCCACCATGACGGTCCAGATGATCGGGGCTGAGGTTGGTGAAAATCGCGATATCGGGCGTCAGCGCACGGGCAAGGTCGGTCTGATAACTCGACAGCTCCAGCACGATCACCTCGCCGTCGACCGGCGGATCGATATCCAGCACCCCGCGTCCGATGTTACCGGCCAACTGGCATGGAACACCGGCGTGATCCAGCACATGGGCCAACAGCGCCGATGTCGTGGATTTCCCGTTCGACCCGGTCACCGCGATCACGCGTGGCGGCGTCTCCATCTCGTCCCAGCCCATCAATCCGAGCGAGCGGAAGAACAGCCCCACATCGTTATCCACCGGCACGCTGGCCGCCATGGCCGCGGCAATGGCCCTGTGCGGCGCAGGGTAAAGGTGCGGGATGCCGGGCGATGTGACCAGACACGCCATCGCGTCGAACCCACCGGGGCCAAGCGGATCCCACAGCGTGAAGCCCTCCGATGCGGCCGCATCGCGCGCCGCCTCGCCGTCATCCCAGACAACGACATCGGCGCCCCCGGCAACCAACGCGCGCGCCGCCGCCAGACCAGATCGGCCCAACCCCAGAACACCCACCCTCTGGCCGTCAAATCCTTGGACCGGGATCATTGCGCGCTTCCCCTGCTTCTCTTTGTTGTATTGTTTCTCTTGGTTCTCAATATCCCCGCCGGAGGCATCCTGTCATCAGCCCCGCTCCCGAAGGGTCGGATCCGGCAAGCACCACACGCCCCATGCGCCGATCACGAAAGGAATGGCCCGGAACGGGCCTCCGTCGCGTGCGCGGCGCCTAGCGCAGCTTCAGCGTGGCCAGACCGATCAACGCCAGGATCAGCGAGATGATCCAGAACCGGATCACGACCTGCGGCTCGGCCCAGCCCTTCTTTTCGAAATGATGATGGATCGGCGCCATCAGGAACACGCGCTTGCCGGTGCTTTTGAAATACAGAACCTGAATGATCACGCTCAGCGCCTCCGCCACGAACAACCCGCCGACGATGGCCAGAACGATCTCATGCTTGGTGGCGACCGCGATCGCGCCCAGCGCGCCGCCCAATGCCAATGACCCGGTATCGCCCATGAACACGGCTGCGGGCGGTGCGTTGTACCACAGGAACCCCAACCCCCCACCGATCAGCCCGGCGCTGAAGATCAGCAATTCGCCCGTCCCCGGCACGTAATGCACATCAAGGTATTCGGTAAAATCGACCCGTCCGACCGCATAGGCGATAATGCCCAAGGTCGCCGCGGCGATCATGACCGGCATGATCGCAAGACCGTCCAACCCATCGGTCAGATTGACCGCATTGGCACTGCCGACAATCACGATCATCGCAAACGGGATAAACAGATACCCCATGTTGATCAGCACATCCTTGAACACCGGCAGCGCCAGTTGCCCCGTCAATTCGGGCGGATGCTGCGACATGGCATACCACGATGCCACCAGCGCAATCGCAAACCCCAGCCCCAGCCGCACCTTGCCCGACACGCCCTTGGTATTGTTGCGGCTGACCTTGGCCCAGTCATCGGCAAACCCGATCAGCCCGAACGCGACGGTCACGCCCAGCACCATCCAGACATACGGATTGTCCAGACGTGCCCATAACAACGTCGACAGGGTCAGCGCAGCCAGAATCAGCAGGCCGCCCATCGTCGGGGTGCCGGCCTTGGTCGCGATGTGATGGGCCGGCCCATCTTCGCGGATCGGCTGACCGTTTGCATATTTCCGGCGCAGCGCGTTGATCAGGGGCTGCCCGAACACGAAGCCAAAGACCAGCGCCGTGAAGAAAGCGCCGCCCGCGCGAAAGGTGATATACCGAAACAGGTTGAAGACATCGCCGCCGTCAGACAGATCGCTCAGCCAATACAACATCTAGCGGGGTCCTCGCACTCTGTCCGCAGCGCCTTGCCCCAGATTGCGCAGCGCGTCAACTACAGTCGAGATTTTCGACCCCTTCGAGCCCTTGATCAAAACCACGTCCCCGGCCTGCAGTTCGCGCGGCAGGCTGCGCGCCATCTCGGCGGCATCGACACAATGCAGGCCCCGCTTGCCAACACCAAGCGCCCCGTGCAGATGCGCCATCAACGGCCCCGCCGTATGGATGACGTCGATATCGGCCAGCACCGCCAGATCGGCAATGCCCGCGTGCATCGCCTGTTCGTCGTCCCCAAGTTCCAGCATGTCACCAAGCACCGCGATGCGCCGTCCGCGCGCCTGCGGTTGGCTGACAGACAGCACCTCCAGTGCCGCCGCCAGAGACGTCGGGTTCGCGTTGAATGCATCGTCGATCAGCGCGATCGGCAAGTCACCCGGCGCACTCAGCTCCAATTCCTCGCGCGTGCCACGCCCGGCATAGGGCCGCCATGTGGCCAGCGCCAGCGCGGCACTGGTCACATCCGCGCCCACCGCCGCCACGGCGCCCAGCGTGAACAGCGCGTTCATGGCGAAATGCCGCCCCGGCACCGCCAGCTTGAACAGCCGTGCTGCGCCGTCCATGTGGGCTTGAATGACGGTCGCCTGCTCGCTCAACGTGACCTCAAGCAAGCGGATGTCGGCGTCTTCGGCCATGCCGACCCGGCGCAGGACCGGCCCCGCGGCGGCGGCCAGAATATCGGTCGTCCCCACATCGGCATTGATCAAGGCGACGCCGCCCGGCTCCAAACCTTCGAAGATGCTGGCCTTTTCGCGGGCGATCCCCTCAATCGCCCCGAACGCCTCCAGATGGGCGGCGGCGACGATGGTCACCATCGCCACGTGCGGACGAGCCAACCGGGACAACGGCGCAATCTCGCCCGGTGCATTCATCCCGATTTCAATGATGGCAAACTCGGTATCCACCGGCATCCGCGCCAAGGTCAAAGGCACGCCCCAATGGTTGTTGTAGGATGCCTCTGCCGCATGGGTGCGCCCTTGCGGTGACAGGACGGCGCGTAACATCTCCTTGGTGGTGGTCTTGCCGACCGATCCGGTAATGCCGATGACCCGTGCCGCCGTTCGGGCCCGGCCCTGCGCGCCCAGTGCCGTCAAAGCGGCCAACACGTCATCCACGACCAAAAGCGGGGCATCTTCGGGCACACCTTCGGGGATGTGGGTGACCATTGCGGCGGCGGCGCCTTTTGCCAGCGCCTGCGCCACGAATTCGTGGCCGTCGCGCGCAGCCTTCAAGGCGATGAACAGATCGCCGGGTTGCAGGGTGCGTGTGTCAATCGACACGCCCGTTGCCTGCCAATTTCCCTGTGCATGGCCTTGGGTGGCAAGCGCGGCATCCACGGCGGTCCAGAGTGCGGTCATACCATCCCCTCCAATGCGGCGACGGCAACACTGGCCTGTTCGACGTCATCGAAGGGATAGACCGTATCGCCAATGGTCTGTCCAGTCTCGTGCCCCTTTCCCGCGATCAACAGCGCATCACCGGGCTGCATCGCATCAACCCCGCGCAGGATCGCTTCGGCGCGGTCGCCCACCTCGGTCGCCTCGGGGCAGCCTGCCATCACCGCAGCGCGAATGCTGGCGGGGTCTTCCGACCGGGGGTTGTCATCGGTCACGAACACCACATCGGCGAAATCCGCCGCCGCCTTGCCCATCAGCGGGCGCTTGCTCCGGTCCCGGTCGCCACCCGCGCCAAGGACGATGATCAGCCGTCCCAACACATGCGGGCGCAGCGCCTTGAGCGCGGTTTCAACGGAATCGGGCGTATGGGAATAATCCACATAGACCGGTGCCCCGAAACTGCGCCGCGCGGCCAATTGCATCCGCCCCCGCACGCCCTGCAGTCTTGGCAGCACCGCAAAGACGGCATCGGGATCTTCACCCGCCGCGATCACCAATCCGGCTGCCGTCAGGGCATTCATCGCCTGAAATCCGCCGATCAGGTCCAGCCGGGTCTGGAACTGCCGCCCCTGCCAGCGAAACAGCAGGTCCTGCCCACCCTCATCCAGACGGCGCCCCGTAATCTTCAGCCGCGTGTCTTCCGTATACTGGCCAAGGGTGATCACCTCGATCTCGCGCGCAGCACAGGCCGCCGCAACTGCCGCGCCATGCGGATCGTCCATATTGATGACAGCGGCACCATCATCGGCCAACAGTTCGGTAAACAGCCGAAGCTTGGCGGCGAAATACGCCGCCATCGTGCCGTGATAATCCAGATGATCCTGCGTCAGGTTGGTCCACGCGGCGGCGGCAAGACGGACCGCATCCATCCGGCGTTGATCAAGGCCGTGGCTTGATGCCTCCATCGCCACATGCGTCACGCCATGGGTCGCCATGTCCGCCAACACCCGGTGCAGCGTCAGCGGGTCGGGCGTGGTGTGCAGGCCGGGGGCGGAAAACGCGCCCTCCACCCCGGTGGTGCCAATATTCACCGCCGCGATGCCCATGGCCGACCATATCTGGCGGGTAAAACTGGCCACGCTGGTCTTTCCGTTGGTCCCGGTCACCGCGACGATGCAATCGGGCTGCGCGCCAAACCACAAGGCACTGGCATGGGCCAGCGCCGCGCGCGGGTCCTCGACCACCACCAGCGCCACATCGGCCCCGGCCAGATCGTCGGCGGCCAACGCCGCGCCGTGGCGGTCCGTCAAGATCGCCGCAGCCTGCATGCGCAGCGCATAAGTAATGAATTCGGCACCGTGCAGTGCGCTGCCGGGCAAGGCCGCGAACAGATGCCCCGGCTTGATCTTGCGACTGTCAAGGCTCAGCCCCGTCACCGCCACATCGCGACCGCGCGTCGGGGTCAGGCCCAGATCGGACAAACGTTTGGTGTCAGGGCCCATGCCCGATTCCCCCGTGCTACTGCGAGGCACTGGATAGCTGATAGGCACCGAGGGGTTCAATCGTTGGTCTGAGACCCAGAAGCGGGGCGGCCCGCCGGATCAATTCGGCCGCGATCGGCACCGCCGTCCAACCCGCCGTCCGGCGCGGTTCGGGGCCAGAGGTTTCCGAGGGCTCATCAAGCGTGACCACGATCACGTATTGCGGATCATACATCGGGAACGCCCCGGCAAAGGTGGCGATCACCCGATCCTCGTAATAGCCGCCACCGGCGGTGCGCGGCTTGTCGGCGGTGCCGGTCTTGCCGCCGACGGCATACCCTTCGACTTCGCCAAAACTTGCCGTGCCGTCCGTCACGACGGACCGCAGCAGCCCGCGCATGGTTTGGCTGACCTCTTCCGAGACCACGCGTTCACCCAGAACCGGCGCGTCCTGACGCAGCACGGTCGGGGTCACAACGGTGCCGCCGTTCAAAATACTGGCATAACCCGCCGCAAGATGCAGCGGGGTCGTCGACAGACCATGACCATAGGAGATCGTCATCGTCGAAAGCTCTCCCCAACGGCTTGGCAGCAAAGGGCGGCCTGCGCTTGCCTCGACCATCTCCACGGCCGTCGGTTGAAAGAAACCCAGTTGCCCAAGGAACCGCTGCTGCCGGTCGGCGCCGATCATCTGGGCGATGCGGGCAGTTCCGATATTCGAAGAATGCACCAGCACATCCTCGACCGACTGGCTGGCACCATAGTAATGGAAATCGTTGATCGCAAATCCCGACATCCGCAGAGGCCCGGTCGTGTCTATCATCGTCTCTACATTGACCAACCCCTCCTCCAACGCTTGCGCAATGGTGAAGGTTTTGAAAACGCTTCCTAATTCATAGACACCCTGCATCGCCCGGTTGAACAGGGGGCTATCCGCGGCCTCTCCGTCGGTCAGTGGGCGGGGGCGGGCGTTGGGGTCGAAATCGGGCAAACTGGCCATCGCCACGATTTCACCGGTTCTGGCATCCATCAGAACGGCGGCCGCGCCGCGCGCATTCATCATGGCCATGCCGCCGGCCAGAACCTGCTCGACTGCGGCCTGCACGCTCAGATCGATCGACAAGACCAGCGGCGCATCCCCGCGCGCAGGGTCGCGCAAGACCTCGTCGAATTCGGACTCGACGCCGGCAACGCCGATCACCTCGGCGGCATTTACCGCCTCTTGCCCGAAACTGGCCCCGCCCATGATATGCGCGGCCAATGATCCGTTGGGATAAAGCCGCATCTCGCGCGGACCAAACAGCAGGCCCGGCTCGCCCAGATCATGCACCAACTGTTCCTGTTCAGGGCTGATATAGCGGCGCAACCAGATGAACCGCGTCTCGGATGTGAACCGGCGATGCAGCGCGTCGGCATCCATATCGGGGAAGATGGAGGCAAGACCATCGGCGGCGGCACGCGCATCGATGATCTCGTGGGGGTGGGCATAAAGCGAGTTGGTCACGAAATTCGTGGCCAGCACCCGCCCCTCGCGGTCCACGATATCGGCACGTGTGTTCACGATTGAGGCGCCGTTGGTCACCAGTTCCGGTTCTTCCACATCCGACGTGGCCAATGCGTACATCCGGGTGCCGACCGCCCCGAAGGCGATCATGAAACACAAGGCAACCAGAATCAGGCGGCTTTCGGCGCGCTGGCGCATCTTGTCGCGTTGCGCTTCGTGGCGCAGGCGCAGGTTTTCACGTTCGATCGCGTCGGGGTTTTCGCCCTTCTGACGCGCCGGAAGGATACGTGCCAGAGGCCGCAGGGGGGTGCGCAGGCTCATGGGAATTCCTCGTCGTCCGGTCCCGCCAGCCCAGGTCCGCCGCTCGAGGCATTGTCGATCACAAGTTCCTCAGGCAGCGGAAAGGGGATCAGCGCGGCGTCGCCGAATTGCTCCGGACCAAGCGGCATCAGCCCCAGCCGGTCGAAATTCAGGTCCGCCAGATCCCGCAACCGATCAGGCCGGTTCAGATAGGCCCATTCCGCGCGCAGCACGGACAGGCGTTCCCGCTCGATCCCGATGCTGCGTTGCAGGTGGTCCACCTCGCGTAGCGCCTGCTGGGTCAAGATGGTCTGATGATAGGCCCAATACCCCAGCCCGATCACCGCAAGCGCCGCCAGTGCCGTCGTCAATCCGCGCATCATGATACCTCGGGCATCTGGGGCAGGCCAAGCCGCGCAAGATCAACAGCCGCTGCTGGCGCATCCGTCCGCGTGGCGACCCGCAACATGGCGGACCGTGCGCGCGGGTTATCCTCAAGTTCGTCGGGGTCGGGTCCGATCGCCTTGCGCGGCGTCAGGGTGAACCCCGGACGCCGGGCCGCTTCCTCGGGCGCATAGCGGGATCCGCCACCACCTTCGCTGGACCGCTCTGCCAGAAACCGCTTCACGATACGGTCCTCGATGGAATGAAACGTGACCACGGCCAGCTTGCCACCGGGTTTCAAGGCCCGTTCCGCCGCCTGCAGCCCGTTCACCAGTTCGCGCAGTTCATCATTCACCGCGATGCGGATCGCCTGAAACGATCGCGTCGCCGGGTGGCTTTGCCCCGGTTTCTTGCGGGGCAGGCATTTCTCGACGATGCCCGCCAGTTGCAGGGTGGTGGTGATCGGGGCAATCGCCCGTGCGGCCACGATCGCCTTGGCGATCCGGCGCGCGGCGCGTTCCTCTCCGTAGTGATAAAGGACATCGGCCAGCAACGTATCGGATGCCGTGTTCACCAGATCAGCAGCGGAAAGGCCCGTCTGTCCCATCCGCATGTCCAGCGGCCCGTCGCGCATGAACGAAAACCCGCGCTCGGCCTGATCCAGCTGCATGGAGCTGACGCCCAGATCCAGCACGACACCATCCAGCGGTCCATTCGCCAACACGTCCAGTTCGGAAAACACGCCCGCCACCAATTGCAGCCGATCGCCATAGGCACCGGCCCAGTCTGCGGCCATTTCGAAGGCCAGCGGGTCGCGGTCCACGCCAATCACCACATCGGCACCGGCCTCAAGCAAGCCACGGGCGTAGCCACCAGCGCCGAAGGTGCCGTCGAGCCATCGCCCCGAGACCGGCGCCACGGCCCGTATCAAAGGTCGCAGCAGAACGGGAATATGCGGTCGCGCGGACGCCACTGGGCCCTCGCCCGGCATCATGACGATCCTGCGCCCGTTTGCGACTGCCCTGCCAAAGAAAGCGGATCAAAATACTCATCGCCCTGCCCCAGCGTTTCCAATATGGCTTCGAACCCTTCTTCCGACAGTGCCGCGTCGTCCGGTTTGAGAATGTGGAACTTGTCGCCTTTGCCTTGAAACAAGGCCTCTTCGCCAAGGCCGATCTTGTCGCGCGCGGCAATCGGCAGGACAAGACGCCCGGTTTCATCCACCGAGATCTCGTCGCACTTTGCGTAATAAAGGTGTTCCAGCACCCGGCGCAGCGCGGATCCGCGCCGCTCGGCCCGGATGATTGCGTCGATCTCGTCGAACGCGTCGCCCGACAGGCATTCCAGATGATTGGCCTTCGGATCGCCATAGGCGATGTAAAGGCGCGGGGCGCCGCCGGGCTGATAATGTTTGTCTGAGTTTTGCAGGACGCGACGGAACTTGACCGGGATCGACACCCGGCCCTTTCCATCCACCTTGTTCAGGCTTTCACCCTGAAACCTGCGATCCACTGCCTTGCGCCCTTATTCGGTCACATTCGTGCCGTATTTCCGCCCCCAAAATGGAAGCGGCGGATTGAGCAAGCTGCCACTGCTCAATCCGCCGTCCTGTCCCATTGCTGGGTGTCCGACTGCGCAGGCCACCTGGGGGGATGTCTGCTCGCTTGCGCGCCGGATCTCTTTGTTCAGCGTTAGAGATGCCTGTATGAACACCTGCCATTTTTTGTTTTTGATCAGAGCTTTGTCGCTCTTTGTTCGATCTCGTCTGCTGCCTGATCTTTGTGACATGGAATTAACTCCCAATCAATACCCTAGCTCGGCACTTTATGCCCCAATCTGGGAATTTGTAGCGGCGGCAAACATCATCTGGCCCCATAAAGGGCCCCAAACACGGCTCAAATTGTGGGATTGGGCGAAATAGCCACCACATGTAGTGGTGCCTGAAAAGTCCGGGTTTTTCCTGAAAATCACGGTTTTTGTGGCCCTGACGGCGCAAAATCCCGGCTTTGCCGCTCGCAATGGGGGCGAATCACTCTGGATCGTGCGCTTTTATTCTTCAAAAACGCACGCCGGAGGCACCTTGGGGCGGGCCAAGGCGGGAACGGTCGCATCTTGGCACCGCAATCACGCCTTGGCCGTGGCAACGCGACCGGGTGAGCGGCCCCTTGCGAAACCTTCCGGTGCTCAGGCCATGCCGCCGGCGACCAATCGTGCGGCCAGCACCCCATAGGCTTCGGCCATGGGGCTGTCGCCGGTGGCAATCGGCACGCCGCCGTCGCCCGCGATCCGGGTTTCCAATGAAATCGGCAGGCTGCCCAGAAACGGCAGGCCCAGCTTCTTTGCCTCGGCCGCGACGCCGCCATGGCCGAACAAATGCGCCTCGTGTCCGCAGTTGGGGCAGATATAGGTGGACATGTTCTCGATCAGACCGAGAACCGGGGTTTTCAGCAATTCGAACATGTTCAACGCCTTGCGCGCGTCCAGCAATGCAACATCCTGCGGGGTCGACACCAAGATCGCCCCGGTGATGTCGGCCTTTTGGCACAGGGTCATGGCCACATCGCCCGTGCCCGGCGGCAGATCGACCAGCAGGATGTCCAATTCGCCCCATTCCACCTGGGTCAGCATCTGCTGCAACGCCCCCATCAACATCGGCCCGCGCCAGACAACGGCCTTCTCCTCCGGCAGCATGAAGCCGATGGACATCAACGTGACGCCGTGGTTGTGCAGCGGCAGGATCGTCTTGCCATCAGGCGAGGCGGGGCGCTTGTTGACCCCCATCATGCGCGGCTGGCTGGGGCCGTAGATATCCGCATCAAGCAGCCCCACCTTGCGCCCCTGCCGGGCCAGCGCCACGGCCAGATTGGAGGCCACGGTGGATTTGCCCACCCCGCCTTTGCCCGAACCGATCCCGATGATCCGCGCGACGCCCTTTGGCTTCATCGACCCCGCCTGCGGTTTCATATGGCCGCCGATCTGCAGGTTCGGGGCGGCCGCGCCCGGCGCCGGTGCGCCTGATGCCGCAGACTTGGGCGCGGGACCATGCGCGGTCAGGGCAACGCTGACCTGCGCCACGCCATCCATCTTCTTCACCAGATGTTCGGCGGCCAGCCGCACCGGCTCCATCCGCCGCGCAAGATCCGGGCTTTCGGCCTCGAGGATGAAGCTGACCTTGTCGCCCTGCACGTTCAGTGCGCGCACCATGTCGCGGCTTACCACATCGCCGCCATCGGGCAGGGTCAGGCCGCGCAAGGCCTCAAGAATGCTGTCGCGGGTCTGGGTCATCGGGGCCTCGTGCTGTGCATGTGTTTGTATGCGCCATCACATAGGGCAAGGATCACCGGCGCGCACCCCCCGCGACGATGACACCTTGTATAACCACCCCGGTGCAGCCCGCGACCACCAAAGCCTGCGATATCCCGATTGCCTCGGCCAGCGCCCCGATCGCAAAGGCGCCCAATGCGACAGTGCCGAAACCGACCACGGTCCAAAGGCTCATCACCCGCCCGCGGTAGTCGTCAGGCAAATCGGTCTGGATGGCCGCCTGCAGGCTGACGCCGCACCATGTGGCGCAAAACCCCGCCAGCGCCGTCGCCCCCAAGGCAACCCCCCAGACAGTGGCCAGCCCCATGATAATCACCGCTACCTGCCCCGCCATGGCCGTCATGAATACCGTGACCGAAATCCGCCCGCCCACATCGCCGGCACCCCCGGCCTTCAACACGGCAGCCAACAGCGCGCCGCCCCCCACGGCCGCCGTCAACAGGCCCAACCCCTCGGCGCCACGCGCAAAGGCCCCATCCGCAAGCACCGGCAGCACCTCCAGCGCGCCGCGCACGTTCGTGGCGAAGACCGAGGTCAACAAAAGCGCCATCCGAACCAGCGGCGACATCATGCCATAACGCACCCCCTCCACCAGATCGGTCAGGAACGGCGCGCGTGCCCTGAAGGGCAGATCGCGCGGCCGCAATTGCGTCAGCACCACCAGCATGGGCATGTAGAATATCACCGCGACCCACAGCGCCACCTGCGCCCCGAACTGCGCGATCACCACCCCCGTGACTGCAGGCGCCACCAACCGCGCGACGTTGAAGTTCAACGCGGTCGCGGCAACCACCTGCCCGACCATCGCCTGCGGAACCAACCGCGGCCCCAGTGACATCCGCACCGGATGATGCGCCGACGTCACGATACCAATGGTCAAGGCCGCGACCGCCAGCCCGACCGGCCCGATGATCGGCAGGCTGATCGCCAGCACCGTCAGGCAGGTGGCCAACCCCCCATTTGTCACGAACGCCGCGCGCCGGATATCGACACGATCCGCCAGCACGCCGAAAAGCGGCCCGGTAAACAGCGTCGGCAACAGGCTCAGCCCCGCGACCAGCCCGACGAACCCCGGAGACCCCGACATTTCCCACGCCACCCAGCTCAGCGTGACCCGCTGCACCCAGATCGCCTGCACCGCAAAGAACACACCAAGGAAGAAAAGGCGGAACTGCGGATCGGAAAATGCCCTAGCTTTCAGCATCGGAGAGACAAGTGCCTTTTCTTGCGCCATGCGATTTCTGCATAGCAGCATTGAATCGAAAACTATTGTGCATCCGCAGCAATTCCCTACATGTGATCAGCAACAGGATAGAACGTCCGCCTCTGCCAAAGCGCTTGTGATAGCGCTAACCGGCGGCGAACCGAATTGAGGATCAACATGGCTTACATCACAGGCAACCGCAGCAATACCATTTCTCTTGGACAACGCATCGCGGAAATCGCGGCCCAGTTCTCGGAAGGCTATCAGGCTTGGCGTCTGTATCGCCGGACCTTGTCCGAGCTGCAAGGCCTGTCGATGCGCGACCTGAACGATCTTGGGTTGAACCAAACCACTTTGCATCGGGCCGCACTGGACGCCGCATACGGCAAGCGCGCCTGAGATACGAATTTCCGACGCCTCTTCCCTCCCGTTGGGCGCTCGGAGACGGCGGTTGCATCCGCCTCCTCCCTTGGATGCACCGCACTTTTGCGCACCGAAAGGTGCACACGGAAACGGCCTCTTCTCCTCCCTTTTGGGGCCGTGACGACCGGTAGCAGGCTTCTTCTCCTCCCTTTTGGAGCCTGCCGCCATCATCGGCGCCCTCTCTCCTCCCTTGAGGGCAGCTGAATTCTAGCGGTGGCACCCTCTCCTCCCTTGGGTGTCACCGCTTTTTTTTGCCAAACGGTAGGTGCGGTCGCAGGTGCCGCGAGATCAAAGCTGCTGCAGACTGGCAGGCAAAGCGCCCCGGTCACAGCCTGAACAATGTCTTTGAAAACCCGATAGGTGTGCCGTGCTAGGCCCGCACGTCCTTTGGCGACCCCATCACGACATAGGTCGTGATCGTGGCGACCTGCGGCAGACTGCCCAGAACATCCGTATGAAAGCGTTTATAGCTGATCAGGTCCGCTGCATCGACCCGCAGCAGATATTCCACCGCCCCGGTGATGTTGTGGCATTCGCGAACCTCGTCAGACAGCTGCATCGCGCGTTCGAACGCCTCTTGGGCCTGCTTGGT
>JAFMHK010000029.1 GCA_017854585.1 Paracoccaceae bacterium
TGACACCACCCCGCCAAAACCGGGTTCTGCCCAGCGGCGAGATCGTGGCCATGCGCGCGCGCGGCACCTTTACCGGCAACCGAGGTATCTTGCACGATGCGCAGGGTCGCCTGACGCAGCGCAGGTGGACGCACAAGGCGTGGATCTGCTGCGTGCTGGAATGGCAGGGGCGCAAACGTCAGGTCATGTCCGGTCGCAATTGGACCGAGCTGTTTTTCCTTGATGAAGCCGTTGCGATGGCGGCGGGGCATCGCCCGTGCGGGTATTGCCGCCGTGCCGATTACACCGATTTCCGGGACGCATGGGCCAAAGTGACCGGGACCGTTCCCAAGGCTGTGGCGATGGATCGGGTGCTACACGAGCAGCGGCTGGCCCCGCGCAGCAGTGATTCGCTGGGCGGGTTGCCCGACGGCACATTTGTGGTCTGGCAAGATCGGCCCGCCTTGATCCATGAAGCGCAACTGCATCCATATGCGCCCGATGGCTACGGCACGCCGATTGCCTTGCCCGCTGCGGCGTCGGCGACCGTTCTGACCGTCCCCGCCATGCGGGCGGTCTTGGCGGCAGGATACCGGCCCGCTCTGCACCCGACGGCGTTAACAAGCGCTTAACCTTGTTGCGGGCATCGTCGGGTGCATGTTGCGTTTATACCTGCCCTTGCTGTTTGCCGTGCTCGCGGCCTGTGCACCCGGTCAGCCGGGCGGTTCGCTTGCCGGTGTCCCGGACAGCGGCCTATCGGGCGTCTATTCCGCCCAGCAGGTCATCTCGGATCACCCGCATCATGTGATCCTTGGCCATGTGATCATCGCAAATGACGGCGCGGCGACCACCCGGGCGCTGGTTCTCAGCCATCAGTGGGACGGGGTGCATTTCCTTCGCATGACAGGGGCCTATGCCGACGGCGGCGCATTACCGTTTCGGCGCCTGCCCCGAAACGATGGCTGCACCCGCGCCACCTGCCGCAACGGACCTGTGGGGATGATCAGGCTGAGCCGAGCACAGGTGCAAGATGCCGCCCGATCCGGTTTTTCGGCCCGGTTGCACACAAATGCAGGGCCAATCGACATCACCGTCCCCGCCGAGATGTTTGCAGAGGCGTTGGACCGCGTTGCCGGCGCGTAACGCACGGATCTTCAAACGAAGACTATTGATATTCAGTCGTTTGACCGGGGGCACCGAATGTATTAAGAGCCGCTCTAACCATGCGGCCCGCGCATGGCCACGCGGAGCGCTATGGATCATGCGCTCCAATCACTCCCTGCCGGGGACCCGCCCCGGCCCTATTGGACGCACATGACAAAATTTTCCGAATTGAACCTTAGCCCCAAGGTCCTCAAAGCTGTTGAAGAAGCCGGGTATGAAACCCCAACGCCAATTCAGGAAGGGGCAATTCCCCCCGCCCTGGAAGGCCGCGATGTACTGGGCATCGCCCAGACCGGCACCGGCAAGACCGCCAGCTTTACACTGCCGATGATCACGATGCTGGCGCGCGGCCGGGCCCGCGCACGCATGCCGCGCAGCCTTGTTCTGTGCCCCACCCGAGAGTTGGCGGCACAGGTCGCCGAGAACTTCGATACCTACGCAAAGCACGTGAAACTGACCAAGGCGCTGCTGATCGGCGGCGTGTCGTTCAAGGAACAAGACCAGCTGATCGACCGGGGTGTCGATGTGTTGATCGCCACGCCCGGCCGTCTGCTGGACCATTTCGAGCGTGGCAAACTGCTGTTGACCGGCGTGCAGATCATGGTGGTTGATGAAGCGGACCGGATGCTGGATATGGGATTCATCCCTGATATCGAACGCATTTTCGGCCTTGTGCCCTTTACCCGGCAGACCTTGTTCTTCAGCGCCACCATGGCGCCCGAGATCGAGCGGATCACCAACACCTTCTTGTCAAACCCCGCCAAGATCGAGGTTGCGCGCCAGTCGTCCGCCTCGGAAACGATTACGCAAAAGATGATCTCGTTCAAACCGACGCGCCGCGAGATGGCCGCCAAGGAAAAACGCGAGATGCTGCGCCAAGCCATCAAGGCCGAGGGCGCCGCCTGCACCAACGCCATCATTTTCTGTAACCGCAAGGTCGATGTGGATATCGTGGCCAAGTCGCTGAAACAGCACGGGATGAACGCCGAACCGATCCACGGCGATCTGGACCAGTCGCACCGCACCCGCACGCTGGACGGCTTTCGCGATGGATCCATCATGTTCCTAGTGGCGTCCGATGTGGCGGCGCGCGGTCTCGATATTCCCAACGTCAGCCACGTGATCAATTACGACATGCCAAGCCACGCCGAAGATTACGTGCACCGCATCGGTCGCACGGGGCGCGCGGGCAGGTTGGGCACGGCCATCACGTTGGCGGTGCCATCGGATGAAAAGTATCTGGTGGCGATCGAAGCTCTGTTGGGAACAACGATTCCACGTGTCGAGGCACCTTGGTTGCCGGGGGGGGCCGCGCCCTCTGCCGCGACCGAAACCGCCGAGGATGCACCGGCACGGGAACGGAAACCACGGCGCACCCGGTCACGCAGGGATGAAGCTCCAGCACCTGCACCGGCGCCAGCACCCGAAACCAAGGCAGCAACGCCGGTTGTCGAGGTTGCAGCGGTTGCCGAGGCTGCTGCGCCCGCTCCGAAACCGCAGCCACGCCCAGAGCAACCACAGCCGCGTCAGGAACGTCAGGAACGTGTTCAGCCCGAACGCGATGACCGGGATGATCGCAGCGACCGCCACAGCCGCGGTGACCGCAATGATCGGGGCGACCGCAACCGTGGCGGCCGTGACCGTAGCGATCGTGGCCCGCGCGTCGTGGGAATGGGCGATCACATGCCCGATTTCATCGCAATGAGCTTTGATGAGCGTCGGGGC
Source organism: Paracoccaceae bacterium (assembly GCA_017854585.1). Lineage (GTDB taxonomy): Bacteria > Pseudomonadota > Alphaproteobacteria > Rhodobacterales > Rhodobacteraceae > JAFMHK01. The sequence goes on from JAFMHK010000029.1 coordinate 2,869, forward strand.
GGCCCGGCAAGAATTTCCGATGATGAACCCGAGGGTGATGTTGCGGACACCATCGCGGCAACGACCCCAGAGGCAGACGCCCCAAAGGCGAAACCTGCGGCAAAGACCGCCGCGCCGAAGCGCAAACGCGTGAAGAAGGTTGCTTCGCCTGTCGCGGACACAACCGATACGGGACCAACCGACGCGGCCTGATGGCCGCGTCGCGCGCCTGTCTCAGCCAGCCATCAACCTGCTGACCAACACCGAGACCTCGGGCTTCTTGCCGATTTCCGACCCGCAGATCTGTCTGGCGACGCGCTTTACCGCCTCTTCCAGCTTGTCGTCATCGGCGACAGTGCGAGCGTCGAGGCGCGGCAGCGATTCGGCCAGTTCATCTTCGATCATCTCGGCCAGATCGGCCCCGTTATTGGCTGTTTCCGGCAAACCGCGCAATTGGACCCAGCTATCGGGAAGCACCTCGTCATCTTCGTCTACGATCAGTGCAACGATAACCAATCCGTTCAAGGCCAGCTTCATCCGGTCACGAATCACGCCGTCATACGCCCCGATCAGCGCGGTACCATCCAGATAGGTCTTGCCCACCTCGATATGCTCGACGATGCCGGGTTTGTTTCCACTGATTTCCACCATCGTGCCATTGGGCGCCACGATGCCGCGCAGACCCTTAGCCAACGCGACCCGCGCATGTTCACGCAAATGACGGTATTCACCGTGATTCGGCAGTAGGATCTGCGGCCGCACCAGTTCGTGCATCACCTCAAGATCCGGGCGGTTGGCGTGACCCGATACGTGGTAGAATCCCGAGTTGTCGTCGACGATCTCCACGCCCTTTTCTGCCAGCGCATTCTGGATGTAGGCCACGGCATTTTCATTGCCCGGAATCGTCTTGGAGGAGAACAAGAACAGATCGCCCTCCTTCAACTCATGCCCCAGATACTTGCCACGCGACAAGGCAGCAGAGGCGGCGCGGCGTTCACCCTGACTTCCGGTGACGATCAGCATCAGACCCTCACGCGGGATTTGCGTTGCATCCTCGGCAGAGACGGTCGCCGGAAAATCGGTCAGCACACCAGCCTCGACCCCGGCCTTGACCATGCGCTGCATCGCACGCCCCATCAGGCAGATCGACCGGCCTGCGGCCTTGCCCGCATCGGCAAGCGTTTTCAGCCGGGCAATGTTCGAAGCGAAGGTGGTGGCCACGACCATGCCCTTGGCGCCTAGGATCAGGTCCGTGATCGGTTCGGGCAACTGGCTTTCGCTACGGCCCGGATGGCGCGAAAACACGTTGGTCGAATCGCAGATCAAGGCGTTGACGCCAACATTGCCGATCTCGCGGAACAGGTCTTCGTCGAACGCCTCGCCCACGACGGGGTTATGGTCGACCTTGAAGTCGCCGGAATGGACGACGCGACCCGCAGGCGTATCAATCACAAGGGCCGAGGCCTCGGGGATGGAATGGCTGACGGGCGCGAATTGCACTTTGAAGGGGCCTGCCTCCACAACGGCGGGATAGGCCCCGACCTCGTGCACCATGGCGGCATTCTGACCTGCCTCTTCAATCTTGCGACGGGCGTGGATGGCAGTAAAGCGGCGGCAATAGACCTTGACCTTGAGCTGCTTGAACAGATGGCCAAGCGCCCCAACGTGATCTTCATGCGCATGTGTGATAAACACGGCTTCCAGCCGGTCGCGGCGTTCCACCAGCCAGGCGATATCAGGCAAGACCAGATCGACACCGGGCTGACCGTCCATATCAGGAAAGCTGACCCCGACATCGACGAGGATCAGGCGCTCTTTACCAACGGGCCCATAGCCGTAGACATAGCAATTCATGCCAATCTCCCCCGCGCCACCGAGGGGGAGGTAAATGAGGCGGTTCCGATCGGTCATATCTGGCCGTTATCCTTGTTATATTGGTGGATGACCGTCAGGCCATGCATTGTAAGGTCATCTTCGATCAGGTCAAATAACACATCCCCAGTGGAGAACAACGGCGCAAGCCCGCCTGTTCCCACAATACGCATGGGGCGGTCCACCTCGGCGCGAATGCGCTCGGAGATGCCACGGACCAGACCCACATAACCCCAGAAGATGCCCGACTGCATGCACGCGACCGTGTTGGTGCCGATGACTGACTGCGGTTTCGTGATGTCGACATGGGGCAGCGCTGCGGCCGCGCGGTGCAGTGCTTCGAGGCTCAGGTTCACACCCGGCGCAATGACACCGCCCACATAGGCGCCATCATGGGCCACCACGTCGAATGTGGTGGCGGTGCCGTAATCGACGACGATCAGATCACCACCATGCCGGTCAAACGCCCCTGCAGTGTTCACCAGACGGTCGGGGCCGACCTGCGTTCCCTCATCGACGCGCGGGGGAATGGGCAGCAGACACTCGGGTTTGCCAACGACAAGGGGCCGCGTATCGAAATAGCGGTCGCACAGAACGCGCAGGTTGAACACGACACGCGGCACGGTGGACGAAATGATCACTTCGTTGATCGCCAACTCAAGCTTTTGATGCGCCATCAGTGTCGACAGCCAGACAAAATATTGATCGGCGGTGCGGGTATGTTCCGTTGATGTGCGAAACGTGGCCAGAAACGAATGCCCGTCCCAGACGGAGAAGACGGTGTTCGTGTTACCACAGTCGATGCAAAGCAACATGGGCGGCTCCTTGCCTAGAAAAACACATCCGCCGCCGTGATGCGGCGGCGGCCCTCGGCCGTGTCGATGATCAGATTGCCCGTTTCATCGACATCGCGAAAGGTGCCGGTTATTTCGGCCAGAGGGGTGCGGGCGGTAATCGGCTGACCAAGACGGGCGGCGCGCGCCAGCCATGCGGTGCGGATCGGGGCGAAGCCATAGGTGGCGAACTGTGCCTCGTATCTGGCAAAGGCGCGGGCCAGAACGGGCAGAAATTCCTGCGGGGTAAGCGCGACACCGGTTTCCGACAAGACCGACACCGGCGCCACGGCGCGGGGTTCCAGCGTGGCAGGGTCGGGCGCTAAGACAAGGTTCACACCAAACCCGATGATCAGGTGATCCATCCGGCCACCGGAGCCGATGCTTTCCAGCAAGATCCCCGCGACCTTGCCACCGTTCAAAAGCACATCATTGGGCCATTTGAGGGCCAACCCCTGCGCACGACCGGTTGCTGTGGCCAAGGCCTCGTCAAGCGCCAGCGCCGCCACGAAAGACCGTAAAGCCGCCTGATCCGGCGCGCCGTTGGGGCGCATGGTCAGCGATGCCGCGAAATTGCCCGCAGGCATGGACCACGGTCGACCCCGCCTGCCCTTGCCCGCTGTCTGCGCCAAAGCCAACACCCATTCGGGACCGGCCAGTCCGGGGGCAGCGCGCGCGGCCTCGGCCATTGTGCTGTCGGTCACATCCAGAACGCGGGACGTGACGCCAGCCGGCCAGTCGGCCATTCAGTTCACCAGCGTCTGCGCGGCGGCCTCGGCCAGCCCTTCGATCCCGAACAAGTTCACGATCCCCGCAAGCATGATGATTGCGGCAGCCATCAGCGCCACGAATGGCGCCAGCGTCATGCGACCGTCCAAGCCTTCACGGTCCTCTCCGAAATACATCAGGTAGACGATCCGCAGGTAATAGTATGCGCCGATGACCGAGGCGATGACGCCGGCAACCGCCAGCCAGATCATGTCGGCTTCGATCGCGGCCCAGAGCACGGCGTATTTACCGAAGAACCCCAACAGCGGCGGCACCCCCGCCAAGCTGAACATCAACAGCAGCAGCGCCATGGCCTTGGCCGGTTGGCGGCTGGAAAAGCTGGCAAGGCTGGAGATGGTCGTGATGTGGCGACCATCCTTTTCCATCGTCATGATGAAGGCGAACGCGCCGATATTCATGGTCACATAGATCGCCATGTAGATCAGCATCGCCTCCACGCCCTGCGCGGTCCCCGATGCCAGCCCCATCAGGGCAAACCCCATGTGCGCGATCGACGAATAGGCCATCAGGCGCTTGATATCCGTCTGTCCGATCGCCGCGATGGACCCCAGAAACATGGAGAAGACAGCAAGGAATGCAACGATCTGCTGCCAGTCGCCCACCGCGTTGCCAAACGCGTCATGCACAACCCGCGCAAACAACGCCATGGCCGCGACCTTGGGTGCGGTGGCGAAAAGCGCGGTGATCGCAGTTGGCGCGCCCTCGTACACATCGGGTGTCCACATGTGGAAAGGTGCGGCGGAAACCTTGAAGGCCAAGCCGGCGGTCACGAAAACAAGGCCCAGCAACAGGCCGATGGACACGTCGCCCCCCGCTGTCGCGTCGATGATACCCGCAAAACCCGTCGTGCCGGCAAAGCCATAGACCAACGAGGCGCCGTAAAGCAGCAAGCCCGACGACAGCGCACCAAGAACGAAATACTTCAGACCGGCTTCGGTTGATTTCACACTGTCGCGACGCAGCGCGGCGACAACGTACAACGCCAGCGACTGCAGCTCCAACCCCATGTAAAGCGCGATCAGATCGCCGGCTGAGACCATCACCATCATTCCGATCACGGCCAGAACGACCAGCATCGGGTATTCAAAGCGCAACAGGTTGTTCTTCTGCATGTAATCCTGCCCCACCACCAGCACGGCGGCAGCAGACAGCAGAATGGTCACCTTGGCGAAGCGGGCGAATGCATCGTCGACGAACATGCCGTCAAATGCGATCCGGGTGCCTTCGCCGGTCACACCGATGTAGAACGCGACAATCACCAATACGATGGCGGTGCCAAAGGTCAGCGCGGGCGCCATGCCGTCCTTGGTGGTGTAGACAGCCATCAGAAGGCCGGCCATGGCAAAGATGGCAAGGATGATCTCGGGGATCATGATGGCAAGATCTGCTGCGATCATCGGATCACCTCAATGGCTGGCTGCGACGTGGGTGTCGGGCACATATTCTGCCAACGCCGTATCGTATTGGAGCAAAAGCGCCTCGACCGAGGGGCCGATGATATCGGTCACAAGGCTTGGATAGACGCCAAGAAGCAGGGTCATGACAATCAGCGGCGCAAAGATCGCGCGTTCGCGGGTGGTCATGTCGGTGATGGATTTCAAGCTTTCCTTGATCAGGTCGCCAAAGACCACCCGCCGGTAGAGCCACAGCGCATAGCTGGCGGACAGGATGACACCCGTGGTCGCCAACAGCCCGATCCATGTGTTGACCTGAAAGACACCCATCAGGGTCAGGAATTCGCCCACGAAACCGGATGTGCCGGGCAGGCCGACATTGGCCATCGTGAACAACATGAACACCAGCGCATAAGCCGGCATCCGGTTGACCAGACCGCCATAGGCATCAATCTCCCGGGTGTGCATCCGGTCATAGATGACACCGACGCACAGGAACAGAGCGCCCGATATGAACCCGTGGCTGATCATCTGAAAGATCGCGCCGTCAAGGCCGTTCTGGTTGGCCGCGAAGATACCCATCGTCACGAAACCCATGTGGGCGACGGATGAATAGGCGATCAACTTTTTCATGTCTTCCTGCACCATCGCCACAAGGCTGGTGTAGATAATGGCGATCACCGAGAGCCAAAGAACCAGCGGGGCCATGATGTCCGAGGCAACGGGGAACATTGGCAGGCTGAACCGCAAGAACCCGTAACCGCCCATCTTCAGCAAGATCGCGGCCAGCACCACAGACCCTGCGGTGGGTGCCTGAACGTGCGCATCGGGCAGCCATGTATGAACCGGCCACATTGGCATTTTCACCGCGAACGAGGCAAAGAAGGCCAGCCACATCAGCGTTTGCAACCCGCCCACGATTTGCCAGCCAAACAGGCTGATGGTTCCGGAACTGAACTGGTGCACCAGAAGCGATGGAATATCCGTCGTCCCGGCGTCGACATACATGGTGATCATCGCCACCAGCATCAGGACCGACCCGAGGAAGGTGTAGAGGAAGAACTTGAAGGCCGCATAGATGCGATCCTTGCCGCCCCATATCCCAATGATCAGGAACATCGGGATCAGGCCAGCCTCGAAGAACAGGTAGAACAACACCAGATCCAGTGCGACGAACACACCGATCATCAGCGTTTCCAGCACCAGCATCGCAATCATGTAGTCCTTGATGCGATGATCCACGTTCCAGCACGCCGCGATGGTGATCGGCATCAGGAACGTGGTCAGCAGGACGAACAGCACGCTGATGCCATCAACGCCGACCTTGTAGGTCAGCCCGAAGATCCACGGTGCTTCCTCCACCAACTGAAAGCCGGTGTTGGACGCATCGAATTCCACCAAGATCAGCAAGGAGATCAGGAATGTCGCCGAGGTGGCCGCCAAGGCAAGCCGTTTGGCGTTGAGCCGCGCGGCTGCATCGTTGCCCCGCAGGAATACGGCCATGATCACGGCGGCAACGAGCGGCAGGAAGGTGACGATTGAAAGAAGATTGTCCATGGTCGTCTCTTTAGCCCCCGGCCCGCAGTGTGACCCAGGTTACAAGGACGACAATCCCCAGAACCATGGCAAAGGCATAATGGAATAGGTAGCCGGACTGTGCCCGGCCCGCGAGGCGGGTGATAAAGGGAATGATCCCCAGTGCCAGCCCGTTGATGCCGCCGTCGATCACGCGGCCATCAATGGCCTTCCACAAGAAGCGGCCAAGCGCTTTCGCGGGTCGAACGAAGATGGCACCGTAGATCTCATCGAAATACCACTTGTTCAGCAAGAACAGGTAGAGCGGGCGGTTGACCTCGGCCCAACGCGCGGGAAGGCCCGGAGACACGAGGTAGAACAACGTCGCAGTCGCCAGTCCGATGATCATGGCAACGAACGGGCTCCACTTGACCCATGTGGGCACTTCGTGGGCTTCGTTCAGCACATTGTTCCCCGGTGCCGCATGGATCGCGCCTTGGCCCGGTGCACCGGTCAGGACGTAATGCGGATAAGCTGCATACGCGCCTTCCGCCGCATGATCGCCGGTTTCGGCGGTTGGCGCGGCATGGGTGTCTTCGGCGGTGGCAACGACCTCGGTGCCATGTCCGGCGTCAGCCGCACCATGGTCACCTTCGACCGCTCCATGGTCGCCTTCGACCGCATAGGGAACACCAAAGAACCGCCCAACATCATCGGTGTGGCCGAAAAAGCTGTTGTACCAGACAAAGCCCGACAAGACCGCCCCGATGCCAAGCACGCCCAGCGGGGCCAGCATGGTCCATGGCGATTCATGCGCATGGTCATGGGTGTGCTTGTCGCCACGCGGGGTCCCGAAAAACGTCAGGAACATCAGGCGCCAGGAATAGAAGCTGGTGAAAAGCGCCGCGACGACCAGCATCCAGAACGCATAACTGCCCAGCCCGCCACCGAACGCAAAGGCGCTTTCGATCACGGCATCCTTTGAGAAGAAGCCCGCAAAACCGAAATACGTCGTGGGAATGCCCACACCCGTGATGGCCAGCGTCCCAACAAGCATTGCGGCAAAGGTATAGGGGATCTTTTTGCGCAGCCCGCCGTAATTCCGCATGTCCTGTTCATGGTGCATCGCATGAATCACCGACCCGGCCCCAAGGAACAACATCGCCTTGAAGAACGCGTGGGTCAGCAGGTGGAACATCGCCACCGAATAGACGCCGACACCTGCGGCCACGAACATATAGCCAAGCTGCGAACAGGTCGAATAGGCGATGACGCGCTTGATATCGTTTTGCACCAAGCCCACCGTTGCCGCGAAGAACGCCGTCGCGGCACCAACGATGATGATGAAGTTGGTGGCAAAGGGCGCATATTCCATGATCGGCGACATGCGGCAGATCAAGAACACACCGGCCGTGACCATTGTTGCGGCGTGGATCAGGGCGGAGACCGGGGTTGGCCCCTCCATCGCGTCCGGTAGCCACGTGTGGAGGAACAACTGCGCCGATTTCCCCATTGCGCCGATGAACAGCAGCATGCCGATCGTGTTGGCGGCGTTCACCTCGTACCCAAGGAACTGGAAGGTGGTTTCCATCAACTCCGGCCCCATGGCCAGAATCACGTCGAACTGGATGCTGTCTGCCATCCAGAACAGCGCGAATATCGCCAGCAGAAAGCCGAAATCGCCAACGCGGTTCACGATGAACGCTTTCATCGCGGCAGCGCCCGCGCTTGGCTTGCGGTAGTAGAAGCCGATCAGCAGATAAGACGCGACGCCCACACCTTCCCAGCCAAAGAACAACTGCAAGAGGTTATCGGCCGTCACAAGCATCAGCATCGTGAAGGTAAAGAACGACAGGTATGCGAAGAACCGGGGCCTATAGACCTCGCCTTCGCGGAAATTGTCATCATGCGCCATGTAGCCGAACGAATACAGGTGCACGAGCGCGGAGACCGTGGTGATCACGATCAGCATGATCGCCGTCAGACGGTCGATGCGGATCGCCCAATCGGTGAACAGGCTGCCGCTCTCGATCCATGTGAACAAGCTGCGGGTGTAGGTTTCGCCGTCGAAGCCAAGAAACACGATCCAGCTGAGCAGCGCCGACAGGAACAACATGCCTGTCGCCACGACGCAAGCCGCCTGTTCCCCGATCAACCGCCACGTGAAACCGCAGATCAACGCACCGACAAGGGGCCCGAAAAGGAGGATGGTTTCCATTGCCTCAGCCCTTCATCACATTGACGTCTTCAACCGCGATGGTGCCACGGTTGCGGAAGAAACAGACCAAGATCGCGAGCCCGATCGCGGCTTCGGCGGCTGCAACCGTCAGGATGAACATGGTGAACACCTGCCCCGTCAGATCACCCAGGTAATACGAAAACGCGACCAGGTTGATGTTGACCGCAAGCAGCATCAGCTCGATCGACATCAAGATGACGATGACGTTCTTGCGGTTCAGGAATATCCCGAAAATGCCGATGACGAACAGCACAGCGGCCACCGTCAGGTAATGTTCCAGTCCTATCGTCATCTCGTCCCTCCGGGGTCTAGCCCCCGTGTGTCGTCCAAACAGCCGCGCGTTGGCGGTATGGCGGTGCCGTTAAAGCCCCTGCCCCGGTTTCACGTCCTTCAATTCCATCGCTTTTTTCGGGTCGCGCATCATCTGCGCCACCACATCCTGACGCTTCACATCCACCCGGTGCCGCAGTGTCAGGACAATCGCGCCCACCATCGCAACCAGCAAGATCAGGCCCGCCAGTTGGAACAACAGGAAATACCGGTCGTACAAGATCAGGCCCAGCGCCTGAGTGTTATGCGCCACGTCCAGCGACGGCGTCGGGTTGCCCAGCCGCCCTTCGATGCCTTCCGAGAACTGCCAGTTGCCGAACGCGATGCCCAACTGCATCAGCAAGACAATCCCGATCAGGCCCGCCACGGGAACATAGGTAGCCATTTCCGCCTTGAGCGCGGCAAAATCCACGTCCAGCATCATCACCACGAACAGGAACAAGACCGCGACCGCGCCGACGTAGACGATGATCAGCAGCATCGCCACGAACTCGGCCCCGATCAGCACGAACAGGCCAGCGGCCGACAGAAACGACAAGATCAGCCAAAGCACCGAATGCACCGGGTTGCGCGCAACCACGGTGAACAAGCCACCCGTGATCAGCGTGATCGCAAAGGCCCAGAAGCTCAGATCGGCAATTCCCATGATCTACTCCGTCTCTTCGTCGATGACCTGTTTGGCCAATTCCATCGCCTTGTTCATGGCAGGCACGCCACCAAAAACCGCCGCCAGCCCGATGGCCTCGGCGATTTCCTGTTTCGTGGCACCGGTTTCCAACGCATGGCGCACCGTCAGGCGGATCTGCGGTTCAGCTTGCGCACCCTGAATGGTCAAACCCTGCAGTGTCAGCAACAGACGCGTCTTGGCATCAAGCCCTTCGGGGTTGAACTGCTTGCCCAGAAACGCCTCCAACATCTCTGCGGGAACGGTCGGCCACATCTTGTCAAAGCTTGCGGGGGTAAAGCTGGCCAACGCCGGGTTCACGTTCTTCACCCAGTCCTGCATCAGGCTCTGGGTCTGGGAGAACATCGCTTCGAACGGGTTTTTCGGTGTGTCGGTCATCGGTAGGGTGCATCCATTTCAAGGTTGCGGGCAATTTCGGCTTCCCACCTGTCGCCGTTCTCCAGAAGCTTGGCCTTGTCGTAATACAGCTCTTCACGGGTTTCCGTGGCAAACTCGAAATTCGGGCCTTCGACGATCGCGTCGACGGGGCACGCCTCTTGGCAGAAACCGCAGTAGATGCATTTCGTCATGTCGATGTCGTACCGCGTGGTGCGGCGGGACCCGTCATCACGAGGTTCGGCATCAATCGTGATGGCCTGCGCCGGGCAGATCGCCTCGCACAGCTTGCACGCGATGCACCGTTCTTCGCCATTGGGGTAGCGGCGCAATGCATGCTCACCACGAAAGCGGGGCGAAAGCGGCCCCTTTTCATGCGGATAGTTCAGCGTCGCCTTGGGGGCGAAGAAATACTTCATCCCCAGCCCGAAGCCCTTGAAGAAGTCAGCCAGCAGAAAATACTTGGCCGCACGAGTATAGTCGATCTGGGTCATGATGGTTCAGCCCCCAATCGCCCAGCGGGCCCAAAAGCCGCCAAGCACTTCGAATTTCGCCAAGAACGCCACGATCACGACCCAAGCCAGCGACATGGGAAGGAACACTTTCCAGCCAAGGCGCATCAACTGGTCATAGCGATAGCGCGGCACGATGGCCTTCACCATCGCGAACAGGAAGAAGAAGAACGCCATCTTCGCCACCATCCACAACGCGCCGTCGGGCAGGCCGGGGATGGGCGACAACCAGCCACCAAAGAAAAGCAGGCTGATCAAGGCGCACATCAGGAAAATGGCAATATATTCGCCCGCCATGAACAACAAGAACGGCGTTGACGAATATTCCACCTGATAACCGGCAACCAGTTCGGATTCCGCCTCGGGCAGATCGAAGGGCGGGCGGTTGGTTTCCGCCAGACAACTGATGAAGAACAGGAACACCATCGGGAAATGCGGCAGCCAATACCAGTTAAACAGGCCGAAATCGCCATCCTGTGCGCGCACGATGTCGCCAAAGTTCAGCGATCCGGTGGAGATGATGACCCCCACGATGATCAAGCCGATGGAAACCTCGTAGGAAATCATCTGCGCGGCAGACCGCAACGAGCCAAGGAACGGATACTTCGAATTCGATGCCCAGCCGCCCATGATGACGCCGTAGACCTCAAGGCTGGATACAGCGAAGACAAACAAGATCGCCACGTTGATGTCGGACAACACCCAAGTGTCGTTGAACGGAATCACGGCCCACGCAAGCATCGCCAAAACGAAACTGGTCAAAGGGGCCAGCATGAACACCGTGCGGTCGGCCCCGGCGGGCACCACGACCTCTTTCACCACGTATTTCAGGGCGTCGGCCACTGTCTGCAACAGGCCGAAAACGCCCACCACGTTCGGTCCGCGCCGCATCTGCACCGCAGCCCAGATTTTCCGGTCGCCGTAGACCAGAAACAGCAGGCTGACCATAACGAAGCCGATCACCAACAGGCATTGCGCCACGATGATCAGGCCAAGACCAGCCGTTGTTGAAAAGAAACCGTCCATGTCGTCCTCACACCGTCGGTATGCCTTGCTCGGCGCAGGCGGCCGTCACCACTTCGGCGTCCAGCGTTTGCACCCCCCGAGGGAGCGCTGGCGAGATGGTGTAAACCGCATCTGCAACCCAAACGCCACCCTCTTCCTGCACATTTGTGCGGACATGTCGCGCAAAACCGAACCCGCGGATCAGCGTATATTGCGCTGCGGCACAGCGCGCATAGTCGCTGACGTTTTGTTGGGTGGCCACACCCGTCATCTGCACACGAAAATTCACCAGATCATCATCCAACAACCGCGTCTCCACCCCGTCATAGCTGGCAGGGGGGCCATTTGGCGTTGTGACACAGCCGCCCAGCAGGCTCAGAGCGGCAAGGCCCGCCATCAAGATTGTGGCGCGGGCCATGCCGCCTACTCCGCCGCGATCCTTGTTTCCGCCCGGGCCTTGGCCCCGGCGCTGAGTTCCGCCATCAGGGCACTGGCGCGGGCAATCGGGTTGACCAGATAATGATCCGCCACCGCGCGCACGAAATCCGCCTTGCCCATGGCTTTCAACGGCAGTGCCTGCCATTCGTTTTCGGGCACATCATCGACCTTGGCCAGATAGGGCACCGCTGCCGCCAAGACCCGGCGCAGCGCCGGCAGCGTGTCGTAAGGCAGCGTCGCGCCCAATTCCGCCGACAGCGCCCGCAAGATCGCCCAGTTTTCCTTGGCCTCGCCGGGGGGGAAGCCGGCACGAAATGCCAGCTGCGGGCGACCTTCGGTGTTGACGAACAGGCCCGCCTCTTCGGTGTAGGCGGCGGCGGGCAGGATGATATCGGCCCGGTGTGCGCCACGGTCCCCATGCGAACCCTGATAAATGACCACGGGTCCGGCAGCGATATCCACCTCGTCGGCACCAAGGTTATAAATCACATCCGCGTCGGCTATGGCCTTGGATATACCGCCGTCGGTCACGGCTCCGACGTCCATCGCGCCGACACGGCCGGCAGCGGTATGCAAGATCAACAGGCCCGATCCGGTCCGCTCGGCCAATGCCATTGCATGCGCCAACACAGCCTCGCCGTCCGCTTCGCGCAACGCACCCTGCCCGACGATGACAATGGAGGGTTCCTCCAGCACCGCGGTGAACTTCTGGTCAATCAGCTTGGCCAGCGCGGCCCGGTCCGTTCCCATGTGCGCATAGTCGTAGGTCAGGTCCACCGCCATACCGATCAGGCCGACATTGGCGCCTTTCGTCCATGCCTTGCGAATGCGGGCATTCAGCACGGGCGCTTCGGCGCGCGGATTGGTTCCGATCAGCATGATATGCTTGGCGCAATCGATATCCTCGATTGTCGCGGTGCCGGCATAAGCGCCGCGATTCCCAGCCGGCAGTTTTGTGCCATCGGTGCGGCATTCCACATGCCCGCCCTGTCCCTCGATCAGCTGCTTCAGGGCGAATACCGCCTCGACCGGGGCCAGATCACCAACCAGTCCGGCCAGGTTCTTGCCTTTCATCGCAGCCGCCGCCTTGCCCAGCGCCTCGGCCCAGCTGGCTTTGCGCAACTTGCCATTCTCGCGGATATAGGGGGTATCAAGACGCTGACGGCGCAGCCCGTCCCATACGAAACGCGAACGGTCGGCCAGCCACTCTTCGTTCACACCATCATGGTTGCGCGGCAGAATGCGCATGACTTCACGGCCCTTGGTATCCACGCGGATGTTGCTGCCCAACGCATCCATCACGTCGATGGATTCGGTCTTGGTCAGCTCCCACGGGCGCGCGGTGAAGGCATAAGGCTTGGACGTCAGCGCGCCCACCGGACACAGATCCACGATATTGCCCTGCAATTCGCTGTCCAGCGTAGCACCCAGATAGCTGGTAATCTCGCTATCCTCGCCACGCCCGGTCTGGCCAAGTTCGGGTATGCCCGCAACTTCGGTGATGAAGCGGACGCACCGGGTGCATGAAATGCACCGCGTCATCGCGGTGCCCACCAGCGGGCCAAGGTCCATCACATCAGCGGCGCGCTTGGGTTCGCGGTAACGGCTGAAGTCGACGCCGTAAGCCATCGCCTGATCCTGCAAATCACACTCGCCGCCCTGATCACAAATCGGGCAATCCAGCGGGTGGTTGATCAGCAGAAACTCCATCACGCCTTCGCGCGCCTTCTTCACCATGGGCGAATTGGTTTTTACTACCGGCGGTTGACCTTCCGGTCCGGGGCGCAAGTCCTTGACCTGCATCGCACAGCTGGCTGCGGGTTTTGGCGGCCCGCCGACAACCTCGACCAGACACATCCGGCAGTTGCCCGCGATGGACAGCCGTTCGTGATAACAAAACCGGGGAATTTCCACCCCGGCCTGTTCGCATGCCTGAATAAGGGTCATGGCCGGATCGACCTCAACCTCTTTGCCGTCGATGATGATCTTGCGCAGGTCGCCCATGGGTCGCTGTCCTTCCATTGCGCCCGGGGATGATCTGACAGCCCCAAGGATATTCGCTTTGGAAGGCGTTCTACTCCTACCGGAGCAATCTGCCAATCGTAGACCCTGCGGAAATTTCGTCGCGCCCCACTTGGCACACACCTTCGCTGTCGCCGGGCTCCACACCACGGTCCGCGAAATACTGTGCCGCGATCTCGCGATAGCGTTGTTGTTCGGTGCGATCATCGATGAATTCGTTCACTTCCGACCGGGAAAACCCAAGACTTTGGGCATGGCGAACAAGGCCTTCGGCAAAACCGAGTGCGCGCAGCAGCCGCGCGTGAACGTCATCGCAGGAGTTGTGAATCTGCCGCCCAACCGCAATCACGGTCAATCCCTCATGGATCGTCGGGTCATCGCGCAGTGCCTGCCAGCGGTCGGTTTGCGCCACGCTGACGGTTGTCAGCAGCCCTACGGCAACGGTCAGCCCGCAGGCCAGCAATATAGAAGTGTAGTGTTTCATGGTGACACCTTTCAGGGAATCGTCCCGCCTCAGCACTGGATCTGGTGCAGCAGGTGTCGGTTATTCAATAACATCAGATTGACATTACCGCGATGCGCGGGCTGCCGCCTACAAACGCACGCCCCAGAAGGCGACGATCAGGTAGATCAGGGTCAAACTGACGGCGCAGGCCAAAATACCGTAAAGCGCTGATTCCATGCGCTCGGGCGTGTTCAGCACAATCGCCACCCCAGAGGCCGCGACCGCCCCCAGCAACGCACCCAGAATTGACCCGCCGATGCCCCATCGATAGCCGATGATCAGGCCCGATACGCAGAAGATCAGATAGATCAGCGCCAAACCATAGCGGTACACCTGAACCATTCCGCTGCCCTTTCCCACCAACCTTCTTGCGGCGCATGCGACAGGACGCGCCTGCCGGGCCGATCTCTTTGGGCAGAGTATGTATTTGCAAAGCCCCTGCCGCAATATCCCCTCAGATATCAGAGCCATGGGGTGAGTCCTCTGCGCCACAGCACACCGCAGTGCGGGCGATCAGGCAGGTCCGCGTTTCCGTTCGGCGGGATTGTCGGATTGGTGCGGTGGTCCGCCATCTTGTGCCACGTTCCAAAGGACCATCATCGCCCCAACGAACAACGTGCTGCCACGTCATTGCGTCCCCCGCCGCGCGGCTCCGGATCACGCCAGCCGCAAGCGACGACCGCAACCACCAGCCCAAGATCCATCACGATGCGCAAGTTGTTGACCGGCTGGGGATGTCCGTGCGGCTTCTTACAGGCGGGGATAACTTCACCCGCGCGCCCGTGCAGATATCCGCGGCGCCCGCTTTATGGCCTGTCGCGCGGTCCGAACAGCCTCAGCGCGTGCCGGACGTGTAGCTCCAGTCGAAGGCATGATCCGATGGCCCATGGGCACGCAGATGCGCCAGTCGCGCGCCCGCTTCGACAAGCGTCGGCTCATGCCCCTCGGGAAGGGTCCAAAGGACGAACATCGCCGCTTCGGCCGGATGAAACCATTCTTCCTTGCGGTTGTAGAACCGCCCGTGGAGGGTCTTGAAAACATAGTGATTGAGCTTTTCGACGCTTTCCCAGACGGACAGGGTCACGGCCAGGTCCGCATCGCCGACATAGGCCTCGTACGCTGCCTGGTGGTCAGGGTTTGTCATCCTGTCAAGGCGCCAGACGAACCCGTCACTGCGTTCCGAGACGGCGTAAACAGCGGGCACATTGTCGACAAAGCCTGCGACCTCTGGCTCTCCCGGCTCCGCCTTGAGGCCCCCAACAGTATGGACCGCAACGTTCATTCCGCCGCGATCTCGACCTTACCGCCACGCTTGACCTGAATCCGATCCTCGATCTCGTGCCGGAAATGCCGGATCAGACCCTGAATCGGCCATGCGGCCGCATCGCCAAGCGCACAGATCGTGTGGCCCTCGACCTGCTTGGTGACGTCCAGCAGCATGTCGATCTCCTCGACCTCCGCATCGCCCTTCACCAATCGGTCCATGACCCGCATCATCCACCCGGTGCCTTCACGGCAAGGCGTGCACTGGCCGCAGCTTTCGTGCTTGTAGAATTTGGCCAACCGCCAGATCGCCTTGATGATGTCGGTCTGGTTGTCCATCACGATCACGGCGGCCGTCCCAAGCCCGGAGCGTTGTTCGCGCAACCAGTCAAAATCCATGATCGCACCTTCGCGCATCACGTGACCGGGCAGGCAAGGCACCGAAGATCCGCCGGGGATCACCGCCTTGAGGTTATCCCACCCGCCGCGAATGCCACCACAATGGCGCTCTATCAACTCATCGAAGGGGATGCTCATTTCCTCCTCGACCACGCAAGGGTTGTTCACATGGCCCGAAATCGCGAACAGCTTGGTTCCCGCGTTGTTCGGGCGACCGAATCCGGCGAACCATTCTGCGCCACGGCGCAGGATCGTTGGCACCACCGCAATCGATTCGACATTGTTCACAGTGGTCGGGCAACCATACAGCCCCGCGCCCGCCGGAAACGGCGGCTTCATCCGCGGCATGCCCTTCTTGCCCTCAAGGCTTTCAAGCAAGGCGGTTTCCTCGCCGCAGATATAGGCGCCGGCTCCGTGATGAAGATAGAGGTCGAAATCCCACCCCGATCCGGCGGCGTTCTTGCCCAGCAGGCCGTTATCATAGCATTCGTCGATCGCCGCCTGCAGGGCCTCGCGTTCGCGGATATATTCACCGCGAATGTAGATGTAGGAGACGTTGGCGTTCATCGCGAACGCCGCGATCAGGCACCCTTCGATCAGCGTATGCGGATCGTTGCGCATGATTTCGCGATCTTTGCAGGTGCCGGGTTCGGATTCGTCCGCATTCACAACCAGATACGATGGACGGCCATCGCTTTCCTTGGGCATGAACGACCATTTCAGACCTGTTGGAAAGCCCGCGCCGCCGCGTCCCCGCAGGCCGCTTGCCTTCATGATCTCCACGATCTTGTCACGGCCAAGTTTTACCAGATCGCCGGTGCCATCCCAATGGCCGCGCGCCTTGGCGCCTGCAAGGGAACGGTCGTGCATGCCGTAAATGTTGGTGAAAATCCGGTCTTTGTCCTGAAGCATGTCTCAGTCCTGGTCTGTTGCGTGCCACGGGGTCTACCCGCAGCCGGTCCATGGGGGAAAGGCAAGGGTCTCTACCCGGCCTTTCGCGCTTTCCACACCCAATACGTCACTATCAAAGCCCAGACCAGTGCGGCAATCGCCGCAAGGTCGAAAAGAAATACCAAGCGGACAGGCCAACCCAGTTGGCTGCCCATGAATTGTGCGCCCATCCAGATGATCATGGTTGCAGCCATCACAAAGGCGGCGCGGCGGATCTGGCGGCGCAACGGCGCATCGGGATCGGGATCGGTCGGCGGGGTCATCGGCATCCTCGGGTCGGTCACGCGCACGGCAACGTAGGGAACCACGCACAGGTTGCGGACTTATCCGGCCTGATGCGTCTGGTCCACCCCGGCCTTCACCGTCAGAACGTCAACCATGCGCCCAAAGGCCGTCAGCCCAACCCGATATGGCGTCAGTAGACGCCGCCCTTGTCGACCTTGCGCGAAAACTCCGTATCGCCACCACCCGCCAAAAGCTTGGCCTGTTCGACCCAGTTGTCGCGGCTGACACGGCCCTTGAAGCCTTCGAGGTTCTGATCGACCCACGCGACCTCGTCCCCGCTCCAGGCTGCGACCTGATCAAAGTGATAGAACCCCATGCCGTTCAGCATCGCCTCCATCTTGGGGCCGACGCCCTTGATCTTCTTGAGATCATCGGCTTTGCCACCACGCGGTCCGTCCAACGTGACAGGGCGGGACCCCTCAGCGCTGGCTGGCGCGGCGGCGGGTGCCGGGGCTGCGGCCGGGGCGGCTGGCGCGGCAACCGGGGCGGCTGGTGCCTTTTCGGATGTTGCTTTCGGGGCTGGCGCGGTTGTCGCACCGACGGTGCCGGGCCGCACGCCCGCAGTGCCCGGCATAACCGGACCCGCCATCGGACGACAGACGCTCAAAGACAACAGCGCACCAAGCCCGACGGACATCAAGCCGCCGGCGAACACGCCCTGCACAAGGCTCCAGCCACCCAAGACCATTAAGCCCACGCCGGCGAATGCACCTGCCAAAAGTCCCACACCCCAGCAGGTGGCGACGCAGATCAGCTTACCCGAATTATCATTCATCAATCAGTTCCCCCGTAGCGATACTGGTTTTTGTGCCTTCAGTATTAGCGCGGGAAAATCCGCCTGTCTCCTGCCGTCATGACAAATTGTCGCTGCCTGTGACCTTCCCGCGCTTGGCGGCGGCCAAAGCATCCAGATCCGTGCAGAATAGCAGCGCAAGCACCCAGCCCATCACAAGCGTCGTCCCCAACCCGGCAAAGGCGCCAATCAGAACCCAAAGCCCCAAAAGGCCAACGGCAATCAGCGTCACGGTCAGCCCGGTAATGGCCGCCAGCGTCCAGATGACGATCTGACAAAAAAATCTGCGTCCGGTGATATTCTTTTCCAAGTCCCTGCCCTCATTCGACCCGGCACATCACCGGGGTCGCAGAGGTAGCAGGCAAGCGGGGCGGGTCGACCAAGGACGCTGCGACAGATCGCCCGCTATTGGCCCGAAGCAAAGCCGGCGGCTTGTCCGATCCAGTCGTCGCGCTCGATCCGGCCCTTGAATTTCAGCCGCGCATCGACCCAGGCCACCTGTTCCGGCGTCCAGGCCGCGATCTGATCGAAATGATAGAACCCCATCTCGTTCAGCACGCCCTCCAGCTTGGGGCCGACGCCGCTGATCCGCTTGAGATCATCGGCCCCGCCTTTACGCGGCGCTTCCAGGCGCACGGGCGCGGCTTCGGTGACAGCGGGCGCGGGCGCGGCTGGTGCTGCGGCCTTTTTGGCTCGGTTCGCCGGGACCGGGCGCGCCGGTTCTTGCGGCACGGTCGGCCGCGCGGCGACCGTGGCGGCGTCACCCGACTGACGCCCCCAGTTTGCCACCAATGGCACCTCGGTCCCGTCGATACGCTTGATCGTGTCGCCAATGTCCGTCGCCATCCGGGCCGAGATGTTCAGGCTGTCGCGCCCGCCCTCGTGCGCGGTCAGGCTGGTCAGGCCACCTGCGGGTTCCGAGGCATAGCGCCCGTTCTGCGGCCCCGGCGTGGGCACGCGCCCCGCTGCCATCTCATCGATGATATGGGTCAGCTTTTCGACCGTCAGATCTTCGTAGTAATCCTTGCCGATCTGGGCCATCGGCGCGTTCGCGCATGCCCCAAGGCATTCCACTTCTTCCCAACTGAACTTGCCATCGGCGCTCAGTTTATGGGCCTGTTTTGCGATCTTATCCTTGCAGACGGCCACGAGATCCTCGGCCCCACAAATCATGCAGCTTGTCGTGCCGCAGACCTGAACGTGCGCGACGCTGCCCACCGGTTGCAGTTGGAACATGAAATAAAACGTCGCCACCTCAAGCCCGCGAATATGGGCCATGCCCAGCATGTCGCAGACATGTTCGATGGCCGGGCGGGTCAACCACCCCTCCTGCTCCTGCGCGCGCCACAACAGCGGGATGATGGCGCTGGCCTGCCGCCCGTCGGGATATTTGGTGATCTGCGCCTCGGCCCAGGCCTGATTGGCGGGCGTGAACGCAAAGCTGTCTGGCTGGTCGGGGTGCAGGCGGCGGAGCATGGCGGCGGTATCCTTGGTCTTCAGGCCGGGGCGTTTACGGCGCGCGCGGCGCGCGCGGATGCCTCCGGCGGGGATATTTTCAAAACACGGAAAGAGGACCGAAAGTTAGCGATCCACTTCCCCGAACACGATATCGAGCGACCCCAGAATGGCCGACACATCCGCCAACTGGTGCCCCTTGCACAGGTAATCCATCGCCTGCAGATGCGCGAAGCCCGGTGCGCGAAGTTTGACGCGGTAGGGTTTGTTGGTTCCATCTGCCACCAGATAGACGCCAAATTCTCCCTTCGGCGCCTCAACCGCCACGTAAATCTCACCCTCGGGCACGTGAAAGCCCTCAGTATAGAGTTTGAAGTGGTGGATCAGCGCCTCCATCGAGGTTTTCATGTCGCCACGTGCGGGCGGCGTGATCTTGCCACGCGCCATCACCTCACCGGGTTCATTGCGCAGTTTTTCACAGGCCTGATGGATGATGTGGATCGACTGAAGCATTTCCTCCATCCGGCACAGGTAGCGGTCATAACAATCACCGTTCTTACCCACCGGGATCTGGAAGGCGAACTCATCATAGCATTCATAGGGCTGCGCCCGGCGCAGATCCCATGCCATGCCCGATCCGCGCACCATCACACCCGAAAACGCCCAGTCCAGTGCGTCGGTTTCGGACACAACGCCGATATCGGCGTTCCGCTGCTTGAATATCCGGTTTTCGGTCAGGAGCCCGTCGATGTCGGCCAGAATTGCAGGAAACGCCTTGGCCCAGCTGTCGATATCCTCGATCAGGTCTGGCGGCAGGTCCTGGTGCACGCCACCGGGCCGGAAATAGGCCGCATGCAGACGCGCGCCACTGGCCCGTTCGTAAAAGATCATCAGCTTTTCGCGTTCCTCGAACCCCCACAAAGGCGGGGTCAATGCCCCCACGTCCATGGCTTGCGTGGTCACGTTCAGCAGGTGGTTCAGGATGCGCCCGATCTCGCAATAAAGCACGCGGATCAATTGCGCGCGGCGGGGCACTGTTGTGCCGGTCATCTTCTCGATCGCCAGGCACCAGGCGTGTTCCTGATTCATCGTACCCACGTAATCCAGCCGGTCGAAATATGGCAGGTTCTGCAGATACGTCCGGCTTTCCATCAGCTTTTCGGTGCCACGGTGCAGCAGGCCGATATGCGGGTCGCAGCGTTCACAGATTTCGCCGTCCAGTTCCAGCACCAGACGCAGCACGCCGTGCGCCGCCGGGTGCTGCGGGCCGAAGTTGATGTTGAAATTACGGATCTTCTGTTCGCCGGTCCGGGCGTCGGTCGATCCGTCGTCATAGGTGTTCGTACGAATGTCGCCGTCCATCATTTCGCCTTCTCCTCGGCCTTCTCGTCACCGGGCAGGATGTAATCGGCCCCCTCCCATGGCGACATGAAATCGAACTGGCGGTATTCCTGAACCAGCTTGACCGGCTCATAGACCACGCGTTTCAGCACATCATCATAACGCACTTCGGTATAGCCCGTGGTCGGGAAATCCTTGCGCAAAGGGTGGCCGCGAAACCCGTAGTCAGTCAGCAGGCGACGCAGGTCCGGGTGGCCACTGAACAAGATGCCGAACATATCGAACACCTCGCGCTCGTACCAGTTGGCCGACGGATGCACGCCGATGATCGAGGGCACAACGTCATCTTCGCGCACCTGTGCTTTCACGCGGATGCGGTGATTCTGGTACATCGACAGGAAATGCCAGACCAGATCGAACCGTTTGTCCCGGTTCGGGTGATCCACGGCGGTGATATCCACAAGGCTCGAAAACGCGCAGGTTCTGTCAGTTTTCAGAAACTCGATGAAATCGGGCGCGCGGCTGGCGGCGATCTCGACCGTCAACTGACCGAACGAAATGTGGTGGCCCAGCATTGCGTCGGGCTGCTTCTCGGCCAGATATTCGGCCAGTTCGCGCAATGATTGATCGTCCATGTCAGTCCTCCGAGGCGCAAGGCCTCTTAGCGCGTAATGGTGCCCGTGCGGCGGATTTTGCGTTGCAGCTGCAAGATACCATACAGCAACGCCTCTGCCGTCGGCGGACAGCCGGGCACATAGATATCGACCGGAACGATCCGGTCACAACCACGTACCACGCTATAGCTATAGTGATAATAACCTCCGCCGTTGGCGCATGACCCCATGGAGATCACATAGCGCGGCTCGGGCATCTGGTCGTAAACCTTGCGCAACGCTGGGGCCATCTTGTTGGTCAGCGTGCCCGCCACGATCATCACGTCCGATTGCCGAGGGGATGCGCGCGGTGCGATCCCGAACCGTTCGGCGTCATAACGCGGCATGGAGGTGTGCATCATCTCAACCGCACAGCAGGCCAGCCCGAAGGTCATCCAGTGCAGCGACCCGGTGCGCGCCCAGTTGATGATATCCTCCGACGCGGTCAGCAGGAACCCCTTGTCCTGCAACTCCCGGTTAAGGGATTGCGTCGCAACCTCGCGGTCCGCGCCCGCCGTGTTGGCGCCCGTCATCACTGCCATTCCAGCGCCCCCTTCTTCCATTCATAGGCAAACCCGATGGTGAGCACGCCAAGAAAAACCATCATCGACCAGAAAGCCGTCATCGATATGTCGGCGAACGACACCGCCCAAGGGAACAAGAATGCTACCTCGAGATCGAAGATGATGAACAGGATCGACACAAGGTAGAACCGCACATCGAACTTCATCCGGGCATCGTCGAACGCGTTGAACCCGCACTCATAGGCACTGACCTTCTCGGGGTCGGGGTTCCGCACGGCCAGCACCACGGCGGCAAGAATCAAGACGACCCCAAGACCAATCGCCAGTCCCAGGAAAATCAGTATCGGAAGATAATTGCTCAGAAGCTCTGCCACGGGTGGCCTCCTTGGATCGCGCACCAGCCAGCGCCGCGCGGTTGTCCGGTCACCGCTTGGGATACCCCCACGGCTCAGAAGGGTCAACGGGGCGATGTGCGGCAAACGCGCGTGCGTCGCCATGCAAAGCCCCCTGAACGCGAGCAGTGCAGGCACGGCAGGCACCGGACCGGCGGCTGGTTAGGTCAGAACAAGCCAGATGCACTTGGCCGCACCTGCTGCGGTCGCCATCGATCGCGAATCCAGACGGCGTGGCACGGTTTGCGATGAGCCAATCCGGGGCCCAAGACCTCCGTTGAATATGAAGGGCCCATGCCGTCGCATCGTTCAGGCCATCAGCCAGCGCACCCTTGATCCCTTCACCCCCGCACCAGCGGTGCAAAGCCATCGTGCACTTGTCCACGCGGTGGTCTTGCCCCGGCGGCCCTACCCCTCGGCCTTCATCAGGTCCCGCAATTCCCGCCGCAAGATCTTGCCGCTGGCGGATTTCGGCACCGATGGCACGAACCGGTATTCGGCGGGGTGTTTGTAACGCGCCAACTGCCCTTCCAGATGGGCCTTCAGATCAGCCTCGGACACCTCCGCGCCTGCGGCCTTGACCACGAACGCGATGGGAACCTCACCCGCTTCGTCGTTCGCCCGCCCGATCACGGCGGCATCGGCCACACCGGGATGCGCGATCAGCGCTGCCTCCACCTCGGCGGGGGCCACCTGAAATCCCTTGAACTTGATCAGTTCCTTCAGCCGGTCACGGATGAACATAAAGCCGTCTTCATCGATCACCGCCAGATCGCCGGTCTTCAGCCATCCGCCCTCGGCCATCGTTTCAGACGTTGCCTGCGGGTTGTTCAGATACCCCTTCATCACCTGCGGCCCGCGCACCCACAGCTCCCCTTCCTCGCCGGGGGCCATGTCGGCGCCGGTGGTCGGGTCCACGATGCGGCATTCCGTGTTCGGAACCGCCTGCCCGCTGGACCCATGGCGTTCGCCGACGGCATAGGTCGAATGGCTGACCGGGCTCAACTCCGTCATGCCATAACCCTGAATCGAGCGTGCGCCCAACCGGCGCCCCACTTCAGCCTCGACCTCGGCGCTCAGCGGTGCGGCGCCGGAAAAAACATACTCCACGGTGCTCATGTCGAATTGCTCCACCATCGGATGCTTGGCCAACGCCAAGGCAACTGGCGGCACGATATAAAGACGGTTCACCCGATGCGTCTCGATCAGGCGAAGGAACTGTTCCAGATCGAACCGCGCCATCGTCACCAGCCGCCCCTTGTTGCCCAGAACAAGGTTCATCAGGACGGTCATTCCGTAGATGTGAAAGAACGGCAAGAAGGCGATGGCCGTCTCGCCGGGCCGCAACTGCGTGGGCACCATCAACTGCTCCACGTTGGTCACGATGTTGCGGTGCGTCAGCATCACGCCCTTGGGTTTGCCGGTCGTGCCGCTGGAATAGGGCAGGACCACGTTGAAGTCGTCCAGATCGACGGGCGATTGCTCCGCCAACGGCTCCCCCATCAGATCTTCCAGCGCAATAGCACCCTCAACGCCGCCGCCGATCACCACAAGGTCATGCACCCCCGTGCCTGCCATCGCCGCACGGGCCACCTCGGCGAACATCGGCGTTGTGACCAGCACATGAGCCCCGGCATCCATCAATTGATGGTGCACCTCGGGGGCGGTGTAACTCGGGTTGATCGTCGTGATGGTGCCACCCGCAAAGGCCACACCGTGAAACACGACCGCGTAATCCGGCACGTTGGGGGCCAGAATGGCCACGGTCTTTCCCGGCGCCCAGCCACGGGCGGTCAATCCGCCCGCCAGACGCTTGATGCGGTCCATCAACACGCCGCCGGTCATCTGCGTCCCGGTGCCGCCGTCGATCATCACCACCTCGTCCGTCCGGTCGGCAAACCCTTCAAACAGACGTTCGGTGATGCTCAGATCGCGCAGCGCTATGTCGCTGTAGCGGCACGGATATATGGCCATGGTCGTCCTCCCCTTTGCCCTCCCTTGGGCGCATCGAAGCACGCTAGCATGGGATATCGGTCGCGCAAGGATTAGATATCGAGCACTACTGTCCCCAACTTGTCGCCCGCCTCAACCAAGGCATGCGCGGAGGCGCAATCGGCAAGGCCGCCGCCCGGCACAACCGCATGGCTCAGGGCGCCGGCCTCAAGCCACGCGGTCAGTTGCGATTCACCCGGCGCACGCGCCGCACCGATCAAGCGATAGACGATCAGCATATGCAGCCGGGTATTCTTGAACATGAACGGGTAGAAATCCAACGCCGGCGTCCGCTCACTGGCCGAGGCATAGCTGGCGATTGTGCCGCTTGGCTTGATCAACGCCAGCGATGCCGCCTGATTAGCTGCGAAATCAACCTCCACGATGCGGTCGACACCGGCACCATCCGTCATGTCCATGACGGCGGCCGTCACATCGGTATCGCGGTAGTTCACCCATTCCTCAGCCGTCGAATGACGCGCCTTTACTGCTGATGAAACCGTGGTGATCACGCGCGCGCCGGACAGACGCGCCATCTGGCAGGCATATCGCCCGACGGTGCCCGCACCCCCTGTCACCAGCACCGTTTTCCCCGCGACCGGGCCGTCGCCACACACCGCCATCCATGCCGTCATCGCCGGAATTCCAAGGCACGCCCCTTCGGCAAACCCGGTGGTGTCGGGAAGCCGCACCGCCTGCGCGGCGGGCAGGGCCACATATTCCGCCCCTGTCCCGAACGGGCGCTGCCACTGCGCATTCCACAGCCACACCCGTTCGCCCACGCGGCCCGCATCGACCCCCCCGCCAACCGCTTCGATCACGCCTGCCCCGTCCGAATGCGGGATCACGCGCGGGTAATCCATGATGGCCCCGGGCCGCGCGCCCGCCCGCAGCTTCACGTCCGATGGATTGATTCCCGAGGCATGAATACGCACCAGAACCTCGCCCGGGGCCGGCGCGGGGGTGGCCATATCGCCATGGACCAACGCCTGATCCGCTGCGCCAAAACCTTCATACCAAACGGCTTTCATCTCAGATTACTCCTTCGCCCACTCGGGCTTGCGCTTGTCAAAAAACGCGCCGATCCCCTCGGCGCTTTCCGCACTTTCCCACCGACGGATCAACGCCTCGACGCTGGCCGCCACCTCGGTCTCGGCGATACCTCCGCCCAGTTGCGCCACCAGCGCCTTGCCTTCGGCGACCGCACCGGGGGCGGCGGCAAAATAGGGCGCAATCTCAGCCTCGACCGCCGCATCAAGGTCTACCTCGGGCACCGCGCGCGCCATCAGCCCAAGGGCGACCGCCTCGGCCGCACCAAAGACGCGTCCCGAAAAGAATACCCGTCGTGCCCGCGCCGCGCCCATGCGCGCCACGACATAGGGCCCGATGGTGGCCGGGATCAGTCCCAGACGCACCTCCGTCAGGCCCACCTTGGCCGTCTCGACCCCGATCGCCACATCACACACAGACATCAACCCCACGCCACCGCCAAAGGCCTGCCCCTGCACGCGCCCGATCAACGGTTTCGGCAAGCTGTCAAGCGCGCCCAGCATGCCCGCCAAGGCCCGTGCCTCCCGCGCGCGGGTCGGGGCATCGGCAGCCATCTGGTCTTGCATCCATGCAAGATCGCCGCCCGCGCAAAAACTGCGCCCCGCCCCGGTCAGCACCACGACCCGCACCGCGCGATCACGCCCCAAGCGCCCCGCCACGTCGGTCAGTTCCGCGATCATGGCGGCATTCATCGCATTGTGCTTTTGGGGACGGTTCAACATCAGGGTCGCGACCCCGCGCGGATCGACCGCAAGTGAAAGGGTCTCCATCACACGGCGTCCGTGGTGCGCATCCCTCGCGCCATATCAGCCGCCCGATCGATCACCGCCAGATCAAGCCCGGTGTCATACCCCAAATCCTTCAGATGACGCGCCACCGCCTCGGTCGCCACGTTGCCCGCCGCACCGGGCGCATAAGGGCAACCGCCCAAGCCCCCGACCGCCGCATCGAACACCCGCACCCCCAGCGACAACGCCGCGTCGATATTCGCGATGGCCCGCCCGGCCGTGTCGTGGAAATGCCCGGCAAGCCGCCCCACGGGCACCACATCACGCACCTTCAGCAGCATTTTCGCCACGCTGTCGGGGCGACCCTGCCCCATCGTATCGCCCAGCGACACCTCGTGACAGCCCATTGAGAAAAGCGCGTCCGCCACCCGCGCCACCTGATCGGGTGCGATCTTGCCGTCATAGGGGCAATCGGTGACGCAACTGACATACCCGCGCACCGGCAGGTCGATGTGCCGCGCGGCCTTCACCATCGGCGCGAACCGCTCAAGGCTTTCGGCAATCGTCGCGTTGATATTGGCTTTGGAAAACCCCTCTGACGCGCTGCCGAAAATCGCGATTTCATCGGCACCTGCGGCAACTGCCGCCTCGTAGCCCTGCATATTGGGGGTCAGGGCGACGTATCGCACCCCCTCGGCACGGCTGATACCGCCCAGCACCTCGGCGCCGTCCGCCATCTGCGGCACCCATCTGGGGCTGACAAAACTGGCCGCCTCGATGCGCTGAAACCCCGCTTGGCTCAACAGATCGACCAGCGCGATCTTTTCCGCGGCCGGGATGATCCGCGCCTCGTTTTGCAACCCATCGCGGGGCCCCACCTCGAAAATCTCCACAAAGCCAGCCATCACAACCTCCCGTTCTTATGCTTCCAATATGGCCGCCGGAGGGCCGATAGCCCCACCGGAAACCAAAGCCACATATCCATGCCAGCGCTCACCCGGAGGCGCTAGCTCTGGCCCTCCCAAGCCGCGTAATAGTCCCGTGTATAAAGACCGCCGTCGATCGGCAGGCTGGCCATGAAGCCGGGGCGCGCCGTGATCCGGTCGTACCAGACGGAAAGTTCGGCAAACCCATCAAGTCGCGCGAAATGCCGGGCCATGTAAACCGCCTGCCCCACGCTGATATCAGCCGCCGAAAACCCACCATCCAGCAGATATTCTCGGCCCTGCAAACGCCCCTCCAGCGCCTCATAGCATTTCTCGATCCGCTTCGCCTCGATCTTCATGACGACAGGCGATCGCATGCTGTCTTCGTAAAGCGCCACATGCTGTTGGGTCAGGGCGGCGGCATGCTGGCTGATGGTTTCTGCGAAATGAACCCAGATCAGCCATTGCGCCCGCTCCGCATGTCCCGGCGCGCGACCCATTCCGGTGTCGGGAAACCGCTCGCAGAGCAGTTCGGTGATGGCACCGGTTTCCCACAATACCTCGCCGTCGATCTCCAGCGCGGGCACCCGTCCGGCAGGGTTCAGCGCCAGAAACGCCGGCCCGCGCAGAGTCTTGTCGAACGGCCACTCCCGCACCTCGAACGGCACCGCCAACTCGTGCAGCAACCACAGCGTCCGCATCGACCGGCTCTGGGGGACGTGATGCAGCCGGATCATGGGGCTTGCTCCTCCAGAACGATCAGGGCGTCACCTGCCGCAACCTGTGCACCTGCGGCTACCAACACCTCGGCGACGATGCCGTCGCGGCCTGCGGTCAAGGTGTGTTCCATCTTCATCGCCTCCAGCACGGCCAAGCGGTCCCCCTGCGCCACCTCTTGGCCGGGGGTCACGAAGACCGCCTTCACCAGTCCCGGCATCGGGGCCACGATCCGTCCGACCGCTACCGCACCCTCCACCGCCACATCCAGCGGGTCAATGACCGTGAAGTGATATCCGTTACCCCAGAACACCGACACACCCGCATCATGACGCACAACCACCGCAGGCACGCGCGCACCATCGATGATCCAGCCGTCTGCGCGGGTGATTTCGTGCACGGTTTCGCCGACGTTGGCCCGGAACCGCCCCCGGTTCAGCGCTTCGACCACCACCGTCACCACCGCGTCGCCCAGACCGAGTTGCACGGTCTGCCGCATCGGCGACCACAGGTTGAACCCCTGCAACGGCGTCGCCACGTCCAGCCCCATCGCCCCCAGTGCCGCCAGCGACCGGGTTCGCGAACAGGGGATCGGGGCATTGGCCAACTCCGCAAGATCACGCCCGATCAACCCGGTATCGACATCCCCCGCCGCAAAGCCATGATGACCGGCCAGCTTGCGCAGAAAGGCAAGGTTGGTCACCGTTCCCGCCACCTGCATCCCCGCCAGCGCCGCCTCCAGCTTGCGCAGGGCAATCGCCCGCGTTGGCCCGTGCACAATCAGCTTGGCAATCATCGGGTCGTACCAAGGCGATATCACGTCGCCGGTCCGCACGCCTGTATCGGCCCGCGCGTCATCCGGAAACGCCAGATGCGCCAATCGTCCCGTCGCGGGCAGAAATCCGGCAGGCACATCCTCGGCATAAAGCCGCGCCTCGAACGCGTGCCCGGTGATGGTCAGGTCGGCCTGCGTCGCGGGCAACGGATCTCCGACCGCAACGCGCAATTGCCATTCCACCAGATCAACGCCCGTGATCGCCTCGGTCACTGGATGCTCAACCTGCAGGCGGGTATTCATCTCCATGAAGAAGAACCGATCATCCCGCAGCCCGTCGCTGGCATCCACGATGAACTCCACCGTCCCCGCGCCGCTATAGCCGATGGCCTCTGCCGCGCGCACCGCCGCAGAACCCATCGCCTCCCGCATCTTGGTGGTCATACCCGGCGCGGGGGCTTCTTCGATCACCTTCTGATGACGGCGCTGCAAGGAACAATCCCGCTCGAACAGATGCACGGCGCGGGTGCCGTCACCAAACACCTGCACCTCGATATGGCGTGGCTTTTCCACGTATTTTTCTATAAGAACAGCATCATTGCCGAATGCCGTCGCCGCTTCGCCCATTGCGCTGGCCAGTGCGTCAGCAAACCCTTGCGGCGCATCCACCTTGCGCATGCCCTTGCCGCCACCACCGGCAACCGCCTTGATCAACACCGGATAGCCAATCGTATCGGCGGCCCCGGCCAGATGTTCGGGGTCCTGATTGTCGCCATGATACCCCGGCACCACCGGCACGCCCGCATTATGCATCAACGCCTTGGCCGCATCCTTGAGGCCCATGGCCCGGATCGCATCTGCTGAGGGTCCGATGAAGACCAGACCCGAGGCGACCACGGCATCGACGAACATCGGGTTTTCCGACAAGAAGCCATAGCCCGGATGAATCGCCTGCGCCCCTGTTTCAAGCGCGGCGGCAATGATCGCATCGCCACGCAGATAACTGTCCTTGGGGGCAGGCCCGCCGATATGCACCGCCTGATCAGCCATCGCCACGTGGCGCGCACCGGCGTCGGCGTCGGAATAGACCGCCACGGTGGCCACGCCCATGCGGCGACAGGTGTCGATCACGCGGCAGGCGATCTCTCCCCGGTTTGCGATCAGGATTTTACGAAACATCTTGCCCCCCGATGCCGTGCGCCAATGTGCACGGCGTATGCATCACTTCCATACCGGATCGATACCGGTTCCATACCGCCCAAATTACATCCGAAAGACGCCAAACCGCGTCTCCTCGATTGGGGCGTTCAACGCGGCAGACAGACTCAGCGCCAGCACCTCACGGCTTTTGCGCGGATCGACGATACCGTCGTCCCATAACCGGGCCGATGCATAAAGCGGGTGACTTTGCCGGTCGAACATCTCGACTGTGGGGCGTTTGAATTCGGCCTCTGCCTCTGCCGACCACGCCTGCCCCGCGCGCTCCATGGCATCGCGTTTCACCGTCGCCAGAACCCCTGCCGCCTGCGGGCCACCCATGACGGAAATCCGTGAATTGGGCCAAGACCACATGAAGCGCGGCTGATATGCGCGCCCTGCCATGCCGTAGTTGCCGGCCCCGAAACTACCGCCCACGACCATGGTTATCTTGGGAACGTTCGTCGTGGCCACCGCCGTCACCATCTTGGCCCCGTGACGCGCGATCCCCTCGTTCTCGTATTTCCGTCCAACCATGAAACCAGTGATATTTTGCAGGAAAACCAATGGGATGGATCGTTGGCTGCAAAGCTCGATGAAGTGCGCCGCCTTCTGCGCGGCCTCGGACAGCAGCACACCGTTGTTGGCGATGATACCCACCGGGCAGCCCATCACCTGCGCAAAGCCGGTCACGATCGTTTCGCCAAACCGTGGCTTGAATTCATCGAATTCCGACGCATCGACAATGCGCGCAATCACCTCTCGTATGTCGTAGGGCGTGGTGAGTGACGCGGGCACGACCCCCAGCAGTTCCTCTGGATCATAGGCAGGCGGCCGGTCGTTTCGCAGTGTTGGCGGAACCCACGCCCCCCCCGCCCCGGCCAAGGACCCCACAGCCTGTCGCGCCAAGGCCAGCGCATGGGTATCATCCTCGGCCAGATAATCGGCCACACCGCTCAACCGGGTATGCACATCACCCCCACCCAAGTCCTCGGCGGTCACGATCTCGCCGGTTGCTGCCTTCACCAAGGGCGGTCCAGCCAGAAAAATAGTGCCTTGATTTTTCACAATAATAGTCACATCCGACATGGCCGGAACATACGCCCCACCCGCCGTGCACGAGCCCATCACCACCGCAATCTGCGGGATTCCCTTGGCGCTCATGCGTGCCTGATTATAGAAGATCCGCCCAAAATGATCCCGGTCGGGGAACACCTCGTCCTGGTTTGGCAGGTTCGCGCCGCCACTATCGACCAGATAGATGCAGGGAAGATGGCATTCCTCTGCGATCTCCTGTGCGCGCAGGTGTTTCTTGACGGTGATCGGGTAATACGTTCCGCCCTTCACGGTGGCATCGTTACACACGATCATGACCTCGCGACCCATCACGCGGCCGACGCCCGCGATCGCACCGCCGCAAGGTGCCGCGTCATCATACATCCCGTGACCCGCCGTTGCCCCGACTTCCAGAAAGGCCGCCCCGGGATCAAGCAGATTTGCCACCCGTTCACGCGGCAGCATCTTGCCACGCGACAGATGTCGGTCTCGGGCCCTTTCGCCGCCACCCGCCGCCGCAGCCTCTGCAGCCTGTTGTACCAGGCGCAGAGCCTCAAGATGCGCCGCACGATTGGCGCGTGCCTCCTCCGATCCGCCTAAGAACTTGGACGCCAGTTTCATCTTGGACATGCCTCTCTATCGTGGTGCAAACGCGTTCGACCCATGGTCCTCATTCGCTTTCCCCCGCCGTCGTTGACGGGCCGGTTTCCAACGCTGGCAAAACGCCCAGAACCCGCGCGACCTGTCGCAGGGTGATCACATCCGCCAGACGGCGGCTGGCTTCGCGTGCCTCGCACCAGACGGCATAGGCCTGTTCTGCTCCGGCGCAATCGGGTCCGGCCGATTGACCCTGCACCACCGCCCACAAGTTAGGATAAAGCCCGTCCGACCAGATCGGGTCCAGACCCGCTATATCGTTGGGCGCTGGCAACCCGGCCCGGATTTCTGCGCGGACGCCGTCCATCCGTTCGGTCAAGGCAGCCTGACAGGCAAAGCGATCATCCGTTGCGTCGCATGCCGCGATTTCAAGCACGCCACAGAAATCAAAAGCACCCCCGCCGACCATGTCGAAGTTAGCCCCTGACGTTTGGTCAAGGCTCTGCTCCAAGGCCTGCTCAAACGCCACGTTCTCGCCACTCAGGCAGGCGTCATAGGTATCTGATGGGGCTTGCTCACTGCTTTGCGCGGCAGCGATCGACCCGGCAAAACCAAGGCCTGCGACTAAAAGAAAAAGATATCTCGCGCCTGTCATGCCGGAGGCCCATCGTTCAGAGACATCAGGTCGATTTCCACCAGACGTCCCTGCGCATCCGCCGGATAGATCTGTGCGGCTCCGTTCAAGGGCTGACACGTCACAATCAGGGCCACACCGGAAAATACCGAAGGGCGGGCGAAACAATCGGTTGGCGCCTGTCCGGTATCGGCGACATAAATCGCAGCCATCGCCAGAATAATCTCGGTCTCGCTCAGCGGCACCGCAGCCCGTGACAACCAGACGCCAATCCCGGCAGCCAGTATCGCCAAGGCCCCGATTTGCAGGGCAACCGTGCTGCGGAAGGGAAAGGCGTCCATCACAGACCCCGGGCCAAATCTGACGGCCTGAGAGCCCGATGGCAGGCATTCGGCGCGGGGGGGCGGAACGTCGGACACGTGGCCACGGCGAGCAAGGCCAGCGGGATCAGCGGGATCAGCGGGATCAGCGTCAGGTTGCCGGGCCACCTTGTCACCCCATCGCCCCCATCAACTCCCGACCCACCAGCATCCGGCGAATTTCCGAGGTCCCGGCCCCGATTTCCATAAGCTTGGCATCGCGAAAAATCCGGGCTACGGCGCTGTCGTTCATGAACCCTGCACCGCCCATGGCCTGCACCGCCTGATGGGCGACAACCATCGCCTCCTCGGACGCGTAAAGCACACAAGCGGCTGCATCCGCACGCGTCACCTGCCCCCGATCACAGGCCTTGGCGACTTCGTAAACATAGGCACGGGCCGAATTCATCTTGGTATACATGTCCGCGATCTTGCCCTGCATCAGCTGGAAATTCCCGATGCTTTGGCCAAACTGCTTGCGCTCGACCATGTAGGGCATGATCTCGTCCAGACAGGCGGCCATGATGCCGGTGCCGATGCCGGACAGGACGACCCTTTCGTAATCAAGCCCGCTCATCAAGACGCGCACGCCGCGCCCTTCTTCGCCCAACACGTTCTCGAAGGGGACTTCCACGTCATCAAAGACCAACTCGGCCGTGTTGGACCCGCGCATTCCCAACTTGTCGAAATGCGGCGATGTGGTGAAACCGGTCATCGTCTTTTCAATCAGGAATGCCGTAATTCCCTTGGACCCGGCCTCTGGATCGGTTTTCGCATAGACCACAAGGGTGTCTGCGTCAGGCCCATTGGTGATCCAGTATTTCGTGCCGTTCAGCACATAGCGATCATTGCGTTTCTCGGCCCGCAATTTCATTGAAACTACGTCGCTGCCCGCGCCGGCCTCGGACATGGCCAACGCGCCGACATGGTTACCGCTGACCAGACCGGGCAGGTATTTGCGACGCTGTTCATCGGTCCCGTTCAACGCGATCTGATTGACGCAAAGGTTTGAATGCGCACCATAGGAAAGCGACACCGACGCCGAGGCGCGCGCAATCTCCTCTACCGCGATGACGTGGGCCAGATATCCCATTCCCGCACCGCCAAATTCCTCGGGAACCGTAATGCCCAACAACCCAAGCTCACCCATTTCGGGCCAAAGCGCGGGTGGGAAATGATTGGTCTTGTCAATCTCGGCAGCCAGCGGCTTGACCCGCTCCTGTGCCCAACGGTGCACCATATCGCGCAGCGCATTGATATCTTCGCCCAGATCGAACGTCATGGAGGCCATGAACATGGGCCACCTCCCTTTAATTGAACGCTTGTTCAATAAATAGCAATGCGCGCGAGTCGAGTCAAAAGGAATGATGGACTGCGATCGCGGAGGCAACGGCACCGGGATGCGTGATGGGGGCCATATGACCCGCCTCTGGGATGATGACGCGCGCGGCTTGCGGTATCTCTTTGACGAATGCGCGATGGATATCGGCAATCACGGGCGGCGACAGCGCGCCTTCGATCAACAGGACCGGGCAGGCAACGGCCCCAAGCCGCGGCAACAAACCGGCTCCGTCATGGTCAAGCGCCGGACTACTGGCGCGTTCGATCCAGATACGGTCGATCATGTATTTTGCTTGCGAAACCGGCATCGCATCCAGCGGCTGGCCACCGCCCCAATTGGTCAAGAAGACCGACGTCGCGGCACGCGGACCACCCGTCGCAAGCGCTGACGCGACGTCGGCCGCGCCGCGCCGGTGCGCCAAGGCACCCGTGCTGTCACCTGCGGCCGCGAACAACACCGGTTCAATTAACGTCAGGCTTGCCACCCGGTGCGGATGGTCAAGCGCAAGCCGCAAGGCCACCGTGGCCCCAAAGCTGTGCCCAATCAGGTGCGTTCGCCCTTCTGGAAGCCAACGCAGGGCCGCCTCGGTCGTCTGATCATGGTAATCGCGATCGGGATCATGCGCCGGGCCTTGCCCATGACCCACAAGATCAGGCGCGATCAGATGGAGCTGGCCCGACAGCTTGCGCGCCACTCCGGCCCATGCACCGGAATGCGACAGCGAACAATGAAGCAGTAATGCCGGTGGCAGGTCGACGTCACCCCAGTGCCGTGCAAACCCCGTCACAGTTCCCCGGCAAGAAACAGGTCAAGGTCGCCCAACCGGTCCTGACCCCAAAAGGTCTCGGATTTGTCGACCAGATAGAATGGCGCGCCAAAGACGTTGTTGGTCACGGCCTCTTCCAGGTTAGCGGCGTATTCCTCCGCGCCTGCCAGCAGTCCGCTATCAGCCAGTTTGGGGTCAAAGCCAGCATCCGTCAGCACCGCCCGGATCACGTCATCTTCCGCGATGTTTTCTTCACCTGCCCAACACCGGGCGGCGAACCCGTGGACCAGTTTGCCCATGTCCCCGCCGCCTGCCTTTTGCGCGGCAATCAGCGCATAAGACGACGGCGCAGGGTTGGCAGGCCAGTATGCGGGTTTCATATTCAGGGGCAAATCGACTTTTGCCGATTGCCGTCGCATTTCCTGCAACCGGTAGGCCTGTCGCGCCGGATGCCGATCCTTTGGGGGCAGCCCGCCCGTGCGCGCAAAAAGTCTCGTAATGTCCAGAGGCTTGTAGGTGATCGTAGCACCATGGCGCGCCGCGATCTCTTCCAACCGGGTCCCCGCCAAATATGTAAACGGCGACGTGGTGGCGAAATAGTAATCGATATGGGCCATGCGCTCAGCGCCTTTCACGGGATTTGCCTTTGCGCGGACCTTATGCGGATGCTAGGGGGTGTCAACATTTCCGGGGGCCGGGACAGCCCCGTGACATAGGGATACCTGCCGATGCCTGCCACCGACCCCAAGTTGATTTCCGGCAACGCGAACCGCCCTCTGGCCGAAGCAATGGCAAGGCGCATGTCAATGCACCGCGGCATGCAGGTCGGGCTGGTCGACGCGCGGGTCGAACGTTTCAACGACGGCGAAGTCTTTGTCGAGGTATTCGAAAACGTGCGCGGCGAGGATATGTTCATTATCCAATCCACCTCGAAGCCCGCGAATGACAACCTGATGGAACTGCTGATCATGGCCGACGCCCTGCGTCGGTCATCAGCCGCGCGGATCACGGCGGTGATTCCCTATTTCGGGTATGCCCGGCAGGATCGCCGCACCAAGGCGCGCACACCCATTTCCGCCAAGCTGGTGTCCAACCTGATCACCGAAGGTGGAATCGAAAGGGTCCTGACAATGGACCTCCACGCAGCCCAGATTCAGGGGTTCTTCGATATTCCGGTCGATAACCTCTATGCGTCGCCGATCTTTGCGCTGGATATCTTGCACCAGTTTGATGGCGACGTGTCTGACGTCATGGTTGTTTCGCCCGATGTGGGTGGGGTGGCGCGCGCCCGCGAACTGGCGACACGGATCGGCGTGCCCTTGTCCATCGTGGACAAACGCCGCGAAAAAGCCGGTGAAGTCGCTGAAATGACGGTGATCGGGGATGTAACGGGAAAGAAATGCATTATCGTGGATGACATCTGCGACACGGCGGGCACGCTGTGCAAAGCTGCCGAAGTGTTAATGGCCGCAGGCGCGGTTGAAGTGCATTCCTACATCACCCACGGCGTCCTATCGGGCCCGGCAGTGGAACGGATCACCAATTCGGTCATGAAATCGCTGGTGATCACGGACACGATCGAACCAACTGATGAAACCCGGGCCTGCAAGAATATCCGGATCCTGCCGACCGCACCGATGTTTGCCCAGGCGATCCTGAACATCTGGAATGGCACCTCCGTGTCATCCCTGTTCGACACCAAAACGCTCGTCCCCATCTACGAGGGGCTGTATCCCAACGGTATGTGGAACCGCTGAGTCAGGATGGGTCCGGGACGCATTTCACGGACCCGCTGTCCGCAGCCGTCAGATGCGTGCAGGAAAATCAGTAGAGTTCCCATTCGTCATCGCCCGCAACCTCACCAATGGCCATCCAGCCGGCGCGCACACGCGCAATCCGGCTATCGCCCCAAGTGCGGAAGACAAGGCTAAACCCAGCGTTAGACACGTCTTCGGCCATGAGATCGGCCCGCTGGTTGGTTTGCCCGTCGGTGTCCCACATCGACATCGAAACATGCACGACCGGCGGAGTCTTGAACCGCTCGCCAAACTTGATCTTGACCCGCTTTTCCCGCGGGCCCTGACTTGCCCACATGGGACCATCATGGGCAAAATCCGAGAACATCATCTCGGCCCCCTGATCGATCCCAATCAAATGACTGTGCAGCTTTTTCATACATCATACATCCGTGGTGTGTGGAGGTCAGTAACCCCAGAAAACAGCCACGTCATGAAGAAACCACGGCAAAACAGCGGCTGAAAAGAAAGCGCCCCAACTCCACGATTGGAGATGGGGCGCGATTTCGCAATAGTCGATGGGATGAAATCGGCTTATGACGCGGTCGTTCCGATCTTGATCTCGTCACGCGCGGCAATGAGGTCTGCCAGAAACTTGGCGGCGGTATCGACCGCGTTGTCGGCGGCACCACTCCGCTTGGCTTCGGCATCCTTGATTAGTTCGTCCATGATTTCCGATGTGACTTCGGCCACCGGCATTGCGCGCTCGGCAAGAATGGTCGCCGTCGGTCCCGACACGTCGGCAAACCCGCCGGTGACGAAATAGGCGCTGGTGCCATCCGGGCCATTCACACGCAACACGCCAGGGCGCAAGGTCGTGATCATCGGCGCGTGGTCGGGCATGGCCGTCAGATCCCCGTCAGCGCCGGGGATCTGGACCGAATTGGCCTTGAGAGACGCCAGCCGCCGTTCAGGCGAAACCAGGTCGAATTGCATCAGATCGGCCATGTGGCCCCCTCCTTATGCCGCTTCGGCGGCAAGACGTTCGGCTTTGGCGATCACCTCGTCGATGCCACCAACCATGTAAAAGGCAGCTTCGGGCAGGTGGTCATATTCACCAGCCACAACCGCCTTGAACGACGCGATGGTATCTTCCAGCGGAACCTGAACACCGGGCGAACCGGTGAAAACCTGCGCCACATCGAAGGGCTGGCTCAGGAAACGCTCGATCTTGCGGGCGCGGGCCACTGCCAGCTTGTCGTCTTCGCTCAATTCATCCATCCCCAGAATGGCGATGATATCCTGCAACGACTTGTAGCGTTGCAACACCTGCTGAACCTCAGCGGCAACCCGGTAATGCTCTTCCCCGATAACGGCGGGATCAAGCAGACGCGACGTGGAGTCGAGCGGGTCAACAGCCGGATAGATCCCTTTTTCCGAGATTGCGCGGTTCAGAACCGTGGTCGCGTCAAGGTGTGCAAACGACGTGGCCGGCGCAGGGTCGGTCAAGTCATCCGCAGGAACATAGATTGCCTGCACGGAGGTAATCGAGCCGGTCTTGGTCGACGTGATACGTTCCTGCATCTGGCCCATGTCGGTCGCCAGCGTTGGCTGGTAGCCCACCGCCGAAGGAATACGACCCAAAAGCGCCGAAACCTCGG
>JAFMHK010000003.1 GCA_017854585.1 Paracoccaceae bacterium
ATGATGACGCGCTGGTTACCCGGATCACGGCGCGTTCGACCTGCGCCGCTTGCGGAGAAGGTTACAACGATATCACAAAGCCGGTTCCGGCTAGTGGGGAGTGCGTTGTCTGTGGCGGAACGGCCTTTACACGCCGTCCCGATGACAACGAGGATAGTCTGCGCACGCGACTGATGGCGTATTACAAGCAGACCTCGCCATTGATCGGATACTACCACGCCAAGGGCCTTCTGCGGCATGTCGATGGCTTGGGCGGGATCGATGAAGTGGCCGCTTCAATTGGATCCAAACTGGGTTGAAGGGCGTCGACCGCGCAATCCATTCACGGCAGGGCGCACTACCCTTGACGGCACAGCCAAAAGCTCCTAACTGCGGGCTTCCCGTTCGGGAATCAAAAAGTTGTGCAAGATTCGCAAGATTTTGACGGCTTGATCATAAATGACAGGGATGGTTGGGTTTTGCTCGATCTCCCCGTTGTGAAAAAAGGTTCTGGCGCTACGGAACCGCAACGAGAGGAAGACCATACGTGGCACGTATTGCAGGGGTAAACATCCCCACCGCCAAGCGCGTTCCTATCGCGCTGACTTATATCACTGGGATTGGACATACTTCGGCCAAGGCGATTTGTGAGGCCGTTGGCATTGATGCCGCGCGCCGGGTCAATGAATTGTCTGACGCCGAAGTTCTTCAGATCCGTGAACACATCGACGCGAACTTCACCGTCGAGGGTGACCTGCGTCGTGAAACGCAGATGAACATCAAGCGTTTGATGGACCTGGGCTGCTATCGCGGCCTGCGCCATCGTCGCAATTTGCCTGTGCGCGGTCAGCGCACGCATACAAACGCACGCACGCGCAAGGGCCCCGCAAAGGCCATTGCCGGCAAGAAGAAATAAGGGAGGGCTGGATCAATGGCACGCGATCGTCGTCCCGCTAAGAAAAAGGTTTCGAAGAACATTGCAGCCGGTGTGGCGCATGTGAATTCGTCCTTCAACAACACCAAAATCCTGATCTCCGATGTGCAGGGCAACGCAATTGCGTGGTCCTCGGCCGGTACGATGGGTTTCAAGGGTAGCCGCAAGTCGACCCCCTATGCCGCACAGATGGCTGCAGAGGATGCAGGCAAAAAGGCACAGGATCACGGCGTCAAGACGCTGGAAGTCGAAGTGCAGGGCCCCGGTTCCGGCCGCGAAAGCGCGCTGCGGGCACTGGCCGCTGTCGGGCTGCAGATCACGGGTATCCGTGATGTGACGCCGATGGCTCATAACGGCTGCCGTCCGCCCAAGCGCCGCCGCGTCTAAGGCAATATTACAAACAGCGGGCTGCGTGGGTTCATCCACGCGGCCCGCTGTCGTTATTTTTTGATCCTCGAGCGTTTCCGTCCCTGGATCGGCCGGAAACAGGAATGGAGGCGACACGATGATCCATAAGAATTGGCAAGAACTGATCAAACCGACGCAGTTGGTTGTCCAGCCGGGCGCAGACCCGATGCGCAAGGCTACCGTTGTTGCCGAACCGCTTGAGCGTGGGTTCGGCCTGACCTTGGGCAATGCGTTGCGCCGGGTCTTGTTGTCGTCGCTTCAGGGCGCGGCAATCACCAGCGTTCAAATCGACGGCGTGCTTCATGAGTTCTCTTCGGTGGCTGGTGTGCGTGAAGACGTCACCGATATTGTTTTGAACCTAAAGGGCGTCGCCATCCGCATGGAGGCCGATGGCCCCAAGCGTGTGTCGGTTTCCGCCAAGGGCCCCAAGCTTGTCACCGCAGGTGACATCAGCGAAAGCGCCGGCATCGAGGTTCTCAACCGTGATCACGTGATCTGTCATTTGGATGACGGCGCGGACCTTTACATGGAACTGACCATCAACACCGGCAAAGGGTACGTCGCGGCGGACAAGAACCGCCCCGAAGATGCTCCGATCGGCTTGATGCCGATCGATGCGCTCTATTCGCCGGTCAAGAAGGTGTCCTATGATGTTCAGCCGACCCGCGAGGGGCAGGTGCTGGACTATGACAAGCTGACTCTGAAGCTGGAAACCGATGGATCGGTGACGCCTGATGATGCCGTGGCCTATGCTGCGCGCATCCTTCAGGATCAGTTGTCGATCTTCGTGAACTTTGACGAGCCGGAAAGTGCATCCCGTCAAGACGACGACGATGATCTGGAGTTCAACCCGCTTCTGCTGAAGAAAGTGGACGAACTTGAGCTGTCTGTCCGGTCGGCCAACTGCCTGAAGAACGACAATATTGTCTATATTGGCGATCTGATCCAGAAGACCGAAGCCGAGATGCTTCGCACGCCGAACTTTGGCCGCAAGTCCTTGAACGAGATCAAGGAAGTGCTGTCGGGCATGGGCCTGCATCTGGGTATGGATATCATTGATTGGCCCCCCGACAACATCGAGGATCTGGCCAAGAAGTACGAAGACAACTTTTGATGGTGTGGGGGCGAAAGCCCCCGTACCGCACTGGGCAATCCTGCCCCAATAGGTGAGAGGTCCGCACGCACGGACCTCCGGACAAAGCAAAATGTATGGAGTTTGAACAATGCGTCACGCACGAGGCTACCGCCGCCTGAACCGCACCCATGAACACCGCAAGGCGCTGTTCGCGAACATGGCTGGCTCGCTCATTGAACATGAGCAAATCAAGACAACCCTTCCCAAGGCGAAGGAACTGCGTCCGATCATCGAAAAGCTGATCACGCTTGGCAAACGCGGCGATCTGCACGCGCGCCGTCAGGCTGCATCGCAACTGAAGCAGGACGCGTATGTCGCGAAGCTGTTCGAGGTTCTCGGACCGCGTTATGCAGAACGCAAGGGCGGATACGTCCGCGTTCTGAAGGCCGGGTTCCGTTATGGCGATATGGCGCCGATGGCAATCATCGAGTTCGTAGATCGCGACGTTGATGCAAAGGGTGCCGGTGATCGCGCCCGCGTCGAGGCCGAGGAAGCTGCAGCGGATTGATTTTCGCAAACGGGAAAAGATGCCATTGAATAAGAAGTGCCCTCGCCGTCAGGCGGGGGCACTTTTGTTTTCGTCATTTGCGACCGGGTCCGATGGCGATGAGTCGCGCATCGCCAAGACGAGGTCGCCGGTCGAAATATCGGTTTGACCGATGTACTCAAGGATATCGTTGCGCGCAGGCCCCGCCAAAGCCATCACCTGCGCAAAAAGATCTAACGCGACCTTCTCCGTCATCATTCTCACCATGTCCGCTGAGTGGGCAAGAATACGGTTGACCGGGATTCAGGCAACCTGTCTAAAAGTATATGTCCTTTTGTTGGTAAAAATGTCCAAAGCACCCGTTCTAGATCTTTTGATGCACGAAATGTCGCTCGCCGCGCCCGGCGGGTTCGCGGTTGGTTTGCACATTCGTTACGTCTCTCCGTTGATCATGGTGAATACATATCCCGATGATTGGCAGGAGGTTTACACCGCCAAGCTTTATGGTTTGCGCGACCCTACGCTGGCTTGGGGTCTGAGCCATAATGGCACGCGCCGGTGGAGCCAGATTGGCCTGCCCGATCCGTTCGGCATTCTGCCCGAGGCCGCACAGTACGGGATGGTTTATGGCATGATCGCCTCTATCGGCCCGATGTCTTCGCGCACTATCGCGGGGGCGACGCGGGCGGACCGCGAATTTACCGACTCCGAGATGGAACTCATTCAGAGGTTGGTGCAGCGCATGCACGACCTCTCAGAGCCTCCCGCGCGCTTGTCAAAGCCGCAGGTCGAGGCTCTTCGATGTATTGCGGATGGGGACCGCCATGCAGCTGCCGCCGCCAAACTTGGCATATCCGAAAGCGCTTTCAAGGCGCGCCTGACCTCTGCCCGTCAGAAGCTAATGGCTCGTACCACAGCCGAAGCGGTTCAACGTGCAAAGGAATACGGCTTGATTTGAAGGTGCTACAATGACGAGGTGCAGATGCAATCCCTCCGTGGTGCGGTTTCTTAACCAAACGGACCTAGGAGGATCCTATGCAAACTACCACTTTGTCATTCGACAACATGCACAACCACGGCCAATTGTTCGCAAACATGCTGCGCGCCCGGCACAGTACGTTCATCGAGCGCAAGAATTGGGACCTGCCCAATACCGAGGGTATGGAATTTGACCAATACGACACGCCGCAAAGCCGTTGGGTCTGTGTGCATGAAATGGGCAAAGTGCTGGCAGGCGTCAGGCTGACCCCGACGCACGCGAAATGCGGCGTCTATAGCTACATGGTCCGCGACGCGCAGCGTGGACTGCTAGATACGATCCCTTCGAACCTCCTGTATGATGACGCCCCGATTGAACCGCATATCTGGGACGCAAGCCGCATTTTCGTGGCAAAGGATGTGCCGACGACGATCCGGCGCCGTGTGCAGATGTCGTTGATGTCGGAAATGGTCGGCGCGGCCCGCGCCCATGGCGCGACGATTCTGTTGGGTCTGCTGCCGACACCGGTTCAGCGTCTGGGAACCCGGGTCGGCATTGACATGGAAGCCGGCGGTCCTTTGCTGCAGATCGGCGGCGTGGATCACCGATGCTTCTTTGTTTCGATGGCCACGAAGATGCATTGATCAACGCAGTGGCGTGCACGTGCGGACGGGGGATTTCCCTCCCTCTGCCGTGCCGCTAATCTGCACCATGGCCGATTTGTTT
This sequence comes from Paracoccaceae bacterium, assembly GCA_017854585.1. GTDB lineage: Bacteria > Pseudomonadota > Alphaproteobacteria > Rhodobacterales > Rhodobacteraceae > JAFMHK01. Next base: position 4,649 of record JAFMHK010000003.1, read on the forward strand.
GACACTGGACCGCCCGCCGCTGCAAGCGCCCCCCGGCCGCTTGCCGACCGTCTGCGACCGCAGCATCTGGATGAGGTGATCGGGCAGGCGCATCTGTTGGGCCCCGAGGGCAGCCTGCGGATCATGCTGGATGGAGGGACACTTAGTTCACTGGTGTTCTGGGGGCCGCCGGGTGTGGGAAAGACGACGATTGCCCGGCTTCTGGCCGACGAGACTGATCTCCACTTTGTCCAGATCAGCGCAATTTTCACGGGTATGCCCGACCTGCGAAAAGTGTTCGAGGCCGCAAGGATGCGCCGTTCCAACGGCAAGGGGACATTGCTGTTCGTTGATGAAATCCACCGTTTCAACAAGGCGCAGCAAGACGGCTTCTTGCCCCATATGGAGGACGGCACGATCCTTCTGGTTGGGGCGACCACCGAGAACCCAAGCTTCGAGTTGAACGCCGCCGTCCTTTCGCGCGCTCAGGTCATGGTTCTGGAGCGGCTTGATGACACCGCAATGGAGCAGCTTCTGCTGCGCGCCGAAGCCGCGCTTGGCCGCGCTTTGCAATTGGATGAGGCCGCGCGGCGCGCGCTACGCGATATGGCGGATGGCGATGGCCGCGCCTTGCTGAATTTGGCGGAACAGGTCGCTGGCTGGAAGTCGGACACTGCCTTGGATACGGCGGGCCTGTCTGCCCGCCTGACCCGCCGTGCAGCCCAGTATGACAAATCGGGCGATGCGCATTACAACCTGATTTCCGCATTGCATAAATCCGTGCGCGGATCAGACCCAGACGCCAGCCTTTACTGGTTTGCCCGGATGCTGGAGGGCGGCGAAGACCCGCGTTATCTGGCGCGCCGGATAACGCGTATGGCGGTGGAGGACATCGGGTTGGCCGATCCGCAGGCGCATCGGGTGTGTCTGGACGCATGGGAAACCTACGAACGACTTGGCAGCCCTGAAGGGGAACTGGCCTTGGCGCAGGCGGTGATCTATCTGGCCCTTGCCCCGAAATCGAACGCGGCCTACGCCGCGTACAAGGCCGCGCGGGCATCGGCCAAATCTACCGGCTCGCACCCGCCCCCCAAACACATCCTGAATGCGCCGACCGGGATGATGAAAGATCAGGGCTATGGTAAAGACTATGCCTATGACCATGACGCAGAGGATGGGTTTTCGGGGCAGAACTACTTTCCCGACGCGATGGGCCGCGCGACTTTCTACGAACCAGTCGCACGCGGGTTCGAGCGCGATCTGACCAAGCGCATTGCTTATTTCAAAGGACTGCGGGCCAAACGTGAGCGCGGTTGACAACGCGGGGCCAAACCCACATCACCCGCTCATGTTTGCATCACTTCTTCAGGTTGCCCTTGGTGGGGCCGTTGGCGCTAGCCTGCGATATTTGACAGTTATCGGGTTGTCCCGGGCGATCGGCCACACGTCGTTTCCGTTCGCCATCATAACGGTGAATGTTCTGGGCTCGTTTCTGATGGGTGTGTTTGTGGTGGCCGCGGCACAGCGTGGTTTGACCCACCTTTCGCCGCTTGTCATGATGGGCGTTCTGGGTGGCTTTACGACCTTCTCTGCGTTCTCGCTTGAAGCGGTCACGCTTTATGAACGGGGCGATGTAGGGCAGGCGGCGATCTATGTGCTGGCATCGGTCATTTTTTCCATCTTGGGTTTGGTTGCGGGCCTGTGGTTCGCGCGCGGGGTTTATGCATGAGCGGTGTTCAAACCCTTTTTGTGGGTGCTGACGAAGGCGATCAACGTCTTGACCGTTGGTTCCGTCGACATTTCCCCCAAGTTTCGCAAGGCCGCGTCGAGAAGCTGTGCCGCAAGGGCGAAATCCGGGTCGATGGTGGCCGCGTCAAACCCGCGACCCGGATTGAAACAGGACAGGCGATCCGGGTGCCGCCTTTGCCCGATGAGGCCGCGCCGCGGACCATCGTGCGCCGTGAAACGGTGTCAGACGCGGATGCCCAGATGATGCGCAACGCTGTGCTCTATCGTGACGATCACCTGATCGCCCTGAACAAGCCTCCGGGTTTGCCGACGCAGGGTGGCACCGGGCACACGCGTCACGTTGATGGGTTGGCAGAGGCGCTGAAGTTCGGTTTTGACGAAAAGCCACGCCTTGTGCATCGGCTTGACCGGGACACATCCGGGATTTTGCTTCTGGCCCGGACCCGGATGGCTGCAAAGGCATTGACCGACGCGTTGCGCCATCGCGCCACACGCAAGATTTACTGGGCTATCGTGGCGGGGGCACCCTTGCCCCGCAAGGGGACAATCAAGTTCGGGTTGGTCAAGGCACCGGGCCATGGCAGGGGCGGCGAGGGTGAAAAGATGCTGTGCATTCACCCATCCGAAGTGGCCTCTACCCCTGATGCCAAGCGCGCGGCGACGGATTATGCCGTCTTGTCCACGCTTGGCACCCGCGCGTCATGGGTGGCGATGGTGCCCGTCACGGGCCGCACCCATCAGCTCCGCGCCCACATGGCCGAGTTGGGGCATCCGGTGATCGGCGATGGGAAATATGGTGGCTCGGGGCAGGAAAACCTTGGGGATGGTTGGGGTGCGCAACTGGGCGGAGAGATGAGTCGCAAGCTGCACCTGCATGCGCGGTATCTGATGCTTGAACATCCGATTACGGGTGCACAGCTGAACCTGACCGCCCCGTTGCCGGACCACATGGCCCGGACGTGGGACACCTTTGGTTGGGATGCCGCAGACGTGCCGGTCGACCCATTCGAGGATGACATATGACCGAACGGCGGCTTGTGGTCTTTGATGTCGACGGAACGCTGATCGACAGTCAGGCACATATTGTTGCTGCGATGTCCGGCGCTTTCACGGTGGTTGGCCTGCCGGTCCCTGACCGTGCAGAAATACTTGGGATCGTTGGTTTGTCGCTTCATGTCGCAATGGCGCGACTGGCGCCGGATCGTCCGGACCTTACCGATAATCTGGTGACGGCATATAAGGAACGCTTTGCGGAACTTCGCCTTGCAAGTGATCCCGTCGCGCAGTCACCGCTTTACGCTGGCGCACTAAGCGTGCTGCGTGCGCTAGCGGCGCGAGATGACGTGTATCTTGGCGTGGCCACTGGAAAATCGCGGCGCGGACTTGATCATGTCTTGGCGGTTCATGATCTGGCTGGCCTGTTCCAAACCGTTCAGGTTGCCGATCACCATCCCTCGAAACCGCACCCATCGATGGTGATGGCCTGCCTGACCGAAACGGGCGTGAAAGCGGCGAATGCGATGATCGTCGGTGATACAAGTTTCGACATGGAAATGGGGCGCGCGGCAGGCATCAGTGCCGTTGGTGTCAGTTGGGGGTATCACCCTGTTGACGCGTTGATTGGTGCCGGGGCCACAACAGTGATCGAAAGTTTTTCCGCGCTGCCCGCTGTCTGCGACAGGATCTGGTGTGCCAATGTCTGAATGGAAGGCAAAGCGCTTCTGGAAGAAAGCGACCGTCGAGGCCGTGGTAGATGGTTTCCAGATACTTCTTGATGGGCGTCCCGTGCGCACGCCGTTCAAATCGCCACTGGTCTTGCCGACGCGAACGATGGCCGAGGCGATGGCTGCTGAATGGGACGTCCAGACAGAGAATATTGACCCCCGCACCATGCCGATAACCCGGTCGGCGAATTCCGCCATCGACAAGGTGGTGCCGCAAAAGCGTGCCGTGGTTGAAATGCTGGCCGCCTATGCCCAGACAGATTTGCTGTGTCATCGCGCGGCATACCCCCCCGCATTGTCCGCGCGTCAGGCAGAAGGGTGGGACCCTGTTCTGTCATGGGCTGAAAAACATTTTCGTGCCCCGCTTTTCGTGACCGTTGGGATCATGCCGGTGGAACAACCTCAAACCAGTCTTGCGGCCCTCCAAGATGCCGTGGACGCAACACCGGTGTTCACACTGACGGGACTGCATGACCTTGTCATGTTGTCCGGCTCGCTGGTGTTGGGGCTTGCGGTCAGGGATCGTACGATTGCCGCAGAAACGGCATGGAATTTGTCGCGAATCGATGAGGATTGGCAGTCAGCGGAATGGGGCCATGATGACGAGGCCGCCGCAGCTGCAGACAAGAAACGCGATGCTTTCTTGCATGCTGATCGCTTCGTGACACTTGCCAACGGCGCGTGATCAAGTGCGGGTCGCAGAAGTCAGGTTTATGCACATGATTTACGCACTTGCCCAATTTCGCGCCGGTTTTTCTGGCTCCTGAATCGGAAACCTCGCATCGCCCACTTGACCTCAGGCAGCATATTTGCCCATTTTGGAGGCGGTGAGGGGCAACAAAGTCTCCACAATGGAATACCAACTCCCCCTTGGGGTTAAATACGCTGCCCATCAGGGCAGTTCATCAGGAAGAGGTAAACAATGAAAAAATCCGTATTTCTCGGCACGCTCGCGGTCGCCGGTCTCGCGGCAGGCTTCGCTTCGGCGCAGACGCTGGCCGAAGTTCAAGCGCGCGGCAGTCTGAATTGCGGCGTAACCACCGGTCTGACGGGCTTCGCAGCTCCGAATGCCAGCGGTGAATGGGAAGGCTTTGACGTTGGTCTTTGCCGCGCCGTCGCAGCAGCAATCTTTGGCGACGCAACCGCGGTTGAGTTCGTACCGACCACCGGCCAGACTCGCTTCACTGCTTTGGCTTCGGGAGAAGTCGACATGCTGGCGCGTAACACCACATGGACCTTCTCGCGCGACGTTGACCTGGCGTTCGAATTTGTCGGCGTGAACTACTATGACGGTCAGGGCTTCATGGTCCCGCGTGCGTTGAACGTAAGCTCGGCCATGGAACTGGACGGCGCAACCGTCTGCATCCAGACCGGCACCACCACCGAACTGAACCTTGCAGACTTCTTTAGCTCCAACAACATGAGCTACGAGCCGGTTCCGATCGAAACTAACGCCGAAGCGCAGCAGCAGTACCTTGCCGGTGCGTGCGACGTCTACACCACCGATGCCTCGGGTCTGGCCGCAACGCGCGCCACGTTCGAAGATCCGTCGGCGCATGTTGTTCTGCCCGAGATCGTGTCGAAAGAGCCGCTTGGCCCGCTCGTCCGTCATGGCGACAACGAATGGGCGGACATCGTCCGCTGGACGTTGAACGCGCTGATCGCAGCTGAAGAGCTGGGCATCACCTCGGCCAACGTGAACGAGTTGGCCGCAGGTACCGAGAACCCTGAAATCAACCGCATTCTGGGCACCGAAGGTGACTTGGGCGCGATGCTGGGTCTTGACGCAGCTTGGGCACGCAACGCGATTGCGGCAGTAGGCAACTACGGCGAACTGTTCGAGAGCAACATCGGCGAGAACACACCGATTGGTCTGGCCCGGGGCCTGAACGCACAGTGGACCGACGGCGGCCTGCTGTACTCCCCGCCGTTCCGGTAAGCACAACACAGAAGGGCGCGGATCACTCCGCGCCCTTCGTCCATCAAGACATCCGACAACCAAGAAGAATAATCGAACCGTGCGGCGATCTGGGGATCAGGCCGTAAACGTTTCGGCATTTCCAACGACACAGGGGCGCCAGACATGACCGCTATGACGGACCCACCCAACGAAGGCTTTCGTCTCAGCCAACTTATTTATGATACCCGATATCGATCCATGACGATCCAGGCGGTCGCGTTCATGTTGATCATGGCGGGCATCATCTGGCTGGCAAACAACACGGTGCAGAACCTTTCTGCCTTGGGTAAGGACTTTGACTTCGGTTTCTTATGGTCCCGCGCGGGATACGACATCAACCAGCGCCTCATCGAATACTCCAATGACTCAACCCATGGCCGCGCCGCGATGGTTGGTATTGCCAACACGCTGCTGGTCGCCGTTTTGGGGTGTGTTCTGGCCACTCTACTTGGCGTTATCGCCGGCGTCCTGCGACTGTCGAAAAACTGGGTCGTTGCCCGTTTGATGACCTTCTATGTCGAAGGGTTCCGCAACATTCCCTTGCTGCTGTGGATCATCGTCATCTTCGCCGTGATGACCGAATCAACCCCTCAGCCGCGCGATTTCCGCGAAGGCGGCACAGCGTCGATGATCCTGAACGACACTGTGGCAATCACTAACCGGGGCATTTTCATTCCGAACCCCGTCTGGGGCGAAGGCTCGGGCGCTCTGATCGCGATTTTTCTTGCTTCCTTGGTCGGCATCTGGGCCTTCCGCCGCTACGCGCGCAAATTGCAGGAACAGACGGGTCAGATCCTCCCGGTTCTCTGGGTGTCGCTTGGGCTGTTCTTTGCGCCGGTCATCCTAGCATATTTCATCCTCGGACGGCCTGTGACTTTGATCTATCCGGAATTGGGCGGGTTCAACTTTACGGGCGGCATTCAGGTTCGAAACTCTCTGATCGCGTTGTGGATCGCGCTGTCGCTCTATACCGGGGCCTTCATCGCCGAGGTGGTGCGCGCCGGTATCTTGTCGGTCAGCAGGGGCCAGACCGAGGCCGCCTTTGCCCTCGGCATTCAACCCAGCCGCACGATGAACCTGGTGATCTTACCACAGGCATTGCGGGTTATTATTCCGCCGCTGATCTCGCAGTATCTGAACCTGACGAAGAACTCGTCGTTGGCTCTGGCGGTTGGATACATGGATGTGCGTTCCACCTTGGGGGGCATCACCATTAACCAAACGGGACGAGAATTGGAGGGAATGCTATTGCTTGGCGTTTTCTACCTCATCACGTCGCTGATCATCTCGAGTGCGATGAACTTGTACAACAACTCCGTGAAGCTGAAGGAGCGATGAGATGAGTGAAATCCACGCACAAACCGTCAGCTATGTCCGAGAGACGATGCTGCCAGAACAAGAGCCCCCGGTGACAGAACGCGGGGCGATCAAGTGGGTCCGCGAGAACCTGTTTTCCAGTTGGTTAAACGGGCTGCTGACGCTCATCTCCTTGTATTTCGTATATTGGGTTCTTAGCCATACGCTTGGCTGGATGGTCTATGGCATCTGGGATGCAAGCTCATTGAGCGAGTGCCGTGCAATTCGGGATGAGCTTTACGGTGAGGGCGCAAACGTTGCGTGCTGGGCCGTGATCGCCGATCGCTGGCATCAGTTGCTGTTCGGGTTCTACCCGGCGGAAGCCTACTGGCGTCCGGTACTGGCGTTGATCTTGTTCGGTGGCGCACTGGCACCGATCCTGTTCGACGGTCTGCCGCGCAAGATGTTGATGCTTTCGATCGCCGCGCCCTTCGTCTGCTATTGGCTGCTGTGGGGCGGAACCATCTGGGGTCCTGCTGCAGTGGCCTTGGGTTTTGTCATCGGCGGGATGATTTACGCTTATTCTCAGTCGATCATTGGTGTCCTTGGCGCAACGATTGCCGCCGTGTTGGTCCCGATCCTTTACTGGCTGTTCCTTGCAGGTCCGATTGCGGGCGCGCTTGGCAATACCCTGCCAATCGGGATCAATGCGATTGGTTCCGCCGAATTCGGCGGCTTCCTTCTGGCGTTGGTCATCGGGGCATCGGGGATCATATTGTCGATGCCCTTGGGTGTCGTGCTGGCCTTGGGACGTCAGTCTGACTTGTTCATCATCAACAAGTTCAGCGTGCTCTTCATCGAAGTCATTCGCGGTGTTCCACTGATCGTCTGGTTGTTCACGGCGTCGCTTCTGCTGAACTACTTTCTGCCGCCGGGCAGCAACTTTGACTTGATGCTCCGTGTGATCATCATGGTCACGCTGTTTTCGTCGGCCTACATCGCGGAAGTGGTGCGGGGCGGTCTGGCAGCGTTGCCACGCGGGCAGTACGAGGGCGCCGATAGCCTTGGTCTGAATTACTGGCAGTCGATGCAGTTGATCATTCTGCCGCAGGCCCTGAAAATCTCGATCCCCGGCATCGTGTCCAGCTTTATCGGCCTGTTCAAGGATACTACGCTGGTGGTGTTCGTGGGGCTGTCGGATCCGATCGGGTTTTCCAACTTGATCCGCGCCACGACCGATTGGAACGGCATCTACTGGGAACTGTTCATCTTCATCGGGCTTTGCTTCTTCATGTTCTGCTTCGCCATGTCCCGCTATTCTCAATACTTGGAGCGCAAGTTGCGCACCGATCACCGCTAAGGAGACGCCAAAATGACTGACGCTTCGACCACTCTTGCCACAGATCGCGAGATTGACCGATCCAAGATGGCTGTCTCGGATGAGGTGGCTATTGATATCCGGAACATGAACAAGTGGTTCGGCACTTTCCACGTTCTGCGCGACATCAACCTGACTGTGCAGCGGGGCGAACGGATCGTGGTCTGCGGACCGTCGGGTTCGGGTAAATCCACCCTTATCCGTTGCATCAACGCGCTTGAAGAACACCAAAAAGGGTCGATCAGCGTTGATGGCACGCTGTTGTCCAACGACCTGAAAAACATCGACAAGATCCGGTCCGAAGTTGGAATGGTGTTCCAGCACTTCAACCTGTTTCCGCACCTTACGATCTTGGAAAACTGCACGCTGGCTCCGATCTGGGTACGCAAGACACCCAAGAAAGAGGCCGAGGAAACAGCGATGTATTTCCTCAACAAGGTCAAGATCCCCGAGCAGGCCGACAAGTATCCCGGTCAGTTGTCGGGCGGTCAGCAGCAGCGCGTGGCGATTGCGCGGAGCCTGTGCATGCGCCCCCGGATCATGCTGTTCGACGAGCCGACATCAGCGCTTGATCCTGAGATGATCAAAGAGGTGTTGGACACCATGATCCAGCTTGCCGAGGATGGCATGACGATGATCTGCGTGACCCACGAGATGGGCTTTGCACGTCAGGTCGCCAACCGCGTGATCTTCATGGATGCGGGCCAGATCGTGGAACAGAATGAGCCGGAAGAGTTCTTCAATCACCCGAAGTCGGAGCGGACCAAGCTGTTCCTGAGCCAGATTTTGGGCCACTGATCCGTTAACAGGTTTCAGACAGAAACGCACAACCCGCCCCTTGGGGCGGGTTTTTTCGTGCGATAATGCGGATATGTATCCTGTATGCATTCGATATGAAACCGATGCATACGCATGCCGGGTTCCGGGCCTGTCAGGGCAGGTCGTGTGGCGTGATGAAATCCACTGCCGTTCCCATGCCAAATCCAACGTCCGACCAGTCGTCGGCATCGAACCGTGCGATCAGCGTTGCGCAGGTGGGGTAGTCGGCAAAGCGCGGATGGTCGGGCGCGCTGATCAGAAGCCGGGCGGCGAATTCCGCGATGCCGGGATTGTGGCCGACCATTGCGACGGTCGCCCCGGCCGCGTCGTTCAGAACATGCAGCATCGCCGATGGGGGGGCATGATAGAGCCGCCGATGATAGCTGACCTTGACGTCGGGAAAGGCCGAAGCGACGCCGTCCCATGTCTCGACGGCGCGCCGCGCGGTTGAGACATGGGCCGCGAGCGGCACATGCCCTTGGGCCGCCAACCAAGCGCCGATGCGTGGCGCGTCGTGGGTTCCGCGTGTGTTCAGGGGGCGATCATGGTCATCAAGAAGCGGATCATCCCAATCGGATTTTGCATGCCGGATGAGAACGAGGGTAAGGCTCATGGATGAAAGCTCCGCATGTGGAAGGCTGATTGGGCCGGGGCGCGGGCGTAACGCTGGCTGACCGGGCAGGTCCGGCGCACGGCACAGCCCTGCGTCATGCAGTCAGCCCCGGCTGGCGTGTCGAGGAAGCCATGGCAACGGTCGGTGTCATACGCGGTGCTGGACAGTGCATTTACCGGGCATGCGGCAAGGCAGGGTTTGAGACAACTGTCGCAAGGGGCGGCCGCAGGGGGTGGGGGCAGCGCGATCCGATCCCGCAGACCAAGAGCGCCGCGATAGGACACCATCAACCCGGCGGTATCATGGACCAGCAGCGATACGGGACTGGCCCATGCGCGACCCGAGCGTTTGGCCCATCTGATGAACGGATGCCATGGTGGACCACCAAAGGGGAAATAGGCTTTGCCACCCAGATCGCAGGCCAACCGGCCGATCACCCTGCGCGACCAGCGATCCATCTTATCGGGGGCCGGGTCCATGAATTCCGGTTCGGTGGTGACGTATGACCAGAAGCCCGGTTCCGCCGGACCAAGAAGCAGAAGTGTTGCAATGCCGGACGGCACCACATCATCGGGGCCGGGATGGAAGGCACCGAAAATGGCAAGGTGATGCGTAGCGGCCAGCGTCGCGATGTCGTCGTAGCCGGGTCTGCCCTCAAGCACGGATGATGCTGCCTGCGCCATGGTCGGTGAACAGTTCCAACAAGCAGGCGTTGGGCGCGCGACCATCAAGGATAACCGCCGCGCGGACACCGCCGCGCACGGCTGCAAGGGCGGTTTCGGTCTTGGGGATCATGCCGCCGGCAATGACGCCCTCGGCCGTCAGGCGTTCCACATCGGCGGCGGTAAGTTCTGTTACAACCTGACCAGCGGCGTTCTTTACACCGGCCACGTCAGTCAGCAACAACAGGCGGTCGGCCTTGAGCGCGGCGGCAATGGCACCCGCAGCTGTGTCGCCATTGATATTGAGGGTTTCACCGTTCCGGCCGGTTCCGATGGGGGCGATCACCGGGATCATCTCGGCTTGAAAAAGCTGATGGAGGAGGGTGGGGTTCACCTCCGCGGGTTGACCGACGAGGCCGAGTTCAGGCGCATCTTGATCGCAGGTCATCAGGCCCGCGTCCTTGCCGCTGATGCCGACGGCCTTGCCGCCCGCCGCATTGATGGCGGCGACGATGCGTTTGTTGACCTGCCCAGACAGGACCATTTCGACGACTTCCATGGTGGCGGCGTCGGTGACGCGCTTGCCATTCACGAAATGGGATTTGATGGCCAACCGCTCAAGCAACTGGTTGATCATTGGGCCGCCGCCATGCACGACCACCGGGTTCACACCCACGGTACGCATCAACATGACGTCGCGGGCGAAACTGGCCATGCCTTCGTCGGACCCCATGGCGTGACCACCCAGCTTAATGACCACGATGGCGTCATCGTAACGCTGCAGATAGGGCAGCGCCTCGTTCAGGGTGCGGGCTGTGGCAAGAAAATCGCGGGTCATGGCAGTTTGGGTTTTCATTCTGAGGGCCTATTGGCAGGGGGGTGTCCCTTGATACGGCACCATTTGCCGCCTGCCAATGCAGTGCCGCGTGTATTTCTGAAAACTGGGTATGGGTCAGTCGAGGGTCGCGATGATTGCGCGCAAGGTTTCGATGCCGTCACCCTTTTCGCTGGAGGTCAGGACCAGTTCGGGAAAAGCGGCAGGGTGTTTGGCCAGCGCGCCGCGCACCTGGGCAAGGATCTTTTCGCGATCCGCCGCGCTGACCTTGTCGGCCTTGGTCATGACAACCTGAAATGTCACTGCGGCACTGTCCAGCAAAGACATGATCTCTTCGTCCACGGACTTCACGCCGTGGCGTGTATCAACCAGCACAAACGCCCGACGCAGGTTGGCGCGACCCTGTAGATACGCCTTCAGCAGGCGTTGCCATTTCGCGACGATCTGGACGGGGGCGTTTGCGTAGCCATAGCCGGGAAGGTCGACCAGATAGTGGCTGCCGGAGAGGTTGAAGAAGTTGATTTCTTGGGTGCGGCCGGGTGTGTTGGACGCACGGGCCAGCGCCTTGCGACCGGTCAGCGCGTTGATCAGGGTGGATTTTCCCACGTTGGAGCGGCCTGCAAAGCAGACCTCGACCCGGTCGGGTGGGGGCAGGCCATCCATCGCGACGACGCCCTTGAGAAATTCGCCGCCGGTGGCAAACAGCATGCGCCCCGCCTCGCGGGTTGCGTCATCGGGTTCATCGGCAAGCGGGAAGGGCAATTGGTTCATTTCGCGGCCTCGAGCACGGGCAGGTCTGCACCGCGGATAGCATTGAGATTACGGGTTATCTTGGCGGCGGACCAGTCCCACCACGCGACAGCCAGCAAGCGGACGACAGTGGCATCGTCAAAGCGGTGACGCAAGGCGCGGGCGGGGTTGCCGCCCATGACCGTGTAGGGCGGCACATCTTGCGCCACCATGGAACCCGCTGCGATGATAGCGCCAGCGCCGATCGTAACACCGGGCATGAGTGTTGCGTGATCGCCCAGCCAGACATCGGGGCCTATCACGGTGTCGCCCTTGTGGGTCGCGGTCCACGTGGCCGGGTCAAAGCCGTGCTCCCAGCCGTGACCGAAAATATTGAATGGAAAGGTCGAAAATCCATCCATTGCGTGCGTCCCGCCGTTCATGAATATCCGCACGCCGTGGGCGATTGCGCAAAACGCGCCGATATGCAGATGATCGCCGAAAATCGCGTAGTGGTGAAGCACGTTGCGGGAGAAGAAATCGCGCGTCTCGTCTTTATCATCATAATAGCTATAGGGACCGACGGTGACGTTGGACAGGCCCTGCGCCATCGGTTGAAGGAACACGGTACCGCCATAGGCAGGCCGCATCGGGAGCAGTGTGTTGGGATCAGGGCCGTTGGTCATGTGCAAGTGACCGTATCGCCGACGGCGATATCGCCGCCAACACGCACCTGTGCATAGACGCCGAAATCCGTGTGATCCCAACCATCGCGCAATGCCTGCAGTGTCGCGGCGTCACGGCGGCCGGTATCGGGGTTCGCTTCGGTCGCGCGGCATCGGGTGATGGGTTCAACCACGTCAAGGCGGGCATCACCGATGGCAAGCGTCTTGTTCACAAGGTCAAATTCTTCCCACGGGGCGAGGCCGTCAAGCCAGAGGTTGCCACGAAACCGACGTTGATCAAGCGGCTGGCCAAGTCTTTGCGACAGCGCCCGCAGGGAGGCGGTGTTGAGCACGGCAACAGACGGAAAGGGCGCATCGGTCAGGCCCTGCGCCGGCGCACGCTCCAGCGCCACGGGGGGCGGGCGATCCGTGGGGTATATGGGGGCAAGCCATGCTTGAAGTGCAGGAAACGCCGCGTCCGATGCGGGGTCGACCGCCAGATCGGGCCGTTCGGGGTGCGACAGGTGGATGACACCCTGATCAACACGCGCGGTGATCGCCATCAGCGATGGCCCCTTTGCGCCGCGCAGGAAGTTGCGGCAGGCGCGCCAGCCTTCGCCAGTTTCCCCGCCCGCCTCAAGCACGGCCCATGCGCGATCCAGCGGCACTGGGTGCCCCGCGATCAACGACACCGATGTCAGCCGTTCGGCACCGATGCCCTTGATCGGGTGGCGCCAGATATCGGCAAGAGACCATGCCACGGCGTCACTTGCCGCCCGGCGTCTTGTTGCGTTTGAAGCTGGACTTGATGTTGCCAAAGATGTCCGGCTTGTAGCCTTGGGTCCGCATGATCGTGTATTGCTGAATGAAGGTCAGCGTATTGTTCGCGATCCAGTAGACCAGCAGACCGCTGGCAAAGCTGCCCAGCATGAACATGAACACCCACGGCAGATAGGCAAAGATCATCGCCTGCGTCGGGTCGGTGGGCGCCGGGTTCAGTTTTTGCTGCAGCCACATCGAGATACCCAGCAAGAGCGGCAGGACACCGATGAACACCAGTGCCGTGATGGTGCCGGGTTCCGGCGACGCGTTGGGCAGCAGGCCAAACAGGTTGATGATGGAACTGGTGTCAGGCGCCGACAGATCCCGCAGCCAGCCGAAGAACGGCGCATGGCGCAGTTCCAGCGTGACGAAGATCACCTTGTAAAGCGAGAAGAAGATCGGGATCTGCAACAAGATGGGCAGGCAGCCCGATGCCGGGTTCACCTTGTTCTTCTTGTACAGCTCCATCATGCCCTTTTGCATGGCTTCGCGGTCGTCGCCCGCGCGTTCCTTGAGCTTTTCCATCTCTGGCTGGAGCTCTTTCATCCGCGCCATGGAGATATAGGATTTGCGCGATAGCGGGAACAGCAGCGCCTTGATGATGAAGGTCAGCGCGATGATGGCCAGACCCATGTTGCCGATGGTCCCGTTCAGCAGGTGTAGCAACCAGAAAATCGGCTTTGTCAGGAAGTAGAACCAGCCCCAATCGATGGAATCGATGAAGCGAGGCACGCCGGTTCGTTCGCCAATGCCAAGGCCGTAGGTAAGACTGTCCCAGACGCCTGTGATGTCGCGCCCGGCCTCATATTCGCGGATGGTTTCCCATTCCTTGGCACCTGCGAAAAGCTGGGTGCTGCGTTCGGCGGTTTCGCCGGGTGCAACGGTCAGGGCGGGCAGGCGCGCTTCGGTCTGGTAGATGTCGGCGCTGGCAACGTAGCGGGTGACCGAGGTGAAGGGCTGTCCCGCGCCGGGGATCAGCGTCGTCATCCAGTTCTTGTCCGTGAAGCCGATCCAGCCGTCTTCCGTGACGTCGATCAGATCCGCGCGCGCGCCTTCGCGTTCGACGAAATCAAGGTCGGGAAGTTCATCGTATGACAAGCGGTTCAACGTGCCGTCGGATTTGCGGACAACACCTTCGTGCAGGATGAAGAAGTTCTGCAGATCAGCCGGCAGGCCATGGCGCGCGACGATGCCATAGGGCGCGACGCGCACATCCGCATCGGTCGTGTTTTCGACCGACTGGGTGATGCCAAACATATAGTTGTCATCAATGGTGATGGTGCGGCGGAAGATCAGGCCCGCGGCATTTTCCCAGACCAGCGTGATGGGGCTGTCGACGCCCAGGCTTTCGCCGCTTTCAAGCTGCCACGGTGTATTCGCGCCCGGGACGTCGTCGAAACTCAGCGTGCCGGCGGGGGCCCAACCGTAAAGCGCATAATAAGGATCATCGCTGCCGACGGGGGACAAGAGGCGGACGATCGGGCTGTCGTCATCAAGGGTCTCGCGGTAGCGGCGCAACGACAGGTCGTCGATGCGGCCACCGATCAGCGCGATGGAGCCTTCAAGCGCATCGGTTTCGATCGGCACGCGGGGGCTTGCGGGCTGCGTCGCGACGGCAGGCGCGGTCTCGTCGGTGGTCAAAACCTCGGGCGGTGGCGGGGTCAGCGCGATTCCCGGCGCAGTAGCCTCATTCCCGGTTGTTTCTACCGCTGGAGGGTTGGCGTTGGGGTCTACAACGGGATCGGGCGGCGGGAAAAAGAGGAACCAGACGAGGATCACCAAGAAGCTCAAGGCCGTGGCCAAGATGAGATTTCTGTTCTGGTCGTCCATGATCGTGCAAATCCCCGTGGTCGAAGTCACGTGGGTTCAACAGATTGGGGGGTGAAAGGTCAAGCGGTTTTCCCTGTTTTCGCAGGGGGCGCGCGCATTGGCCCATCGTTGCGGACCGATGCGCGCAGGCTGGGGGACGTTATCCGGTGCGCCGACCGACGCGGGGCATATGAGTCAGCTTCTCATTGTGGCGGGTCGCCCAGGCGATTGTGTCTTCGAACGGCATGGGGCGCGCGATGCCAAATCCCTGCACGTGGGCGCAGCCAAGTTGTGCCAGCGCGGCGTGTTCGCCGGGCGTTTCGACGCCTTCGGCAATGGTTTCGACGTTGAGATGCGCGGCCATGGCCAAAATCGCGGAAACCATGGCCTGCTGTTCCGGGTCCTGATCCATCCGGGTTACAAAGCTTCGGTCGATCTTGATGCGGTTCACGCGAAAACGGCGGATATTGGCGATGGACGCCTGCCCAGTGCCAAAGTCGTCGAGATCAAGATGAAAGCCATGTGCCCCAAGTGCCTGAATGTTGCGAATGATCGCGTCATCCTCGGACCGGGCGGCGACGGTTTCCAGAATTTCGATGGTCAGGCGGCCGGGGCGAAGATCAAGGCGATCAACCTCCCACTTGATGCGATCGGCCAGAGTGGGGTCACGCAATTCCTCGGACGAGAAATTGACCGCGACGGACGGCACGCGCAGCCCCGCCCGATCCCAGGCCTGCAAGGCGGTCAGGCTGTGCAACAAGATCATCTCGCCCAGGGCGGACATCTTGCCGGCGGCATCGATCGCCGGCAGAAATTCGGATGGCATCAGCAGACCACGTTCCGGGTGATGCCAACGGGCCAGTGCCTCGAACCCCGAGATGACGCCCGTATCCGTCGACACCTGCGGTTGGAACCAGGCACGGATCTGACCCCGCTTGAGGGCCTCGGCCACGTCATCGGCAAGGGCGGCAGGGGTGGTTTGCGGCCGGCCTGCGCCGGGGGAATGCGCGCGGATCGCGGCGGGGCCGTTGCGCATCGCCTCATCCAGCGCCGACTCGGCGGCGGCGAATGTCGTGCCCGCGCGGTCGCGCGTATCCTTTGCCAACAGGGCGTGGCCGATGGAAACGGTCGGGTGCACGGCCGTTCCCCCGATGGCGATGGGTTCACCCAACGCGGCCTGCAAGCGGGTGGCGATTGCGTCGATCGTGCCAAGCCGCGCTGCAGAGCCGGGGTGCAGGACGACACCGAACCGCGCATCGCCAAGCCGCACGGTCATGTCTTCGCCCCGCATGGTGGTGACGAGGCGGGCGGCTGTGTTGGCGATGATGTCGTCGCTGCCCTCACGACCGAGGCGGGCGGAAATTTCGGGCCAGTCGTCGATTTGCAAAAGCAGGCAGGCGCTGTTGACGGTGTCGGATCCAGCGGCGCGGGCCAGCATGGCAAGGGCAGCGGGTTGGCCCGGCAAACGGGTGAGCGGGTCAATGGCGTCACCGCCCAGCTTCTGCACGTACAAGCGGCCACGCGCGCCCCGCCCGAACGCCTGCAGCGCAAGAAGCGTGGGTAACAGGAATGCCGAGGCCGTCATCCAGTCGGTCGCGCCGGACCACATCAGAACCAGCATGAGGAGGGGGAACAACGCGAGGACTTCAACCCGCGCAAGCGTGGTGCGGATCGCATCGCCGATCAGGCTGCAACGGTCGATCAACATCTTCGGCATCATCACCCCTTTTCGGTCTGCCGGACGCACGCAAGACGCGTGCCACGGCGACAGGGCTAAGTCGGAACGGCTGACGGGCTGTTAACGCCTCCCGATCATTCCGGCGAATTTGCCTCAAGTTCCGATGATCTGGTCAGGCCCGCGAAATCGAACAGGGCCGTGTCGAGCAGGTGGGAGGGGCGGGCGTTCATCAAGGCGGAAAACATCTTGCCGCGCCGACCGGGGGCCTTGGCCTCCCATGTGTCGAGCATCTGCTTGATGGCTTGACGCTGAAGCCCGTCCTGACTGCCGCAGAGGTCACAAGGGATGATGGGGTAGTTCATGGCGGCCGCGAACTTCGCGCAATCGGCCTCGGACACATGGGCGAGCGGGCGATAGACAAAAAGGTCGCCTTCGTCGTTGAGCAATTTGGGCGGCATGGTGGCCAGCTTTCCGCCGTGAAAGAGGTTGAGGAAGAAGGTTTCCAGAATGTCGTCGCGGTGATGGCCAAGCACAACGGCGGAACAGCCTTCTTCGCGGGCGACACGGTAGAGGTTGCCGCGCCGCAGACGCGAGCAGAGCGCGCAGAAGGTGCGCCCTTGGGGGATCTTGTCGACAACGATGGAATAGGTGTCGGCGTATTCGATGCGATGTGGAACGCCCATGTTGCTGAGGAATTCCGGCAAGACGGTGGCGGGAAAGCCCGGCTGCCCCTGATCCAGATTGCATGCAAGGATATCCACGGGAAGAAGACCACGCCATTGCAGTTCTGTCAGCGCGGCGAGCAGGGTGTAGCTGTCCTTGCCGCCAGACAGGCAAACCAGCCATTTATCCTTGGGCGCGCTTTCGTCCCGGTCGCCGCGATTGACCATCCCGTAACGGTCCAGCGCCTCGCGGGTGTCCTTTATGATTCGTTTGCGCAGCTTCTTGAATTCGGTGGTCTTGGGGGCACCGTGAAACAGGGGGTGGATATCGTTGTGATCGTCCAGCATGTGCGCCTCCGCAGGGTTGCGCTGGAATAGGGGGCTGGTGTGTAGGTCGTCAAGCTTGCCCGCATGTGCAGATGCATTAGCTTTGCAAAGACCAAAAGGATTATGACGATGCGCCTGTTTGCCTTTGCCGCCCTTTTCTTGCTTGCCGCGTGTGCCGGGCGTCCAGAACTGGACGCCGCGCCCCTGTCTGGCCGGCAACTGAATCTCGAGGAATTCTTTGACGGGCACCTGACGGCCTATGGCCAGTTTCAGGACGTCTTCGGCGAGGTGCGCCGCCGGTTCACCGTGGAAATAGAAGGCACTTGGGACGGCGAAACCCTGACGTTGGTTGAGGATTTCCTCTATGAGGATGGCAGCACCGAACAGCGCATCTGGACGCTTGAGAAAACCGGACCGGACACGTGGCGCGGCACCGCGCCGGGTGTGGTGGGCGTGGCATTTGGCGAAGAACGCGGCGATACCTTCAATTGGCGGTATACGATCGACCTACCGCTTCCGGGCGGGGAAACGACGCGGTTCACGTTTGATGACTGGATGTGGGTGCTGAGCGATGACCGCCTGCTGAACCGGGCCTACATGGAGCGGTTCGGGGTCTACATCGGAGATGTGATCATTACCTTCGAACGGCATTGATCCGGGGCGGGCGGGTTTTCACGTGCTAGTCCGGCACGTTGTCGATGCCTGAACGGCCCCACGGGTGACAACGGCCAATGCGGCGGATCGTCAGCCATCCGCCCTTGAGGCCGCCGTGCTTCTGCAACGCCTCAAGCGCATAGGCGGAACAGGTCGGGTGATAACGGCAATTGAACCCGACAATCGGCGAGAACACGGCCCGATAGGCGCGGATGGGCAAAGCGAAGATATATGCCAGCGGCGTCATTGATGCAGCTTTCGCAAGGCGCGGGACAGGTCCGCCGTCAGTTGGGTGAACGGTAGGTCGGCGGTGGCCCCTGCGCGTCCGATCAAGACATAGTCCCAACCGGGCTTGCCTTCCAGAGGCAGGACAGCGCGGGCGATCTCGCGCAGACGCCGCTTGGCGCGATTGCGCGCCACGGCATTGCCGACCTTTTTGGAACAGGTGAAGCCGACCCGGATCACATCGGGAACCTCGTTTTCGCCGCGTCGCCGGGCCTGCACCAGAAAACCGGGGCAGGGTGCGCGTTTGGCCCGCGCCGCGCGCAGGAAATCGGCGCGCTTGGTCAACTGCACAACAGAAAAAGCCCCCGGCGACGGTTCTGTCGTCGGAGGCGTCATGGGTGACATCTCACCACATCCTTCAGCGCAATCAGGCGCTGAGCGATTTCCGGCCCTGTGCGCGACGCGCATTCAGGATCTTGCGGCCGGCTTTGGTGGCCATGCGTGCGCGAAAACCGTGACGGTGCTTGCGCACCAGGTTGGACGGTTGAAAAGTACGTTTCGACATTGTGTCGCTCCATCATCGTGGCGGCGGGCTTAGCATCCCGCGCGGCCGAAAGAATCCGTATGAAGCCCGGGCAATACGGCGATGGTGGGCGCATGTCAACAAATGCGCGAACGGTTTTTGCAACCTTTCGCCCGGCATAGCCGCGATCGGGACGGGAATGTTACCGCTTTGGCCGTTTCGCGTCACGAAAGCGCGCTTTGCGGTCACGTCACATCAAGGCCCCGTGATGGATCTATCGCTGGTAGGTGGGGTGGCGCATGTTCTGGTGAAGCCAAGCGAAAGATGCCCATATGTCAGCCACCATGATCAGCCCCCGCAAGAGTCCCGTCAACCGTATCGTGCCCATCGCTGTGATTGCCGTTGTCGCGGCGGCAGGTTGGTGGCTGTTGGGCGATTACCTGAGTTTTGATACGTTGCGCGACAATCGTGATGCGCTGATCGGGGTTCGCGATGCGCATTACGTGCTGACTGTGGTCGTGTTCATTGCCGTCTACGTGGGTATCGTCGCGTTTTCCTTGCCCGGCGCCACGATCGCGACGCTGACCGGGGGGTTCCTTTTCGCCACTTTCCCCGGCGCGGTTTTCAATGTGGTGGCGGCCACCATCGGGGCGACCTTGATCTTTACCGCCGCCCGCTGGGGTCTTGGCGAACGATTGGCGGCGCGGATGGAGGCCAGCGAGGGCTTGGTGAAGCGGATCAAGGCGGGGATCGACGCCAACCAATGGTCGATGTTGTTCCTGATCCGGCTTGTGCCTGCGGTGCCGTTTTTCGTGGCCAATCTGGTGCCCGCGTTGGTCGGTGTGCCGCTATACCGGTTTGTCATCACGACCTTTCTGGGGATCATACCGGGCGCGATTGTCTACACGTCGGTCGGCGCCGGTCTGGGAGAGGTGTTCGCGCGTGGCGAGACGCCGGATCTGGGCATCATCTTCGAGCCGCATATCTTGTTGCCGATTCTGGGGTTGAGCCTGTTGGCGCTGCTGCCGGTAATCTTGAAGGCCGTGCGCGGCAAGAAAGGGATCTGACCGATGACCCGGATCGAGACGGACATCTGCGTGATCGGCGCAGGAGCGGGTGGGTTGTCGGTGGCGGCAGGCGCTGTGCAGATGGGCGCACGGGTGGTCTTGGTCGAAGGCCACAAGATGGGTGGCGATTGCCTGAACTACGGCTGCGTGCCGTCCAAGGCGTTGCTTGCGGCGGCGCACAAGGCGCACGCGACGGCGACGGCTGCGTTTGGCGTTGCAGCGCATGATCCCGCGCCGGATTTCGCGGCGGCCAAGGACCATGTCCAAGGCGTGATCGGCACGATCGCACCGGTCGATAGCCAAGAAAGGTTTGAGGGGTTGGGGGTGCAGGTTATCCGCGCCCACGGGCGCTTCATCTCGGACACCGAGGTGCAGGCGGATGACACCATCATCAAGGCGCGGCGGTTTGTCGTGGCCACCGGGTCACGCCCGTTCGTGCCGCCCATCGAGGGTCTGGACGCCGTGCCCTATCTGACGAACGAAAGCCTGTTTGACCTGCGCGACCGCCCCGATCATCTGCTGATCATCGGTGGCGGGCCCATCGGGTTGGAAATGGCGCAGGCGCATCGGCGGCTGGGAAGCCGTGTTACCGTGGTGGAAGGGGCCAAGGCGCTGGGTAGGGATGATCCGCAGGCCGCGGCGCTGGTGCTGACGGCGCTGCGCGCCGAAGGGATCAGCATTGTGGAAGGCGCGCAGGTATCTGCCGTGACCGGCAAAGCCGGTGACATCACGCTGACGACTGCGGACGGCACGAGGGTAACGGGATCGCATCTGCTGGTGGCCGTCGGACGCGCTGTGAACGTGGATGGGCTGGACCTTGAAAAAGCGCACGTGGATCATGACCGGCGCGGTGTGACCGTGGACCATGGCCTGCGGTCCACGAACAAGCGGGTCTATGCCGTGGGTGATGTGGCCGGCGGCCCGCAGTTCACGCATGTGGCCGGGTATCATGCGGGTGTGGTTGTGCGGTCGATCGTGTTCGGCCTGCCTGCCAAGGCGCGCCACGATCATATCCCGTGGGTCACCTTCACCGATCCCGAACTGGCCCAGATTGGTCTGACCGAGGCGGACGCCAAGGCAAGACACGGTGACAAGCTATTCGTTGCCCGTGCCGACATGGCCCATAACGACCGTGCGATCGCCACCGGGCAAACCACCGGCTTCGTCAAGGTGATGGTGGTAAAGGGCAAGCCTGTCGGCGCGACCATCGTGGGGCCGCAGGCAGGCGAACTGATACAGGTTTGGGCCCTTGCCATTGCCAGCGGTTTGAAAATGAGTGCAATTTCCGGCATGGTTGCGCCGTATCCGACATTGGGCGAGGTTAACAAACGTGCCGCAGGCGCCTATTTCAGCCCTAAGCTGTTCGACAGCCCCTGGATCAAGCGCATCGTGCGCATTGTACAGCGGACCGGGCGGCCCTGAGCATATGGCCGACGCACGGAAAGGCGACTTTTGCTGAACTCACTTTCAGGCCGCTTCCTTTTCCTGACCATCATCTTCGTGATGCTGGCCGAGGTGTTCATTTTCGTGCCCTCCATTGCGCGGTTTCGGGAGGACTATCTGCTGGCCCGTCTGGAGCGGGCGCAGATTGCATCGCTGGCGCTGCTGGCAACGGACGGCATGATCGATGACGCGCTTGAGGCGGAACTACTGGAGAACGCGGGTGTGTTGAACGTTGTGCTGCGGCGTGACGAGGTGCGGCAGCTGATTCTGTCGTCCGCCGAAATCCCGGCGATTTCCTACAGTTTCGATCTGCGTGATCCCAGTGCTTGGGAACTGATCCGCGATGCGATGCGGCGTCTGTTCATAACCGAGGATCAGACCATTCGCGTGATCGGTCAGCCTGTGCGCGATGCTGGCCTGCTGATCGAAGTCACGATGCATGCTGCACCGTTGCGCGCGGCGCTGATCGACTATGGGCTGCGGATCCTTGCGCTGTCGGCGATGATTTCAGTCTTTACCGCCGCACTGTTGTTCCTTGCGGTCCGGCGGCTGCTGGTGAGCCCAATCAAGCGGGTGGTGACCCACATGAAGGATTACGCGGCCGCCCCCGAGGACCGGAGCCGCATCATCGTGCCAGCAGCCGGTGTGCGGGAGTTGCACGAGGCCGAGGTTGCCCTGCAGTCAATGCAGATAGAACTGACCAGCGCGTTGAAGCAGCGCGAAAGGCTGGCCCAGCTTGGCGAGGCGGTTGCCAAGATCAGCCATGATCTGCGCAATATCCTGACGGTGGCGACCTTGATGGCCGACCGACTTGAGGGGATCGAGGACCCAACCGTCAAGCGGACCACGCCCAAGCTGGTGTCATCGCTGATGCGGGCGGTGAACCTGTGCGAGGGCACCTTGGCCTTTGGTCGCGCGGAAGAGCCCGCGCCAAGCATGAACCGCGTGATGCTGGCAAACCTGTTGGGCGACGTCGTGGAGAACGAGCGGCTGGTGGGCGAGGGGGAAGGGGTCGAATACCGTCTGGATGTGGCCCCGGAACTGAACGTCCGCTGTGATGCGGAACAGTTGCACAGGGTGTTGTCGAACCTTGTGCGCAATGCCCGGCAGGCGATCGTCGCCACGGGCAAACCCGGCGAGATCACCCTGACCGCCGGTGAGGGCGAAGAGGGATGGTGGATCAAGGTCACCGACACCGGGCCGGGCCTGCCCAAGCGGGCGCTGGAGCACCTGTTCAAGCCATTTCAGGGCGGGTCGCGGAAGGGTGGGACCGGATTGGGACTTGCGATCGCGGCGGAACTGGTGCGCGGGCATGGTGGCAAGCTGGAGCTTGTACGGTCCGATGCCGGGGGCACGACGTTCTGCCTGAGACTGCCTGCGGGGCTTGCGGCGTGAATTCGCGCTTGCACCCCTGAGCGCGGGGCGCTAAACCCCGCCCGGCATGCGCTGGTAGCTCAGTTGGATAGAGTACTTGACTACGAATCAAGGGGTCGGGGGTTCGAATCCTCCCCAGCGCGCCATTTCAATCAAATAGCCAAGTGGCGTTCGCCCAGAGGCCGAATGGTGTCTGGTCATATCCGTGCGCCGTCGGTTTGAGTTGATCTTCCGATGATGCGGCGCCGATAGCGCCCTTTGAGCATTATCGGTAAACTGGGCTGAGAATTCGGATCCGCGGTTTCACGGACGGGGGCGGGCGATGCCCGGTTTCCGGTGACGGCGAATGAAATCCGCGGCCCTACATGCCTGATTTGCGGTCTGTCCACGACACGGTGGACCGTGTTGCTGCCGTGGCGGTGGGCGGGGGTGCCTCTTTCAGCACCCCCGAACAATCACAGACGGTCGTTCAAAGACGTTCCCCGTCTGCTGCAACGAGGGGGATTACGCGACGCCTTCGAGTTTGCGCGATGCCTGAACCGAAGGCCGGCTCTTCATGCGTTCGTAATGCGCCTGCACGTTCGGAGGAAGCGTCCAGCCGGCCACATCGACAGCCCAGTATTCGTTGTAATAAAGCGCCGTATCCGCGATCGTGAAGTTGCCCATCAGGTAGTCTTTGCCTGCTAATTGCTCATCCACCACATCAAGGGCGGCCAGCATCGCGGCCTTGCCACGTGTGCGCAAACCTTCCTGCGCCTCTTCGCTATCGGCATAGGCATCCGGGCGACGCCACATGCGCCATGACAGCATGTGAACGGTGCCGACGATGAAATCCATCGCCTCGATCGTACGTACGATCCCCTCGGGGTCGCTGGGCATCAGGTTCTTGTCCGGGTTGGTCATCGCCAGCCACATTGCGATGGCCGCGAATTCGGTCAGAACGCTACCGTCTTCACGCACAAGTGCGGCCACTTTCCCCTTTGGGTTCAGTGCCTTGTATTCAGGTGTCTTCTGTTCGCCCTTGGAAAAATCCACGATCCGCAGATCGTAGGGGGCTCCGATCTCCTCCATCAGGACATGGATACCGATCGAGCAGGTCTTCTTGGCGTAGCACAGTGTCGTCACGATAAATCTCCCTTGGCGCCGTTGTCGGACGGTCCGACTTTTTAGACGATATCTTGCGACACACGTATTGGACTCCGGGAACGAAGGCCAGAGGGGCCGACGGCAAGGCGGGGTGCCTAGTGCCGCGTCATGGTTCTCGCCTACTTGCCGAGGAGGCTTGCCCCGGCGGTCACTCTGGTTGGAATATCTCGTCCGCATATGCGGCACGCGCCGTCCGGACTGTCAGAACGGCAATTGTGATCACCAGCAGCGCCAGAAGGACAAACCCGATGCCCCGATGCAAGACCGAGCCCGCAAGATCGGCAAAGCGAAAGCTTGCAATAGTGATCGCAGCCAGCGGGAAAGACAGCGCCCAGAACGACAACGCAAACGGGAGCTTCAGGATTGATGGGATCTGGATCGCAACCAGCGCCGTGAAGAAGTATCCCAAGTTGATCAGGATGCGCGCCGGTGCGTCGATCACCCCGCCCTGAAATTGGACCCATGCCAGAAAGGCGAGGGCGGGCGGGGCGATCAGGATGACGATCGTCGGCTTCAGTTTGCCGGGCATCGGATCATGGAAGATCAACCGATTGAACACGAGGGTCAAAAGCACGATCCAGAATAACACGCCCACAGCAAAGAAATACCAGCTTGGTTCGACATACCCCAGTGGCACCCCCCCCACTGGCGCGATGACATTGCCAACGGCGGGGATGAACCATGCGGGCGACAATTGACCCGGACCAAAGGCGCGGTGCCCGATCCACGCGGAAATTACCACAAGCGTCAGGATGCCTTGCACGGTGGCGCCCACGACCCAGATCACACTGGCGATATCGGGGGCGGTGTCGCGCAGGAACGTCGCCATCAGCAGAAGTGAGATGCTGGTTGCGGGAAAGAAGGCCAACCGAACGGGATGCGCCCATTCCGCCTTGAGAGCCGCTGTATGGCGGATCGCCTTGAGGCCCAACGCGCCGAACAGCATGATCAGAACGCCGATCCCGACCGCGCCGACGCCGGTGGCGGGTCCCGAAAAGCCCCCGGCCCGAAGCGCCAGCGCAAGACCGAACACGCCCATGCTGACAGCGAAGAAGCTGATCGGGAAATGTTCCAGCCGGCTGGGCGGGCGCGTGGCAGATGTGTTTGTCGAGGTCATGACGCGGTATCCTTCATGTGCCGATCAGCGCCCCTAGCCTAGCGGGAGCAACAGCCATAGCAATTGCATTGATCGCCGCAACCGATTTGCGCGGGCACGATCAGGTGGGCGTTCGGTTTGAAAGGGGGCGTCGGGGCGTGGCCCACGCGCCGTTTCATGGAGCGGAGGGCTTATTGAGACAGGGGATGGTCGGACACTTCGGATGCAACCGCGTCGTCAAGCGGCGTTTCAAACGTGTTCACGATGAAACCGAGCGTGGAATAGAAGCCGACGGTTGCAAACAGATCGAGCGTCCCTTCGATACCCACAAGACCCAGCAGCGCCGCCTTGGTCTGAGGCTGAAGGCGTGCGCCTTGCATCAGATCATCGACCGCCGCCGCCAGAACCGCGTCGGCCGGGTCCATCTCTGACGTCGCGCCGCGCATGGATGCTATCCGGTGATCGGCCATGCCCAAGGCGCGCGCCCGCGAGAGGTGGTGGTTCCATTCATAGCTTGATTTGACATGCGTCGCGGCCCGAAGGATGACGATCTCACTTCTCTCACGGCCCAAGGCGGTGTCCTGGACGACGTGCTGACGCAAATCGACCCACGCGCGCAAAAGGGCCGGATGATGCGCCATGACCCGGTAGACGTTCAACCGCCCGGCGAAGCTGTCCTGAAGGTCGGCCACCGCCTCTGGCCAGTCCCCGGACGATATCGGTGCAAGGGCGGGCGTTTCTGGTTGTGGCATGGGGCAGCCTCCGTTTGACCGGGTTGCCCGGCGTCGTTGGAGGCGGAGTATTCCGTGGTGCAGGTAGGGAAACAAGCTCCAAACATCGGCAAAGGGGGAACTGCCACCTGAGCGGCATCGCAACCTGTCGGGCTGATGTTCAAGGATGAGGAATTAGGCAAATTACTTCTTAAGATAACACATTATAATTTGTTTTGATCCCCGTGCATGTCATTTTTGGTGCAACGGAGGCCATCATGAATGCATCGAATCCAATGACCGACCAGATCATCAACGCAACCGATTTGCGCCGCTCGCTTGGCTGTTTTCCGACCGGTGTGGCGGTGGTCACGGCGATGAGCCGCGCCGGCGCGCCGATCGGTGTCACGATCTCATCGTTCAACTCGGTGTCGATGGACCCGCCGCTTATCTTGTGGAGTCTTGCGCTGAAGGCGGGCAGCTTGGCGGATTTCCGCGCCGCGGGGCACTTCGCGGTCAATGTGCTGTCGGAGGCGCAGGCAGAGCTGCCGCGGACCTTTTCGAGCCCGGTCGAGGAACGGTTCAAGGGGCTTGCGTGGACGAAGGGGCACGGCGGAGCGCCCATCTTGGCGGGATCCGCTGCCGTTTTCGAGTGCAGCACCCACGCCCGCTACGATGGCGGTGATCATGAGATTTTCATCGGTCAGGTCCTTCGTCACGGACGGGGCGATGCGGCACCGCTGATCTATGCGAAGGGGCGTCTTTCAACGCTGCCTGAGACAGCATCCGCATGATCCGAACAGCCGTTTCCGGGTATGGTTGGTGGGGGCAGCATGTGGCAGGCCGCCTTGTCGGGCATGACCGCTTTGACCTTGCGGGGGTCTTTGCGCCGGAACTGTCCGGGGCCGCGACGGAGCAAGGGCACAGCGTCTATCCATCGTTCGAGGCAATCTTGGAGGATGCGTCGGTCGCGGCGGTGATCCTGACCAGTCCCAACGACCAGCATGAGCCGCAATCGGTTGCCGCGGCGCGGGCCGGAAAGCATGTGCTGTGCGAAAAACCCCTGTCGCTCACGGGGGAGAGCGCGCGCCGCATCGTTGATGCCGTGACGAATGCAGGCGTCGTTCTGGGCGTCGGGCACGAGCGCCGCTTTGAGCCCGCGATGCAGAGGCTTGCGGCGATGGTGCGGGCCGGTGATCTGGGAACTGTGATGCATGTCGAGGCAGCCTTCAGCCATGACAAGCTGGCGGGGTTGCCCAAGGACAACTGGCGCACGAAACCGCACCTTGCGCCGGCGGCGGGAATGACCGGAATGGGCATTCATCTGACCGATTTCATGATCTGGATGTTCGGACCCGTCGCCAGCGTTCAGGCCCTGACGGCGGATCGCAGCCTTGGGTGGGAGACGGGCGATGTCGTGTCGGTTCAGCTGCGGTTCCGCGCGGGCATGACGGCGACCTTGTCGGCCATCCTTCAGACGCCGCATTTCATCCGATATCATGTGTTCGGATCGGAGCAGTGGGCCGAGGTTCGCAACGACACGCACCCCGATACGCCCGGCGGGCAGGCGCATCTGTCGGTGTCGCGGACCGGGCGGGCCGTGACCACCGAGAGCTTTCCATGGACCGACACCGTGCTGGATAACCTCGGCGCGTTTGCCGACGCAATCGAGGGCCGCGCGCCCTATCCGTTCACGGCGCAGCAGATGGTCCATAACATCGAAGTCCTCGATGCCATCGCGCTCTCGGCCGGGTCCGGCGAAACCGTCCGGCTCTGAGGCCCGGCCCGGTGGGCAGGTGTTTCAGGCCAAGGGATCGTTCGCGCTGTCGAGATATTCGACCGTGGTGAAGCACAAAACCGTGTCGCCGATATTCTCAAGGTCATGGGTCATCGATTGGCCATGCGTGAAGGTGAAGTGCCGCGTGGTGCCGACGGCGTAGTCCATTTCGGCAACCTTGCCGTCGGAATAGCGCGAGCGCGCCCGCCCCGCGGTGGTGGCGACCCAGAAATAGTCCAGCACATGGGTATGAAACGGCAGGCGGTCGCCGGGCTGCATTTCAATCAGCCAGACCCGCGCGCGGTCGCTTTCGCTGACCAAAGTGGACCCGACCCGGCCACTGCTCCGGCCGGTCTCAAGCTCATTGATCAATTCGGGTGTCCAGTGCGGCCCCGAGAAGGCATCGGACGTTTTCTCAGCGGTTGGTGTCATCTGGCGCTCCTTCTGTCTCGCCTTTTAATTATAGAGTGATAAATAAGATGCGGAAAGACATAGATGAGGGAGCGGCATCATGGCAGGCACAGTGGCGATTATCGGTGGCTCGATCGGGGGGCTGTTCGCGGCGGCCGCGTTGAAGGCGGCGGGTTGGAACGTTCAGGTTTTCGAGCGTGTCGGCGTCCCGCTTTCGGGGCGCGGCGCGGGCATCGTCACCCATCCGCAACTGATCGCCGCGCTTGAGGGTGTCGGTGCCGACATCTCCAATCTGGGTGTGCAGGTGCATGACCGTGTGGCCTTTGATCTTCCGGGGGGGCATTTCTCGACGATGCCCTATCCGCAGGTTGTGACCTCGTGGGACCGCATGTACCAGACCCTGCGCAACCTGATCCCGGATGAGGATTACCATCTGGGCGAAATGTTGGAGACGTTCACCGAGGATGCGGACGGCGTGACCCTGCATTTCGCAAGCGGTCTGGAGCATCGCGCCGATGTTCTGCTGGGGGCCGATGGCTTCCGCTCTGCCGTGCGGGCGCATATCCTGCCCGAGGTTCAACCGGAATATGCCGGCTATGTCGTGTGGCGCGCGTTGGCCCAAGAGGCGGAACTGTCGCCCGATATGCGTGACCGGATCTTTGACGTGTTCGGGATGTTCATGCCCACCGGAACCCAGATTGTCGGCTACCCGATTGCCGGAGAGAGCAATGACCTGCGCCCCGGCCATCGCCGCTATAATTTCGTTTGGTACTGGCCGGTTTCCAAGGATGAACTGCACGACATGCTGACCGACGAAAGCGGTCAGACGCATGCCATCTCGATCCCGCCGCCGCTGGTGCGCGAAGATGTTCTGGCACGGATGGAAGAAGCGGCGGCGCGGTCGCTGCCGGATGTGTTCACCCACATTCTGAGCAAGAGCGAGAGACCCTTCTTCACGCCGATCTACGATCATCTGTCGCCAAGTTTCGCCAAGGGGCGGGTTGCGGTATCGGGGGATGCGGCCTGCGTGGCGCGGCCCCATGTCGGGATGGGGGTCACAAAGGCGGCGCAGGATGCGTTGGCTTTGGCAAGGCATCTGTCGGCGGCACCGATCCCGGAGGCGCTACAGGCCTATTCGGCGGAACGTGTGCCTGCGTCGCGCGCCGCGTTCGAGCGGTCACGTCTGTTGGGTCGATACATGATGGTGGCCCCGGAGCAGGGCGACAATGCGGATGGCCGCAACAATCCCAACATGGATGAGATCCTGCGCCTGACGGCGGTTGCCGATTTCCCCTGAGCCGCGGAAATCGGCCTAGGCGCGCAGCTCATCATACGATGTCATGACGACCCTGCCATAGGCCGGGCGCTGCGTGAGTTCGCCATACCAGCGCGCAATGTTGGGGTGGTCGCGAAAAGGGTCACACAGGTCCTTGGCGCGGTAGAACAGGGATCCTGCGGCGATATCGGCCATGCTGAAGGCCTTGCCGGCCAGATATGGGCGAGCGTCCAACCTTGCCTCAAGCGGCGGGAGCGTATCCAGAAACGCACGCCGGAGGGCGGGCAGATCGGCCTCTACGCGGTCCTGGGGTCTTGTGCGGACGATCTGCCAGAAAAGGCGAATGAACGACGGCTGCAGGGTGGAGGTGACATATTCCATCCACTGATCGGCAATCGGAAGGTCCGCTTCCGCCGGGGCAATCGGGGCACCACGGGTCCGCGCGAGCTGACGCAGGATCGCATGGCTTTCCCACAGCACCAGCGCCCCGTCCTGCAGGACGGGGACGCGGCGCACCGGCGTGAGGGCGGCAAATTCGGGCGTGTCGGTGCCGCCGTATCGCCCCCCCACGACCTCGTGGTGATAGGGCAGGTCCATCTCGTCCAGCGCCCAGATGACCTTCTGCACGTTGACCGAACTGGACCGGCCCCAAAGGGTGATCACTTGATCGCCTGAGGGTTGATCGGGGATCCGGCGGCACCCGGAATGTGCAGGGGCGGGGCGGTGAACAAGAATTCGTATACCCCGTCGTTTGCGCAATCTTCGGCCAAGTCCTTCAGATAGAAGATCTCTCCCATGGAAATGCCGATGGCAGGGATCACGACCCAGTGCCATGGCTGGTTTGCCTCGTCCGTTTCATTCGGGCGCACCTCGCAGCCCCAAGTGTCGGCGCAAATCGCGGCAATGTCGTTGTTGCGGATCCAGCGCGCCGTTTCAAACGCCAACCCGGGCGCATCGCCGCCTGCGTAGCCTGTCCAATCCCCTGCCGCGAGGCACCGTTCCTGATGCCCGGTGCGCACGATCACGAAGTCGCCGCGCCCGACCGACACGCCCTGCGCCGCGGCGCATCCGTCAAGATCGGCCCCGGTGATCGGGTAGCCGTCGTCAAGGCAATCGACACCCTTCCAGCGGGCGATATCCAACAGCACACCGCGCCCAACCATCTTGTCGCGCACATGTTCGATCCCCAGACGTTTTGCCCCGTTCACCGTCACGTCCGTCGCCGGGTAGCCGTTATACATCTTGTCATCGAGGAAGATGTGGCAGAGCGCATCCCACTGCGTGGACCCCTGACAGGGCAGGTTGATGGCGTCGTCCGCGTAACGCAGATAGGCCGTGCCGTCGCCGTCCTGTTCGCCGGTCACGGCGTCGGTGCCGGTCGCCAGCATCTGGTGGATCATGTTCCAGCGCCCGCCGAAAAGACCCGATTGGATCTTTTCCTTCAGGTCGAGGCCAAGGGCAAAGGTCTTGCCCTTGCGCACCAGCTTGGCCGCCGCGACGATATCCTCAGGTGTGATGTTGTTCAGCGTCCCGATCTGGTCGTCGTCGCCCCAACGACCCCAGTTCGACAACTCCTTGGCTGTGTCATAGATTTCCTGTCGTGTGAGTTGGGGCATCTGGTGTCCTCCCTGACGATGCGGCTGTTCTGGCTGGTCGCCTGAAGCTATCGCGCGACCCTCTGACGATCTTAAATCGGCAAACCGCGTTATGGGTAGCACATTCCTAATGATCGATCGATAAATATGCGCTAGCGTCCGACCATGATTGCCCTGCGCGAGCGCGGGGGACGCATGGGGAACGCAGGGGAGGCATCCATGACGGAACAGGCAACCAAGACATTTGAAGTGATCTTCGAGGGTACCGGGCGGTCAAGCGGCAAGATGCGCAACGACATTTCGGTCGAATGGCCGATGATGAAGGAAAGCTTCGAGTTGGCGACCGATGAGGGCCCGTTCCACGGCGGAGACGGCACCGCGCCGCCGCCGTTGGCGTTGTTCACGGCGGCGCTGACCGGCTGTCTGATGACGCAGATCCGGGCCTTCGCAAAGCGGCTGAAGATCGATATGCAAGGGGTCGAGGTGAAGGCGCGCCTGCATTGGAAGGGCGACCAGATCGGAATGGAGCCTTATGTGACCGAGGCGGTCAGTTTTGGGCTGGATGTGGATATCGACAGCGACGCGGCACCAGAAAGGCTGCGCGAATTGCTTGAATGCGCGAAAAAGGGGTGTTTTCTCGAACAAAGTCTCGCTAAGGGCGTTATCGTGGGGCATCGCCTGAAACTGAACAATGAATGGCATGATGCGTGAATGATGGCCCAGAAAATATCGAGAACGCCCCACCGCGCCGTCGCATGGCGTCTGAGGAGCGGCGGGAAGAGTTCCTGAGCAAGGCGATCGAGTTCTTCGCACAGGAAGGATTCGAAAGCTCAACGCGCGATCTGGCGCGCCGTCTCGGCGTCACGCAACCCTTGTTGTACAGGTATTTCCCTTCAAAAAACGATCTCATCGCAGAGGTCTATGATGCGGTTTACGTGAAGCGGTGGCAGGATGGTTGGAGTTCTATCCTGACTGACAGGTCCCGCCCGGTGCGTGACCGTCTGATGGAATTCTACATGGCCTATACCGACGTCGTATTCCACAATCACTGGATGCGGATCTTTTTGTTTTCGGGACTGAAGGGCGTCGATATCAATCGCCGCTACCTGAAGCTTGTGCGCGCCCGTATCCTTGAGCCGATCCTGAGCGAGCTTCGTTTCGATGCCGGGCTAGAGGATCTGACGCCGTCCGACGAGGAGGTGGAATTTGCATGGATCATGCATGGTGGCATCTTTTACTACGGGGTGCGTACCTTGATCTACGAGGTCTCGATTCTCAACGACAAGGCGTTTATCATCGAGACCGCTATCGACAGCTTTCTGGGGCAGATCGGCCATGTGCGCGCCAACGTGACCCGGTAGGCCGCGCTGGCGCAACTTCTTATATATAAATTAGGCCTTGGTGCCGCGCGGCGGATACCCTGCCGCGACAGCTGGCACTTTCGACAGCAGAATGTCGAGGTTCGGACGCGCGAACGGCATGTTCGCGATATCGATCAGATAGAGCGTGCCATCTGGCGTCACCCAGA
This sequence comes from Paracoccaceae bacterium, assembly GCA_017854585.1. Lineage (GTDB taxonomy): Bacteria > Pseudomonadota > Alphaproteobacteria > Rhodobacterales > Rhodobacteraceae > JAFMHK01. Next base: position 37,181 of record JAFMHK010000003.1, read on the forward strand.
ACGTGCCGGGTTCGGCGAAGACGTCGGTTTCGGCTTCCTTGATCGAGGTCGTGATGTAGAGGCCCCATTCCCGCGCCATCGCTTCTGTCATGCCATAGGCGACGGGTGTCTTTTCGAGACCCCATTCGGCCTTTGACTTGGTGGCGCGGTCTTCGCCGTCCATCGAAACCGCAATGACCGAAACGCCAGCCGCCGCGAACGCGTCGATCTTGGGTTCAAGCATGCCGCCGACAAAGTCCTTGCAGACCGGGCAGTGATAGCCGCGATAGACAATGATCATTGTCAGGGCGTTGGGCGTCTGGTCCGCAAGGGTCCATGTGCCGCCCCCCACAAGGGGAAGGGACAGGGCAGGGGCCTTGGTTCCGGGCATCAGTTTCATCGACATGGTTCACGGTTCCTTTGGGTGGGTCGGGTGTTGGGCGATACGGGGGCGGTGCATCAAAGCGGCACGGCCGTCCAGTTTTCGGTGATCGTGATGCCGCCGGCACGCATGACCTTGGCGACGGGGCAGAATTTGACGAGGTCGGACTGAATGGCCGCAAGCTGTTCGGGGGTGGCGTCGGTGGCCACTTCGATATCGAGCACGATGTTGGAGAACGGTGCTTCGATCTCCTGCTGCAGCATGGTTCCAAGTCGGTTGAAGTCAGCGCTCAGCACGATCTTCATCTCGCCAAACGCGACGCCCATGTCGTGGGCGATGCGTTTGGAGATCACATTGGTGCAGCCGATCAGGGACGACATCAGCGTTTCGGTAGGAGAAAATCCCAGATTGGTGCCGCCACGCACCTCCGGCTCGTCGATGGTGACCGAAAGATCGCGAACGTTCACGATGCTGCGGGCGTGGGTTTCACCCGTCGCCGTCATTGCCATCTTTACGGTCGCCTTTGGTTTGATCGTCACCATTGAAGCCTGCCAGTTAGACCTTGCTAGTTATTTATAGTTCGATAAATTATCTTCATGTGAGGGGAAAAGGCAAGGCGGGGACGATGCGCCCGGCCGCGCTTGGGGGGGAATATGAAAGCTGCCGAATTCAAGTACGAGCGACCGGGGTCGCTTGCGGAGGCGTTTGCGCTTCTGGAGGACGGGGACCTTGATGCAACGCCTCTGGCGGGCGGGCAAAGTCTTGTTCCCATGATGAATTTTCGGTTGGCGCAGCCCGGAATGTTGGTCGATCTGTCCGCGCTCGATGAGATCAAGGGGATCTCTGGGGACGGCGGGGGCCTCAGGATCGGAGCGATGACGCGGTATGTCGATCTGGCCGCCTCGGCTTTGGTCGCGGAGCGCGCGCCGCTGATGGCGATGGCGCTTCCGCATATTGCCCATGCGGCGATCCGTAATCGCGGCACCATTGGCGGCAGTGTCGCCCTTGCCGATCCCGCCGCCGAGATGCCCGCGCTTCTTCTGGCGCTGGATGCGGAGATAACGGTGCAATCAAGCGCAGGCACCAAGACCCATGCGGCTGCGGACTTCTTCCTTGGAATGTATGAAACCGCCTTACAAAGCGGGGAACTGGTCACGGCCATCACCGTGCCTGCGCCGGCCCCTGACCGCCGATTTGCGTTCTACGAACTGGCCCGTCGCCACGGCGATTATGCGATGGCCGGCGTGGCGGTTGCGGCATCGGGTGCGCCCGGGGGGGTGTGCAGCGATTACCGTGTGGCGTTCTTCAGTGTGTCCGACCGCGCGCTGCGGGCCACGGCGGCAGAGGCCGCGCTTGATGGCAAGGTGCCGATGGACGGTGCCGAGGCCGCGATCGCGGCACTGGGCGAGATCCCGTTCGCGGGCGACCTGAACGCCGCCACGGCGACCAAGCAGCACCTTTCGGGTGTCGTACTGAAACGCGCATTGGAGAGGGTGTGAGCATGCACGAAACCAGGACAATCAGCCTGACCGTCAACGGCGAAACCTCGACCAACGCGGTGCCGGTGCGCCAGAATCTTGTTGATTTTCTGCGCAATACGCTGGGCCTCACCGGCAGTCACGTGGGGTGCGAACACGGTGTGTGCGGGGCCTGCACGCTTGAGGTGAACGGCGCGATGGTGCGCGGCTGCCTGATGCTGGCGGTTCAGGCCGACGGCGCGGAGATCACGACCGTGGAAGGTTTTGCGGATTCGGGCCGAGGCGCGGACTTACGGCAGGCCTTCGTTGACCGAAACGCGCTTCAATGCGGGTATTGCACGCCGGGCATGCTGGCCAGCGCGCTGGAATATGTCGAAGGCGGCGGCGTGGCCGATCGCAGCGCGATCCGCGAGCATCTGTCGGGCAATTATTGCCGCTGCACGGGTTATCAATCCATCGTCGATGCGGTCTGCGACGTGATTGACGGGAGGGCACGGTCATGAGCGGTCCACAGACGATCTTCGACAAGCCGAACACCTATATCGGCAAGTCGGTGCCACGGGCCGACGCCGTCCGCCTGACGCAGGGGCGGGGGAAATACGTCGATGACATCCAGTTGCCGCGCATGTTGCATGCTGCCTTCGTGCGATCCCCCGTGGCGCATGGGCGGATCGTGAGCATCAATGTGTCCGAGGCCAAGGCCGTTCCCGGTGTGACGGCGGTGTTTACCGGTGCCGATTTCGTGGGTCAAGTTGAGCCGTATGTCGGCGTGCTGAGCCACCTTGCCGGATTGCGCTCTGCGCCGCAGATGCCCTTGGCCGTCGACGTGGCGCGCTGGACCGGGGAGCCTTTGGTCATGGTGGTAGCAAGCAGCCGCGCCATTGCCGAGGACGCCGCCGCGCTGGTCGAGATTGACATCGAAGAGCTTGATCCGGCAACCGACATGGAGCGCGCGCTGGACGCTGATGCGCCCGTGATTCACGCGGAATTCGGCTCCAATCTCGCGTGGGAGCGGCTGGTGGAGGCTGGAAATCCGGATGCCGCCTTTGCCCGCGACGATGTTACCGTGGTCGAGCGGCGGTTTCGCTTTGGCAGGCACACCGGCGTGACGCTGGAAACCCGAGCGTCGGTGGTCGAATACGATCCGTCCGAAAGAATGCTGACCTATTGGTATTCGGGCCAAGCGCCGCACATGATGCAGTTCATTCTCGCCAAGCACCTTGGCTTGCCCGAGGAAAACGTGCGCGTTGTGTCCCAAGATGTCGGCGGGTCCTTCGGGATCAAGATCCACACCTATGGCGACGATATCGCAACGGCGGCGGCGGCCAAGATTCTTGGCCGTCCGGTAAAATTCGTCGCCGACCGGCTGGAAAGCTTCCTGACCGATATCCATGCGCGCGACCACGTGGTCGATGGCCGGATCGCGGTCACGGCTGACGGCAAGATCGCGGCGTTGGCGTTTGACGATGTCACCGGGATCGGCCCCTATTCGATGTATCCGCGCACCTCCGCGATCGAGGCCAATCAGGTTCTGAACCTGACCGGCGCGCCCTACTTGATCGAGCATTATCGCGCCCGGGCGCGGGTTGTGTTCCAGAACAAGAACATGATGTGTCAGTATCGCGCCGTGGGGCATCCCATCGCCATGGCGGTTGCCGATGGTTTGCTGGAAGATGCCGCGAACGAGATCGGAATGGACGTGGTCGAGATCCGCCGTCGTAACCTCGTCAGGGACGATGCCTACCCGACGGTGTCCGCGACCGGCATGAAGTTTGACGATCTGTCCCACCACAAGTCGCTGGATCGGTTGGTGGAGATGATGGACTACGACGCGCGCCGGGCCGAACACGCCCGCCTGCGCAAAGAGGGCATCCATCGTGGGATTGGCCTTGTCTCGATGGTCGAGGTCACGAACCCCAGCCCGATGTTCTACGGGATCGGCGGCGCGCCGATCGCCAGTCAGGATGGCACGACGATCCGGCTGGAGGCCGGTGGCGCAATCCACGTCTCGTCTTCGGTCACGGAGCAGGGGCAGGGCACGAACGCGATTCTGGCCCAGATTGCTGCGGGCGTGTTCGGCGTGCCGTTGGACCGCGTCAAGGTCACCACCGGCGACACCCGTTCCACACCCTACGGGGGCGGGACATGGGCATCACGCGGTGCCGGCATCGGCGGCGAGGCCACGCTTCAGGCCGCCCATGCGCTCAAGCAGCAGGTGCTTGAGGTTGCGGCCACGATTCTGCAATCCACCCCCGACAAGTTCGATATCGTCGATGGCCATGTCGTCGATGCGGATGGCGGGCCGCCACGGATGAGCCTCAGCGATCTGGCGCGGACGGTCTATTACAGGGGCAATGAGCTTCCCTCCGATCTGTCGCCCGAGTTGGTCGCGACGCGGCACTACCGGGTGTCGGATTTCCCGTTCGTGTTCACCAACGGGGCCATGGCAGCCGAGGTTGAGCTCGACCCTGAGACCGGCTTTGTGAAAGTTCTGAACTTCTGGGCGGTCGAGGATTGCGGCCGCGTGATCAACCCGCAACTGGTCGACGGTCAGATCCGGGGCGGCGTCGTGCAGGGGATCGGCGGCGCGTTCTACGAGGAATGCATTTATTCCGAGGACGGGCAGTTGGAAAACGCCACGATGGCCGACTACCTCGTTCCGATGGCCTTCGAGATGCCCGATATCTTCGTCGCGCATGTGGAAACGCCGACCAAGACCTCGGTTTTGGGTGCCAAGGGTGCGGGCGAGGCGGGCACGGGCGGCGCGCCTGCGGCCTTGATGAACGCGGTGAACGATGCGCTTCGACCTTTGGGCGCATCGATCCATCAGATGCCGATGACGCCGGAACGCGTGCTGAAGGCGCTGGGCACCGTATAGACTTTTCTTGCGGGGCCTCGCTTGGGACTTCGTGCGCAGCGCGCAGGGGCCGGTCGGGATATGGCCCCGCGCCCGACGTCGGCAAGACGCGTTGTCTTGGTCGAAAACGGGACATCGGGCTGTGGGATCGTGCGACCGCGTGGCGGAACAATTCGCCCGCCTATGCCGACCAAACACCTGCCGTGATGCGTGGCCCATGGTAATCACCGCGGGCAACGAACGATGTCATCTCGCGTCTAGTCTTCTTCCAGATCGCCTGCGGTGTTGACGCGAAGCCCGGTGGCTTGGCTCTGTTGCAGGATATGCGGGGCCCAATCGACGCGCCCTCCGTCTCCGGTTGTTTCCTTCGACCCGATGATTGCCATCAGCATTCCGTGGCTGTCGCCGATATTGCGGAACCCGCGGTAGACACCGGGCGGGAACGAGATCACGTCGAACGGATCGATCTCGATTTCCTTGTCGCCGTTCTCTCCCCAATAGGCGGCCCATCGACCGACCAGCGGGATGAAGACCTCGATCGTCTCATGGGCATGAAGTGCCGCGCCCTTGCCCGGCTCGGCCCCGACATAGGTAATGCCGAAATAGCGCGCGTCCGAGATTGACGGGGCAAGGTCCTTGTCCTCGGTCACGCCACGGCCGATCACGTTGTAGATGTCACGCTCGTAGATCGGAATCCGGGTGTCGACGAAAGCTTGAGGTGACGCGCGCAATTCCTTGTAGCGGGCGACACGGGCCTGCATTTCCTCGACACTGATATCAACGATATCCATCATGGCCGTCCTTCTGCTGCGATGCGGGCCATTTCGCCCCGGTACCAATCTCCGATCTGGGTGGCGGTCATCCAGGCGGTGCCGTCATGGCCGCCGACATGATCAAGAAGTGCCTCGAGATAGCGGATCCGGTGCGGCACGCCCGTGATGTAGGGGTGGATCGAGATCGCCATGACGCGCGCGTTGTCCGCGCCTTCGGCATAGAGCCTGTCGAATTGATCGCGCCCGCGCGTCAGGAACTCGTCGGAGCGGTGCCCCTGAAGCGCATAAACCGTGATGTCATTGGTTTCGACGCTGTAGGGCAGGGTCGTGATGGGGCCGTGCGGGGTGGCGATATCCTGCGGCAAGTCATCGATGACCCAATCCGCGACGTAATCGACGCCATGTTTCCGGAGAAGATCAAGCGTATCCTCGGTTTCGGTCAGGCCGGGGCTTTCCCAACTCCGCGGGCGCGTGCCGCAGAATGCCTCGATCCCATCAAGGGCGGCCATGATGGCGCCTTCCTGATCGTCGAGCTTGTGCATCGGCCCTTGCAGAAACCCGTGGCCCATGAATTCCCATCCTGCATCGAGGGCCGCGCCGGCCACGCGGGGATAGCTTTCGCAGACATGGCCATTGATCGCGAGCGAGACGGGGATGTTCCGGTCGGTCAGGGCCTTCCATTGCCGCCAGAAACCGGATCGCATTCCATATTCATGCCATGACCAATTGGGCACGTCGGGCAAAAGCGGTTGCCCCATCGGCGGCGGTAGAACGGTTCGTGGCATCGGCTTTTCGATGCGCCATTCTTCGACGTTCAGGATGACCCAGACGGCGACCCGTTTGCCGTCCGGCAGGTGCAACCGTGGACGGTCGATCAGGGCTTGATAGGGAATACGGTCCGACAGGGCCACGGCAGGTACCTCCGGTAAACGTCTTGGATGCAGCGTGCGCACCCGACGAAGAAAAAGGGCGGCCAGTTGGCCGCCCTCCGTTTGGTAGCGATCAGTTGAGCGAATACTCGTATGGCCACTCATATCCGGTTGCCGCCACGGCATCGAGATAGGCTTGCATCACCTCGGTACCCGGCATGCCGCGTCCGTCGGCCTCGGCTGCTTGCAGCCCCGGGAAAGTGGCCAGCGATTCGGCCCAACCCGTGCGCACTTCTGGCGCGATCTGGGAGATGACGGCGCCAGCTTCCTCCAGCCCCGCGATTCCGGATGCCTGACGCGCATTCAGCGACGCACCAGCCTGATCTTCATAGGCGCGGCCCACTTCGATGATGATCTGCGCGACGTCGTCGGGCAGGCCATCCAAGCTGCGCTGGTTCATGGTCAGCGCATTCACACCCATCGCGCCGAAGCCGATCAAGGTGTAGTAGGGCGCGGGCTCGTAGAAGCGGAAGCCGAGATAGGCCGATGGGAACATCAGCCAGCCATTGTAGACACCGGTCTGCATGGACAGATACCCGTCGGGCAGGGTCGACTGCACCGGAACGGCGCCCGCGAATTCCAGCCATGGCAGGTTGGGACCGGCGCCGCCGATCTTCACGCCCTGAAGATCCGCGACCGTTTCCCATGGATCGGTCGTGCCAAGGTGGTAGTTGTCCCAGCCGTGCAGACCAAGAAGCACCTGATCATATTCTGCGCTGAACTGTTCGGTCAGCCACGGCACCTGATCATAGACTGCGCGAGTGGCTTGCATCTCTTGTATGGAATCCTGCGGCCCGAAGGGGGCGTAGTAGGGGAAGTTGTGCAGGAAAAGCTTTGCCGGCTCAAAGCAGATGCAATAGGCACCGATGTCCAGGATGCCGTTTTGCACCGACTCGAGCGTTTCCGCGACGCCCGCGATGGAGCCGCCATACCCTTCGACGAATTCAATGGTGTGTTCGGTTTCTTCCGCAACGCGCCGCACCACTTCGGGTACGAAAAAGTCTGCAACGTCAGCGACATAGACTGCCGGGCCATTTGGGTGCCCCGCGCCGATGCGCAGCGTTATATTGTCTGCGAGGGCCGCGCCCGCGCCAACTGCCAGCGTGGTCGCTGCGAGAGCTGTTCCCCGCAAGAGTGCCTTTTTTGCCATGATGTATATCCTCCCATTCTGGCTATGATTTCTTCAGCGGTGTCCCAGCTGTGTGGGCCGTTGGTTCGCCCAATTCGGATGTTATCCTTATTTATCGACCGCTAAATCACACCGCATCTCCACACAAAATGCGCGTTCGGTCAAGCGCTCCGGCGCTGAAAAGGACGCTATTTATCGATCGCTAATTAACGACTTGACCAGCGGTGAGTATGCGATAGCGTTCGGGTGCGTCGATCAGGGCGACGGACACGGGAGGGTCTGATGGGGGTGCCAATCAAGATTGCGAAAGGGATTCACCTTGTATCCGCTTTCTGGACGATGGCGCTTGCGGTGCTGATTTTCGCCGACGTGATGGGCCGGCAGCTTTTCGGAGCGCCAGTGCCCGGCACCAAGGAGATCTTGCAGAACTCCGTCGTGTCGATCGCCTTCCTGCAACTACCGTTGGCAATCTATTCCGGGTCGATGCTTCGAACCTCCGTTTTCGCCGATGCGGTGCCGCCATTCTTTCGCAAGATCTTGCGCACGATCGCGTCGCTCCTTGGGATCGCGGTGTTCGTTGCGCTGGTCTGGAGCACCAGCGACTCCTTCGCGGACGCCTACCGGATTGGCGAATACGAGGGCGAAGGCGCGCTCCGGGTGCCGACTTGGCCGGTGAGGGGGGCTGTTCTGGTGATGTCGGCGTTCGTCGCCATTTCCTACCTGCAGATGATCGTGCTGGATTGGCAGGGCAAGCTAATCAATGAACTCGAAGCACCGGGGACCATTGCTCCCGGTCAAACAGACTAGGGCAGGACAACATCATGGGTGGTGATATCGTACTGTGGATGCTTGGCCTGCTGATCGTCTTGATCTTGCTGGGCGTCCACATCGGAGTTGCGCTGGCGGTTTGTTCGGGCGTCGGCGTCTTCCTGATGCTCGGCAACTTCGAAGCCGCGATCTCGATTCTGGGCAACACGGCCTATGAGGCGATCAGAAAGGACGTGTTCGTGGTGATCCCACTGTTTGTCCTGATGGGAGATTTCATATCAAGGTCGGGGGCGGCGTCGGATCTGTACCGGATCTGTGACCGGACCCTGAAGCGGCTTCCCGGACGTCTGGCTATTGCGACGATTGCGGGCAACACGGTCTTTGCCGCCGTAACCGGTGTGTCGATCGCGGCCGCGGCTGCATTCTCGCGCATTGCCTACCCCGAGATGAAGAAGGCCGGATACAAGCAGACATTCGCATTGGGCGCTGTCGCCGGATCCGCCTGCCTTGGGATGCTGATCCCGCCCAGTGTTCTGTTGATCGTGTGGGCGATCCTGACCGAGTTGAGCGTTGGCGCGCTTTTCATGGCAGGCATCGTTCCGGGCATTATTCTGGCGGCGCTTTTCATGGCGTATGTTGTGATTTCGGTGGTGCGCAAACCGGCGATTGCGCCCGCTTTCAAAGCGGATCTGGTCCCGATGACGCCTGAAGAGCTGCGTTCGGAACTGATTGGCGGTCTTGGGATTCTGGCCCTGATCTTTCTGGTGATCGGTGGCATCTGGAAGGGGTTCTTTACCCCGATGGAGGCCGCAGGCTTCGGAGCGCTTGGCGCGTTTGTCATCGGGGTGATCAAGGGGATGCGCGGCAAGGAGATCCTTGAGGCCGTCTATCAGGCGGGCCGCACCACGGCGCCAATCATGTTCCTGTTGATCTGCGCCCAGATGTATTCGCGGCTTCTGGCGCTTGGGGGGGCAGTAAGCTTTATCCAAGGCATGTTCTTCAGCATCGGTGCCGAGCCGTGGATGATCATCGGGATGATGATGTTGATCTGGATCGTACTTGGCATGCTGGTGGATTCCGTATCGATCATCTTGCTGACCGTGCCGATCTTCGCACCGATGGCCGCTGTTCTTGGCATTGATCCGATTGCCTTTGCGATCTTCGGGATATTGGTGATCGAGGCGGGGCTTCTGACACCACCGTTTGGCATTCTGGTCTATACCGTGAAAGGTGCGGTGCCGGATCCCACGGTGACGCTTGGGCAGATCTTTTATGGATCGGCCCCGTATTTCATCTTGATCCTTGTCGCGGCGATGATCGTGTTGCTGATCCCAAGCCTCGCGACGTGGCTTCCGGACATCATGTTCTAGGCCGGTTCGGTCAAGCGATCCAGTTCGGCCCTGATCTCTTCCAGAAAGAGGTGTCCCTGTGGCTGCAACGGGCTGCGGGCCGGTTCAATGACGACGAAATCGGAATGCAGCGGCGGATCTGCCAAGGGAGAGATCCGCCGCACCGCGCCGTCACCCTCGGCATCCGGGCTGCAGATGATCCAAGGCAGGATGGTGACCCAATCGCTTGCGGCGACAAGTTCCAACGTGCCCAGCATCGCATCCATTTCCAGCACACGGTCAATCTGGACGCCGTGGGTTTCAATATATTCGGTGATCTTCGACCGACGCACGTTGGCCCGGGTGGGAAGGATGATCTTCAAGGGCCGTTGGTCTGACAATCGCAGTGGCGCAAGATGGCGCAGGCCATGGCGCGGGCCCGATACAAGCATCTCGCGGCTGCGGTTCAGATGGGTCACCTTCAGCCCTGTCTCACCCGCAAATCCGGGGACGAGGGCAAAATCGAGGCTTTCCGCGCGCACGAGGCCCATCAGCGCGCCGCTATAGCCTTCGGTCACCTCGATCTCGACACCGGGATAGCGATCGGCAAATCGTTCCAGCGCGGGCGCAAGCGCGGCGCGGGTGAAGGCCGGGATCAACCCGGCGCGGATCTTGCCGGTCATCGTGCCATCGGCCTGTCGCGCCTCGCCTTTGGCGACTTCCAGGGTGCGCAATATCTCGATGCAGCGCTTGTAATAGCGCGCCCCGGCGGGCGTCGGGGTCACGCCGTCGCTGCTGCGTTCGAACAACGGGATGCCGAGCGTCTTTTCAACAGCGGCCACGTGTTGCGAGATGCCGGATTGCGTGGCGTTTTCCCGGTTTGCCGCCCGCGTGAAGGACCGTTCCTCGACGACAGCGACGACGGATTGGATCTGACGAAGCGTGACCATGTTGCCCATCAATAAATTTAATGGGAATGGTTATCCATAATTATTTTCCCTTTGGCAATCATCAAACTATTCTAAGGGATGCCTCAGGGAAGCGGAGACGAGCATGGACCTTGGATTTTTCACGATGCCTATTCATCCGATCGACAAGGACTGGCGTCAGTCCCTTCGCGAGGATCGTGAGGCCTTTTTGTTGGCAGACGAGTTGGGTTTCACCGAGGCTTATGTGGGCGAACATGTCACCGATTCCGCCGAGAACATAACAAGCTGTGTCATGTTCATCGCCTCGCTTGCATCGGCGACCAAGAACATCCGACTGGGCACGGGCACGGTCAACATGCCCAACAGTCATCCCGCCGCCGTGGCGGCTCAGGTGGCGATGCTTGATCATATGTTGGATGGGCGGTTCAATTTCGGTATCTCGCCGGGCGGTCTGGCGACGGATGCCGAGGTCTTTGGCAATCTCGACAATGATCGCGCCGAGATGTTTCTCGAATGCATCAATACGGTTCTGAAGATATGGGAAAGCGAACCGCCCTATAACATCAAGGGCAAGTACTGGAACGTGTCGACCGAGCGCGCCCAGATGACCGAGATCGGGCAGGGCATCATGCCCAAGCCGCTGCAGCGTCCGCATCCGCCCATCGTCGTGACCGCCGTGGCGCCGTTTTCCAAGGGCGTGACCGAGGCCGCCGCGCGTGGATGGGACCCGATCAGCGCCAATTTCCTGATGCCGCAATGGGTCAAGAGCCATTGGCCGAAATACGTTGAAGGCTGCGAGCGCGTGGGCCGGCCGGCCGATCCCGCGAACTGGCGCGTTGCCAAAAGTGTCTTTGTCGCCGACGACATGGACACCGCGCGCCGTTATGCCACCGATCCCGACAGCCCTTACCGGTTCTATTACAGCCAGCTCTACACCAAGCTGAAAAAGCATGGACGCATCAACCTGTTCAAGGAATACCGCGACCAACCCGATGAGGAGGTCACGCTGGACAAGGTCTGTGAGCGGCTGATCATCTGGGGCACGCCCGACAAGGTCGCAGACGATCTTCTGGCGTTCCGCGAAGAGACGGGCGACTTTGGCACGTTGCTCTATGCGGGCAAGGATTGGGCCGATCCGGCGCTTGGCAAACGGTCGATGGTCTTGTTGGCCGAACAGGTGAAACCCGCCGTGGACAGCGCAACCTCGGCCAGTGAGGCCGCTGAATGAGCGATCGCGTCGATCTTGGCGGATATGCCCTGAATTGTCGGCTGGATGGACCCCAGGGGGCAGATTGGCTGATCCTGTCCAACAGCCTTGGTGCCGATCTGACCATGTGGGACGACCAGATCCCGATGCTGAGCACCCGGTATCGGGTGTTGCGGTATGACACGCGCGGTCACGGCAGCAGCGACACCGTCCCGGGGGCGTATTCCTTCGCCGATCTGACCGGGGACGTGATTGCCCTGATGGATCATTTCGGGATCGGGCAGGCCGCCTTCATGGGGCTGTCGATGGGGGGCATGACGGGTCTTGGCCTCGCGATTGATCATGCCGACAGAATGTCCCGTGTCGTTTGCGCCGATGGCCGCGCCGATGCGCCGCCACCGTTCCGGGCGATGTGGGATGACCGGATCGCGAAGGTGGCGGCAGGCGGGCTTGAGGCCATTGTCGAGGGAACATTGGCCGGCTGGCTGACGGAAGGCTGGCGCGATCAAAACCCTGCGCGCGTGGCCGATATTCGCCGGATGGTGCTGTCAAACGATCCGCAGGGCTATATCGCGTGCTGTCATGCGCTGAAGGAGTTGGATTACCTTCGGCGGCTTGATCAGGCGGGGGTGCCGGTGCTGTATGTCGGCGGCGCGCTGGATATGGGTGCAGCCCCCGACGTTATGCAGGCGATGGCGGACGCGACGCCCGGTGGCACCTATGTTTCCATCCCGGACGCCGCCCATGTGGCCAATATCAACGCGCCCTCCGCATTCAACGCGGCGATTGCGGAGTTCCTTAACCTGTAAGGATAAGCGACTGGGTTCTTTCACAAGAACACCAGTTTCGATGCGCGGACATTCTGGCGATTGCGTCAGGCTAAGTGTGCATTGCTGCGGCAGCCGAGAGCTGGCTCATGGGACGTTTTCTTGGCCGTTGAGAGCCAAGGGATAGGTTAGGTCCGGGCAGGCGGGCTGCCCGGACCGTTAGCGTCATGCGACGAGGTCGAAACGATCTGCGTTCATCACCTTGGTCCAAGCCGCAACGAAGTCGCGCGCGAACTTCTCGGCGTTGTCGTCTTGCGCATAGACCTCGGCATAGGCGCGCAGGATGGAGTTCGAGCCGAACACGAGGTCCGCGCTTGTGGCGGTCCACTTGATCGCACCAGTCTTGCGGTCGCGGAGTTGGTAGGTGCCATCCTTTTCCACCGGGTGCCAGCTATAGGCCATATCGGTCAGGTTGACGAAGAAGTCGTTCGTCAGTTGGCCTTCGCGGTCGGTGAAGACGCCATGTCTGGAGCCGCCATAATTGGTCCCCAAAACGCGCATTCCACCCAGCAGCACGGTCATTTCAGCTCCGGTCAGACCCAGCAACTGGGCCCTGTCGAGCATCAGTTCCTCGGGGCTGACGGCGAACCCTTCCTTGTGCCAATTGCGGAAACCATCCGCCATCGGTTCCAGCACGCCAAAGCTGTCCGCGTCGGTTTGGTCGTCGGTCGCGTCGCCACGTCCCGGTGCGAAGGGCACGGCGATATTGTGGCCTGCGGCCTTGATCGACTGCTCCAAGCCCACATTGCCCGCCAGCACGATCACATCCGCGAGGGAGGCACCCGTGTCGTGCGCGATAGGACCGAGGATACCCAGAACCTTGGCCAGACGCGCAGGTTCATTGCCTTCCCAGTCTTTTTGCGGCGCCAGACGGATGCGTGCACCATTGGCGCCGCCGCGTTTGTCCGAACCGCGGAAGGTCCGGGCGCTGTCCCATGCGGTGGCGATCATCTCGGCAGCCGTCAGGCCGCTGCCCGCGATCTTGGCTTTCACGTCCGCCACGTCATAAGCGGTGCTGCCTGCCGGGATCGGGTCTTGCCAGATCAGATCTTCCGCAGGCACGTCGGGGCCATAGTAGTTGGCCTTGGGGCCCATGTCGCGGTGGGTCAGCTTGAACCATGCGCGGGCGAACGTGTCGGAGAAATATGCGGGGTCCTTGTGGAAGCGCTCGCAGATCTCGCGATAAATCGGGTCAACCTTCATAGCCATGTCGGCGTCGGTCATGATCGGGTTGTGCTTGATCGCCGGATTGCTTGCGTCGGGGACCTTGTGCTCTTCCGCAATATCGATCGGTTCCCACTGCCATGCGCCTGCGCGGGATTTCTTCAGTTCCCACTCGTAACCGAAAAGAAGCTCAAGATAGCCATTGTCCCACTTGGTGGGGTTCGTGGTCCATGCACCTTCCAGACCCGAGGTATGCGCGGTGTTGGCCTTGCCGTCGAACTTGGGGTTGTGCCAACCCATGCCCGCTTCGGCAATCGGTGCGCCCTCTGGCGCGGGGCCGATATCGGCTTCAAGGCCGTGGCACTTTCCGACGGTGTGGCCACCGACGGTCAGGGCGGCGGTTTCCTCGTCGTTCATCGCCATCCGCGCAAACGTCGTGCGAACGTATTTGGCGGTAAGCGCCGGGTTCGGATTGCCGTCGACGCCTTCGGGGTTCACGTAGATCAGGCCCATGTGCGAGGCCGCCAGCGGGTTATACATCGAGTCGGCATCGTCGATGTCCGCGACCCGCTCCTCGGTCGGGGCCAACAGAACGTTTTCACTGCCCCAGTTGATGTCGATTTCGGGGCCCCAGATGTCTTCGCGTCCAAAACCGAAGCCGAAGGTCTTCAGACCCATGGAGCTATAGGCAACGGTGCCCGACAAGATAATCAGGTCGGCCCATGACAGGGCGTTGCCGTATTTCTTCTTTACCGGCCAAAGCAAGCGCCGCGCCTTGTCGAGGCTGGCGTTGTCCGGCCACGAGTTCAGCGGCGCAAAGCGAATGTTGCCCGAACCGGCACCGCCGCGGCCGTCGCCCAAGCGGTAGGAGCCCGCAGCATGCCAAGCCAAGCGGATAAACAGGCCACCGTAGTGTCCCCAGTCGGCTGGCCACCAGTCCTTGCTATCGGTCATCAGCGCATGCAGGTCCGACTTGACCGCCTCGTAATCCAGACCTTTTACCGCCTCGCGATGGTCATAACCCGGATCCATCGGGTTGGTTCGCGCGCCATGCTGATGAAGGATGTCGAGGTTCAGCGCATTCGGCCACCATTTCGTAACCGGGCTATCCATTCTGGTGTTGCCGCCGTGCATGACAGGGCAGCCTCCTGCGGCGTTCACGTCGTTTCCGTCCATGGGGATCTCCTATTCAATGTCATTGAAACCGGCCAAGGCCGATAGGCTTTTCTGGGCGTCTTCTATCGTGCGCATTCTATAAAATCCAATTGATTAATCTAAACCCTACGATAAGTTACGCAAATGATGAACTTGACGTTTAAACAACTCCGCTACTTCGACGCATTGGCGCGGCACCAGCATTTTGGCCGTGCCGCCGACGCATGTTCAATCTCGCAACCCGCGCTGTCCCTTCAGGTTCAGGAACTGGAAAGAATGTTTGGCGTGCCACTGGTTGAACGCAGTGCGCGAAAGGTGCGGCTGACCGCAATTGGCGAAGACCTGATCAAGAAGGCCCGCCAAATCCTGCTGGCCGTCGAAGAACTGGATGATCTGGCGCGGGCGTCGAACGGTCCGCTTGCCGGACGGCTGCGGCTTGGCATCATACCGACTGTTGCACCGTATCTGTTGCCCGAAATCATTGCGGCGCTTTCCAATCGCTATCCTGAACTGGAACTGGAGTTTCGCGAATCAGTGACCCGATCGTTGGTAGACGATCTTTTGGAGGCGCGCCTTGACGTGGCCATCGTCGCGCTGCCGATTTCGGAACCAACCCTGACAGAGTTCGCATTGTTCGCGGAGGACTTCGTTCTGGTGCGTCCCTCGGAAGATGCGGGGAAACCGGTTCCCAGCCCCAAGCTGTTGCAGACGATGCGTTTGCTTTTGCTGGAGGAAGGGCATTGTTTTCGCGATCAGGCCTTGTCCTTTTGCCAGTTTGCCAAGGCTCAACCGCGTCACCTGATGGAGGGCAGTTCGCTGTCGACACTGGTTCAGATGGTTGGCGCCGGTATGGGTGTGACGCTGATCCCGGAGATCGCCCTGAGCCTTGAAACACGGTCGGCGGATGTGGCGCTGGCGCGGTTTCCACGGCCCGCCCCCTCCCGCACCATCGGGATGGTCTGGCGGAAAACGAACCCGCTGTCGGATCAGTTGATGCAGATCGGGGAAGTGGTGCGCGCGGCGGGACAACAGAAACGAGACACTGTCTGCAATCACTATTGACGCCGCGGGGTCAGCATCCTTGTGCCCGCTTACCCCCCCCCACAGGTCTAGAATGTGGTGGGCCGCTTTCGGGTTCAGCCGTGCCTGATGCGCAGGCCAATTGCGGGGATATGTTCGGGTACGAATCGACCCCTGATGCATGGTGTTATCAGGCTCCGACAAAGGTGGAAGTCCACCCCACTGGCCCCCTTGATGGTTGTGTAAGGTGGCATTCGACCATGTGGCTCTCTTAATACTGATGAAACGCTCTGTTCCCGCTCGCTGCCGCAGCGTTGGCCCTTTTCAAGACACGAGCGGCGATCTAACGTGCCCGCCACAATGGATATCGAAGTCCAACTTGGGAGAGAAAAATGAAGAAGTTTCTGCTGGCGTCCGTCGCCACCGCAGCGTTGTCCGGCGCGGCCTTCGCGCAAGAGAGCATTACACTGGGCGTGCTACTTGGCTTCACCGGCCCGGCAGAATCGCTCGCTCCTGGCATGGCCGACGGGGCCGAACTGGCTATGGCCGAAGTGACCACCAGTGATGCGCTACTGGGCGGAGCATCGGTCACCTCTGTGCGCGGCGACTCGGCCTGTGACGCTGCGCTATCCGTCGCTGCCGCTGAGCGCCTGATTACTGCCGATAGCGTCAACGGCATCGTCGGTGCCCTTTGCTCGGGCGCGACCATTCCGGCCCTAACCAACGTTGCCATCCCCAACGGCATGGTCATGGTGTCGCCGTCGGCAACCAGCCCGGCCCTTTCGACGCTCGAGGACAATGGCATATTCTTTCGCACGGCGCCCTCCGACGCACGTCAGGGT
Source organism: Paracoccaceae bacterium (assembly GCA_017854585.1). Taxonomy (GTDB): domain Bacteria; phylum Pseudomonadota; class Alphaproteobacteria; order Rhodobacterales; family Rhodobacteraceae; genus JAFMHK01. The sequence goes on from JAFMHK010000003.1 coordinate 53,948, forward strand.
GTTGTGATGGCGGAAAACATTCTTGATCGCGGCTTTGACACCGTGGCCCTCACCTACACCAATAACGACTACGGGCGGGGCCTCGCCGACAGTTTTGCAGCCGCATTCGCGGAGCTTGGCGGCACGGTCACCCTGGTCGCGGCCCATGAAGATGGCCGTGCGGATTACTCGGCCGAGGTCGGTTCGCTGGCTGCGGCCGGTGGCGATGTGCTCGTCGTCGCGGGATATATCGACCAGGGCGGTCCGGGCATCATCCGCGCCGCGCTCGACACCGGCGCCTTCGACACCTTCGTCCTGCCCGACGGCATGGTCGGCAACGCTATCACCGATCGCTTCGGCACCGAGATAAATGGCTCCTTCGGCCAGTTCCCCGGCACCGACAGCGAGGGTGCGGCGATCTACTTCGGCCTCGCGGAAGCAGCAGGCTTCGACGGCACCTCGGCCTTCTCGGCCGAGGCCTATGATGCGGCGGCGCTGATCATGCTGGCGATGCAGGTGGCCGGGTCGTCGGCCCCGCGCGATTACGCACAGCACATCATGGACGTGGCCAATGCGCCGGGCGAACCGATCCTGCCGGGCGAACTCGGTCGCGCGCTCGAACTCATCGCTGCCGGCACCGATATCGACTATATCGGAGCTACCGCGGTGGAATTGATCGGCGGCGGCGAATCTTCAGGCGCCTACCGCGAGATCGAGATCATCGACGGGGCAGTTCAGACGGTCGGCTTCCGCTGATACGACTGTCACGACAATGGTAGAGCAGCCCGGTCCAGCACCGGGCTGCTTCGCTTTACCAAGGGGATCGCCATGATCGTTGTCGAGGATATCCAGAAGCATTTTGGCGGCTTTCGCGCTGTGGACGGTGCCAGCCTGACCATCGAAACCGGATCAATCACCGGGTTGGTGGGGCCGAACGGTGCGGGCAAGACGACGCTGTTCAACGTGATTGCCGGTGTGCTGCCGCCGACATCCGGGCGGATCATCATGGATGGCGAGGATATCACCGGCCTGCCACCGCACGAACTGTTCGACAAGGGCCTGCTGCGCACGTTCCAGATTGCGCATGAGTTCAGTTCGATGACCTGCCGGGAAAACCTGATGATGGTGCCGGGCGGGCAATCGGGCGAAAGCCTGTGGAACACGTGGTTCGGACGCAAGCGGATTGCCACCGAGGAAGCGGCGTTGCGCGCCAAGGCCGACGAGGTGCTGGAATTCCTGACCATCGAACATCTGGCAGACCACCCCGCAGGCGCCATTTCCGGAGGACAGAAAAAGCTGTTGGAATTGGGGCGCACCATGATGGTGGACGCCAAGGTGGTGTTTCTGGACGAGGTTGGCGCGGGCGTGAACCGGACCCTGCTGAACACAGTGGGCGACGCCATTTTGCGACTGAACCGTGAACGCGGCTACACGTTTTGCATGATCGAGCATGACATGGATTTCATCGGGCGCCTGTGCGACCCGGTCATCGTGATGGCCGAGGGCAAGGTGCTGGCCAAGGGCACGATCGACGAGATCAAGGCCAACAACGAGGTGATCGAGGCGTATCTGGGCACTGGCCTCAAGAACAAGGACGCTGTGGGCGCATGAGCGACAACCCTTACCACAATGATCGCGGCAACAAGGATCGGTCGATCACCAAGCCACCGGCAGAGAGCATGGGCGATCCAGTATCCCCTAGCGGCGCGGCGACGAAAGCCGAGGGCGACAACCCGTTTCTGATCGGGCGCGCGATGACCGGCGGTTATGGCAAGGGCGCGGATATCTTGCATGAATGCACGATCTCGGTCGAGCCCGGCGAGATTGCAGTAATCGTTGGCCCCAACGGCGCGGGGAAATCCACCGCGATGAAGGCCGTGTTCGGAATGCTGAACCTGCGGAAGGGCCATGTGCTGCTGGACGGTGAGGATATCACCGCGCTCAGCCCGCAGGACCGTGTGGTAAAGGGCATGGGGTTCGTGCCTCAGACCAGCAACATCTTCACCTCGATGACGGTCGAAGAGAACTTGGAAATGGGTGCCTTCATCCGCCGTGATGATTTCCGCCAGACGATGGAGCAGGTCTATAACTTGTTCCCCATCTTGCGCGACAAGCGCCGTCAGCCAGCGGGCGAGTTGTCGGGCGGACAGCGCCAGCAGGTGGCCGTGGGCCGCGCGCTGATGACCAAGCCCAAAGTGCTGATGCTGGATGAGCCCACCGCCGGGGTCAGCCCCATCGTGATGGACGAGTTGTTCGACCGTATTATCGAAGTGGCCCGGACCGGGATTCCCATCTTGATGGTTGAACAGAACGCGCGACAGGCGCTGGCCATTGCCGACAAGGGATTCGTCATGGTGCAGGGCCGCAACGCATTCACGGGCACGGGGAAAGAGCTATTGGCCGACCCCGAGGTCCGCAAAAGCTTTCTGGGGGGCTGAGGCCAATGGATCTGCTGAACGCCCTTGTGGTGCTTATGAACTTCGTCATCGTTCCGGCCACGGCCTATGGCGCGCAATTGGCGCTGGGGGCGCTGGGCGTCACGTTGATTTACGGCATCTTGCGGTTTTCCAACTTTGCGCATGGCGACACGATGGCCTTTGGCGCGATGGTAACCATTCTTGTCACTTGGGGGTTGCAGGGCGCGGGTATCACGCTTGGCCCGCTGCCCACCGCGCTGCTTGCACTGCCGGTTGGCATCGCGGCGACCGGTCTATTGCTGGTCGGGACGGACCGCGTGGTTTACCGGTTCTACCGCCGACAAAAGGCCAAGCCCGTGATCTATGTGATCGCGTCGCTGGGTGTGATGTTCATCATGAACGGGATCGTGCGGTTCATCATCGGCGTGGATGACCAGCGGTTTTCCGATGGTGAACGTTTCATCATTTCGGCGCGCACATTTCGGGAGATAACGGGACTGGAGGAGGGGCTGGCGTTCCGCACCAGTCAGGCGATCACGATCGTGGTAGCCTTGATCGCGGTGGCGTTGCTGTTTTGGTTTCTGAATCGGACCCGCACGGGAAAATCCATGCGGGCCTTTTCCGATAACGAGGATCTGGCGTTGCTGTCGGGGATCAACCCCGAACGGGTCGTGCTGGTAACCTGGTTGCTGGTGGCCGCCTTGGCAACAACGGCAGGCGTGCTTTACGGGTTGGATAAATCCTTCAAGCCCTTCACCTATTTCCAGTTGTTGCTGCCGATCTTTGCAGCCGCCATCGTCGGTGGTCTGGGCAACCCTCTGGGCGCTATCTTGGGTGGGTTCATCATCGCGTTTTCCGAAATCAGCGTGACCTATGCGTTCCGCAAGGTCGTGGAATACATTGGCCCCGAAGGCTGGGAGCCGGATGGCCTGCTGCAACTGCTGTCGACCGATTACAAGTTCGCTGTCAGTTTCGGAATATTGCTGATTGTCCTGTTGTTACGACCTACGGGTATCATGAAAGGCAAATCGGTATGACCAAGTCGCTTGATACCCGCGCCGTGATGCTGTTTGCGCTGGTTGCGGTGCTGTTTATCGGCACCGGCTTCGTGCAGTCGTGGAACACCACCCTGACGATCCTGAACATGGGGCTGATTTCGGCCATCATGGCGCTGGGCGTCAACATGCAATGGGGCTACGCGGGCCTGTTCAACGTCGGCATCATGGGGTTTGTGGCGCTGGGCGGTCTTGCGGCTGTTCTGGTCTCCATGCCCCCGGTCGAAGATGCCTGGGCCGCGGGGGGTATTCAGGTCTTGCTGGGGCTGGTTCTGGGGGCCGCCACCGTCGTCGGCGCGATCTTGGTCTGGACGCGGATGCCGGCGGGATGGCTACGCGCCGTTCTGATGCTGACCGTGTTGATCGGAGGCTTCTTCATCTTCCGCGCCGTGTTCGATGCCGGCGTGGCGGCGGTGGAAAGCATCAATCCTGCCTCGACGGGCTACCTTGGCGGGCTTGGTCTGCCGATCCTGCTGGCTTGGCCCGTGGGCGGGGTCTTGGCCGCTGGGGCCGCATGGATCATTGGCAAGACGGCGTTGGGCCTGCGGTCGGATTATCTGGCGATCGCGACGCTGGGTATTGCCGAGATTATCATTGCCGTTCTGAAGAACGAGGATTGGCTGGCGCGTGGCGTGAAGAACGTGACCAGCCTCCCGCGTCCTGTGCCTTACGAGGTTGATCTGCAGTCCTCGGAGGCCTTTCTTGGCTTTGTAGGATGGCTTGGGGCCGACCCTGTCACGGCATCCTCGGTGACCGTCAAGCTGGCCTATGCTGGCCTGTTCCTCGTGGTGCTGCTGGCGCTGATCTGGCTGTCGGAAAAGGCGCTGAATTCACCTTGGGGACGGATGATGCGTGCGATCCGTGACAACGAGGTTTCAGCCAGCGCAATGGGTAAGAACGTGAAGGCGCGGCATTTGCAGATCTTCATTCTGGGGTCGGCCGTGTGTGGCCTTGCAGGCGCGATGATGACGACGCTGGACAGCCAAATGGTGCCCGGAACCTATCAGCCGCTTCGCTTCACCTTCTTGGTCTGGGTGATGGTGATTGTCGGTGGGTCCGGCAATAACTGGGGCGCGGTGTTGGGTGGTTTCCTGATCTGGTGGCTGTGGATTCAAGTGGAGCCATTGGGGGCCCTGTTGATGCAGGGCATCACGGCGGGTATGCCGGTTGATAGCTGGCTGCGTGACCATCTGCTGGATGCGGTGGCGCATATGCGGCTGTTGACCATGGGTATGATTCTGCTGCTGGTGCTGCGGTTCAGTCCACGTGGCCTGATCCCGGAACGCTAGCCCCTGACGGCAAGATCGGAACAGGTGTCGACGGGGCGTTTGCAGGCATGCACGCGCGCTTCGATGACCCGGTCGATATCGGGGATTCGCAATTGCGGGCCGCCGGTTCGGGTTACGTGTCGTTCCCGGAAATCAGGGCCTGAATGGCGCGGGTAAAGGCCACGACCTCAGTCGTGGTCGCGGTCTGGCCAGTGAAAATCAAAAGATAATGCGGGATCAGGTGGAGTCTTTCGGCCATGGGTTCGTGCAACTCGGCGTCGTTATGACCGATCTGCATGTAATAGAGGACGCGCGCACGCGTCAGCGCCTCATCGGCAGGATAGCCGAAGCGGGTGGACATCGCCGCCAATGCCCTGCCGCGCGGCGCGCCCGGCATCCCCCCGTCTCATTGGCGCATTGACTGACCGGTGGGGTCGTAGGGCGATGGCGCGATCACCTTGGCGGCGCGTTCGACGCCGACGATGTGAACGGACAGGTCCGTGCCCACTGTCGCCGCATCGGCGTTGATCAGCGCCATGGCAAGCGAGGTACCGAGTGTGTGACCATAGCCGCCCGAGGTAACGAACCCTACCTTTGCGCCCTTGTGCCAGACGGGTTCGAACCCACTGGCATCGGCATTGTCCGCATCGACCGCCAATGTCACCAAAATCCGCGCCGGGCCATCACCGTCACGTTCCGTCAGCGCGGCGTCCCGTCCGATGAAATCGCCTTTGTCCCAAGCGATCCAGCGGTCCATGCCCGTCATTTTGGGTGTGTAGCCTTGGGTGAACTCCTTGGACCAGATGCCAAAGGATTTCTCCAGCCGCAAGGAGAGGAGCGCGTTGAACCCGGTTTCCACGATCCCATGATCGGCCCCCGCCGCAAGCAGCGCGTGGCGCAAGGCGATATGGTCGCCCATACGGCAGTGGATTTCATAGCCAAGCTCGCCCGCCACCGAAAGCCGCCCGACCCTGCAGCGTAACAGGCCGATGTCGAAATCACCGCAGCCCATGAAGGGCAGGTCGCCGACCGCATCGGTTGTCAGCTTTTCGATCACGGCGCGCGATTTGGGGCCAGATAGCGAAAAACCTGTCATTTCTTCGCCGAGATCACGGACTGCCACGCCACTGTCCATGTGATCGTCGAACCAGCGCATGTGCCACGTGCGCAGATAATAGCTCCCCATGATCCACCATGTGCCGTCGCCCCAATTGAACAGGGTCAGGTCGCCTTTGAGCCGCCCATCATGGCCCAGCATCACGGCCAACCGCGCGCGGCCCGGTTTGGGCAGGTGGGTGGAAAACAGACGATCAAGCCAGCGTTCGGCATTTGGACCCGACACCTCGAACCGGGAAAAGCCTGAGATATCAAGCAGACCGACGCCTTGCCGCACGGCCCGGCATTCGGCCGCCACGATATCATGCGCGTTCGACCGTTTGAGGGAAGGTGTTTCGACGAAACCGGGTGTGGCGAAGTAAAGCGGAACCTCAAGATCCCAGCTTTGGCCCCAGACGGCCCCGGCGGCGGACATGTCCGAATAGGCCGGCGCCATTTTCAGGGGACGCCCGGCGGGCAGTTGTTCGTTCGGGTAGGTCATCACGAAGCGGCGCGAATAGAATTGCCCGGTGGTTTCGCGAATGAACTGCCGGTTTTCCGCCCATTTGCCATAGCGCGCGACATCCATGCCGTAGACATCTGCCTCGGGCTCTCCTTGGATCATCCATTCGGCCAGCGATTTGCCCACCCCGCCGCCCTGCAAGAACCCGGCCATCACGGCGCAGGCGCACCAATAGCCGCGTTTGCCAGGCACGGGCCCGACCAATGGGTTGCCGTCGGGCGAGAATGTGAAGGCCCCGTTGACCCAGGTTTTCACGCCGACCTCCTGCAGGGCGGGGTAGCGTTCGAAACCGAGGGTCAGTTCCTTTTCTATCCGATCCGTCTGCTCCTGAAACAGCTCCATCCCGTAATCCCACGGCGCCCCGTCCATGGCCCAGTGTTCGTGATCAACCTCGTAGATGCCCAGCAAGATGCCTTTTTGATCCTGACGCATGTAGGTGAACCCCTCCAGATCCACGGTCATCGGCACCTCGAAGTCGATGCGTTCCAGTTCGGGGATGGTGTCGGAGATCAGATAATGATGCTTCAGCGGCGAGACGGGCAATTCGATGTCCGCCATGCGCCCAACCTGTTTCGCCCAAAGGCCTGCGGCGTTGACCACATGTTCACACGTGATCGTGCCCTTGTCGGTCACGACCTTCCAGCCATCGGCGGTTTGGCTCAACGCCTCCACCTTGGTGTGTTCAAAGATGCTACCGCCACGTTTCTTCGCGGCGGTGGCGTAGGCGTGGACGGTGCCGGTGGTATCCACATACCCCTCGCGGTCGGCCCACATGCCGCCCAACAGCCCGTCGATGGACATGATGGGGCAAAGCTCCTGCGCCTCTTGGGGGGTGACAAGGCGGCAATCCTCGATCCCGATGGATTGGAACACCCGATACGCCGATTGCAGCCATTCCCAGCGGTCGGGTGTGCCCGCCATCGTCAGGCCCCCGGTCATGTGCAGGCCGATGTTCTGGCCGCTTTCCCTCTCGATCTCGGGCAGCAGATCTATGGTATAGGCTTGCAGCGCGGCGATGTTGGGGTCCGCATTGAGGGCGTGGATGCCGCCCGCCGCATGCCAGCTTGACCCGGCGGTCAGCACCGCGCGTTCAATCAGCGCAACATCCGTCCAGCCCAGTTTCGCCAGATGATACAGGACCGAACACCCAACCACCCCGCCGCCGATGACGACAACCCGGTAATGCGTGTTCATATATCACCCTCCTGCGCGGACATGGCCGAGCCTAGGAGGCGCCGGATGTATCTGTCCAGACAGTTCTGTCCAGAGCGGTCTTGTCAGATGATCTCGTCTTCGTCGAACATCGGATCATCGTTGAGTTGGGTTGCAAGATCTTCCACCGCGTTTTCGGCGCGCTCCATGGATTTCACGCGCGCAAGGTGAAAGATCGCATCGCCTTCGTTGACGATGGGCATAAGGGCACGCCCCACGATGATGCCATCAAACGGGGCGATAACCGATTCCTCAAGCTCGCCGAACGGGTCCGAAACCGAGGCCAGCAGATCGCCCGCATGGACCACCTCGCCATCGCTGCGGAAGGTGCGCAGCAAGCCGCCGATGGGCGCGCGCATCCATTTGCTGGAGGGGCAGAACTGCGATTGTCCATTGGGTTTGGCAATGCCGCGGGACGAGACCATGCCCCTGTGCCGCAATACCCGCAGGATCCCTGCCAGCCCCGCGCGGACCGACATCTCGTCAAAGCGCAGGCCTTCGCCCGCCTCGAACAGCAAAACGTCCTTGCCAAGCGCCTTGGCCGCGCCGCGCAGCGACCCTTCGCGCACGGGGGATTCCATGATGACAGGCGCACCGAACACATGCGCCAGCGCCAGCGTTTCGGGATTGCCGGGCGATACGCGCATCTGCGGATAATTCGTCCGGTGTATGGCTGCCGAATGCAGGTCGATCCCCAGATCGGACTTGGCTAGCACCTCGGTCACGAAGATATGGGCCAACCGCGCCGCCAAAGATCCGGTTTCGTTGCCCGGAAAACAGCGGTTCAGGTCGCGCCGGTCGGGCAGATAGCGGGAGTGATTGAAAAACCCGAACGCGTTCACGATGGGCACGACGATCAAGGTTCCCTTGAGCGTTTTAAGGTTCGGCGCCCGCAACAGACGGCGCACGATTTCCACTCCGATCACCTCGTCTCCGTGGATGCCCGCACTCACGAAGATTGTCGGCCCGTCCTGTCGCCCATGGATCACGTGGACCGACATCGTCACGGGCGTGTGGTCCGAAAGCACACTGACGGGAAGTTCGACAGTGCGCCGTTCGCCCGACCTGATCGTGTGCTTCCCAATCGTGAACGGCGCGCGCGTCGTGGGCATTCAACCCTTGCCCTTCGTCTTGGTCGCCCCGGCCTTTGCATTCTTTTCAATGTGCTCGATGATCTTGCCCGCCACATCAAGGCCGGTGGCTTTCTCGATGCCCTCCAGACCGGGGGAGGAGTTGACCTCCATCACGACAGGACCGTGATTGGAACGCAGCATGTCGACACCGCAGACGGCCAGCCCCATCGATTTCGCGGCGCGCAGGGCCGTGGCGCGTTCTTCGGGCGTCAGTTTCGCCACCTCGGCCGTGCCACCACGATGCAGGTTCGAGCGGAAATCACCATCGGCCCCCGTGCGCTTCATGGCTGCAATAACGCGGTTGCCGACCACGAAGGCGCGGATATCTGTGCCGCCGGCTTCCTTGATGAATTCCTGCACAAGGATGTTGATGTTGGCGCTGCGGAATGCGTCGACCACCGAAGTGGCGGACCGCTTCGTGTCGGCCAGAACCACGCCCAACCCTTGCGTGCCTTCCAGCAACTTGATGACCACGGGTGCGCCACCAGCCAGCTTTATGACTTCTTCGGTGAACTTGGGATCGCGCGCAAACGTCGTCACCGGCAGGCCAATGCCATCGCGCGCCATCAACTGCATCGACCGAAGTTTGTCCCGAGAACGACCGATGGCGACGCTTTCGTTCAGCGGGTAGGTGCCCGCCATTTCGAATTGGCGCAGGACGGCAGTGCCATAGAACGTGATCGAGGCGCCGATACGCGGGATGACGGCGTCGTATTTCGGTAGCTTGGTGCCGTCATAGTAGATCTCGGTGCGACGCGACGCGATGTTGATGTAGCAACGCGTCGTGTTGATGATATCCAGCGTATGCCCCCGCGCCTCGGCGGCCTCTTTCAGGCGCTGATGCGAATAGAGTTTGGCGTTTACGGCAAGCATGGCGATTTTCATTGCTTATCCTTTCCGCGATGGGCGGGGTGTCTGGTAAGATGTGAGCGGCGCGTATGCACCGCAATGTTGTGTTTTGCCAGTGCGTTGCGCCCAACGATCATCCGATAGGTCATATTGGCCCGATCTGTCAGGGACAGATCTATCGTCCAGACGCGTTCGGCAATGCGGAACCTCGTGCGGATGATGATGCGTTCCTCGGGGATGCCGCTGGTGTTCTTGATCCAGCGCACGCCATGAATGGGGCATTCGACCCACATATCCCGCGCCTCGTCATCGAAACGCGTGTGAAACCGCACCCATTCAGCGCCATCGCGCTGAATATGAGTGATGTCCTCGGCATGGAGCGCGGAGGTTCGGGCGCCGGTGTCGATCTTGGCCTTGAGGTTAGTCAGCCCCAAGGTGGGAAGGTCAACGTATTCTCGCCATCCGATGATGGTTGGCGGCGGCTTGGGCGCGACGGGTTGAACGCCGGCTTTTTCTGTAGGTTCTGCTGCGGCCATAACGTGGTCCGTTCTGATGACATGGGCCGTTTCGTGGAAACAGATCGCCCGTTCGAATCGTCATAGCGGGTTGCGATCTTGACTGTAAGCCTATGGCGCAACGACGGGTGACACCTCTTGCAAACCGTTCGCAATTACACCATATTGCGAACGGCTCGCAAAAAGAGCCGCAACCTTCCAACAAAAGGTCCGCATCATGCGTTTTCTGGCTTCCCTGATCGTTTTGACCACCCTGATTGCCGCGCCAGCTCTGGCGGAAGATGGTCGACTGAAGGTGGTGACGACCTTCACAGTCATCGCGGACATGGCACAGAACGTTGCCGGCGATGCCGCCGATGTGGTGTCCGTGACCCGCCCCGGCGCAGAGATTCACGGCTATCAGCCCACACCGCGGGATCTGGTGGGGGCAAGCGATGCCGACTTGATCTTGTGGAACGGGTTGAACCTTGAACTGTGGTTTGCGCAGTTCCTTGGTAATCTGGGCGATATCCCGTCGGCCGTGTTGACCGACGGGATCGACCCGATCACTATTTCATCGGGATCTTATGCCGGCCTGACGAACCCACACGCGTGGATGGGGCTGGATACCGCGGTGACGTACATCGACAACATCGCCATTGCCCTGAGCGCGGCGGACCCGACCAATGCAGCCGTCTATGCCGCCAATGCTGAGGCCTATAAGCAGCAGATCCGCGACACGATGGCACCGTTGCGCGCGATGATCGAGTCGATCCCCGAAGACGACCGGTGGTTGGTGACCTGCGAAGGTGCGTTCAGCTATCTGGCGCGTGATCTGGGCCTGCGGGAACTGTATCTGTGGCCGATGAACACCGATGCCACCGGCACCCCACAGCAGGTGCGTCGCGTCATCGACGGTGTGCGTGATCATGATATTCCGGTCGTATTTTGCGAAAGCACCGTCAACACGGACCCTGCCGAACAGGTGGCAAGGGAAACAGGTGCCCGATACGGTGGTGTGCTCTATGTAGATAGCCTGAGCGAGGCGGGCGGCCCGGTGCCGACCTACCTTGACCTGCTACGGGTCACGACGGAAACGATCGCGCGGGGACTGACGGGAGAATGAACGTGCAAGACGGCGCAACAGATCTGGCAGAAAACGCAACGGCAGCAACGGTCGCGTCCGCGCGTCCAATGGACGGGATCTGTGCGCGCGACGTGACGGTCACCTACCGAAACGGGCACACCGCGCTGCGCCACGCCAGCTTTGAAATCCCGCGCGGCACGGTTACGGGCCTTGTTGGCGTGAACGGCGCTGGCAAGTCTACCCTTTTCAAGGCGATCATGGGGTTTGTGCCTGCGTCGACCGGCGATATTCGACTGATGGGGCGGACCGTAAAGCAGGCGCTGCGTGAAAATCTGGTGGCCTATGTGCCGCAATCCGAAGAAGTGGACTGGGCTTTTCCGGTGCTGGTCGAAGACGTGGTGATGATGGGCCGCTATGGTCACATGGGGTTTTTGCGCCGTGCATCGGCGACCGATCGTGCGGCGGTGGAACAGGCGCTGGCGCGTGTGAACATGTCCGACTATCGCCACCGCCAGATTGGCGAATTGTCGGGCGGGCAGCGCAAGCGCGTGTTTCTGGCCCGCGCCTTGGCGCAAAATGGTCAGGTCATCTTGCTGGACGAGCCGTTTACCGGTGTGGATGTCAAGACCGAGGATCAGATTGTCGCCTTGCTGCGCGAGTTGCGGGACGAGGGGCGCGTGATGCTGGTGTCCACCCATAACCTTGGGTCGGTGCCCGAATTTTGCGACCGGACGATCTTGGTGAAAGGCACCGTGCTGGCCTATGGCCCGACGGAAACGGTCTTCACCCGTGAAAATCTTGAACGCGCTTTCGGGGGTGTGCTGCGCCACTTTACCCTTGGCGGCGACGACCTGCATGATGACGACGATAGCCGCACCGTGCAGATCATCACCGATGATGAACGCCCCTTTGTGCTCTATGGTGAAACGCCGGAAGAGACACCGAAATGAGCATCCTGCTGGAGCCGTTCAGTTACGGCTACATGACCAATGCCATGTGGGTGTCGGCACTTGTCGGTGGAGTCTGTGCGTTTTTGTCGGCGTATCTGATGCTGAAAGGCTGGTCGCTGATCGGCGATGCGCTGGCTCATTCGGTCGTGCCGGGGGTGGCGGGTGCCTACATTCTGGGCCTGCCCTTTGCCTTTGGCGCATTCATCGCGGGTGGACTGGCGGCGGGGGCGATGTTGTTCTTGTCAGGACGGTCGGGCCTGAAGGTGGACGTCATCATCGGTATCATCTTTACCGCCTTCTTTGGCCTTGGGTTGTTCATGGTCTCGATCAACCCGATTTCCGTATCGGTTCAGACCATCACGATGGGCAATATCCTGGCCATCACGCCCGAGGACACCCTGCAACTGGTGATCATCGGATTAGTGTCGCTGGTCATCTTGCTGGCCAAGTGGAAAGACCTGTTGGTGACGTTCTTTGACGAAAACCATGCGCGGTCCATCGGGCTGAAGCCGGACCTGTTGAAGGCGATATTCTTTGTCTTGCTGTCGGCCTCTGTTGTGGCCGCGATGCAGACGGTGGGCGCGTTTCTGGTGATCGCGATGGTGGTGACGCCGGGTGCCACGGCCTATCTGTTGGTGGACCGTTTTCCGCGCCTGTTGATGCTGTCTGTCTTGATCGGCGCGGGGACGAGTTTCTTGGGCGCCTATGCCAGCTATTTTCTGGACGGGGCCACTGGTGGCATCATTGTCGCACTGCAGACCACGATCTTTCTGCTGGCCTTCGTGTTTGCACCGAAACACGGGCTTCTGGCCGCCAAGGCCCGTGCCCGCGCCGCAGTCCACGAAGACGTGGAGGAGGTCGCATGATGGAGACCCTTCTGCTGCCGTTCCAGTTTCCGTTCATGCAGAACGGGTTCCTGATTGCCTTTCTGATCGCGCCGCCCACGGCGCTCCTGTCTTGCTTTCTGGTGTTGAAAGGCTGGGCGTTGATGGGCGATGCGGTCAGCCACGCCATCCTACCGGGCGTGGTGCTTGCCTATATCCTCAACATTCCCCTGATCATCGGGGCATTCGTGGCCGGGATGAGTTGCGCATTGCTGACCGGTTATCTGTCCGCCAACAGCCGGGTCAAGCAAGACACCGTGATGGGGGTGGTCTTTTCGGGCATGTTCGGGATTGGCATGGTCATGTTCGTGGCCTTTCCAAGCGATGTCCATCTGGACCATATCTTGTTTGGAAACATGTTGGGCGTGGGCGCGCAGGATCTGTGGACCGCGGGGGTGATCGGCGCGGGTGTCTGTGCAGTGCTGGGCCTGAAGTGGCGCGACTTTCTGTTGCACGCATTCGATCCGGCACAGGCGCGGGCATCGGGATTGCATACCGGGTGGCTGCATTACGGGTTGCTCGCGATCTTGTCGCTGACCGTGGTCGCGACCCTGACGGCGGTTGGGCTGATCCTTGCGGTGGCGCTGCTGGTCACGCCCGGCGCGATCGCGTTCCTGTTGACGCGCAGTTTCGGGCGGATGTTGTTCGTGGCGATGGCCGTTTGCCTGCTGGCGATGCTGGGTGGTATCTATGCAAGTTTCTGGCTGGACAGCGCACCGGCGCCTACCATCGTGCTTGTTCTGACGGCGATCTTTCTGGCGGCGTTCGTGCGGCGCATGGCCCAGACGCGGGCGCAATCACGCGTGGCTGCGCGCTAGACCGTGACAGTTTTCTTTTTCAGGAAGCGCGGGTTGTCGGGATCTTGTCCGGTGGCACGGGCTGCGGCCTCGACCGCGCGGTAGAACAGCACGATCTGTGGCAGACAGGCGGTCAACCGATGTGAGGGCGCCTTTGGCAGCATCGGGACGATGCGCAACAGCCGCGCCCCCTGATCGGCCAGTTGCGCCAACGCCTGCCCCATGCCCGTTTCGGCGGCATCACCAAAGACCAGCACCGGGTGCCCCGCGCCCATCAGGGTGGCCGGACCGTGCAACAACTCAGCCGCCGAATACGCTTGTGCGTCCCGCGCCATGACCTCCTGCGCCTTCAATGCCGCTTCGTGTGCCAGACCAAGGGCCGGGCCGCGCGCGGTCACGGTCAGTTTGGGGGCCTCGGTCAGCAGGGTGATCAGGGGGGCCGGGTCGGCCTGCAATGCGGCATCCAGCGCGGGCGGCAAGGCACGCAGCGCGGCCTTCAGGTCGTCATCGCCCGCCCAATGGGCCACCAGCCAAAGGCCCGCCAGAACCGAGTTTACATAGCTTTTCGTCGCGGCAACTGCATGTTCCGGCCCTGCGGCGATATCCAGCGTGATATCGGATTGCGTTGTCAGGCCGCTTCCTGCCGTGTTGGTCAGGACCACGCGTGCCGCGCCACCCCGCCCGAGCATCGCGGCGGTCTCGATCAAGTCGCGGCTGCCGCCCGATTGCGAGATTGCCAGCATTGCCGCCGTCGGGGTCCGCAGTTGTCCGCCAAACACCGACCCGATCGATGGCCCGACCGAGGCCACGGGAATGCCAAGCGTCAGTTCGACCGCGTATTTCAGATAGGTTGCCGCGTGGTCGGATGACCCCCGCGCAACTGTCAACAAGGTTACCGGATCGCGTCGGCGCAGAAGGTTCGCCGCCGCAATGAACTGGGCCTGCATTGCGGCTGTGTCCAGTGCCATGGCGGCCTGTGGTATCTGTGCGATATCCCGCGCCATCTGGCTTTGCGTGGTCACCTGCGGGTCAGATCCGGGATGACGCGGCGACCCGTTCATTTCACGGCCTCGGCAGAGCGTGGCTTTGGCGCCAGATAGGCGAGGTCGGGCAATGTGCCCGCACCGCCGACGCGGCCAACCGCGATGCCACCGCAGGCATTGCCAAGCGAAAGCGCCGCGTCAAGGGTGGCGCCATGCAGCCATGCGTGGATGAACCCGGCGTTGAAGGCGTCGCCCGCCCCTGTGCAATCGCGGACCGGAACCGCCTCGGCGCGGGCCGTGACCCAGTCGCCCGTGCCTGCCTTCGCCATGGCCCCTTCCGCGCCTTTCTTGATCACCGTGACCGCACGTGGGGCGATTATGACATCGTTCGCCTGCAGCGCCTCAGCCTCGGTTTCGTTCGGCAAGAAGACGTCAACGGCGGCGATGCAGGCCCCCAGATCGGACCGCGCCAAGGCGGCCGCGTCCCATCCGCAATCAAGCGAAATCGTCATGCCGGCCACGCGCGCCCGGCGCAAGAGCTCGGGGTGTTCAAGTGCCGTGGTGATCTCTCCGATATGCAGGTGGCGGGCGGCAGGCAGTTCCGCGATCAGTCTGGGGGAAATCGCGGCCCCTGTGCGGTGGGTCAGAAACCCCCGGTCGTCGCGATCGGCGAAGGCCACGGTGATCTGGGGGTCAGGGCCTTCGGCATCGGCGCAAAAGGCCGCCACTTTGTTGCGGGCCATTTCAGCGATCACGGTTTGCGCGAAGGGGGCCGCAGGCAACGAACCCATCAGCGTCACGGGGCGCGCAAGCGCGGCCAGATAGGCCGCCGTGATATATGCGCCGCCGCCTGCCCGTATCGCAAGTCCGTCTGCGAACGCCTCGGCGCCTGTCCGGGGCGGGCCGTCAAGCCCGGTGAAAATCAGGTCGCAATAGATGCGCCCGGCGCAAAGGATGCCGGTGGGCATGTTCACGCAATCACCTCTCCGGTGGCGGCATCGAACAGGTGCATATCGGCCGGGTTTGCCCCAAGGCCAATGGCATCGCCAGCCTTGGGCGGCTGTTTTCCGGGGCCGGATGCGATGATTTCCTTGCCGTTCACATCAACGTATATCAGCGTTTCGGGTCCAAGCGGTTCCGCGACCGATACGGTCCCGGACAAAAGCGCGGCACCGTTGGCCGCCGGCCGGATATCTTCGGGCCGCACGCCAAGATGCACGGGCAATCCTGCCCGCGCTGCCCGCCCCGGCATCGGAACCGTGACGCCGTTGAACAAGGTGACCGCCCCATCCGCATAGACGCCCTGCAAAAGGTTCATCGACGGTGCGCCGATGAATTGCGCGACAAAGCTGTTGGCGGGCGTGTGATAGACCTCGGCCGGGGTGCCGACTTGCTGAATATGCCCATCCTTCATGATCACGATGCGGTCGGCCATTGTCATCGCTTCGACCTGATCATGGGTCACGAAGATGATGGTATTCTGCACCCGGCGATGGAGTTTCTTGATCTCCAGTCGCATCTGCTGCCGCAACTGGGCATCAAGGTTCGACAAGGGTTCGTCGAACAGGAAAACCGCCGGATCACGCACCATCGCGCGCCCGATCGCGACGCGCTGGCGTTGGCCGCCTGACAGCTGCGCGGGCTTGCGCGCCAACAGGTCGGTCATTCCCAGAATGCCCGCCACCTCATCGATCCGCGCGTCCTTCTGGGCCTTCGTCATTTTCGACGATCGCAACCCAAAGCTGATGTTCTTGCGCACGGTCATATGCGGATAGATCGCGTAGTTCTGGAACACCATTGCGATGTCGCGATCCTTGGGCTCAAGGTTGTTGACCACGCGGCCAGCGATCTCGATCTCGCCGCCAGTGACCTCCTCAAGGCCTGCGATCATCCGCAAGGTGGTGGATTTTCCGCAGCCCGATGGCCCGACAAGGACGACAAATTCGCCGTCCGCCACATCAAGGTTGATGGAATGCAGCACCTCGGTCTTGTCATAGACCTTGACCAGATTGCGCAGGGCGAGGTGGGACATTCAGGTGATCTCCGTCAATTGGCCAAAGGCTTTGGCAAGGGCATTGGCCGCTACCGTCTGCCGGGTCCGTGTCTTGGTCAGAGCGGCGGACAGGGCGTCGGCGTGTCTGGCATAATCATCAAATGCTGCGTCAAGCGCTGCGGGGGCGGGGCCGCCGAACCGGTCGCGCCGGGCGATGAAGGTTTCGGACGAAACAGCCGTGGCAAACACATCGGGGTCAAGCCGGGTGGCACGCCCGATTTCCGTCTGAAACGCAGTGCAAAACGCGGAATATCCACGCCGCAGGGGCGCTTGCTCCGCGATCACTGCGCGCGCCGTCCGCGCGGCGATGTCGTGCGCCTGCCGAAAGCTCAACCCCTCCTCGCGCACCAGCGTGTCGGCCAGTTCGGTCACCGTGATGCAGGCCGCATCGGCGGTTTTCCGCACCCGGTCGGCGTTGATGGAACACGCCGGGATGAACGCGGTTAGCAGGGCAATGACCCGCGCCCCGCTGGCAAATGCATCATAACCTGCGGCCTGAACCTCGCCCTCGCTGTCGTTCATGTCGGTGAAGGGGGTGTTGTGCATCGTCGCCATCATGGTGTCGCACCGTCCCACGGTGACCGACGCAAGATGGCGCAAATGTTCGATAGGGACCGGGTTACGCTTTTGCGGCATGATCGAGCTGATCTGCACAAGCGCGTTCGGCACATAAAGCTGACCGACCTCGAAAGCTGACCAGAACGCCATATCCTGCACGACCCGCCCCAGATGGAGGAACGGCAGCTTCAGCGCGGAATACAGCCCGGTGATGTAATCGACGCTTGCGATGCAGCCATAGGCGTTCCGTTTCGCACCCGCAAAGCCCAGCAGGTCCGCAACGCGCCCGCGGTCAATCGGAAACCCCGAGGTGGTGATCGCCGCGGCGCCCATGGGGCAAAGGTCCAAAGCACGACCCGCCCGCTCCAGCCGGTCGATGTCGGACAACAACACCTCGATCACGGCCGCCAGATAGTGACCAAAGGTGGACGGCTGGGCAGGTTGCCCATGCGTATAGGCCACAATCAGCGTATCGCGTTCTGCGCGTCCCTTGGCGATCAGCGCCTCCGCCAAGATCAGCATGGCATGCAGCATGGCATCGGTGCGGCTGCGCAATGCCAGCTTGAAGACGGTGTGGTCCATGTCATTGCGCGACCGGGCGGTATGCAGCATGCCACCAAGATCCGCACCAAGCCTACGCTTCAACTCGGCCTCGACGAAAAAGAAATAATCCTCGTATTCGCCGGTGTAGGTGAGGCTCGCCAGATCCGTTTCCGCCGCGATCCCGGACAGCGCGCCCGCGATGGCCGCGCCCTGGCCGGCGGTCAGTATCCCGGTTTCCACCAGCATCACCAGATGCGCCCGGTTGATTGCCGCCATGTGGTCGGCGTAATGCGCCTTTACCCCATCAAACAGTGGCCCAAGGACGGTGTCGCGGTAGACCGGATCGGGGAAAGTGGAACGATCCGTCACGTCGCGTTCGCCTTCTCTGCTTTGGAAGTACTCCGGGGGGGCTGGGGGGCTGGCCCCCCAGCTATCGCCCGCAAGGGCAACCCGACATGGCGGCGAAAGGGGCGGCTCATCCCTTTAGCCCCGCCATCACCACACCCCGGATGATGAAGCGCTGGAAGATCAGGAACACCACCAGCGTCGGGATCGTGGAAATGGCCGCACCCGTCATTATCAGTTCCCACTGCACATCCGCCTCGTCTCCGAACGAACTGAGGCCAACGGGCAGCGTATAGAGCGACGTGTCGGTCGTCACGATCAATGGCCACAAGAAGGCGGTCCAGTTGCCAAGGAACACGAAGATCGCCAGCGCCGCCAATGCGGGTTTGACCATGGGCAGGGCGACTGACCAGAATATCTGGAATTCGTTCAATCCGTCGATGCGGGCCGCCTCGATGAAGTCATCGGGCACGGTTTCGAAGAACTGCTTCATCAAGAACACGCCGAAAGCCGTCATCAGACCCGGGAACATGATGCCCCAATAGCTGTCCAGCCAGCCAAAGCTCTGGCTCATCAGGTACCATGGGATCACCAGCATCTCGGTAGGGATCATCAGGGTGCTCAGGATTGCGATGAACACGATGTAGCGGCCCCGGAACGTGAATTTGCACAAGGTGTAACCGACCAGACTATCGAAAAAGAGGTTCGAGATGGTCGTGATGGTCGCGATGATCAGTGAATTCACGAACCAGCCGTAGAACCGGCCGTCCTCCAGCACATACTGGTAATTTTCCAGATGCGGTTCTTCCGGGATCAGCCCGACGTTATACACCTCGAAGGGCCATTTCAGCGAAGTCGAAATCATGTAGGCGATGGGCATGATCATCAAGATGCCGCCGCCGAACAGGATCAGCCAGCGGATCGTCTGGCCAAGGCTGCGCCTTTGTTTCGCGCGGGTGCCTTCCAGCAGCGCCGCCGAGGAGGCGCGGATTTCCGTGTCAGCAGTGGTCATGCTATCGATCCCTCAAGAGACGCAATTGCAGCAAGCTGACCACCAGCAGGACAAGAAACAGCACCACCGTCTGCGCGGCGGCATAGCCCATGTCGAAACTTGCAAAGGCGGTCTCGTAGATCATCAGGACCAACGGCTTGGTGGAATTGAGCGGCCCGCCGGGATTGTTCGTCGTCATGTTGAACACATGGTCGAAGATGCGCAGGAACCCGATGGAAGAGAACACCACGATGAAGACGATGGTGGGGCGTAGCAGCGGCAGCGTGATTTCCCACAAGACGGTCCAGCTGGACACGCCATCAATCTGTGCGGCTTCGTAATAGCTGCGTGGAATGGCGCGCAGACCGGCCATGAAGATGATGATCTGGAACCCAAGTCCGGCCCAGACGGCAGGCGCCAGAATGGCGGGCAACGCATTGGTGGTGGAGTTCAGGAACTCGATCTGCGCGATGCCCACGCTGGCAAGCGCATTGTTGAACAGGCCGATCGGCACACCTTGATAGAACCAGCGCCAGACCCATGCCATGGCGACCGCAGATGTCATGAAGGGCAGGAAATAAAGGGCACGCAGGAACCCGTGGGCAAAGCGCACCTTGTCCAGATGATAGGCGATAACGAAGGACACGACCAAGCTGATCGGGGTGCCCAATAGCAGATACATGAAGGTATTGCCGAACACCTGCCAGAACACCGGATCGCGCACCAGCGTTACGTAATTGTCGAAGCCGGTCCATGTGCGGTCGCCCAGCAGGTTCCATTCCTGAAACGAGATGATCATCGCATTTCCGGTCGGATAGAACCGGATGATCACGTAAAACAGGATCGGCACCGCAAGAAAGCCCCAAGCCCAGACCGTGCGTTTTTGCGTGATGGTAAGGTTGCGGTAGAATTGCATTGGCACCGTCCTGTTGGGCTGCCGCAGGCGGCCGGATTGCACCGGCCCCGGCACCCTCCCGAAGGGGGCGCCGGGACCGGGCAGGGAGTGTCAGCGGTTGTAGTATTCGGACAGCAGTTCCTGCTCGGCCTCGGCGGCGACCGCGAGGCTGTCGGCCAGAGGCTGATCCTCGATGTCCGTGCGCGCGACCATATCCATGACGATCTGGCGCTGTGCGCTTTCGTCGGCAAAGATGGTGGTGTGTGCGTACTCGAGGCCCCGGATGAACGGGCCATAGACCGGATCATTCGCATTCTCTTCGGTCATGCCAACATCGACGCGTGCGGGAAGTTCGCCCACCACTTCCAACCATATCTGCATCGCCTCGGGCGAGGTGATGTAATCCATGAACAAGACGGAGGCGTCATAGCGTTCGCCTTCGGCCTTGGTGGTGATCGCGTTCACCCAGTAGGATGAGTAGTTCGACTGCGTGCCATCCGGCCCGGCAGGAAGCTCGGCCACCCCCCAATCCAGTCCGCGCGTATCATTCAGCGCACCGATGCGGAATGACCCGTCGATATGCATGCCCGCACGTCCGGCACGGAAGGCCGCCTGCGGTTCATCCATGAAACCCGACGCGGTGACGCCGTGCTCGTCTTCCAGCGAGGTGTAGAAATCCAGCGCGGCAAGGCCAGCCTCGGTATTGTAGTTCACGGTCTGGTAGTCATCCAGATAGGGTTCTCCGCCGAACTGGCGGATCAACACTTCGCGCCACCAATGGTGGTCTTGTGCGGTCATGCCCGTGGTTATGCCGACCTGCGTGATGTTGCCTGCGCCGTCACGTTCCGTCAGGGCGGCGGCGGTTTCCACCAGCTCCTCCAGCGTGGCGGGCGGGTTTTCGATACCGGCGGCCTCGAACAGGCGACGGTTATAGAACAGGGCCAAGCTGCGGACAGCAGTCGGCAGGGCGTAATATTGTCCGCCCACTTCCATCGCCTGCACCATCGGGAAGAAATCGGCATTGATCTCTTCCACCGGGAAGACATCTGCGGGCAGGGGCTGGATCAGCTCGGCCTCGATATAGTCGTTCAGCCAGCCGTAGAACAATTGCACCACGTCGGGGCCTTCACCTGCCGGGATCGCAACGGCAGTGCGCGTGCGGTAATCAGCATACGGGAAATGGGTCATGTTGACCGTGATGCCGGGATTTGCCGCCTCGAAATTCTCGATCAGCTGGTCCATCGCGGTCACGCGGGCTTCAAAGAAATACTGCCAGTATTCGATTTCCACCTGTGCGCTGGCAGGCATGGCGGCAAAGAACGCCGCGCCGCTGACGGCAGCGGAAAGGGCGGATTTACGGATGGTCCAGATCATCGGTTGCAGGCTCCCCTGGGTTGGTGGCCGGCAGTTGCGGGCCGGTCACGTTGCGTGGCCGAATGTCGGCCATGGCCCTCTTTTTCGATCGGGGCGCGACTCAAGGATTAACTCAACTCAGTTGAATTAACAAGCGCTCTGCGGTAGCGATGGTCCATCATGAGTCTGTCTGTCGTGCCCACCCCCGGATCGAACGCTGAACGCAGCCGCGCCTACAACCGCAGCCTTGTGCTGGGTCATGTGCGGGGGGCAGGCGCATCTGGCCGCGCCGAGATTGCACGGGCCTCGGGGCTGTCAACACAGGCCGTATCGAACATCATCGGCGAACTGGTGGCCGAGGGATGGCTGTTCGAGGCAGGAAAACGCAGTGAGGGAAGGGGTTTGCCAGCCGTTCAATATGCGCTGGCACCCGCTGCCGGCACGGCGATCGGTGTCGAGGTGCGGCCCGACGCCCTGCTCGTCGCGTTGACCGATCTGGACGGGTCCAGCCTTGCCACGGAACGGCACAGCCTGACCCGTGCGGACCCCGATACGGTCGCGGCGCTGATCGCTCAGGCGCGTGACAGGGCGCTGGCCCAAAGCGGCGTCGACCCCGCCCGCCTTCTTGGAGCGGGCGTGGTCATGCCCGGACCTTTCGGGGCGACGGGCCTGACGGGCGCCGCCTCGGATCTGCCGGGATGGGCGCAAATGGACGCACGGGCCCTGTTTGCAGAGGCATTGGATCTGCCCGTCATCATCGAGAATGACGCCAACGCAGCCGCGATGGCCGAGCGCATTTCCGGCGTTGCGCAGGGGTTGCACACTTATGCCTACCTCTATTTCGGAACCGGCCTCGGGCTGGGCGTCGTGACGCGCGGAGAGTTGATGCGTGGTGCCCACGGCAACGCGGGCGAGATCGGGCATATCCCCGTGGCCCATGCCACCGGTCCGGTGCCGTTGGAACAAATCGTCAGCCGCTTTGCCCTGCGGGCCCGTACCGGGGCCGATTCAGTAGACGCTTTGCAGGCATTGCATGCCAACGCCGACCCAAACCTGATGGGCTGGCTGGATGACGCGGCCCCCGCTTTGGCCAACGCGGTCCAGATCGTCGAAAACCTGTTTGACCCCGAAACGGTGATCATCGGCGGCGCGATGCCCGAGGCGCTTTTGGATGCTCTTGTGGCGCGGGTGGTCTTGGCTCCCGCCTCTGTGGCCAATCGACCCGACCGCGTACAGCCGCGTCTGATGCGGGGCACTTGCGGTCGGATGACAGCGACATTCGGCGCGGCCGCCCTTGTCATCAATCAGGCCTTCACCCCCCGTATGGCCAGCCCCGCCTGAAAGGTTCCGACCATGCCGCTTTCCGCACCAGACCGCATCGCCGCCGACCGGCTGACGCCCCGCGCCACGGCCTTGTGGCGGGCATTGCAGCCCCTCAAGACGGTTGTCGGCTTCCTGAATTCCGGCGCGCATCCCGATGATGAAACCAGCACGATGCTGGCGGTGTTGGCGTTCCGGGACGGGATCAACCTGTCGTATGTCTGCGCCAACCGGGGCGAAGGCGGACAGAACGATATCGGCACCGAGATGACCGAGGATCTTGGCACCGTCCGCACCGCCGAGATGGAGCGTGCCGCCGATGTGCTGGATATGCGCCTTTACTGGCTGTCCGAGACGCCGGAGGACCGCATATTCGACTTTGGTTTTTCCAAATCGGGCGTCGAGACGATGGCCAAATGGGGCCGTGATCGCACGCTGGCGCGGCTGGTTGATGTGGTGCGGATCGAACGCCCCGATATCCTGTGCCCGACGTTCCTGAACATTCCCGGCCAACACGGCCACCACCGCGCCATGACCGAGGCCGCGCATCTGGTCATGGATCTGGCGGCGGATACCGGCTTCGCGGGGTCGCGGCTGCCCGCTTGGCAGGTGTCAAAGCTGTATCTTCCGGCGTGGTCCGGCGCGGGCGGCGCATATGACGACGAAGTTCCCCCGCCGCCCGCCACTGTGATCGTGCCGGGAACCGGCACCGAGGAGATCAGCGGCTGGCCGTGGGCGCGCATCGGGCAGCAATCGCGCTGGTTTCACAAGACGCAAGGCATGGGCCATTGGGTCGCGCCGGGAACCGAGAAGGATTACCCCTTGCATCTGGCCGATAGCCGGGTGGGGCCTGACAGCTCGTCGATCACCGACAACCTGCCCTTGCGGTTGGCCGATCTGAACGCCGCGCTTGCCCCCGTCGATGCACAGATCGACACCGCGATCGGGGCTTTCCCGAACCGGGCCGCGGTGATGGCCGCGGCGCTTGCGGCTTACCAGGCGCTTGCGTCCGCCCATGCCAAATCAGACCCGCGCCAGACCCGCAAACTGGCGCAACTGGCGCGCGTGATCCGATTGGCTTCAGGGGCAGAGGTGCGGGGCTGGTTGGCCGATGATGTGCTGGAACCGGGGCAGGGCACCACGACGGTGCTGGAAAGCCGCGCGCCCGATGATGCGGCGATGGTCGTCAGCTGGCTGTTGCCCAAGGGCTGGAAGCAGCGCGAAGACCGGGTGCATGTCGCAACGGATGCAGCCCCGTCCGATCCCTATCCCCCCGTCCATGACCCGTTGCATCCGGCTGCCCCTGCACTGGCGGTGGAGGTCGCGGGGGCTCAAGGGGTGATCGCTTTGGAACAAAGCCCGCTGGTGTTGCCACGGGTGCGCGCGGCCCTGACGCCAGATGCGGCCGTTGTGAACCTGTCATCATCCCGCGCCGCGATTACGGTGATGACGTCCGGTTTGACCGCTGGAACCCCCGCTTTCGACCTGCCACAGGGGTGGACGCAATTCTGGGAAGGCGGCAGCGCCATCCTGACGCCGCCAGACGATCTGGCCCCCGGTCTGATCACCTTACCGCTGACCCTTGATGGGCACCCGGCGCAGACGGTCCGACGGTTCCACTATCCCCATATCGCCCCCCGCCTGCGTAGCTTTCCGGCCACCCTCCGCCTGCGGGCGCTGCATGTGACGCTGCCAGACGCGCGCATCGGTTATATCGGTGGTGGCAACGACCGGGTGGCGCACTGGCTGCGCGCGATCGGCTGTGACGTGACGGAAATGGATGCTGCCGCGCTGGCGTCACCGGCCCCCTTTGCCCCCTTTGATACCGTTCTGATTGGTGTCTTTGCCATCCGGACCCGCCCAGACCTGCGGGCGCGCCTTGCCGATCTGCATGCGTGGGTCAAGGCCGGCGGCACGCTGAGCACGCTTTACCACCGGCCATGGGATATGTGGGATCCCGGTGCCGTGCCCCCCGCGCGGTTGGAAATCGGGCAACCGTCATTGCGTTGGCGCGTGACGGACGAAAACGCGGTTGTCACGCATCTGGCACCCGCCCATCCTATCCTGAACGGCCCGAACCCCATCGGCCCGGATGACTGGGCGGGCTGGCACAAGGAACGTGGTCTGTATTTCGCCAAGTCATGGGACCCCGCCTATACTGCGCTGCTGGAAATGGCCGACCCTGATGAGGCACCACACCAAGGCGCGCTGCTGTCCGCCGATATCGGGGCGGGCCGACACACGCATTGCGCATTGATCCTGCATCACCAGATGGAGAAGCTGACACCCGGCGCATTCCGCCTGATGGCGAACATGTTGACCCCAAGATGAACGCGACCCGCGCCGAAAACCTGCGCGGGTCGCTGTGGCTGATCGCGGATTTCGGCCTGAACATCTGGGCCCTGAGCATCGTCAAGGCGATGGGGGCAGACTACCCTGCGGTGCAACTTGTGTTTCTGCGGGCGGCCATGGGGCTGGCCGTGATGATCCCGTGGGCGGTCCGCGAACGGGCGGTCTTTTCCTCGGTTGACAGGTTGGGGCTGCATGCGCTGCGCGTGGGCCTGTCGAGCATCACGTTGGCCGCCAGCTTCTTTGCCATCGCGCGGGTGCCCTTCGCGCTCTTCTCGGCGATCAACTTTACCCGGCCCATCCTGCTGATGATCATGGCGGCCCTGATCTTGGGAGAGCGGATTGCCCGCCCCCGCTGGGTCGCGGCCGTCATTGGACTGGTAGGGGCGATCGTTGCAATGAACCCCGGTGCCGCCCCGCTGAACTGGGGTGTTGCGGCCCTGATCCTGACGGTTTTGGCAGGCACGCTTGCCGTCATCCTGACCCGACAACTTAAGGGAACACCGACCGTTGTCATGATGCTGTTCTACACGGCCGGTTTGACGTTGTGCACCGCGCCAATCGCGCTTGTCGGTTGGCAACCCGTCGCACCGACCGATTTGCCGCTGCTGCTTTCAGTAGGCATATTTGCCCAAGCGGCGCAGTTCTGCTTTCTCAAGGCCCATTGGCTGGGCGACGCGGGCTTTCTGGGGCCGGTCAGCTATAGCTCGCTGATCCTGTCCACCGCCGCCGGCTTCTTCTTCTTTGGCGAGGTTCCGACCATGCAGCTTGTTGCTGGGGCGTGCATCATTCTGGGCGCCGGCTACTACATTTCACGCGCGGCATAGAACGCGGCTGAATTGGCCGCAGGCTCACCTTGCACCCGCGTCGTGCCGGGTGCAGGTTGCGCGCGAACGAAAAGGGGTAACGACAGCATGGTAACCATTGCACTGAACGGCTTCGGGCGCATTGGTCGGTCGGTCCTCAGGGCGTGGCTTCAAGGCCGTTGGCCCGAGCTCGAGATTGTCGCCATCAACGATATCGCCGCGCCCGAGGTCTGTGCGTACCTGTTTCAATACGACAGCGTGTTCGGTGTCTTTCCGGGCACAGTTGTCTCGGAAAACGGCGCGCTGGTCATCAACGGCCATGCCATCTCGCTGACCCGCACACGGGATCTGGCCGCATTGGATTTGCACGGCGTCGACATCTTGATGGAATGCACGGGCCGCGCCAAGGATCGGGTGGTCGCCGAACAGGGGCTGGCCGCCGGCGCACGGCGCGTCCTTGTCTCGGGGCCGTCGCCTGATGCCGATCTGACGCTGGTTCTGGGGGCGAATGACGCGGTATTGACGCCTGCGCACCGGATCGTATCGAATGCGTCTTGCACCACGAACGCCATCGCGCCGCTGGTGCGCGCTTTGGATGACCAATACGGGCTGGAAACCGCCCTGATGACAACGGTGCACTGCTATACCGGCAGCCAGCCCACCGTGGACCAGCCGATGGGCGATTTGGCGCGGTCCCGTGCCGCCGCGCTGTCGATGGTTCCCACCACCACAAGCGCCGAAAGCCTTGTCGATCATGTGTTGCCACATCTGGCCGGGCGTATTACCGGGTCTGCAATTCGGGTACCCTCGGCCAGCGTGTCATGTGTCGACCTTGCCATCATCACCCGCGCCAGGCCGCAAGCCGACGATGCGGTGGCGTTTCTCAAAGGGATGACCGGGCCGATCATCGGGTTCACGGATCAGCCGCTGGTGTCGTCCGACCTGCGTGCGCGCCCCGAATCCGTGATCGTGGCGGGACCTGAAATAAAACGTTCCAAGGGCGGAATGCTGCGCGTCTTTGGCTGGTATGACAATGAATGGGGATTTTCCTGCCGAATGCTGGATGTCGCCCGAAAAATGGGAGAGATGTGATGACCACATGGAATGATTGGAAGCGCGAGCGCAACTTCATTGCCGGCGCATGGGTTCAGGCCGACAGCGGACAGACCATCGACGTGACCAACCCCGCTACCGGTGCGGTGATCGGCACAATCCCCGCCGGTGGCGAAGCCGAAACGATGCGCGCCATTGATGCTGCCGCCGCCGCCTTTCCCGGCTTTGCGGCGATGGGCCTGATGGAGCGTGTGGGCCTGTTGTGGAAACTCCACGATGCGCTGATGGACAACCAAAAGCCGCTTGCAGAGTTGCTGACCATCGAGATGGGCAAACCTCTGGCTGAAGCGATGGGAGAAATCGCGATTGGCGCGCAATACGTGCGCTGGTTCGCCGAAGAAGCCCGCCGCGCCAAAGGCGAAATCGTGCCTGCCGGCGTCGCAGGCCGCCGCATCCTGACCACACGTCATCCCGTTGGCGTGGTTGGCATGATCACGCCGTGGAACTTCCCGTCCTCGATGCTGGCGCGCAAACTGGCCCCCGCTCTGGCGGTTGGTTGTACGGTGGTCGCAAAACCCGCAACCGCCACGCCTTATTCCGGTCTGGCTTGGGCAGCGCTTGCCGAACAGGTCGGGTTTCCCGCCGGCACGGTCAATATCGTCACCGGATCGGCGCGCAAGATCGCGGGCGCGATGATGGCGCGCGATGAAGTGCGCAAGATCACGTTCACCGGCTCCACCGAAGTTGGCAAGGAACTGATGCGCGGCGCGGCCGACACCGTAAAGAAGGTGTCAATGGAATTGGGCGGCAACGCACCCTTCATCGTCTTCGACGACGCCGACATCGATGCCGCGATCGAAGGGGCCATGGTTTCCAAATACCGCAATTCCGGACAAACCTGTGTTTGTGCCAACCGCATCTACGTTCAGGCGGGTGTCTACGATACCTTTGTGGAAAAACTGATTGCCAAGACCAATGCCCTGAAAGTCGGCAACGGTATGGAAGCGGGCGTGGTTCAGGGCCCGCTGATCGACACCGATGCCGTCGCCAAGGTCGAAGAGCTGCTGGAAGATGCCAAGGCCAAGGGCGGCAAGGTCGCGTCCGGAGGCAATCGTCATGCGCTGGGTGGGTCGTTCTTCGAGCCAACCGTCGTGACCCACGCCACTCAGGACATGGCCTTCGCCACCGAGGAAATCTTTGGCCCCCTTGCCCCGGTCTTCAAATTCCAGACCGAGGAAGAGGCGATCAAGATGGCCAACGCCACCGTTTTCGGTCTGGCCAGCTACGCCTACACGTCCGACCTTTCGCGCGCGTTCCGTCTGAACGAAGGGCTGCAATACGGCATGATCGGCATCAACTCGGGCCTGATCACCACCGTCGAGGCGCCTTTCGGCGGCATCAAGGAAAGCGGCATGGGAAAAGAGGGCGGCAGTCAGGGTCTCGATGATTACCTCGATACCAAATACGTCTGCATCGACGGGATCTGAACAAAGGTGCCGGGTCACCACATGGCCCGGCACACCTTCATCTTGGCCGGAAAACGCCCGCCGGAGGCATCCGGTCCCTAGCCAAGCGTGACGTCATATCCGATGTCATCCGCCACCAGCCACAAGATCTGTTGCGCCAGCACCGCGCCCTTGGCGTCCCGCGCAATGCGCGTCAGGCCCAACAACGCCGTATTGCGATCCACCGCCAGCGCTACGGATTCGCCCATCGTGCACAGGCGCGCCGTGATCTGGTCATCGATCGTTGCCACGTCCACGCCATGTGCTGCCAAAAATGCAACAAGCTCCGCCGCGCTGTCCTCGTCTGGCGCCGGGATCAAGACCTCGGGCATCACGAGGGTCTCAAGCGCGGCGCGCTCGCCCCCGCGCTTCAGGACACGCTCCATCGCGACAAGCCGCCCGGTGCCGAACAGGGCCGCTTCGGTCGTACCGGCCCCACGTGTGCTGGTCTTGGCTCGGAACACCGTCAGCTCCGCCGCCGCACCCAACCCGCCTTTTGCGGCCGCCGTGGCCGTCGGCGCAACAGGCTCGGCAACGATAGTGCCGCGGCCCGGTTTGCGCGCCAGCAGGCCCATGCCCTCCAACGTGATCAATGCGCGACGCATGGTGCCCTGACTGACGCCAAATTCGTCCGCCAAGCCGAATTCATTGGGCAGGCGTTGGCCAACGGCCCATTCACCGCTGCGAATGCGCCGAATCATTTCTGTCTCTGCAGCTCTGTAAAGCGGAACACGGGCCATTTTGGCCTCCTGAAATGTATCTGTTACAAGACTAATGCTGCAGCGCAGCAAAAGTCAATTCAGATGACCGATCAACCGCGCATGTTTATCGAATGCCTTGATCAATGCTCCAAGATTGGGCAACTCCGCGGCCTCAAGCATCGGCATCATCTTACGAAACGCCTCGGCCGTGCCCAAAGCGTCGCCAATCGCGGTGTGCCGCTCAACCTCCGGGATGGTCACGCCCAATCGGTTGCAAAGCGCATCCAGCGTGTGTTCCGCCGATTGCCCGAACAGGATTGCCGAACATAGCACGGTATCAAGGATCGGCTGATCAAAGCGCAGTCCCAGTTTAGCTTCGCGCCGCCGCAAGAACGCCATGTCGAAGGGGGCATTATGCGCCACCAACACACTTCCTTGGGCAAAGCGGTGGAACCGGCGCAGGGCTTCGGTCACGTTTGGGGCATCTGCGACCATCTCGTTCGTGATATGGTGCACCTCGGTCGAGGCGCCGGGGATCCGCTGGCCGGGGTTCACCAGCATGTCAAACCGTTCGGCGGCCACCGTCTTGCCGTTCACGATGCGGACGGCTGCGATTTGACAGACTTCATCCACTTGTGGGTTCAAGCCCGTGGTTTCCGTATCAAACACGACATAGCTGACGTGTTTCAGACGTGTCTCAGAAAGGGCTTTCGGAACCTCTGTACTGAGCAGGTCAAAGTCATAGAGGACCGAACCGGCAGCGCGCACCCGCCTGTCGCGCGCAAGCGGCACCGCAACACGAAGCATCGCCCGCCCGTCTTCCAAGGGATCTGCGCGCACGGCGCCGGCATGGCTGATCAATACGTCGCGACCTGAAAAGCCGGACAATCCGGGGCTAAGCGGTTGCGCCAGCCAGTCGGCAAGGGCTGTGTCTTCCGGCACGCCGCCTGTCCCTTCAAGCGTCAGAACGCCGGTGTCATCCACCTTCAGAACCAACGCCGCCGCGCCCCACGACAGGGCCAGCCGTTCCAGCAGCCGCGTGATGGCAAAGCCGTCACACCGCAGCATCACCGCACCAAGATTACAGGTCAGCGTCATACCCTTGCGCGCCAGTCTTGCAGCCAGTGCGGCGCCCAGATCGGTCGCGGCCAGCACCTCCATCGGCCACCATTCCGTGTCGGTTTTCGCCTTCTGGCTGGCGACGTCACGGGCAAGCCTTTCCAGTTCCGGATCGTGCACACCCGCGGCGGCCACACCCTCCAACAGGTCGTTCAGCAGATGCGCGCGGTCCGCCTGCACCCGCAGCCCCTCGGTTACGTCGCGCAAGGTCAGGATGTAGCCGGGGGCGGCCGTCTCTTGCCCTTCAAGCCGCAAAAGCCTCATCCGCGCTTCCAGAAGGCGCGCCCCTTCCCGCGTGGCGCACAAGATGTCGGCGCCTTGATCCGGCTCATGGCGCAGCAACCTGTCATAGGCCTGCAAGATCGGACCCGGTAACAGCAATCCCGCAAGCGGGCGGTTCAGGCCAAGGGCGTCCGTGGCACCCAGAATGCCGCGCACCTGACTATTGTAAAGCGCGACGGTGTGCTGGGGCGTGCAGAACATCACGCCATCTGGCACCTCTGCCAACAACGTCTCAAGCCGCGATTTCTCAAGGCTCAGCCGCGCGGTTTCGCGGCCCACGGCCATTGCCATCGCGTTGCGTGTTTCGGTCAGGTTGGCGGCCACGGCCTGTGCCGCCGGGGCCAGATCGCCCAGATAGCGCGCCGGGGCATCGTCAATCGCGTGCGCCACATCGGTGTGGGCGCGGGCGCGCATTTCCGCGGCCAGACGCTCCACGGGGCGCGCGACGTTCTCATCGAACATCACCCACATCCAAGTGGTCAGCCCAAGGATCGCGATCACGGCGACGACGCCCGCAATGATGAAGGACGACAACGCATGCGCCTCGCCCAGCCGCAAATAACCAAGGATCAGTCCCCCGACCACAAGACTGGCGGCCCCAATCGCCAGCAGGGCGAAGAACAAGAAAATACGCAGACGCAGGCTCAGGTGCATGAACATGGGCGGCGGGCCTCCTCCTGCCCGCGATTACGGCTGTTGCGGCCCCTCCCGGTCGCAAACATGCCTGTGACTTAGTTGGTGGCAGCCCCCGTTCCTTCGCAGGCTGCCAGAACAAGCGCGTCATCCGCGGCCACTGCCGTCCACTGGACGTTCAGGGGCCGTCCATCATCGTCAAATTCCAAGCCGTCGATCACACTGGCCCGGGTCCGTTCGGTGCAATCGACCAGTGTCGGCATCTCGACCGCCGCATTGAACCGCTGAAACAGGTAGAAGTTCAACAAATGCACATCGGGCACGGCCTCATTCGTCCGCTCTGACAATCGGTCGATGGCGACGAACGCGGTTACATAGGGGGCCACGAAGGTCCACGGCCGATACCAGTTTTGCTGATCGCGCACTGTTACCACCTCCATCCCTTCGGGCAGATTGGCGTGGGTGTTTCCATACCAACTGTATTCGCTGCCGATGGTGGCGGCCAACATGCACAGGCCTGCGGCAACCGGTGTTGCGCCCTTTGGAATGCGTTCCTTGTAGAGAAACCGCAGCATCAGGACAAAGCCCGCGCCGGCAAAGCCCGCCACAAAGGTGCCAATCAGCGTATAGATCATGGGGGCAAATGCCTTTCGCTCAGGTCAGGGGGCCGCCGCGCGAACCGGCGGCGGATTGCATCGTCTTGATGACCACGAACGCATCGCGCAAGTGGCTACGTTCGAAATCGCTCAGGTCCGTCGGCGCCATGAAGTTATCCGGCTTTTCCCCGCGTTTGATCTGCGCGGCCTGATGGGCCAGCCGGATATCGGCGATCATGTCGTAGGCGTCAATCAGGTCGCGGCCACCGGTCGACGATATGAGGCGTGCGTCAACCGCCGCCTCCAGCCGGGCACGGGTATTGGCCACGGTCAATTGACCGCGCAGCGCATAGATGCGGCCAAGATCGACCACCGGCACGACACCGTTATGCTTGAGGTCGATTGTGTTCTTGTGCTCGCCGGATCGGACGGTGGCAAAGCCACGGAACAAGCCAAGCGGTGTGTGATGCTTCAACGAGTTTGAAATCATGTGCGCCACGAAGATCGAATTCTTGGCGGCTTTCGCCAACGTGTCGGCCTGCAGGTCGGCGAACAGGGTATCGGTCCCGCCAATTGGGCGCAGGTCGAACATGACCGATGCCAGCATCTGCGCCTCGGGGTTGGGGGTGGCGATCCAGCGGTCGAAATACTGCCGCCAGACGCGCAGGGGTTGGCGCCATTGCGGATTGGTGGCCATCATGTCTCCCGGACAATAGAAATATCCCGCCGCGTCCAGTCCGTCGCTCACGAACCGGGCCAGCGCGGCAAAATACGCATCGTCTTCGGGGGTCGCGGCATCATCCAGTATCAGGCAATTGTCCTGATCGCTGACGCCGGTTTGTTCTTGGCGCCCCTGACTGCCGCAAGCCAGCCAAAGGTAGGGGACAGGCGGCGGCCCCAGCTTTGCCTCGGCCAGTGTCAGCAGACGGCGGGTGGTGGCATCGCCGATATCGGTGATCAGGCGGGTGACGACCTGATGTGCGTTGTTCCCGCCAACCAGTTGCACCAGAAGTTGCGGGATGCGGTGTACGATCTGGGCCAGCGCGGCGGGGCTTGATGCTTGGGCGATTTCCTGAATCAGCGCGGCCGATGATGTGGCTTGAAACCGCGTCAGGTCGGTCTGGGTCAGTATCCCGACCAAGCGTTTGCCATCCGTCACCGGCATGTGTGTGATGCCGCGTTCCACCATCGCATGTAGTACATCGGACACTAACGCCGATGGGGGCAGGGTGACGGGGTTTACAGTCATGATGGCGTCAACAGGCGTGTCCAGGGGCAGCCCTTCGGCCATGGCCTTGTTGGTCAGGTCGCGCGTCGTGACGATGCCCTGCAGGCTGTCGCCGCTTGTCACCAGAATACAGCTGACGCGCCGGTCGCGCATCAGACCCGCCGCTGCCCGAATGGTCGTGCCGGGCGGGCAGGTCAGGGGGCTGGGCGTCATCATCTCGGCCAGCGCCATGGTCGTCAGGTCTTGCCTGCGGGCCTGTGTCGGGCGGGTGCGGTCGAAGAAGCGCCTGAAGCTTGGGTGTTTGTCGACCAGCGCATGGAAGGTCGCGGCCGGTATGTTGATCACGCGGGTCGGTTCGGTCGCGATGGCGTTGACCGGGGCGATCCCGTCCCGCATCAGTCCGCGCTCGCCAAATGAATTGCGAGGCCCGAGGATCGACAGCAATTCGCCGGTCGGATCGGTGATATCAATCCGCCCCTCCACGATCAGGCACAATGCCGACACCGGTTCGCCAACGCGGTAGACTTGTGTTCCTTCGGGGTAATCCACCGCCGTCACCGCATGCGACAGCGCGGTCAGATCGTCCGGTGGCAGGCTGTCATAAGGGTGAGACTGTGCCAGAAAACGCGCGATATCGTGGGGCATAGGCCGGGTCCGCCTTGCTTGTGAATGCGATGGGCGCAACCCGACAAGACGGGGTGCGCCCTTGTTGTAAACAGGGCCAGCGTTGCGGCCAGCCCTGCATTGGCTGTGTCAGCCGATCACTTGTTCATTGCCGCGCCGGCACCGCGTGGAATGCGGACCGATTCAACCAGCTCCTGAATGTGCTCCGGCGGGGCCGCCGTTGCACGGCTGACCAGAAAGGCGACAGCAAAGTTAAGCACTGCGCCGATCGGGCCGAAGTGGGTCGGCGGAATACCGAACAGGTATTGATCCGACGTCAGCCAAGCGGTTCCGGGAATGAAGAACACGCCCAGATAAGCGAAGAGATACAGAGAGGTCGAGATCAGACCCGCCAGCATCCCCCAGGTCGCCCCGGCAGAGTTCATGCGCTTGGAGAAGATAC
The DNA here is from genome assembly GCA_017854585.1 of Paracoccaceae bacterium. GTDB lineage: Bacteria > Pseudomonadota > Alphaproteobacteria > Rhodobacterales > Rhodobacteraceae > JAFMHK01. Next base: position 88,070 of record JAFMHK010000003.1, read on the forward strand.
CCATCATCAGCGTCGGGAACAGCGATGCCGCCGCAAGACCGAACGCAAGGGCCACCGTTTGGGCCGCAAAGCCCGGCGGGTTCAGACCCAGATAGGTTGCCAGTACGATCGCGCCAGCCATGGAGATACGTGCAGCCAGCAGTTCACCCTTTTCCGAGATGTTCGGGTTCAGTGTGGACTTGATCAGATCGTGGCTGATGGCAGACGAAATTGCCAGCAACAGACCTGCCGCAGTGGACAGAGCAGCCGCCAGACCACCGGCAGCGATCAACGCGATCACCCAACCCGGCAGGTTTGCAATTTCCGGGTTGGCCAGAACAAGGATGTCACGGTTGAACGTGATCAACTCGTTGCCTGCCCAGCCACGCTCGGCCGCCAGTTCGGCCATGCCAGCACCACTTTCGTTGTAGTACTGGATCAGGCCATCGCCGTTCTTGTCTTCGACGCCCAACAGGCCGGTGACCTGCCAGGTTTCGAACCAATCGGGCAAGTCGTCGACTGCGACGGCTTCGCCTTCCACGCCGTTTGGCCACATCGTGGTCATGATGTTCAGACGTGCCATGGCACCGACGGCCGGGGCCGTCAGATATAGCAGCGCGATGAACACCAATGCCCAACCGGCGGACCAGCGGGCATCAGCGACCTTGGGCACCGTGAAGAAGCGGATGATCACGTGCGGCAGACCGGCGGTACCGATCATCAGCGACAGTGTGAACAGCGCCATCAACCACGGCGAAGACCCGGTGGTGTACTGGTTGAAGCCCAGATCGGTCACCAGACCATCAAGCGTCACCAACAGCGGTGTGCCTGCGCCTGCCGTGCCCGGTGCCATGTTCGAGAACAGGCCCAGACCCGGAATCGGGTTGCCGGTCAGCTGCAGCGAGATGAAGATCGCCGGGATGGTGTAGGCGATGATCAGCACGACATACTGCGCCACCTGCGTATAGGTGATGCCCTTCATGCCGCCCAGAACGGCGTAAACGAACACCGTGGCCGAAGCGATATAAAGGCCGGTGGTCACGTCGACTTCAAGGAAGCGCGAGAAGGCAACGCCGGCACCGGTCATCTGACCGATAACGTAGGTCACCGAAATCACGATAAGCGCGACAACCGCCACCATGCGTGCGGCGGTGGAGTAATAGCGGTCACCGATGAATTCCGGCACCGTGTACTTGCCGAACTTGCGCAAGTAGGGCGCCAGCAGCATCGCCATCAGCACGTAGCCGCCCGTCCAACCCATGAGGAAGGTCGAGTTGGAATAGCCGACGAAGGCGATAAGGCCTGCCATCGAGATGAACGAGGCCGCCGACATCCAGTCAGCCGCCGTTGCCATCCCGTTGATCACCGGGTTTACGCCGCGACCCGCAGCATAAAATTCAGATGTGGAACCCGCTCGGGCCCAGATCGCGATACCGAAGTAGAGGCAGAATGACAGCCCCACGACGATAATATTGAGTGTTGTTTGATCCATGGTTCAGGTCCGTCCCTTCACTCGTCCACGCCATGTTCCTTGTCCAACTTGTTCATACGCCATGCGTAGAAGAAGATCAGGACAAGAAACACGAGAATTGAACCTTGCTGGGCAAACCAGAAGCCCAGATCTGTGCCGCCCACCGCGATGCCAGAAAGCATCGGGCGAAGCAGAATCGCAAACCCGTAGGAAACAACCGCCCAGATCACCAGACAGATGGTGACCAGACGAATGTTTGCCGACCAGTAGGCGTTGTTGTTTGGCTTATCGGCCATAGACTACTCCCTTCGATTGTCGTGCCTACCGCGCCCTCCTGACTCGGTAAGCTTATAATCGCCGTCGCCCCCAAATCTGCGTTCGGGGGCGACGGCGAATTCCTTCAGGTGCCTGCGGTCACTTTCCCGATGATGGCACCCAGATCGCGCGCGATGTCGTCGATGGCGCCCATGGCGGGCACCCGCGTTAACACCTTGCGCGATGCGTAATAGCTGATCAGCGGCGCGGTCTGGGCGTGATACGCCCCCAACCGCGTGCGGACCGTTTCGGCGTTGTCGTCCGCGCGGCGGATCATTTCCGTGCCGCCGCATTTGTCACAGACGCCCGCGACCGAAGGCGGCTTGAAGTCGTCGTGATAACCTTCGCCGCAAGCGGCGCAGGTGAAGCGACCGGCCACCCGGGCCACCATCGCCTCGTCATCGACTTCCAGACTGATGACCGCGTCGATTTTTTGCCCCCGCTCGGCCAAAAGCGCGTCCAGCGCCTCGGCCTGCGCGGCGGTGCGCGGAAAGCCGTCCAGGATCGTTCCGGCGGCCACATCGGGCGCGTCCAGCCGATCTTTCAACACCGCCAGCACGATCTCGTCCGAAACAAGTTCCCCGGCTTCCATCACGGCCTTTGCGGCCTTGCCTGCCGCAGTCCCGGCCGCAACCGCGCCACGCAACAGGTCGCCGGTGGACAACTGGACCAGACCGAAACGTTGTTCCAGCATGCGGGCCTGCGTTCCCTTGCCGGCCCCCGGAGGGCCCAGCAAGATCAGGTTCACGGGACGGGTGTGGGATGACGCGTCTTTCATCATGCCGCTCACGCTTTGGTCCGGTTTTCGATCAGCTCGTCCACGACGGACGGGTCCGCAAGTGTCGAGGTGTCGCCAAGGCTGCCAAAATCGTTCTCGGCGATCTTGCGCAGGATACGGCGCATGATCTTGCCCGACCGCGTCTTCGGAAGGCCCGGCGCCCACTGGATGACGTCAGGCTTGGCAATCGGCCCGATTTCTTGCCGGACCCAATCGCTCAGCGCCTTCTTCAATTCATCGGTCGGCGTCTCGTCGTTCATCAAGGTGACGTAGCAATAGATACCTTGTCCCTTGATCGGATGTGGGTAGCCGACAACCGCCGCCTCGGACACGGCTTCATGTGCGACCAGCGCGCTTTCGACTTCGGCGGTGCCCATGCGATGACCCGATACGTTGATCACATCGTCGACACGACCGGTGATCCAGTAATCGCCGTCTTCATCCCGGCGGCAACCGTCGCCCGAAAAGTAATAGCCTTTGTAGTCGCTGAAATACGTCGCCACAAAGCGATCGTGATCGCCATAGATGGTCCGCATCTGGCCGGGCCAACTGTCGGCGATCACCAGAACGCCCTCGACGCCATTGCCCTCGACAACCTCGCCCGTGGTGGGTTCCAGCACCAAAGGTTTCACACCGAAGAACGGCTTTTGCGCCGCGCCGGGCTTCAGCACATGGGCACCGGGAAGCGGCGTCATCATGTGACCGCCGGTTTCGGTCTGCCACCAGGTATCCACGATCGGGCAACGGCCCTTGCCGATGTTTTCGTTATACCAGTTCCACGCTTCGGGATTGATCGGCTCACCCACCGTGCCCAACAGCTTGAGCGACGACAGATCGTATTTCTCGACGAAGGATGTGCCCTTGCCCATCAGCGCACGAATGGCGGTGGGTGCGGTATAGAACTGGTTGACCTTGTGCTTTTCGCATACCGCCCAGAACCGCCCCGCGTCCGGGTAGGTCGGCACACCCTCGAACATCAGCGTGGTCGCCCCGTTGGCCAGCGGGCCATAGACGATATAGCTGTGACCCGTCACCCAACCGACATCTGCGGTGCACCAGAACACATCGCCCTCGTGGTAGTCGAATACGTACTCATGGGTTATCGACGCATAGACCAGATAACCGCCGGTGGTATGCACAACACCTTTGGGCTGCCCGGTTGAGCCCGATGTATAAAGGATGAACAGCGGATCTTCGGCGTTCATTTCCTCAGGCGGACAGTCGGCGCTGACGCGCGCGGCCACATCGTCATACCAGATGTCCCGACCGCCCACCCAAGAGACTTGGTCGCCGGTGCGCTTGACCACAAGGCACTTGGTGTCGATGACGTTGTGCAGCAGCGCCTTGTTGACGTTGTCCTTCAACTCGGTGACGCGTCCGCCGCGCGGTGCGCCGTCCGATGTAATGACAAGTTTCGCGCCGCACCCATTGATCCGGGCTGCCAGCGCATCGGGCGAAAAGCCCGCGAACACGATCGAATGAACCGCACCGATCCGTGCGCATGCCAACATCGCATAGGCTGCTTCGGGGATCATCGGCATGTAAAGAACGACGCGGTCGCCCTTCTTGACGCCACAATCCTTCAGGACATTTCCGAACCGCCCGACATGCTCGGCCAATTGCGCATAGGTGATGTGCAGCGCCTCGTCGTCGGGGCTGTCGGGCTCAAAGATAATCGCGGTCTGCCCGGCGCGCGTCGCCAGATGGCGGTCAATGCAGTTTGCGGCCACATTCAACGTGCCGTCTTCGAACCATTTCACGTGGACGTCGTCATGGGCGAACGACGTGTCCTTCACCTTGGTATACGGCTTGATCCAGTCGATCCGCTTGCCGTGCTCACCCCAGAACGCCTCAGGATCATTGATCGAAGCGGCATACATTTCCTCGTAGCTGGCGGCATCAATGTGGGCATTGGCCAGCACATCGGGAAAATTCTGGTTATCCTTAGGCAATGTCTCTCTCCCTCAAGAGTAACGGCTCGGACGGAGTGGCAAGACGCGCCGAGCCGTTTTGGAAGGACGGTGCCTTCCGCGCGTCTTGCAGGCTACGGACAAGGGGTCTTCGCCTTGCGTATCTGCGTTGCCCTGACGGGCGATTTCGTTCCGGTTAGCCTCCCCAACCTCCTGTTCCGAATGGCACCTTGCGCAAACAGCCTCTGTTCCCACTATCGGCGCGATGGTCTGTCCATCCGGATGCGTTCCGAGGTGCCTTCGTATCGTCGAAGTTATCCGTCCGAGCGCAGGCACAACATGCCATTCCGCAGTCGATTTCAGAACATGTTCCTGAGTTCACGGCATTTTTCTGTAATCTAAAATTACACTGCAACGCAGAAACGGTAAAGTTCGTGACAAAAATAACGGTTTCGTGAACATTTGTGGGCCGCCGTCGATCTGTCCCTGATCGTGTTAGCGCCGGACATCGGCTCCGCGTTGCGGCAGCGCAGCGACAAAACGCACCGCTGGGCGCTGCGGCAAATGCGCATGTTCCAGCCGGCGCCATGAAGGGCACGCAAGAATCATGCGCCAAATCGGCCCGTTGTGGAATTTGACTGCGCGATGATACTGATCCGTGGATCGCAGGCTGGGATCGCCACGCGCGTGGACCTGCAACGTCGCGTTTGACGATTGCGGGGATGTTTTTCCAACCGCAAATTGCCAGCAGTTTGACATCAGCGACCATCACGGGCCGCACGCGGGCCGGGGGCCAGCCCCCGCCGCCAAGGGCGGCCCCCCCGGCGCTTGCGGCACGCGCTGTCAGTTAGTGGAGCACGCGGAACGTATCGCCCAGCCATGGCATGCGTTGTGCCCCCTGACTGACAAAATGACGCTCTGACAGTTCGCGCACTAGGTTGGCGATCTGTGCGGGGATGTCGCCAGTCCAGTCGGAGGTTGCATACAACATGATCTGCCGCGCCATCGCCTCACCGGGGAGGGGGTGTGCGTCGATCCCACTGGCAAAGCGACCGGCGCGCAGCAGGCTGAGTGGCGTCGTGATGGTCCAGCCGGTCCCGCCAGCCACCAGGGCGCTGATCGATTGGTTGCTGTCCATCTCGAAGCGTTGCGGCAGGCTCAGGCGGTGGCGGGTCAGATAGCGCTCGATCTGCTGGCCCATTACCTGATCGGGGTCGCGGCGCAGGAATGTCAGGCTGGCCAGCGCCTCCAGTCCGCCGCTGACATCGATCCCGTGGGGTACGGCCAGAATATAGGGATCTTCCAGCAGCGGGTAGGCGCGGGTGGCGGGGGGTTGCGCCTCGGCGGCGGCACAGATCGCGATATCCAGTTCACGCCGGGCGATCTGGGCGTGCAGCGTGTGACTGGCCCCGGTTTGCAGGCGAAAGGCGCAGGCCGTCATGGTGTCGGCCAGACGCGTGGCCAAAAGTGGCGTCACTTCGTTCTCGAAATCGTCAATCACGCCAAGCGCCAGAGAGGACAGGTCCGATAGATCCAGCGTCGTCAGGTCACGGTGCCCCATCCGCAGGGCCGACAGGGCCATTTCAGCGCGGCTCAGAAACAGGCGTCCAGCCGGGGTCAGGGTCATCGGGCGGCGGGAATGATCCATCAGTTCCACCCCCAAGGCCACATCAAGGTTCTTCATTTGCTGCGATACGGCGGGTGCGCTCATGCCCAGTTGATCAGAGGCAATCGCAACCGATCCGCTGCGCGCCAGCGCTTCGAACACCTCGAGCCCCCTGAGGGTCACACCTTTGAGCGGCGAGTCGGGCATCCGGTTTCCCTCAGGCGTTGATGATGCGGTCAAGCAGATCGATGGGCACCGAGATGCCCTCGGTCTCTGTGCGGGCGCGCGCGGCGTGGCGACGGCTGCCGGGAAGCCGGGCACCGTCCTGTCCGTCGATGGCTGCGGCCAGCGCCGCGATTCGGTCGGCGAAGCCGCCGCCGGATAGCGGCCCGGGGTCGAGTGCGATAAAACACTGTCCCGTCCGTGGCGGTCCGCCCAGTGGCCCTGAGAACGGCGAGGCATCCTTGCCCAGCGTGGCGCCAGCCAGTGCTGCGGCAAAAACTTCGACCATCAATCCAGCCCCAAACCCTTTTTGGCCACCCGCAGGCAGCATGGAGCCCTTGAGCGCGCTTTGGGCGTCTGTTGTGGGGTTGCCGTCTCGGTCCAAAGCCCATCCCGGTTCGATCGACCGGCCTTCGCGGGCACGCAGGATGATCTCGGATTTGGCGATGGCGCTCGCGGATTGGTCGATCACGAACGCCACCCCGTCCGAGCCGGGGACACCCAAGGCAAACGGATTTGTACCGATTACGGGCAATTGCCCGCCGACCGGCGCGATCGATGCGGGCGCGTTTGTAAAACAAAGACCCAGCAGACCTGCCTCGGCAATGCGTTCTGCATGATGACCAAGGACGCCGCAGTTGTAGCTGTCATGGACTGTCATGGTCGCCACACCAAGTTCCCGCGCGGCGCTGATCAGGTCTGGCAACCCCGCGTCGATTGCGGGATGGGCAAAGCCCGCACCGGCATCGACCCTGATCGCGCCGGGGCGGGGCCGGTCCACCACTGGGGCGGCATCGCCGATGACCTTTCCACAGCGCAGGTGCTCGGCATAGATCGGCACATACATCAGGCCGTGACTGCGGATGCCGTCACGTTCGGCGGCGCGTGTGGATCTGGCGACGGACGCTGCTGCTGATGCGCTGGCACCCGCCCTTTTCAGGGCGTCCCGGGCCAAGGCCTCTACTTCGTCCAAATTCATTTTTTCATTCATGAAGATACTCTTGACGGCAGATCAATCCGCGTCAATGCCGACTGGCCCTGCGCCGCGTTCTCGGGACGCTGCGGTGGCGGGAACGCGCATTTGCGCGGCAGCATGTTGCGCGGCGGCCCATGCGGTTGGGTCCGGAAAGGCCCGGCTGATGCGTGGGGCCGGCCTAGTCTTGGCGGGGCCGGCGGCAAACAGGGTCAGGTCGGCACCGGGAACCAGATGCGGCGGCCCATCGATCTTGCCGCCATAGATCCGCGCGGTCACCGCGCCCTCCATGACCACGATGCGTCCGGTCTGCTGCGCGGCCCAGCCGCACAGGCCAAAGGCCAGCATGGGGCTGTCGGGCTGTTCCACGATGACGGTTGTCTCTCCGGTCAAGGCCAGATCCAGCGCCGATGGCAGGGTCAGTGTGGTCGGTCCGCGCAGGTGCCAGCGCCCGTTATCCCCGCGCCTCAGTTCGGGGCGGTTGCGCGCGCCCGTCAAGGCATCCATCGCATTTTGCACGCCGTCAACGCCCGCAGCCCCGCAGAGCCATGCCGCCGCCGCCCCCACATCGCGCGAGATGCCGGTGGGCCATCCCAGCCCCTGTGCCGCGCCCGTCACCTGACGCGCGACCTCGTTCAGGGAAGGCGCGGTCATCCGGTGGCCATCGGCGCATAGAACGCCCAGCCATCGGGATCCGCAGTCGCAATCTCGTCGTGCAATGGTGCGCCCTGACACAGGGTGATGCGCGTCCAGCGGTCTGACTTGGGGTCAAAGCGGCTGGCCCCGAAAAACGCCAGTTTGAACCGCAAAAGGTCAATCGGGCGGCAGGTTTCACAGATCAGGTTGCCCTGCACCTCGCCGAATGGATAGCGCAGGCTCATCTGCACCCGCTCGACGATATGGCGCAGATCCGGGCGTGCGGCCAGTAACAATGCAACGGGCTCGTCGCGGTCGCGGTCGCGCAAGACCAGCATCAGGCGTTGAACCTGCCGGGCAACATCCAATGGCAATTCCAGATCGCCCCCCGGCTCCTCGGTCCGCACGCCAAGGCGCGGCTCGGCCTTTTCCTCGGACACGTACCAGAATTGATGCGTGGCCGACGGCAGGCGAAAATCAATCTTGAGAGCCCACTGATACATCGTCTTGATCAGCGCGCGCAGGGTGCCCACGGTCATGGCGCCATCCAGCCGTTCGGGCACGCCGGCCTGCATGCCATCGGCCAGTTCGTCGATCAGATCTCCGTAAGGTTCCAGTGTCAGGGCAGCGATGCATTCCTGCGCCTCCAGCCCATAAGCGCTGGCGGCCTGATGAAGCCGGTCCCATGGGTTCGGACCAGACAGAAAGCCGGTCTTCAACAACGCGGCAAGGGCTGTCAGATCGCCCTGCAACTGGTTTATGCGGTCCATTTGCAGGGGGTCTGGAACGACCCACACCGCCACATGATCCCTTGCCTTGCGCAACGCGGCGTCGAAGGCGGCAATTTCGGCCCTGCTGGCGGCGGGTAGCGCGCGCACCAGCGCAAGTGCGCTTTCACGGGCGCTGACCCATGCGTGAACAAGCGCGGGATGCGCAATGACAAAGGGCGCCATGCCCAGACCCGTCGAATTGCCGATGCCAAGCGCGCGCTTGCTGGGCGCGGACAAGGTAACCGCAGTGTCGGGCGCGCGGGCACGGGCGACGTGATCGGCCAGATCATGGGTAAACCCACGGATCAGCCACACGGTCAGCATTTCAACCTGAAACGCACCCGTCAGCCCGTCCCGATCCGCTAGCGCCGCACGATCTGCCAAACCGAACTTGCCATTGCCATAAACGGCGGTCGTTCGCATCAAGTAACCGGTATCAAAGAGCTTTTGCAGGTCCGGTTGCTGACCGGCGGCCAATGTGGCGACGACATCTTCAAACAGGCGGACGGACTTGTTGGCGCGGCTCAGCACCAGTTCGCGCGGACCGACCCGCCCGGCTTCTTGCAGGGGAACATTGGCTTGCAGCCGGTCCAGATCGGCCGTGGTCGGGATGCCGTCATAAAGCGTGAAGGTCGCGTCCCATTTTTCGGCTATCACGCGATCCGTCCGATCCTCGGGGTCCAAATGATGGGCGAAACAGACCAGCGAATAATCGTGCCGCCCTATGGTGATCGTGTAAACGGCACGCCCATAACCGTTTGCGTCCATATCCCACAAGTGTCGGGAAACACTTGATTTATCTTGATGAAGTCGGCGGATCAAGGTCCGCAGAAAGCTCAATCGCGTCGGGAAACTGGCACCCATCCGGTCCAGTTGCATCACCATTTCCGGTGGGCGCATATGCCCCGAAAGCGGGCTGGGCGCGTTTTGTTTCAGGTCATCCATGGCCGGGGAATACCCTGTCGAAGAAGCGGAGCCAGTTCCCCCCCATGATGCCATCGATTTCGGATTGGTCAAATCCGACGTGCGCCAATCCGGCGGCGAGGCCCAAAAAGTCGTTATTATCCCTGTAGAACAAGGGTTGCGGTGGAAATCCGGGGGCGCTGGCAGAGCCTTCGCCATAGTCAATCTGCTTGGTCCAGCGGCCCACGCGCATCCATTCGACCACGCTATCGGGTTGATCTTGGCACAGGTCGGATCCGATCCCCAGATTGGCCGCTCCATAACGGTCGGCCGCTTCGGCGATCATTTCGCAAAAGCTGGCAAGGGTGCACTCGCTGCCATTCCTGAGATGATGTGGATACATCGAAAACCCCAACATGCCGCCACGGTCCGTCAATGATTTCAGGACGTTATCGGGCTTGTTGCGGCGGGCGGGGTGCCACCATTCCGGGTTGGCATGGGTAATGGCGACCGGCTGGGCCGAATGGTCGATGGCCTCCAACGTGGAGCGGTCGGCGGAATGGGACATGTCGACGACGATGCCAAGGCGGTTCATCTCGGTCACCACCTCGCGGCCCATGCGGGTCAGGCCTGTGTCGGTATCTTCATAGCAGCCGGTCGCCAGAAGGCTCTGATTGTTATAGGTTAATTGCATAACTCGCAGGCCAAGCCGGTGCAGGATTTCCAGCAGCCGAATGTCATCTTCGATGGGTGCGGGGGTCTGGGTGCCATAGATGATGGCCGTTTTGCCTGCGACCTTGGCGGCCCGGATATCGTCGGTGGAGTAGGCCAGCATGATCAGGTCACCATGATCGGCAAACCGTTGGTTCCAAGCCTCCATCTGCAGGACGGTCTCACGAAAATTCTCGTGATAGGATAAGGTGACATGCACGCAGTCCACATTGCCCGCGCGCATCTGTTCAAAGATGTCGCGCGACCAGTTGCAATATTGCAGGGCATCGATGTGCATTGACGGTCCCAGCTCCCCTCCGGACAGGGATTGGGGCAGAGGCGGGCGGGGCGCGCAAGGGCCTATTGGGTCATGACGGCAAAAAAATAGGTTACGAAAAAACGCGAAAACGCGAATCTTTGTAACCTATTTATGCGGCGTTAACCCTCGATCACCAATTCGGGAAAGCGGCGGGCGGTGTCGCGCATGACCATGGCAAGCCGTTCATAAGCCGGCCCCGCGCCGCTGGAGGCGCGCCAGACCAACCCGATGGATCGTGCAAAACGCCGGCCACGGAACGGTCGGACGACAACATCTTGCGCCCGGCCTTCGATCTCGGATTTGACATAGAGGGCGGGAAGGAACGTCAGGCCCATGTCCATTGCCACCATCTGCCGCAGCGCATCCAGCGAGGTGCCTTCGTAATCGCGCGACAGTGCGGCGCCCGTTTCGACGCAAAGCGCCGAAATCTGATCGTGGAGCGCGTAGGATGGGGACAGCGACAAGATGGTCTGTTGCGCCAGATCCGGCCCGTCCAGCGATGTCCGGGCAGCCAACGGATGATCGGCGGGCATGGCAAGGGCCAGCGGTTCCCTGAACAGCCGCGTGGTGGTCAGCGTGGCCCCCGCTATGGGCAGTTGCGTCAAGATCAGGTCATGCATCCCGTCGTTCAATTCGCGCAGCAGATCGCGCGGGGCGGCCTCGCGGATATAAAGCCTGAGGTCAGGATGAGTGCGGTGCAGGTCGCCCACCACATGGGGCATGAAGTAAGGGCCAAGCGTGGCCGACGTGCCCAACCTGATGGTGCCGCCAAGGCCCGATTGCAGCAGGACCGTCAGATCAAGAATGCCCTGCGTGGCGTCCAGAATGCTGCGCGCCCGGCCCGAGACCTCGCGCCCGGCAAGGGTAAGCCTGACGTGGCCGCGCCCCCGTTCCACAAGGATCAACCCAAGCGCTTCCTCCAGCGTCTTGATCTGCACGGAAAGCGACGGCTGCGAGATGCCGCAGCTTTCTGCCGCCTCACGGAAATGGCCGGTCTCCTCCAAGGCGGTCAGATAACGCAACTGCCGGAGGGTGATGGGGGGCACGGAAATGGGCATGGCACCTTCGTTAGGTTTTTCCAATCGATTTTGAACGTAATGCATCATTTACCCTATTCAAGACCTGCGCTATCCCAATGGCAGACCAAGGGTGTCTATCGACCGGACGTGGGCACGCGCGTCGGGTCGGTGGTTGGGTTGCAAAGCTGGTTGATGTCCCTTCCGGCGCTCACGGACCTGCAGCCCGCCAATTCCGGATGGTGTCATCCTTTCCCCTGCCGTCGGTTTGGGTGAGGCCATCCGGACCTTGGTCGATCATTCCACAACGGTGACTTCTGGGGCGGTGTCGCGCAGGATCCGGCGCAGGATTTGCGCCAGTTCCACGTATTCTTCGGCGCGGGCCGTCCGTTTGCGCCAGACCATGCCGACCGCGCGAAACGGCTGCGGCCCCGAAAGCGGACGTGCGGTGACAAGCGCGTTGGGCCGCACCTCGGACCGGACATAGAGTGCGGGAAGCAGGGATATTCCCAGCCCCATCGCCACCATCTGGCGGATCGTGTCCAGCGATGTCGCTTCGTAATCCAGACTGAGCTCCGCCCCGGTATCGGCGCAGATTTGGCGGACCTGTTCGTGCAATCGGTGGCCCGGTTCAAGCGTCAGAATGGTTTCGCCGCGCAATTGCTCGCGGGCGATTTTGGGTTGCTTGGCAAGGGGGTGGTCGGTGGCGGTAACGACCTGCAAAGGTTCGCGGAACAAGCGCGCGGTGTCCAGATCGGCACCTGCAACGGGCAGGGGAAAGAACAAAAGGTCCAACAGGCCATCGTCGATCCGGGTCAGCAGATCGGCGGCCAGACCTTCACGGACATAGAGCCTGAGGTCCGGGTGGCTGGCATGCAGGTCGGGAATCACAAGGGGAAGCAGGTACGACCCAAGCGATTGGACAACGCCTACGCGGATCGTACCTCCAAGGGGCTGGCTGCCACGGCGGGCCAGTTCAACGATTTCGCCGACTTCACGCAAGATGGTGCGGGCGCGGGCGGTAATCTGCACGCCTTCGGGGGTCAAAACCACGCGGGAACGCGAGCGTTCGACCAGTTGCACCCCCAAATTCGCCTCGAGCGTGGCCAACTGTGCCGACAGGGTGGGTTGGGTCACATGCGCCCGCTCAGCCGCACGGCGAAAATGCAGCGTATCGGCGACGGCCACCAGATATTTGAGTTGCTGAATTGTGGGCATGATTGAAGCTTTCTATCAAACACCTCTATAGTTTCGATTGGACCTATCGACAAGCTACCCCTATTTGCCATCCCAGACGCGGGGGAGATAGCCATGAAACGGTTCAAGAGCATTGTTGCGGTCGTGACCGAGGACAGCCTGCATGAGGTTGCCTTGATGCGCGCCGTGCATCTGGCAAAGCTGAACGGCGCGGCCCTGACGATGGTGGATGTGATCGATGCGGCGCCCGGTGAATTGGGGCGGCTTCTGGCGGCGCTGCCCGGACGGCGCGGGCCCGAGATCGAAGAAGACGTGATCGCCTACCATCGCGACCGGTTGACCAGACTGGCAGATGCGGTCCGCGCCGAGGGCGTGGAGGTGTCGGAGGCCGTGTTGCAAGGCAGCCCCTTTGTCGAGGTGATCAAGATGGTCCTGCGCGAAGGCCATGACATCGTGATCAAGGGCGCGACGGACGCGGGCCACGGGCGCGGCATCATGCGCGGTTTCGACATGCACCTGCTACGCAAATGCCCCTGTCCGGTGTGGATGCTGATGGGCGCTGGCGACGCGCATTTCGATACGATTTTGGCCGCCGTCGACCCGGCGCCGACCGGGGATGCCGCCCGCGATGGACTGGACCGGTTGGTGATGGATCTGGCGACAAGCCTTGGTGATGTGGATGGGGCAAAGACCCATGTGGCCCATGCATGGCATCTGCACGAGGAGCAGGCACTGCGGAATGGGCGCTATACCTCGGCCTACAAGGGTGAGGTTGACCGACTGGTGGAAAAGGAACGCGAGGCCGCCAAGGCGCGTCTGGACGCGCTGATGGCGCATTATCCACAAGTGGACCCGCAAGATGTGCATCTGATCAGGGGCAATCCGGGCGATGTGATCGCGGAATATGCCGTAGCGGAGGCCGTCGATCTGATCGTGATGGGCACCGTGGGCCGCACGGGGATTGCCGGCTTCATCATGGGCAATACGGCCGAAACGATCCTGAGCCGCGTGCGGTGTTCAGTGATCGCGGTGAAGCCCGAAGGCTTCATCAGTCCGGTGTCGTTGGATGTGGCACTGTAACCTTTGAACCGAACCGGGTAGATCAACCCGAAACGATCTGCGGTCGCCAATGACGAGCCGCGAAACACGAAGGGTGAGCAAGAGTGGCTGAGGCAGGGGGAGCAGAGGTGCCGCGTATGGCGGGCGGCCCGGCGGGATGGATTTCGGTCCTGATCCCGGCGGCATTGTTTGCGTATTTCCTTGGGTTTGTACCGGCCGTATCGGACGGCGACGTCATCTTGCTGGCGACCGAGTGGGTTCCATCGCTGGATATTCGCCTGTCGGTGATGATTGACGGGCTGTCCCTGACGTTCGCGTTGCTGATTACCGGCATCGGGACGTTGGTTACGCTTTATTCCACGAAATATCTGGGCAGCCACCCGGAATATCCGCGCTTTGTGCTGTATCTGATGGCGTTCATGGTGGGTATGCTGGGCTTGACCCTGTCGGATAACCTGTTGGCGCTGTTCGTATTCTGGGAAGTAACCACAATCAGTTCATACCTGTTGATCGGGTTCAATTCCGATAGCGCCAAGTCACGACGCTCGGCACTGCAGGCGTTGCTGGTGACGGGCACCGGCGGCCTTGCGCTGCTGGCCGGGATGATCTTGCTGGGCAACGTGGCGGGGTCGTTCGAATTGAGCGTGATCTTGCAGCAGGGCGACATGATCCGCGCGCATCCGTTGTATGTGCCGATCGTGATCTTGTTCCTTGCGGGCGCGTTTACGAAATCGGCGCAGTTTCCGTTCCATTTCTGGCTACCCAATGCCATGGCGGCCCCCACGCCAGTCAGCGCCTATCTGCATTCGGCCACGATGGTGAAGGCGGGCATCTACCTGATGGCGCGGATGAACCCCGGCCTTGGCGGAACGGATTTGTGGTTCTGGACGCTTGTGATTGCTGGCGGGTTCACGACCGTGTTCGCAAGTGTGCTGGCGTTGCGGCAGACCGATATCAAGCAGGTTCTGGCCTACACGACCCTGATGGCGCTGGGCGCGCTGACCCTGTTCATCGGAGCTGGCACCAGCGATGCGATAAAGGCCGCCATGCTGTTCTTGGTGGTGCATTCGCTGTACAAGGCGGCCCTGTTCTTGATGATTGGCGTGGTCGATCATGCCACAGGCACACGCGAAGTGGGCGTGCTGCGCGGTCTGGCGCGGAAGATGCCGTTGACCTTTGTCGCCGCCGCATTGGCCGCGATTTCGATGGCAGGCATTCCTCCGTTTATCGGGTTCATCGGCAAGGAGTTCCTTTACAAGGCCGGTCTGGGTCTGGAGCAGGGTAGCCTGTGGGTCACCGGCACGATCTTTGCGGCATCCGCCCTGATGTTCGTTGCCGCCGGTATTGTGGCGCTGCGACCCTTTCTGGGCAAGCTGGCGGACACGCCCAAGCCTGCGCATGAGGGGCCGATGGTGATGGTGATCGGGCCGCTTATTTTGGCTGTGCTAGGGCTTTTCTTCGGGCTGTTCCCCGATACGATCGAGGCATGGTTGGTGGCCCCCGGCACTTGGGCGGTCTACGGCAGCCCCGATGTCAGCGTCGATCTGTACCTGTTCCGGGAGGTCAACGCGGCCTTCATCCTGTCGATGGTCACCTTTGCGACCGGTGTCGTGATCTATGTGTTCCATCGGTCGCTGCGCGACGCCCTTGGCCGGTTGTTTGCCGCCAACCCGATCAAGTTCGACCCCGGTTGGGACCGTGTGCTTGACGGGCTGAAGGCGTTGGCCGGGTGGCAGACGCGCATCCTGCAATCTGGCGTCCTGCAACGGTATCTGTTCGTGGTCTTTGCCACGCTGGCGATAGGTATCGGCGGCACGATCTGGACCAAGGATGCACTGAATTTCCGTCTGGACCTTGCTGCGGAATTGGATGGGTTGCTGTTCAAGCACTGGGCGGTGTTGGTGTTCATCATCGCGGGTGCACTGCTGACGGCCTACACGCGCAGCCGGATGACGGCGATTGCCGCACTGGGTGTGGTGGGTATCGGTGTGGCGCTGATCTTCATCATGTTCAGCGCGCCTGACGTCGCGATCACGCAATTGCTGGTGGAAACGCTGGTGGTGGTGTTGGTGGCCGTGGCGATGTTGAAGCTGCCGCACCTCGACCCGGTCGGCACCAAGGACCGGCGGCCATGGCATGCCGTGCTGGCGGTGGCGGTTGGCGTCTGCGTGACCGCCGTGTTGGTCGCGGTGCTGCAGGGTGACATCGACCGCCGTCTGACGGATTATTTCGAGGTGACCAGTTGGCCCGAGGCCTATGGGCGCAATATCGTCAACGTGATCTTGGTGGATTTCCGGGCGCTGGATACCTTTGGCGAAATCGCAGTGGTCGTGATCGCGGCGCTATCGGCCTACGCGCTTTTGCGGGGCACGCATTACAAGGGTCGCAAACCCGACACGGCGGAGGATGAGACATGATGAATTCCATCATCCTGAATGCGGCGACGCGGCTGTTGGTGGCGCTGCTGCTGATGTTTTCCGTCTACATGCTGCTGCGCGGGCACAACCTGCCCGGTGGCGGGTTCATCGGCGGGCTGATCGGATCCACCGGGTTCGTGCTTTACGCGATTGCCCAAGGCGCGCCTGCAACGCGGCGCGCGCTGCGGGCCGAGCCGCAAAGTCTGGCCATGGTCGGGCTGGGTATCGCGCTGTTTGCCGGGGTGTTCGCGGTCTTTTTCGACGATGCGTTTTTTACCGGCCAGTGGTTGTTCATCGGGGCGACCGAGGATGACAAAGGCCTGCCGATCAGCACGGTGCTGGTATTCGATATCGGTGTGTATCTGGTGGTGTTCGGGTCGATCCTGACGCTGGTTCTTGCCCTGGAAGAGGAAGTGTAGATGGAGCTGCTGATTGCCATCATGGTCGGTGTGCTGGTCGCGGCGTCGGTCTATCTGATGCTGGCGCGTAACGTGCTGCGGTTCTTGTTCGGGCTGATCTTGATCTCGAACGCCGCGAACCTGCTGATCTTCGTGTCGGGCCGTTTGACGGCAGAGGCCCCGCCACTGATCCCCGAGGGCGCTGACGCCCCGTTGGAGTTGGTTGCCAATGCCCTGCCGCAGGCGCTGGTGCTGACGGCGATTGTGATCGGGTTCGGCCTGTTCGCGTTTGCGCTGATGCTGGTCTATCGCGGGTATCAAAGCCTTGGGACGCTGATGAGCGATGAGATGCGTCTGGCTGAGCCGAAGGAGGATGGCCAATGAGTTGGCTTCTTGCGGCCCCGATCATCATTCCGTTCGCGACGGCGGTTCTGGCGTTCCTGTTTCGTAACGGCCCCGAGGGGCGGTGGATTTCGATCATCGGGGCCGCAGGCCTGCTGATCGCCAGCGGTATCTTGATGGCCGAGGTGCTGGCTGAAGGCGTGGTTGCCGCACAGATGGGCCAATGGGGCGCGCCCTTCGGCATCACGCTGGTGGCCGATCTGCTGAGCGCGGTCATGGTCGTGATCACGGGTATCACGGGGTTGGCCGTGGCGATCTATGCGCTGGCCGACATTGAGGAGCGGTTGGAGAAGCTGGGCTATCACGCGCTTTTTCAGGTGCTGCTGGCGGGTGTCTGCGGCGCGTTCCTGACCGGTGACCTGTTCAACCTGTATGTCTGGTTCGAAGTGATGCTGATTGCGTCATTCGGGTTGCTGGTCTTGGGCGGGCGGCGCGACCAATTGGACGGCGGCATCAAGTATGTGACGCTGAACCTGGTGTCGACCATCTTGTTCCTGAGCGGCATCGGCCTGCTTTACGGCATGACAGGCACGTTGAACATGGCGGACCTGCATGGTGCCGTGCAGGAGGTGGAGAACCAAGGCCTGCTGGTGGTTGTCGCGGTGATGTTCATGATCGCTTTCGGCGTGAAGGCGGCGGTGTTCCCATTGTTCTTCTGGCTGCCTGCGTCCTACCACACGCCCAGCGTGGCGGTGTCGGCGATCTTTGCGGGCTTGTTGACCAAGGTGGGGGTCTATGCCCTGATCCGCATGTTCACGCTGGTCTTCACCACGGATATTGCATTCACGCACACGATCTTGTTGTGGGTGGCCGGATTTACCATGGTGACGGGTGTTCTGGGCGCTGCGGCGATGAATGATTTCCGGCGCATCCTGAGTTTTCACATCGTCAGCCAGATTGGCTACATGATCTTGGGTCTGGCGTTGTACACCCCCTTGGCCATCGTCGGCGCAGTGTTCTATCTGGTTCACCACATTATTGTGAAAGCGAACCTGTTTCTGGTTGCGGGCGTGGCGCGGCGGATTGCCGGATCAACCGATTTGTCGGCCATCGGGGGGCTTTACAAGACCGCCCCATGGCTGGCGTTCCTGTTCCTGATCCCGGCCTTCTCACTGGCCGGGTTCCCACCGCTATCGGGGTTTTGGGCGAAATATGTGCTGGTCAAGGCCGCGATCGATGCCGAGGCCTATGTCATCGCGGGAACGGCTTTGGTGGTGGGTTTGCTGACGATCTATTCCATGACCAAGATCTGGGGCGCGGCGTTCTGGAAACCGCATCCGGGCGGTTTGCAGCCCAAGCTTAGCAGCCTTGCACCGCGAGACCGGGCTGCCTTGCTGGTGCCGATCGCATCGCTGGCGGCGCTGACGTGCATCATCGGATTGTTTCCCGAACCCTTCGTACAGTTCGCGGAACGGGCAGCGGATCAATTGCTGGATCCAAGCGCCTATGTTGCGGCCGTGCTGGGTGCCGACGAGGTCGGTTTGACGGGTCTGGCCGCGCTGGAGGTGACGGAATGAATATCTTTGGCCTCAACATTGCGCTGGCGGTTGCGTGGGCGGCCCTGACGGGGAATGTCACGCTTGCCGGGCTGGCGGTGGGCTTTGGGATCGGATCCGCCGCGCTGTATCTGACGAAATCCCTGTTTCCGGGGTGCGACCGGTATTTCCGGCGCGCATGGCTTTGGGGCAAGCTGATCGTGATGTTCTTGTATGAGCTGATCATCAGTTCGATCCAAGTGGTCTGGGATGTTCTGACCCCGACCCACAAGGCGCGGCCCGGCATTATTTCCATGCCGCTCGATGCCATGACCGAGATGGAGGTGTTGCTGGTGACCAACCTGATCACCCTGACGCCGGGAACCTTGTCGCTGGATGTGACCGAGGACTGCAACACGCTATATATTCACGCGATGTTCGCCGACGATCCGGACGCCATTCGCAAGCAATTGAAAGACGGGATGGAGCGTTGGGTTTTGGAGGCCATGGAATGAACGAGATGGATATTCTGGGGACGGCCGTCGATATTTCCTTTGTGCTGGTGATGCTGGGCGTGGCGTTTGCGTTCGTGCGCCTAATCAAGGGGCCAAGCTTGCCCGACCGGATCGTGGCGCTGGATATGATGACCGTTCTGATCGTGTCGTTCTGCGGGCTTTACGCGATCTTGTCGGAGGACACTGCATTCGTGGATGTGGCGATTGTGCTGGCGCTGGTGGGCTTCTTGGCGACTGTCGCGTTGGCGCGGTTCGTGGAACGGCGGCAGGCCGGCATTGGCGACAGTGGGTCGAAGCCGGAGGATGCATCATGATTGCGGAGATCATTATCGCGGCGCTGGTGCTGCTGGGCGGCTTCTTTTGTTTCGTGGCGGGGTTGGGCGTATTGCGCCTGCCCGATGTGTTGATCCGGATGCACGCATCGACCAAGGCCGGCACCTTGGGGTCAGGCCTGATCCTTGCGGCCGTGGCTGTTTATTTTGCCGATACGGCCACGATCACCCGCGCGGTGGCGACGATCTTGTTTCTGCTGATCACGACGCCCGTTGCAGCGCATCTGATCGGGCGGGCGGCGTTCAAGGTTGGCGTGCCCCTGTGGAACACCAAGGTCGAGGATGGGGCCGCCGAAAAGCTGCACCGGAAATAGCCCGGTCCGCAGCCGGGCATGGGCCGTGCTGTCACGTTTGTAGGAAGTGCTGCGTGCCATCGGGTTGGATCGCGCAGGTTGTCAGCCGCCCGGTGCGCCATGCGCCGGTATCGATGTTGATGCGCCCGTCGGTGGCGGTGGGGGCTTCCACCTCGGTGTGGCCATGGGCGATCCACACGCCGTCGCCCCTTGGCATGCTGTCAAATTCCGGGTGCCCCCATGTCAGCACGCGGGGGCTTTGTTCGGCCATCGGATAACGCGGGTCCGCGCCCGCATGCACCACCCACAGATTGCCCGAATGCCAAGACAGGGGCCGCGCGGCCAGCCAATCGGCCATGCCTTCGGGCAGGTGAGCGCGCAGATCGCGGGCGGTTTTCGCGAAATCCTGTGCCGATGAACCGGCCCCCAAGGACGCGGTGTGCAGCCCGAAACTGTCTAATGTGGGAAGGGCGCCCGACCTGAGCCAGCGCGGGCCGCGCGTCGCAGGGTCGGTCAGGAAATCCAGCAACATTCGTTCGTGATTGCCCATCAGGCAGGTGACGTTGTCGGCAAAATCGGTTGAGAGTTCGCGCAGCCGCGCCAGCACCAGCGTGCTGTCCGGGCCGTGGTCGATGTAGTCGCCCACGAAAACGAGGTGCGGATCGGCAGCCTTGGTGCCGCCGATATGGGCATCGATCAGTTCCAACATCTGTTCCAGAAGATCAACGCGCCCGTGGATGTCGCCGACCACGTATGTGGTCTGGGCGGGCAGTGGCAGAACCACCGTATCGGGGTCAGGGGCGTTGGTGCGTGGGGCGCTGCCGCCGCGCCCGCCAAGCAGGGATTTCATTGACCTCATCATGTTGTCTGAGGTGCGCGTGCGGGACGCAAATGGCAAGGGGAAAGCACGGATTGTTATTCCCGCGCGCGCAAAACGCGTGCCGGCCGCGCAGCAAGGGGCCGCCACGCAAAGGCCAGCCCCGCGATCAACGTGGCCATTGCACCGCCCAAAATGATTGCGACCGCCGAGATCGGCTCAAACGTATAGCTGCTGTTCATGACGAACGTCATGACCGCCCACCCGCCAAGCGCGCCCGCCGCAATTGCCACGATCCCCGCCGCAGCCCCCAACATTGCCGAACGCAGTGCGAAGCTGGCCAAGATCTGGCCACGTGTGGCGCCGACGGTCTTGAGGACCGCCGCCTCGAATACGCGGCGGCGTTCGCCTGCGGCAGCGGCACCGATCAGGACGACGAAGCCGGTCAGAAGCGTGGCGGCGGCCCCGTAGGATGTGGCGGCAGCCAGCCCGCGCAGGGCATCGGCCACCTGATCCAAGGCATCGCGGACACGTATCGCGGTGATGTTGGGCGCGTCCCCCGCCACATCGCGCAGGATGGCGGCCTCGGCCGTTTCATCGGCATAGACCGTGGCGATGTTGGTGTGGGGCGCGCCAGCAAGGGCGGCGGCATTCATGGTAATGACAAAGCCGATCCCGGCGTTTTCGAACCGGACGTCGCGGAGTGCGGCGATGGTGGCGGTGAAGTCGCGCGCGAGGATATTGACCGTGATCGTATCACCGATGCGCAGGCCGATCTCCTCGGCCTCTTCTGCGGCAAAGGCGATCAGCGGGGAGCCGTCATAGTCGTCGGGCCACCATTCGCCCGCGACGATTTCGTCGGCAGGTGGTGGGGTGGTCATGTAGGTCACGCCACGGTCGCCTTGAATCACCCAGTGATCGCCGGCAACCGTAGCGGCGGGTTGGCCGTTGATGCGGGTGATGATGCCGCGCAGCATCGGCGCGGTATCGACACGGGACACGGCCGGGTCGTTTTCGACCCGCGCAAGGAAGGCGGGCAGTTGGTCGTTCTGGATGTCGACGAAGAAATATGACGGCGCAACAGTCGGCAGGTCGCGCTGAATTGCAGCGCGCAGGTTGCTGTCGATCTGGCCGACGGCAGCCAGCACGGTCAGGCCAAGCCCAAGCGAGAGGACGACACTGGTCGCCTCTGATCCCGGGCCGCCCACGGCACCAAGGGCGAGGCGCAGGGCGGTGTGCCCCCTGACGGCACGGGTGCGGGCCAGCCTGCCGGTCAGAGCTCGGACGCCAAGGGCGGCAAGGGTCAGGATGAGGAGCGCGGCAAGAATGCCGCCTGCCGCGCCCAACGCCAGACGCGGGATACCCGACAACCAGACGGCAACGCCGATGAGGCAAATCGCGAGACCAGCGATGGTCGCGATCCAGATCGGGCGGGGCAAATTGCGCGTTCCCCCCGTGGCATCGCGAAACAGCGCGGCGGCGCGGACCTGTTCCGTGCGCGCCAAGGGCCAGAGCGTGAAGATCAATGCCGTGAGCGCGCCGTAGAGAGCTGCCTCGAACAGGGGGCCGGCATAGACGTTGAAGGCCACCGGAAGCGGGAGTTGCGCGGCGATGAGCGGTGCAAAAGCAAGCGGCAGTGCCGCCCCCAGCCCCAGCCCCAGCAAAATGCCCACAGCGGACAGCAGGCCGATTTGCAGGAAATAGGCGGTAAAGATGGTGCGCCCCTCGGCCCCAAGGGTCTTGAGCGTGGCAATCGTGGCGATCTTGCCATCCAGATAGGCGCGCACGGCAGAAGAAATGCCGACCCCGCCGACGGCAAGCCCGGCAAGGCCGACCAACACAAGGAACGCGCCGATGCGGTTGAGGAAAGTCTGAATGCCGGGTGCCGCATTGCGGGCATCGCGCCAGCGCAGGCCGGTATCGCGGAAAAGCATCTCGGCCTCGGCGCTGAGGCGGTCGAGGTCCGCGCCCGGCGGCAGGTCCAGCCGGTATTGCGTATCGAAAAGCGTGCCGGGCGACAGCAGGCCCGAGGTCGCAAGCCCATCAAGGGTTACGATCGTGCGGGGGCCAAGCCCGAAGCCGCCGGATGCGCCGTCGGGTTCGGTGACAAGCGCTGCGCGAAGTTGGAAGTCCTGTGTGCCGAGGCGGAAGACATCGCCGATGTGCAGACCCAGCCTGTCGATGAGCAGTTGTTGCATCACCGCGCCGGGATAGTCGGTTGTGGCCAATGCCTGCGCCAGTGGGATGGCCGGAGCGAGCGCGACCGCGCCGATCAGGGGATAGGCGTCATCGACCCCGCGCACCTGCGTCAGGCCGCGTTCCGCCGCCCCATCACGGTCAACCACGACCATCGACCGGAAATCGACCGTTTCTGAGACGCCATCAGCCACACGGTCCATGAACGCGCGTTCTGCGGGTGAGGCAAAGCGGTAGGTGAACGACATCTGTGCATCGCCCCCCAGAATGATCGCGCCTTCGTTGGCGAGCCCTGTCTGGATCGACACGCGGACCGAGCCGACAGCC
Source organism: Paracoccaceae bacterium (assembly GCA_017854585.1). Classification (GTDB taxonomy): domain Bacteria; phylum Pseudomonadota; class Alphaproteobacteria; order Rhodobacterales; family Rhodobacteraceae; genus JAFMHK01. The sequence goes on from JAFMHK010000003.1 coordinate 111,107, forward strand.
GCGATGGCCGCGACCCCAAGTGCGAGACAGGCGAGGAAGATGCGAAACCCGCGCAGGCCGCCGCGCAATTCCCGTTTCGCGATCCGCCAGGCGTTGATCATTCCGTCTGGGCTTTCTGGGCGTTCCAAGCCGGCGCAGTGCGTTCGATCAGGTCGCCAGCGGTGTAGCTGGCGGCGGCATGGTTGTCTTGCGGGTGGAAATAGACATCGACCCGCGCGCCCCGCAAAAGCGTTTCGATCAGTTCGGGCAGCGGGAAGCGCAACACATGATCAACATTGCCGACATGCAAGAAGCGCAACAAACCCGGCATGTCATGCAGACGCGGGGGCAAGGTATGGGCATGCGCCCATTCGGTCAGGGCAACGACGCCTTCGCCCGGCTCGATCAGCGGCGGGTCAAGGGTTAGGACCTGATCGGGTTCGATCCTCCCAAGGTGGGTGAAACTGACGCCAAGTAGCCTCATTCCGCAGCATCCTTCAGGGCTTCGTGCGCGATCCTGCCATCACGGAGGTGGATGTTGCGGTCACATCTGGCGGCAAGGTCGGGGGCATGTGTGACCAGCACCAGCGTTGCGCCATGCCGGTCGCGCAGGCCCATCAACAGGTCCATGATCGCATCGCCGTTGGGGCCATCGAGATTGCCGGTGGGTTCATCGGCCAGCAAGATTGCGGGGCGGGGGGCGGCCGCACGGGCCAGCGCCACCCGCTGTTGTTCGCCACCCGACATCTGGTTCGGATAATGATGGATCCGCGACGCAAGGCCGACGGCGGTCAATTCCGCCTCGGCCCGGTCAAAGGCATCGGCATGACCCGCCAGTTCAAGGGGCGTCGCGACGTTTTCCAGCGCGGTCATTGTCGGGATCAGGTGGAAGGATTGGAACACCACCCCCATATGTTGGCGGCGAAAGCGGGCCAACTGGTCTTCGTTCATCGTGGTGAGGTCATGCCCAAGCGCCATTACCTGCCCCCCGGTGGCCTGTTCCAGCCCGCCCATCAACATGAGGAGAGATGATTTGCCCGACCCCGATGGACCCGTCAGCCCGACCGTTTCGCCCCGGCAGATATCCAGTGTGATCCCGTGCAAGATGTCCACGGGCCCCGCATTGCCATCCAGTGACAGGCGCGCATCGGTCAGGGAAAGGATCGTGTCGGGCATGGCTGAACGCTTTGGTCTACTTTGGCACTTGGCATATGGGGCCGGGAGGGGGCTGGGCAAGGCGGGAATGGCATTGACGCTATTTGCCGGTGTGGCTGTGGCGGATGAGGTAACGATTGCGGCGCTGGGCGATAGCCTGACCCAAGGTTATGGTCTGCCGCTGGAACAGGGGTTCGTGCCGCAGCTTGAGGCGTGGCTGCGCGCGCAGGGCCATGCGGTGACGGTGCTGAACGCCGGGGTGTCGGGCGACACGACGGCAGGTGGACTGGCGCGGGTCGAATGGACCCTGACGCCTGAGGTGGACGCGATGATCGTCGCGCTGGGCGGCAATGACCTGCTGCGTGGGATTGACCCCGCTGTGAGCCGGGAGAACCTTGCGGGGATCCTTGAGGTGACGCAGGCGGCAGGTCTGCCCGTGCTGTTGGCGGGACTGCCTGCGCCGGGAAATTACGGGCCGGATTATCAGGCGGCATTCAATGCCATGTTCCCTGAATTGGCCGAAACATACGGCACGCTTTATGCCGAGAACTTCTTGGGCGGCTTGGGTGATGCGGCGGGTGCAGACCCCTTGGTGATCGCCCGGCTCATGCAGTCCGATGGGATACACCCGAGTGCGGACGGCGTGGCCTTGATGGTCGCGGCATTGGGCCCGCAGGTTGAGGCGCTGATTGGTCTGGTCGAGCAATAGACGGCATCTTTCGTGATGGGCGACGCCCCCGTGATGTCAGCTCGTCGCAGGCGGCGCGAGGCGACTTCCTGTCGTGATCTGCGTGTCGGCATCGGCACAAAGACGACGGAGGTGCGCAGGGGGCACGATGTCGGTGACCCAGTGATCCAGCTGCGTCAGTTGGGCGATGCGGACCGGCGCCTTGCGGGTCAGTTTGGTGTGATCGGCCACCAGCATCGCGCTGCGGGCCTGATCAAGGATCGCGCGCGACACGCGCACTTCATCCACGTCGAAGTCCAGAACATCGCCCTGTGCATCAAGGGCTGAACCGCCGATGACGGCGATATCGACCTTGAACTGGCGGATCGTCTGCACGGCCATATCGCCCACCAAGCCGCCATCGGTGCGTCGCAGACGACCGCCGGTCACGATGACCTCGGTCGTGGGATTTGTCGCAAGGATCTGTGCGACATTCATGTTGTTGGTCACGACCATCAGATTTGGCGTATCGCGCAGCGCGCGGGCCACCGCCTCGGTCGTGGTGCCGATGTTGAGGAACAGGGACGCCCCCGGCGGGATCAGCGCGGCCGCCGCCCGCCCGATCGCCTCTTTCGCATCTGCATTCAGGCGGCGGCGATCCTCGTACCCGATGTTGGTCACGCCCGAGGGCAGGACCGCACCGCCGTGGATGCGGTCCAGCAAGTCGCCATCGCACAACTCGGCCAGATCGCGGCGAATGGTCTGCACGGTTACGGCGAAGTGGCTGGCCAGATCATCAACCATCACACGCCCGGATTGGCGGGCGAGCGAGATGATGTCGGACTGGCGCGGTGTCAGAGGCATATGACCGTCATAGCGAATAAAATCGAACATGAAAATTGACAAAACGAACATTGAGTGAAAAGGGAGATAGCAACGGAGGCACCGAGTCGTGACCCAATCAGATACGCTTGACCTGTTCATCATTGGTGGTGGCATCAATGGCTGCGGCATTGCGCGGGATGCGGCGGGGCGGGGATTGCGCGTGGCGCTGGCGGAAATGGGCGATCTGGCGGGCGCCACCTCCAGCGCGTCGACCAAGCTGTTCCACGGTGGATTGCGCTATCTTGAGTATTATGAATTCCGGTTGGTGCGCGAGGCGCTCATTGAACGCGAAACCCTGCTGCGGGCCATGCCGCACATCAGTTGGCCAATGCGGTTTGTGCTGCCGCATCATCCGGGGTTGCGACCTTGGTGGCTGATCCGGCTTGGATTGTTCCTTTACGACAATCTGGGCGGGCGGAAGATATTGCCGGGAACCACGACGCTGGATCTGCGGACCGCACCCGAGGGCAGGCCGTTGCAGGACCGATTTACGCGGGCCTTCGAATACTCCGATTGCTGGGTCGAGGATGCACGATTGGTCGTGTTGAATGCGCGCGACGCGGCCGAGCGTGGCGCGCAGATCATGACGCGCGCCAAGGTGGTCAGTGCAGAAAGGCGCGACGGTCTGTGGCATGTGACCGTGGAGCGGAACGGCAAGGCCAAGGTTTTTGCCGCCAAGGCGCTGGTCAACGCGGGCGGGCCATGGGTGGCGGATGTTGTCCGCAATGTCGCGCGGCAGAATAGCGGCGAGGGCGTGCGGTTGGTACGCGGCAGTCATATCGTGATCAAGCGCCTGTTCGACCACGACAAATGCTATTTTCTGCAAGGTGAAGATGGCCGCATCATCTTTGCGATCCCCTATGAGACGGATTTCACCCTGATCGGTACGACCGATGTGGAACATCAGGGCGATCCCCGCGCCGCTGAATGCACGCCTGCGGAAAAGACCTATCTGACGGAATTCGCGAGCGCGTATTTCAAGAAGGCGGTGACCGACAACGATATCGTCTGGACCTATTCCGGGGTCCGACCCCTATATGATGACGGGGCGAAATCGGCCACGGCGGCAACACGGGATTATGTGCTGTCGCTGGATGATGCCGGCGCGCCGATGTTGAACGTGTTCGGTGGCAAGATCACGACCTATCGGCGCTTGGCGGAAAGTGCGCTGGGCAAGCTGGGTCGGTTCTTTCCGGACGCGGGCGCGGCATGGACGGCGGGCGTTGCCCTGCCGGGGGGGAATTTCCCGGTTGATGGCGTGCCCGCGTTGGTGGCCGCATTGCAGGCCCGCTATCCGTTCGTGACCGACCGTTGGGCACTGCGGATGGTGCGGGCATATGGAACCGACGCGATGGAAATCCTGGGTGATGCGAAAACCGACGACGATCTGGGCCGTGATTTCGGGGCGACCCTGACCGAGGCCGAGGTGCGGTGGCTGATGACGCACGAATATGCCCGTGCCGCCGAGGACGTGGTCTGGCGGCGGTCAAAGCTTGGCTTGCGGATGACACCCGAGGAAATTGCCGCGCTGGATATTTTTATGCACGACCAGACGGGTACGGGGGCGATTGAATAGCTTGCGGCCCGCGCGACGCGCGATAGGCTGTGCAAAACCGAAGGGAAGACACCGATGACCCATGTTCTGGCCATCGATCAGGGAACGACATCCAGCAGGGCGATCATCTTTGACGCCAACCTGACCCCCATCGCCAACGCGCAGGCGGAATTCACGCAGCATTACCCGAAATCCGGCTGGGTGGAGCATGACCCCGCCGATATCTGGTCGAGCACCGTTGCCACCTGCCGCGACGCGATCGCGCGGGCGGGTCTGGCACCGGGTGATATTGCGGCGATTGGCATCACCAATCAGCGTGAAACGGTCGTGGTCTGGGACCGGGACACCGGGCAACCCATCCATAACGCGATCGTCTGGCAAGACAGGCGCACGGCCGAGATGTGCGCGCGATTGAAGGCCGAGGGCCTTGAGGCGATGGTGCGGCACAAGACAGGGCTGCTGCTGGACCCATATTTTTCGGGCACCAAGCTGGCGTGGCTGCTGGAAAATGTGGAGGGCGCGCGCGCGAAGGCCGAGGCGGGCAAGCTCGCCTTTGGCACGGTCGACAGTTTCTTGATCTGGAAGCTGACCGGGGGTACGGCGCATGTGACCGATGCAACCAACGCCGCGCGGACACTCTTGTATAATATTCGAGACGGGGCTTGGGACGCGGAGATCTGCGCCCTGCTGGGTGTGCCCATGGCGATGTTGCCGGAGGTCAAGGATTGCGGGGCTGATTTCGGCCTGACGCGCGCCGATCTTTTTGGCGCGCCGCTGCCGATACTGGGCGTCGCCGGAGATCAGCAGGCGGCCACGCTGGGGCAGGCGTGTTTCAAGCCGGGTATGATGAAATCGACTTATGGGACCGGGTGCTTTGCCTTGCTGAATACGGGCGGCACGCTGGTGGAAAGCCGGAACCGTCTGCTGGGCACGATTGCGTATCAGTTCGATGGCACGCCGACCTATGCGCTGGAGGGGTCCATATTCATCGCGGGGGCTGTCGTGCAGTGGTTGCGCGACGGGTTGACGATCATCCGCGAGGCCGGTGAGACGCAGGCGCTGGCCGAGGCGGCCGATGCAGGTCAGGAGTTGTATCTGGTGCCCGCCTTCACTGGTCTTGGTGCGCCCTATTGGGACCCGGATTGCCGGGGCGCGATCTATGGTCTGACCCGGAATTCCGGACCGGCGGAATTTGCCCGTGCCGCACTTGAAAGCGTGGGATTTCAGACGCGTGACCTGTGGGAGGCGATGCGCGCCGACATGGGGGGCGGAGACGCGAACCCTGATTGGGCGGCGGCCGGGGCGGCAACACTGAGGGTTGATGGCGGAATGAGCGCGTCGGATTGGACGATGCAGTTTCTGGCCGACATCCTTGGCGCACCCGTGGACCGGCCCAAGGTGTTGGAAACGACCGCACTGGGCGTTGCATGGGTGGCCGGAATGCGCGCTGGATTATACCCGGATCAAGAAGGTTTTGCCGCGACGTGGGCATTGGACCGCACCTTTGCGCCAAAGCGCGACGAGGCATGGCGCACGACACGATACTCGGGTTGGAAGCAGGCCGTGGCCCGCACGTTGAGCCACCATGACTGAGCGGGGCCCCACACTTCGCGTGGCCTTGGCGCAGATGTGCTCGGCCGATACACACGCCGAGAATATCGCCACGATGCGGGAGCTTGCGACCGCAGCACAGGCGCAAGGGGCGGAAATGTTGTGCTTGCCCGAGGTCGCGGGCCTGATGAACCGCAACGCAGATGTCGCACGGACACAGGTCGTGGCGGCGGGACATGACCCGTACATCGCCGCTTGTCGCGATACCGCTGCAAAATGCGGGCTGTGGATGCAGGCCGGATCGACCCCTGTGCTTGGCCCGGATGGGCGGTTTCTGAACCATGCGACGCTGATCGACGATCGCGGTGCGTTGGTGGCAGAGTACGACAAGATTCACCTGTTTGACGTTGCACTGGAAGGGCAGGCACCGATCGGTGAAAGCAAACGTTTCGCGCCCGGCACCCGCGCGGTTCTGGCCGACACGCCTTGGGGGCCGATGGCGATGACCATCTGCTATGACATGCGGTTTGCACATCTTTATCGCGCCCATGCACAGGCGGGGGCGGTTCTGGCGTTTGTGCCGTCGGCCTTTACCGTGCCGACGGGCCGCGCCCATTGGGAGGTTCTGCTGCGCGCCCGCGCGATCGAGATGGGGGCCTTTGTTCTGGCGTCCGCACAGGCGGGCAGACATGCCGATGGGCGTGAAACATGGGGCCATTCCTTGGCGGTCGACCCTTGGGGAATGGTATTGACCGATCTTGGTGAGGGGGCGCCCAAGCTGGAGGTGCTTGAGTTGGACCTGAGCCAAGTGGCCAAGGCGCGGTCGCAAATTCCGGCACTGACCCATGATCGGGCGTTCACGTTCGACCCACCCCGATAAGCAGCGCGTTCATTGCGGCCCGCAGCGGGCTCCGCGTCTCCAGTTCATGAGAGGTCCATATGGATTTTACCATTTCCCCCGTCATCGTCGACTATCGGGACCGCATCGCGGATTTCGTCGAAACGCATCTCTTGCCGCTTGAGGGCGATCCGCTGGCATGGGATGCCCATGAGAATATTGCGGCGGGGCCATTGTCGGACATGCGCCAGAAAGCGCGCGATGCGGGGCTTTGGTGCCTGCAACTGTCACCCGAAAACGGTGGGGCGGGGTTGGGCAAGGTCGGAATGGCTGTCACCTACGAGGCTATGAACCGATCGGTCTTTGGCCCGGTGGTGTTCAATTCCGCCGCGCCGGATGACGGCAACATGATGATGCTGGACGCTTTGGGCACGCCTGAACAAAAAACCCGCTGGTTGGCCCCGATCGCCGATGGTCGGGTCCGGTCGGCCTTTGCGATGACAGAACCGCACCCCGGCGGCGGATCCGATCCGGGAATGATGCAGACATGGGCGCGCCGCGATGGCGACGACTATGTGGTGAACGGAAACAAGTGGTTCATTACCGGGGCCGAAGATGCTGCGCATTTCGTCCTTGTCGCACGCACGTCTGACGATGCGCGGCGCGGCCATACGGCGTTCTTGTTTCACAAGGATGACCCCGGATGGGAAATCGTGCGCCGCATTCCGATCATGGGACCCGAAGAACACGGCGGTCACTGCGAATTGCGGTTCGACGGGCTGCGGATTCCACGGGAGAACATCCTTCTTGAGGAGGGGCGCGGGCTTAAGGTGACGCAAACGCGGCTGGGGCCTGCGCGGCTGACGCATTGCATGCGCTGGCTGGGGCTGTCGAAGCGGTGTGTCGAGATCGCGGTTGAATACGCACAACGCCGTGAGGGGTTCGGCACACGCCTTGCCGACCGGGAAAGCGTGCAGCTTATGCTGGGCGATCTTGCGATGCAGATCGAAGTTGGGCGGATGCTGGTGATGAAGGCGGCGTGGGAAATCGATCAGGGTGGTTATGCGCAGAAAGAGGTTTCGATGGCCAAGATCCATGTTGCCAACCTGCTGCACAAGGCGGCGGATGTCGGTATTCAGATCAATGGCGCCCGTGGTTATTCCAAGGATACGGTTCTGGAATGGATCTATCGGTATGCACGGCAGGCCCGTTTGGTGGATGGCGCGGACGAGGTGCACAAGATGCTTTTGAACCGCCACCTCGAAAATCAGCGGTCTGCGTTCTGGACGTGGCAAACCGGATCTTGATCAAACCCAAGGCACAATCACAGCTGGCCGCCGGGGCCGGGGGCCGGGGCGCATCGGTTTGATTGCCGCCTAGCCGACGTGTCGATCGAAGGCATTTCCGTGGAAAAGCAAGAAACGACCGTGGCCATGTGGCGCCGGAATGCTGTCTGGACGGCCGGTTGGCTTTCGGGGCCTGCAAAAAGCGAATATGTTGGAGTAAGCACAAGGAGGGCCGGGATGCGTATTCTTTTTACAGGTGGTTCGGGCAAGGCAGGCAAACATGCGGTTGCCTATCTGATTAACCGTGGGCACCGCGTGCTGAATGTGGATCAGGTTCCGCTTGCCCATCCCGGCGTGGACAACCGCATCGCGGATATCACGGATGCAGGCCAGATGTTCGACATCATGGCCAGTTATGCTGGATATGACGAACTGGAGCCCGGCACCGGCGTGCCACGGTTTGACGCCGTCGTACATTTTGCGGCCATCCCGCGTTTGCTGATGACCTCTGACAACGAGTGTTATCGGGTGAACACCTTGGGCACCTATAACGTCATCGACGCGGCGGTTAAATCGGGCGTCAAGAAGATCATCTTTGCATCCTCCGAGACGACCTATGGCGTCTGTTTCGCCGATGGTGAACGCAAGCCCGACTATCTGCCCATCGATGAAGAGCATCCCGTCATTCCCGAGGACAGTTACGCGATGTCCAAGGTCGTGAACGAGGTCACGGCGCGGAGTTTCCAAAGACGCTCGGGCTGCGATATTTACGGATTGCGGATCAACAACGTGATCGAACCGCACGAATACGCGCAGAATTTCCCGGCATATCTTGCTGATCCGGGCATGCGCCGGCGAAATATCTTTGCCTATATCGATGCGCGCGATCTGGGCCACATGGTTGACCGATGCCTTGCGACCGACGGGCTTGGATTTCAAATATTCAATGTGTCCAACGACGACCACTCGGTCGCCGAAAGCTCTGCCGCGTTGATTGAAACCTATTATCAGGGTGTCCCCGTCGGCGACATCGGCCCGGATGAGACGTTTTATTCCAACAAGAAGGCCAAGGCCCTTGTGGGATACAGGCCAGAACACAGCTGGCGGATGTATTTGAACAAGAAGGCGGATGACGGCGCATAGCCGGAAATCGGGCCCTTGGCGCGCTGCGGCCAGATCAGCGGGCGACCCTGACGGATCGTCGTGGCCGCATCCCCGACGACGGGCCTAGCGTTGTTCGAGCGCGTTTTCCCATTCTTCCAGAAAGGCGCGGCGGTTCAGAGGGTCGAGATAGACCATGAGCGCGGGCCCCATCCGTATCGGGCCGAAGCCCGCGCTTTCGCCCTCGGCCGTCGCGCGGAGCGGTGGCAGCGGCCAGATGTCCGGCTCTTGTCGCAGACCCACCAACAAGAGCGCGTCGATCATCTGGCCTGCGGCCTCGACCTCGACCGCACCAGCCGGAATGATTGCAGTGCGCAGCATGACGTTGGTGAAATCCTGCATCCGTAGTATGCGCATCCGCCCGCCCGAATCCTGCGCCAGCCGTTCGGCCGCATAACTTCCCAGCACGTTGTAGGCCAGCGCCAGCCGCCCTTCGGCCACGTCATCAATCATCTGCCTTGAGCAACAATAAAGCTGTGGATCAAGCCGGCCCATGACCTCCGAGAGGCGCCAATACGCATCGGTCGAACGGGCCTCTTGCGTGGCAAAGAGATAGCCGAGCCCGCTGTTGCGCACGTCGTAGGTGCCGACGGCCCCCTGAAACCAGTCGGGATTATCGCGCAGAACGGTGATCAGTTCCTGCCGGGTGGCGGGCAGGGGCAGGCCCTCGAACCGTTCCGTGGAGATCACCACGACCGCGGGTTCGGTGGTGAATGCAAAGATCAGGTCGCGCCAGCGCGCCCAATCGGGCAGCGCCTCGGTGGCGGAGGAGCGGTAGCTTTGCGCGAAGCCGTCATTCGCAAGTTGGAACTGCAGGTCCATCGCCGAAGAAAGCGCAAGGTCGAAGGCCCGGCCATCGCGGATTGCCCGGTGCAGTTCGGCCGATGAGACAACGGTGTAATCGATCGACAGAGCCGGGTGGGCGGCGTGGAAATACAACAGGTAGGGTTCAAACACCTCGAGGTCTGCGGTCGAGACGATGCGCAGAACCCTGTCACCCGTGCCGGGATAATGTCGATGGTCCTCGATCTCCAGCGCGACGGCGGCGGTGGCCCAGAGACACAAACCGCAGAGCCAGATCACGACAGCGTTCAGGCCAAAAGAAAAACCAGTGTGACGCATGCGCCCCTCCCGTCGGGACCCTGTCCCAATTCCAGCCGCCCGCCGTGGGCACGAATTACGTCTTCCGCGATCGTCAGGCCCAACCCCGAGCCGACAATCCCCTGGGTGTTTTGCCCACGGCGGAAGCGTTCCGTCAGTTGCTCGACCGGCCCAGTCCCAAGGCCCGGCCCCTGATCAATGACCTCGATCCGCGCCTCGGTGTCAGTGGGCCGTCGCACGCGCAAGGTGACGGTCGTGTCTTCGGCAGAATATTTGATCGCATTATCGAGCACATTGCGAAGCGCATTTTCAAGCAACACAGCATCGCCGCGCACCGTCGCCGGAACCGTTTCAAGCCGGATCTCGATATCCTTCATCGCAGCGGTCGGCGCCAGCGCATCGGCGGTCTGTGCGGCAAGATCTGCCAGATCAATCAGGTCGCGCGCCAGATCCTCGGCCCGGTAGGCGACGGTGGCGTGGTCCAGAAGCTGACCTGCCGAACGAGAGCTTTCGTCAACCGCCCGGATCATCCGGCGCAGGCGCTGCTTCTCGGTCTCGTCCTCGACTGATCTGAGCGCGATTTCAGCTTGGGCCCGAACCGTCGCCAGCGGCGTGCGGACACGATGCGCGGCCTCGACGATGAAATCCTCGGATCGGCGGAGCGATTGGCCCAGCCGTTCCATCAGCCGGTTGAGGGCGGTCATCAACGGGGCGAGTTCGGCGGGTGCGGCGCGGCGAAGCGGGCGCAGGTCATTCGGTCCCCGGCGCGAAACGGCCTGTGCGATCTCGTTGAGGGGTCTGAGAGAGGTGCGCGCGGCAACGGCCGAAAGCGTCACGGCCACGACAAAGAATGCAACGGACAGCATCGCGGCCAGTTGCGAAAGTTCGCCCGCGATGGCCCGGATGCCGTTTCGGGTTTGCGCCACTGTAACAGTCACCGACACCGGCGCGCCGCCTGCAAGAACCTGCCGCATAACGCTTGCCATGCGCACTTGGGCGCCGCGGTAGTCACCGGTATCGAACACCACCCGGCCTTGAGCCGGGGGGCTGATTGCCGGAACTGGCAGATCGGCATAGCCTGTCAAAAGCGCCTCGCCGGTCGCGACGCGATAAAACACCCGGTCCTCGCTGATCGCGCCCAGCATGGAAAAGGCGGAATAGGGCAGTTCCAGCCGGACCTCACCTTGTTCGCTGCGCAGCGTTTCTGCGATGGCCGTCGCCGATGCGGCAAGGACGTTGTCTTGCGTGCGTTCGGCTGCCTGCCGGGCCAGACCGGTGACCATGCCCCAACTGAGGATCGACAAAAGCGCCGCAACGCCAGCGAGCAAGACCGTGAGCCTCCGTTCGATCGAGGCCGACCCGGTCATCAACTCTCCATCCGGTAGCCAAGCCCGCGCACCGTCTCGATCCGCAGGCCCATGCCGTCGATCCGCCGACGCAGGCGACCCACATAGACCTCGATCGCGTTCTCGGTGACTTCGGCATCATAAGAGAACAGCCGCTCCATCAGCTGGCTTTTTGACAGGATCTGACCGGGATGGCGGGCAAAGACCTCCAGCAGGCGGATCTCGCGGTTCCGCAGTTCCACGGTCGTCTTGCCATGGCTGAGCGTGCCGGCCATCGGGTCGAATGTTGCGGCCCCAAGCGTGATTTCGTTGCGGGCGGACCCGCCACGCCGCCGCAGAACGGCCCGGCATCGGGCCTCAAGTTCGGAAAAGTCGAAGGGCTTGGTGATGTAATCATCGGCCCCCTGATCCAGCGCGCCAACCCGGTCAGAAATGCGCGCGCGCGCCGTCAGCACGATAACCGGGGTTTCCAGATGGGCCCGGCTGCGCGCAAGGAAATCGCGCCCGTCGCCATCTGGCAACATCACGTCAAGCAAGATCAGGTCATAGCTTGCCGCAGCCAGACAATCTTCGGCTGCGGCAAGGCTTGCCGCATGATCTACAGCATGTCCGTCAAGCGCGAGGCGGTTCAAGATCGCCTCGGCCAGTTCGGCGTTGTCTTCTACAAGAAGATAGCGCACTCCAGTTCCTTTCCTGCCATGCTGTTCCATTTCGCCTTGCAAGCCAGCGTGTCAGGCTTTTGTCAGCTTTCTGTGTTACGGACAGACCATGGGCGGCGGATGACCGCCTGTCAAATGGGAGGACTACCATGAACACCTATGGGTGGACACGCCGCGCGGCTATCGCTGCGGCAACCGCAACACTTGCATTTACTGGCATTGCCAAGGCCGACGGACATCAGATGATGGACGCCGTGCATTTCCTCGTTCCCGGCGGCGCTGGCGGCGGCTGGGACGGCACCGCGCGCGGGACTGGCGAGGCGCTGATGAACGCGGGTATTGTCGGCACCGCGACCTATGAGAACATGTCGGGGGGCGGCGGTGGCGTTGCTATTGCGCACATGATTGAAAACGCGGCCTCGAGCTATGGCACGTTGATGGTCAACTCTACCCCCATCGTGATTCGCTCACTGACCGGCGAGATTTCGCAGAGCTTCCGGGACCTGACGCTGGTTGCCGGCACCGTTGGCGATTATGCAGCGCTGGTGGTCAGCGCCGACAGCCCCATCAACTCGATGGAAGAGGCGCTTGCCATGTACCGCGAGGCACCGCTTGATTTCGCAATCGGCGGCGGATCAGTGCCGGGTGGCATGGATCATCTGGTGGCTGCGATCGTGATGCAGGCTGCGGGAGAAGACCCGACTGCCTTCAACTACATCGGGTATGATGCAGGTGGTGAGGCCATGGCCGGCCTTCTGTCGGGTGAGATCGATGCGCTTTCGACCGGTTTTTCGGAAGCCGTAGCGCTTGCCGAGCAGGGCGAGATTCGCATTCTGGGCGTGACCGCGCCTGAGCGTGTCGCCGCCTATGAGGCTGCCCCTACATTTGCGGAGCAAGGCATCGCCGCCGATTTCGTGAACTGGCGCGGGTTCTTTGCCGCTCCGGGTCTGCCTGAGGAGCAGCTGACTGCTTATCAGACCATGTTGGGTGCAATGCTGGAAACGCCGGAATGGGAAGAGGTCCGTGCGCGCATGGGTCTGGTCAACATCTACCGTCCCGGCGCGGAGTTCGAGGCATTCCTCGAAGCGCAGGAACTGCAGATCGGCGACCTGATGCGCGAATTGGGTTTCCTCTGACAAGATCGGGCGCGACAGGTTTGGCATCCTTGGCAGGACCGAGGCCAGCCTGACGCCTGTCGCGCCCCATTGCATCACGGCCGGACCGCCCGCGCCCCGCGTGGCGGTCCCGCAACCCCATAACCCGAACAACCTACCAAAACCCGGGAGGAACGACCCATGGCGCTCGATCGTTGGATCGCACTGGCCTTTATCGCACTGTGTTGCGTCTATGGTTATGCTGCGTTCTTCACCATGGATCAGCTGCTGCCGCCGATCTTGCAGCGCAACCCGATCTGGCCCTCGACCTTCCCCAAGATATTGTCGGTTCTGGGTTTGATTGTTGGATTGATTGTCCTGTTCTCTCCGAAACCGACCGGCAAGCCCGAGGAGGTCAAGGATGGCACGATCGATCTTAACCGGCTTGGCGACTACCATGTTGGGCAAGCCATCGCGCTGCTGGCGCTGATGATTGTCTATGCGTTGACGCTGCGACCGCTGGGGTTTGTCGGCTCCACCATCGGCTTCCTCGTCTTTGGGGCGATCCTTCTTGGCGAACGCAAACTTCATATCTTGATCCCCGTCGCGGCGATTGCCGCAGGGTCGATCTGGTATCTCGTGCAGGAGGTGCTTGGCATCTTCCTGCGTCCATGGCCCGGCTTCTTGCTGTAAGGAACATAAGATATGATCGAAGGTCTCCTGCTTGGCCTCTCGGCGGCGATCACGCCCTTCAATCTGATAATGGTTGTTCTGGGCTGCGTCATCGGCACATTGATCGGCATGCTGCCGGGTCTTGGCCCGATGTCGATTATTGCCATCATGATCCCTGTCGCCATTGGCATTGGTGATCCGACCGCGGCCCTGATCTTGCTTTCGGGGGTGTATTACGGCGCCATCTTTGGCGGCTCGACCTCGTCCATCTTGTTGAACGCGCCGGGGGTCGCGGGCACCGTCGCCACCGCGTTTGACGGCTATCCGATGGCCCGAAAGGGACAGGCGGGCAAGGCTCTGACGATTGCTGCCATCTCCAGCTTTGCGGGTGGCACCATTGGCGCGATCCTGCTGATGATCTTTGCCCCTGCGCTGTCGAGCGTGGCGCTATTGTTCCATTCTGCGGAATATTTCGCACTTATGGTTGTGGGGCTTTCGGCCATCGCCGCCTTCGCCGGCACGGGCCAGGTTGGCAAGGCGCTGATGATGACGTTGCTTGGCCTGATGATGGGAACGGTGGGCGAAGGCGCGTTGTCGAATACGCCACGGTTCACCTTTGGCATGATGGAATTGCAGTCTGGTTTTTCGTTCATCACGCTGGCCATGGCGATGTTTGCCCTGCCCGAGGCGCTTTTTCTTGTCATGAACCCTGCGCGCGCGGCGCATGGGGACGGCGGCAAGATCACCAACCTGCGCATCACGCGTGCCGAGGCGCGCGCCATTGCCCCCGTGATCGGGCGGCAATCGCTGCAGGGGTTCTTCATCGGCGTGCTGCCGGGGGCGGGGGCGACCATCGCCTCGTTCCTAGGATACGCGGTTGAACGCAATATTGCCAAAGGCGCGGAACAGGCCGAATTCGGCAAAGGCTCGATCAAGGGCCTTGCCGCCCCGGAGACGGCGAACAACGCCGCCTGCACCGGGTCCTTTGTCCCGCTTCTGACGCTGGGCATTCCGGGTTCGGGGACCACTGCGATCTTGCTGGGGGCGCTGCTTGCGCTGAACATCACGCCCGGCCCGCGGCTTATGACGGATGAACCCGACGTGTTCTGGGCGGTCATCATCTCCATGTATATCGGCAATCTGGTGCTGCTGATCCTGAACCTGCCGCTGATCCCTTATATCGCCAAGATCTTGACGATCCCGCGGACCTACCTGATCCCCTTCATCCTGTTTTTCACCCTGATGGGCAGCTATCTGGGGCAGAACAACTCGACCGAGCTTTTGATCCTCGTGGGTTTCGGGGTGGTCGCGACGATCCTGCGATTTGCCGATTACCCGCTGGCGCCACTGCTGATCGGGTTCATCCTTGGAACCATGCTGGAGGACAACTTCGCGCGCGCGATGCAGCTTTATCGCGGGTTCGATTTCGTGCTTGAGCGCCCGATGACACTGGGGTTGCTGGTTCTGGCGGCCATCTTGGTCGTCCTGCCAAGCTACCGTGCGCGACGCGCGCGGTTGCGCGCCCAAGGCGTTGCAGATGGCGATTGATGCGGTGCGACCGGGCATTGCCCGGTCGACACCGCTGCATGGGATACGGGTTCTGGACCTGACCAATGTTCTGGCAGGACCGTTCGCCTGCCATCAACTTGCCCATCTGGGCGCCGAGGTAATCAAGGTCGAGACCGTGGGCAGCGGCGATCTGGCCCGCAATCTGGGTGCAGATCCTGACCTGTCGGCGCGGGGCATGGGCATCAGTTTTCTTGCGCAGAACGCTGGAAAAGCCTCGCTGACGCTGAACCTGAAGGATACGCGCGGCAAGACCGCATTGAAGCGCCTTGTCGCCAGCGCCGATGTGCTGGTCGAGAATTTTCGCCCCGGAGTGATGCAGCGGTTGGGGCTGGGTTACGAGACGCTCAGGGCCGAGAACCCGGCCCTGATATACTGTGCGATTTCCGGTTTTGGGCAAGATGGCCCATGGGCCGACCGCCCGGCTTATGACCAGATCGTGCAGGGGGTCTCGGGCGTCATGTCGATCACTGGGGACGCCGCCAGCGCGCCTCTGCGCGTCGGATATCCGCTGGCCGATACCGTGGGCGGCCTGACTGCTGCGATGGCGATCTCGGCCGCGTTGAATGCCGAAACACGGGGCGGGTTCATTGACGTTTCCATGCTTGAGTCGGTTTTGTCGAGCATGGGCTGGGTTGTCTCGAACCACCTGATCGGTGGGGTCGATCCCGCGCCGCAAGGCAACGAGAACCCGACATCGGCCCCATCTGGCACGTTTCAATGCGCCGATGGCCTGATCAATATTGCCGCCAACAAAGACGAGCAATTCGTGGCGTTGGCCGATCATCTGGGCCGCCCCGATTTGGTGGCAAGCCCCGAATACGCCACCCGCGAAGATCGCAAGCGTAACAGGCTGCGCCTGAAGGCCGAGTTGGAGACCGTGCTGACAACGCGGCCCGCGCGCGACTGGGCGCAGGACTTGAACGCCATCGGTGTCCCGGCCGGGGCCGTGATGTCGGTGCCCGAGATACTGGCTCATCCGCAGGTCAGGAACCGCGATTTTCTGGCGCGCTTCGACGACACGCCGGGCCTTGATCGCCCCATCGAACTGATGCGCATCGGCGCCATGATCGACGGTGTCCGGCCCTCGGTCGCGACACCCCCGCCAGCTTTGGGGCAAGACAGTACCGCCATTCTCTCCGCGCTTGGTTATGGCACGGACGAAATAGCCACATTGCGTGCCGAGGGTGTGATTTGACCGAACGAAACGATGTCTCCGATTGGTGGCGGACCGCGATTATCGATATGGAACCGGGCCGCATCGCCTTGCGCGGCCGCCCCGTGGAGGAGTTGATCGGGAATACCGGCTTTGCGCAGATGATCTGGTTGCTTGTGACCGGGCAGGACATCAGCGGCGCGCGCGCCGATCTTTTCGAGGCGGCGCTGGTTGCGGCGGTCGATCATGGCCCCCAAGCCCCGTCCATTGCCGCCGCCCGCATGGCGGCCACTTGCGGGGTCGGGTTGCAAAGCGCAATGGCGACCGGGTTGAACATGCTGGGTGACGTGCATGGCGGGGCAGGCGAACAGGCCGTGGTTCTGTACAGGGCCGTGGAAGATGCCGGTTCCCAAGGGTTGGCACAAGCGCTGGACGACTGGCGGGCAGCGCATGGCCGGTATCTGCCCGGTTTTGGCCACCGGTTCCACAAACCCGTGGACCCTCGTGCGCCGCGTCTTTTGGCGCTTGTAAGAGAGGCCGCCGCAGCCGGTGAGGTTTCCGGCGCTTATGCCGACATCGGCAGCGCCATCGAACGGCATCTTGCCGAGGAACGCGGCAAGCCGGTCCCGATGAATATCGATGGTGCGACCGCCGTGATCTATGCCGAGCTTGGCTGCCCGGCGCCACTTGCCCGTGGATTTTTCGGACTGTCGCGATCGGTGGGCCTGCTCGCTCATGCATGGGAACAGACGGAACAGGGGGGGCGGAACAAGGGGCCGACACCGCCCGGATATCGGTGGACCTATGAAGGGCCCTGACAGGCGGTGACGCATGCTGTCCGGGCCACGTCGCGGTTTCGACGGGTACGGCACTCGCGAACTCTGGACAACGGTTGTGGAACCGGCCCTTGTCGGCCGGTTCAGGCTGGTTCCGGAAACGGTTCTTTCATAAGCTGACGCCGGTTGGCTGTGCCCCGGCCGCCTGTTTCAGCCGGATGAATCAAGATATTGATGCCGTTTGGGTCTGGCGGAGGGCCACGGATATTGCGGATCGCCGCCAGAATGGGTTGATGGGCGCGCAGATGCCGGACCCAACGGCCGTGTGAACAAGGAAAAACGAAGTGACCGAAACAGCAGCAATTATCGGCCTTGGGATCATGGGGCGCAGGATGCTTGAGCACATGGAGCGACATGTCGGCTATCGCCCCGTCGCCCTGTGGGACCCGGACCCCGCCGCATGCCGGATCGCCCAGACGCTCGCCCCCGAGGCCCGCATCACCGCCTCGGCTGAGGATGCCATTGCCGCCGCGGGTATCATTTACCTGGCCTGCCCTCCGGGGCCGCGCAAAGTCTATGCGCTTGCGGCCGCGGCGGCGGGCAAGGCTGTTTTCCTGGAAAAACCTCTTGGCGTCGATATTGCCGAAAGCGAAGAGCTGGTCGCGCGCCTGAAGGAAAGCGGCGTCCCTGCGGCGGTCAATTTCACCCAAGCTGCCGGTGCGGCCTTGACGGGTGTGACAAGCGCGGCTCGGGCCGGGGAAATGGGCGATATCGTCGGGGCAGATATCGTGGTGACATATGCCGCTTGGCCACGCAGTTGGCAAAAGGCCGCTGATTGGCTGAGATTTCGTGACGAAGGTGGCATGACGCGGGAGGTGATTTCCCACTTCCTGTTCTTCACCGAGCGTATCCTTGGGCCCCTTTCCGTCGTCTGGGCGCGACCGTCTTACCCTGAGGATCGCCAGCTTTGCGAAACGCATATGCTGGCGCGGCTGGAAACCACAGACGGTCGGCCCGTGACGATCATGGCCAGCGTCGGCGGTGCACAGCCAGACCGACAGGAACTGACGATCAAGGGTTCCGTTGCCAGCAGGCGTATCTCGGAGTTCTACATTGATGCCGTGTCGGACGGCGGGCCATTCATCGAAATCACGGAGCGACCTGTTGATCCGCGGGCGACAAGCCTCAAGGCGCAACTTGACGACTTGCTTTTGTGCGTCACGGGACAGCCGAACAGGCTTGCGACACCTGAAGAGGCGTTGCGTGTGCAGAAGTTGGTGGAATCCATGCTGGCTGGAAAATCCTGAGCCGCACCCGGAAGATCGCTAGTGTCCTGAAATGGCCTTGCTTGATCGGATACGTCACGGTGCCGATTTGCCGATAGGAGTATCGAATGCTGCCTTGGATACACTTGGCGAAAGCGCCCACCCCGCAAGGGGATACGCTCAGGCTTCTGCGACGCGGCGATGAATTCTCGATCCGCCTTGAGGGCGGCAACGAGTTGATGAACAGCCGGCTTGGCGGGTCAGAAGAAGCGCTTGCAACGTTTGCATTTGACCGTTTGACCGATCGGCCCGCGCCGCAGGTGTTGATCGGGGGGCTTGGCATGGGCTTCACCTTGCGGGCGGCGCAGTCGGTTGCCCCGCCCGATGCCTGCCTGATCGTCGCGGAAATCGTGCCTGACCTGATCGATTGGGCATCGCTGCATATGGCAACCGTTTTCGGAGACTGCCTTGCGGATCCGCGCGTGGAGATCAAGACAGGCGATGTCGGCCCGATGATAAGCGATGCAACCGGAACGTTCGATGCAATCTTGCTGGATGTTGACAACGGTCCTGACGGCCTGACCCGCGCGGGAAACGACGCGCTTTACGGGAAGGCTGGCCTGCAATCAGCCCGACGTGCGTTGACCCCCGGAGGCATCCTTGCGATCTGGTCGGCGGCCCCAGATCAGACCTTTTCCAAGCGGCTTTCGCAATGCGGATTTGATGTAAGCGTGCACACGGTTCGCGCCAGCCGATCTAAGCGCGGCGGCCGCCACACGATCTGGATCGCCGTTCGATCTGATAGCTGACTTTGGGGCGGACCCGCGCTTGGCGCGCAGGGCCGTTGTTGGCCATTTGCAGCCAGAAATCGACGGTCACGATGCCGAAACGCCAATAACGCGTCGCCGGGCGATCCCAATAACAGCGCTTTTCGTCGCGCGAACAGGCCTCGGGTGTCAGAGATCAGCCACGACAGGCGTGGCACCGGCCGCCTCCAGATCCATGCCGGCAGCGATCAGCACATCTTCGCGAAACCGCCCCGCAACCAGTTGGACGCCAACGGGTTTTCCGTCTGCCGTTCCGGTGGCAACCGCAAGCGATGGCATGCCCATGACGGGCAAGCCCCTTTGGGTCAGTTGTGCCTCGTAGACGCGCAGGAAATCGGCTTCGGACCTGACGTCGAGTTGTTGGTCAAACGGAAGTTCACCTGAAACCGGGCAGATCAAGACAGGGTAATCCTGAAGGAACACTTCCCACTGGCGCACCAACGCCGCTCGCGTTTGCAACGCTGTCATCACCGTATCAAGATCCACCGGACCCGCCTCGCGGCGCATGATGTCGAAGACGAACTGCGAATCCGGTTCTGCCTCACGTTCCATCAAGCTTGCCGCCGAAAATCTGGTTTCGGCCATCCAGAGTATAGCATTGATCTCGGCTGCGGTGCGCATCGGGGGGCAGGGAACCTCCTCAACCTGCCAGCCTGCGGCTTCAAGAGAAAGAGCCGCCTTCGTCAATGCAGCCTTGACCGCTGGTTCGACCCGCATGCCATCAGGTTCCAGTGTCAAGGCGGCCCGTTTCCTGAAGGGCCCGGAGTCCAAGGGTGCCGGCACGTACCACGGGTCCAGCACGTCCGGTGCCGACATCACGCGAAGGGCAAGGCGGATGTCTTCCATCGTGCGGGCGAGCGGCCCGGAAACGGCCATCAACTGCGCGCCGATGAACCGATCCGCAGCCGTTGCGTTGTAGGCCGGGATACGCCCGACGGTCGGTCGCAACCCGTGCAGACCACAGGCATATGCAGGGTAGCGCACCGATCCTGCGATATCCGTGCCATGACCCACGGCGCAGATGCCGCTGGCGACGGCTGCCGCAGCGCCGCCCGACGACCCGCCCGGCGTGATGCCAGTATTGCGCGGGTTGAGCGTCTGACCGTGCAAGGCATTCTTGGTAAACCAGCGCAGGGAGAGCGCGGGGGTGTTCGTGCGCCCGATGATCACGCCGCCCGCCTTGCGAATATTGGCGACAACCGGACTGTCTTGCAGGGCCACGGCGTCCTTGAGCACAGCCAGCCCATTCGTCGTGGCGAAGCCAGCCTGATCCACATTGACCTTCGTCGTGAACGGCACACCGGCCATCGGACCGGGGTCTTGGCCGCGCGCGATCTGTGCGTCTATCGCGCGGGCGGCCTCCATTGCATCGTCGCGACCGTCTTGCACCACCGCGTTGATGGTCGGATTGACCTGATCCATCCGGTCGATATGCGCCCGCGCCACATCTACCGCAGACACGGAGCGATCGCGAACGGCGCGCGCGATCTCCGAGGCGGACTTCCGGAACAGGTCAGTCATGGTTTCATTCCCTATTTTCGCGCTTCCGGTCATCAAATGATGCGCGACCTCAATTTGCAATGGCTACTGAAGATACGCCCCTGATACCCGTTCTTCTTGAAGGCCGTTCAGGTGATGAGATCGGGGATATGATCGCGGCAGTAGTCGTGTATCTCGCCCGCACAGGTCAGCCAGATATGCTCCCGGTTCGCGGCGATGTGAGAGAGCGCGCGCCGCAGATGCTGGAGGCGATAGGGCTGCCCCACCAGATAGGGATGCAGTGCGATCCCCATCACAAGGGGTTGGTGCGCAGATTGCTCGCGCATTTCGTCAAAGTTGTCGATGATCATGTCGGCGAAATCGGCAGCGCCATCCTTGCGGGCGACGATGGCGGGGATATCGTTGACCTCTTGCGGATAGGGGATCGACAGGATGCGACCATTTTCGGTTTTCATCCAGACCGGTTGATCGTCCATGCACCAGTTCAGCGTATAGCCATAACCTGCCGCAACCAGCAGGTCAGGCGTGTTCAGGCTTTCGGATATCCACGGTGATAGCCACCCTTTGGGTGGGGTGCCTTCTGCCTCTTGCAAGACTTTGGTTGCATCGGAAATCAGTCGTGCCTCGGTGTTGCGATCAAGCACGCCTTGACGTTCGGAATTGGTGCGCCCGTGCCCCACGACTTCATCGCCGCGCGCGCGGAAGGCTGCCATCAGTTCAGGCGCATATTCATACATTGCGCTGTTGGCGATGATGCTGGCGGGCATATCAAGCGCATCGAACATGTCGCGCATGCGCCACGCACCTACGCGATTGCCATAGTCGCGCCACGCATAATTCAGAACGTCGGGTTGCGGTCCGCCCGGTGCCAATTCGGCGCCAAGCCCCTCTGCGAACGCGAAGTGTTCAAGGTTCAGGCCAAGATAGACGGCAAGCCTTTTGCCGCCGGGCCAGTCATAGTCGGCGCGATCGGTAATCGCGGAATAATGATAGCGTCCGTGGTGGGGGATCATGGCCTGACGCCCTGCCAAAGCGCGCAGGGCACATCCATCGATGCATGGGTCGGCGTCAAGATATGTTCCTTTTCCTGCCTGCGAGGAAAGAATAGCCCGCGTCTTCGGTATGGTCATCCCCGGTTTCGCGATCGCGCGCCGCATCCGCACACAAAAGCCGCTTTTCCGGCCTCGGCACCGCATCTGGCGCCGAAAGGAGAGATCGGGCAGGGGTGACTTGCCAGCTTTTTGCGCATTTGGACCTTGGCACCGCTGACGAAAATGGCTGTGGCGGTGTTTGTTCGGCAGTTCCAGATCAGTCCGTTTGCGCGGATGCCAAAGTTCAGGTCTTTCGATCCTGCAGGTAGTCCGCCAATGCGTTGAAGCTTTGCATCTTCGGATAATCCGCTTCCGGCATTTCCAGTGCGAACCTTTTTGCCAAAGCGGTGACAAGGGTCAGGAAATCCATGGAATCAATTTCGAATTCGTCATGCAGGTCTCCGTCAGGGTCGATCTCATCCAGAACGATGTCGGGTGCGATCCGATGCAACTCCTCCACGAGTATTTTGCGAATGTCCTGATTTGTCATAATGCTTCCGGTTTGTGCAGGTTTTCGGCGATTGTTCTGAGAAACATAGCCCCGCGGCGTCCGTCGCTGACCCGGTGATCCGCGGCCAGAGTGATATCGGCGATCAGGCGCGGTGCGACTTTCCCGTCGTGGACCCATGGCCGCAGAACCGGGGTGCCGATACCGACGATTGCAACTTGCGGCGGATAAATGACGCCAAAAAGCTGATTGACCCCCCGATCCCCGAGGCTGGTCAGCGTGATCGTTGCATCCGATAGCTCACGTGACCGGAACCGTCCCGCCCGAACCCGTGTCACCAGATCACGCATTGCGACCATCAGATCGTCAAGGTTGAGTGCATCGGTCTGCAGAATGGCGGGCGCAACCAATCCGCCGCCGCGCAGATTGATGGCAAGGCCGGCGTTTATGGTCTTGCTCGGTGCGAAGCTGCCGTTCTCAAAGTGGCCATTCATCTCGGGTACCGTCCGGACCGCCAAAGTCATCGCCTTCAGAAAAAGCGCGCCCAGCAGGATCCGTTTGTCCGGTGGGCGTTGGGCGTTTGTTTCGGTCACAAATGCCTCGGCGTTGGTAAGGTCCGCCTGATGGGACAGGTAGTAATGCGGGATTTCGCGCTTTGATCGTGACATGGCGGCGGCGATCGCGCTGCGCATGTCGGATACCGGGGTGGCCAAGGGCGTCGTGACCAGAGCGGCAATATCGGCCCTGCTTATTGTGGGGCTGGTTCCCTCGGGGCTGAGCGTGCTTGGGTCGATCCCGGCCTGTGCGGCCAGACGCCGGGCGGCCGGGGTTATGCGTTGGCGCGGTTCCGCGCGCATGGCCGGGGTTTTCTGTCCGTCCTTTGGACCTGCAATTTCGGGTTCCTGCGGTATCGGCTTTTCCCGGCGTTCCGGCTTTGGGGCATGGACAGCCGGTTTCGGCACCTCCGGCTTGTCGGGGGCAGGTTGGGCTGAGGCGTCGGACGCTGATGCATCTTGCGCCGTCGTGATGCGCGCAAGCGGTGTGCCGACGGGCACCTTGGCGCCAAGCTCGACCAGCCAACTGTCAAGAATTCCGTCCTGAAAGGCTTCAATCTCGATCACGCCCTTCTGCGTCTCGACGGCGGCGACGATGTCGCCATGTTTGACCGTGCCGCCGGGGGGAACCAGTTGTTCCACCAAGGTTCCCGCCGTCATGTCCGCGCCCAGAGATGGCATGAGAAAAAGGCTCATGGCTTGGCCTGCATAAGCTTTTTGACGGCCGCGACGATCTTTTCGGTTTGGGGGATCGCGGCCTGTTCCATATGCTGCGCATAGGGGATCGGCACCTCTTCGCTGCAGACCCGGACAAGGGGGGCATCAAGTTCGAAGAAAGCGTCCTCTGCCAGTCGCATCCCGATTTCGGCCGACAGGCTGCCGCTTTTCCACCCTTCGTCGATCATCACCGCGCGCCGGGTCTTGCAGACCGACCCGATCACGGTTTCCATGTCCAGCGGGCGCAGACTGCGCAGGTCGATGACTTCGGCGGATATGCCTGCGGCTTCCAATTCCTTGGCCGCGTCCAACGTCTTGAAAAGAGAGCCGCCGTAGGTGATCAGCGACACATCCGTTCCGTGGCGCCGGATTGCCGCGCGATCAATATCAACCGGCCCTGCGTTTTCGGCAATCTCCCCTTCGCGATTATAAAGCATCACGTTCTCGAAGATGAGCACCGGGTCGGGATCTTCCAGCGCGGTCCACAACATGCCGCGCGCGTCTTCCATCGTGGCCGGTGTCAGTACGCGCAGGCCCGGAATATGCGCATACCAACCTTCCAGCGAATGAGAGTGCTGGGCGGCAAGTTGCTTGCCTGCGCCGGTTGCCATTCGGATCACGACCGGCACGCCGAACTGGTTATTCGACATGTGCCGCATCGTCGCCGCAGTATTCAGGATCTGGTCCAGCGCCAGAAGTGAGAAATTCACGGTCATAACCTCTACAATCGGGCGCATGCCGGCGATGGCGGCCCCGATCCCCGCCCCGGTGAAACCCGACTCGGACAGGGGCGTGTCACGGATACGCTCAGGCCCGAATTGGTCAAGCAGGCCCTTGCTGACGGCATAACACCCGCCATAGCGCCCCACGTCTTCGCCCATCAGAAAGACGCGCGGGTCGCGGGTCATGGCGTCGACGATGCCGGACTTTACGGCCTCACGATAGGTGGTCAGAACAGGCGTCGTCCCTGCCACGCGCGCTGGTGGAGCGGGGCGTTCCGGCGAAAGCACATATCGCGTCAGCGACTCCAGCGGCTCGTCAGTGCCCGCTTCGGCAAATGCAACGGCCTCCGCGATTTCCGCATCCACTTCGCCAATGATTTCCGACACCTCGTCGGAATGCAGCAATCCGCTTTCCTCCAACCAGCTCTGAAACCGCACGATAGGCCCCTTTTCCCGCCATTTCGCGACTTCGTCCTTGGAGCGATAAAGTTGTGCGTCAAACATGGAATGGGCGCGAAACCGATAGGTGCGACATTCCAGAAAGTAAGGTTTGCCGGTGTCAGCGATGTATTTCAGCGCACGTCTTGCGGCCCCCTCAACGGCGACCACATCCATCCCGTCAATGCTTTCGCTTTCAATGCCATAGCAGGCCGCTTTGGCACGGATATCGGTTTCGGATTCCGATAGGTCCAGGGCCGTGCCCATCGCATAGCCATTGTTTTCACAGACAAAAAGCACGGGCAGTTTCCACAGAACCGCAAGGTTCATGCTTTCGTGGAACTCTCCTTCTGCAACGGCGCCTTCACCGAAGAAACATGCGGTTACGGTGTCATCCTTGCGCAGACTGTCCGCCAGACCAAGCCCGACGGCCATCGGCAACCCGCCACCCACGATTGCGTTGCCACCATAAAACCGATGGTCGCGGCTGAACAAATGCATGGAACCGCCACGCCCACCCGCGCATCCCTCGGTCTTGCCATACATCTCTGCAAGCACGCTGCCCATCGGGATGCCGCGGACAAGCGCATGGCCGTGTTCGCGGTAAGTTGCCACGACCCGGTCCTTTTCGGTAAGCAACGGAATGATGCCGGTGGCGATAGCCTCTTCGCCATCATAAAGGTGCAGAAATCCGCGGATTTTCTGCATCGTGTATAACTCTGCGCATTTGTCTTCGAACCGTCTGATGCGGATCATGCCCTTGAGCAGGTCACGGACATGCGCACGGTCGAGGCGCGGTTTGAGGGTGGTCACGCTCATCGCTCATCACTTTCCAGAGTGGAGATGTCGCCCTCTGGCAGCCCCAGTTCACGGGCCTTGAGCAAGCGCCGCATGATCTTGCCGCTGCGGGTCTTGGGCAGGTTGGTTCGAAAAACGATTTCCTTGGGGGCGACCGCAGGACCCAGTTTCTTGCGGGCGTGGCCAAGCAGTTCAAGCTGCAAGGCATCGGACGCCTCAAAGCCGGGTTTCAGGGCGACGTAGGCTTTTACCCGTTCCCCTGCTGTTTCATCCGGGACGCCGATCACGGCAACTTCGGCGACGGCATCATGTTCCATCAATGTACTTTCGACCTCGAAGGGGCCGATAAGATGGCCGGAGCTTTTGATCAGATCATCGCTGCGGCCGACGAACCAAAAGTATCCATCGTCGTCGCGCATCGCCAAGTCTCCGCTCAGATACCAGCCACCCGAGAAGCATTTGCGATAGCGGGCTTCCTCGTGCAGATAGCCGCGCATCATGGACGGCCAGCCGGGGCGCAGCGCCAGCTCACCGATGGCCATTGGTTTGGTCAGTTCCTTCGCGCCACCTTCGCCAACCTCGACAATCCCGGCCGCGATCCCCGGAAGCGGCTTGCCCATCGATCCGGGCTTGACGGTCACGGAGGCAAAATTGGCAATCATGATGCCGCCCGTTTCGGTTTGCCACCAGTTGTCGTGAAAAGGCTTTCCAAAGACGTCATTGCCCCAGATCACGGCCTCGGGGTTCAATGGTTCACCGACGCTCGCCATGAATCGCAATGCCGGGAATTCATGGTCGGCGATAGCGTCGCGCCCGGCCTTCATCAGCATCCGGATCGCCGTGGGCGCCGTGTACCAGACGTTCACGCGCTCTTTCGCCAAGATGTCATACCACCGGGCGACGTCGAATTCGGCTTCGTCGACGATCATCGTTACGCGGTTGGTCAAAGGTGCAATGATCCCGTACGAGGTTCCGGTGACCCAGCCGGGATCGGCGGTGCACCAGTAGGTGTCGCCCGGCTTCAGATCCAATGCGATCCGTCCGGTCATATGGTGTGCCACCACGGCCTCGTGCACGTGAACAACCCCTTTGGGTTTGCCGGTTGTCCCTGAGGTGAAATGGAGCAACGCGGTGTCTTCCGCATCCGTCCGCGCGACCTCAAACCTGTCGGACGCCTTTTCCATCAGTGGCAAGAGCCGCTCTGCGCCTTCCATGTCGTCGTCGATAAGCAAGACCGTGTGCAGTTCGGGCAACCTGTCGCGCAGTGCGATGATCTTGTGTTTATAAAGACGACCGGTCGTGATCAGCGCGTTTGCACCACCGATTTCCATTCGGGAATGAATCGGCTCGGGGCCAAAGGCGGAAAAGAGCGGGCAGAAGACGCAGCCGGCCTTCAGGGTGCCAAGAGCCGCGATGTAAAGGTCGGGAACACGCCCAAGCAGTGAATAGACACGCGCGCCTTTTTCAAGCCCGTGGGCATGCAGGACGTTGGCAAAACGGTTCGAGAGTTCGGACATCTGTTGATAGGAAAAATCCGTGCAGTCGCCGGATTTCGCGATCCATCGAAGCGCGATTTGATCGCCATGACCCGCCAGCAGATGCCGTTCGATCGCCTCATGTGCAATATTGAGGCCGCCGTCGGGAAACCCATCGATCAATTTGCGCGCTTCAGCCCACGAAAAATTTTCGCATATGCTGTCATAATCTTGCATGTTGGCTTGGGATGCCGTCGCGCTTGATTTGAGAATAGGATGAGATTGCATTCGACCCGGCGCCCCTCGATAGCCCACCGCGTCCGACGTTAGGCCCTTTGGAACAGCTTGATCTGACAAAGGTCAATTGAGGTTGTGGGGGCGACCGCAGGCCCGATCACATGCCGGATGCGGGCACGGAACAGCCTTGGTGAGACTTTCCGTTTAACCTCAACAATATGTGCGGAAGCAATGGCTGGGGTGGTAGGATTCGAACCTACGATACACGGTACCAAAAACCGATGCCTTACCGCTTGGCTACACCCCAACTGTGCCGGGGTTGTTACGCCGGGTGCGGCGCGGGATCAAGCCCTGCCTTGCAAAAAAGCGCGTCCTTCACAGCTATTCCTGCGGGGCTTCGCGACGCAGCAAATCTTCGTCGCCGGCGGTCTCTCGCTCGGCGTCGACAATGTCGGCCAAGGCCTTGGCCTCTCCGGCATCGACGTCGCGCACTTCTGCGGGTGTGGTTGCGGTCGGCAAGGTGCCGGCAGGGGTGCGAACGTCACCGATTAACGGTTGCCCGGCCGCTGCCGTGATCAGCCGATAGGTCGGTTCCGGCAGGGTGATCCCTGCCTCCTCCAGACGCGATTTGACGATGCGAATGGCCTCGCCCTTGGCCATCGCGATGCTGGTTTCGTGCTGCATGATCCAGCCTGCGCCACTAATGTCGATGGTGCTGGCCCCCAGGCCCTCGACCCAGACGCTGGGGGCGGGGGTTTGCAGGACAAATGGCAATTCTTCAAGCGCCGACATCATGATGCGCTGAGCCTCGGCGATGTCGGCGTTTGGATCAATTCCCATCAGGAACGTGAAGCGCCGTTCATCGTTGCGGGTGAAGTTCACGATGCGGCTGTTGAACACGGTGCTGTTGGGAATGCGGATGTGGTTCCCATCCAGGCTAAGCAGGATCGTCGCGCGGCTGGTCAGGCGGATGACATGGCCGATGTCACCTTGAATCTCGACCAGATCCTTGGGGCGGAACGGTTGGCGGATCGACAGCATGATGGAGGCGATGAAATTCTCGACCGTGTCCCTGACGGCAAAACCGATCGCAAGACCGACAATACCCGCCGCACCCAGAATCGTGCCCAGAAGTGCCGTGGCGTTCAGCAGATCCAGTGCCAGCACGACACCCGCCACGGCAAAGAAAAGCCGAATGACCTGCCGGTAGATATCGGCGATGAATGCATTGGGCGCGATACGATCCCATGGGTTGCGCCGACGCGCGATCAGCAGCCCCAGCACAAAAAGCCCCACGCCCGCCCCAGCGGCGACCAAGACAAGGGGCGCCATGGCGATGGCTTGGGCCGTCCGATTGCGAATACGTTCCACGGCCGGGTTCAGCCGTTCAACGACATCGGTGCTTTCGGTGACCCTGTTTTCGATGGCGACGACGCCTTCCACCCGCGCGACCAGTGCGTTCAGCGCCTCGATCTGGGCGGTATCAAGGGTTGTCCCGCGCAACGTGACAATGCCATCGGCCACGATTACGGATACGTCCTCGTAGCGGCCAAGTTGTCCGATGATTTCCCTGATCCGGTTGGCGATTGCCGCATCCTGCTGGCCATCGCTTTGCACGGCGATGGTTCCCTCGGGCTGGGTCGCAGCGTCTTGCGCGAGGGATGACAGCGGCAAGATCGACAACATCAGGATCAGGAACAAGCGCATGAATTCACCGGCGTCTGGGGTTGATACCTTGGTGTAGCTGCCCGCCTTCTGGCAGAAAAGCCGCTAGATTGTCTGATCGTAATCGCCGACGCTGGGTTCGGTGCGGATAATGTCATCCAGATCGGCAAAAATCGCGCGCATCTCGGCCTCGCTGGCCGGACTTTCGCACACGACCACAAGGTTCGGTGTGTTGGAGGAGGCACGCACAAGGCCCCACGCCCCATTCTCCAGCATCACGCGGGCACCGTTTACCGTGATGACATCGACGATTTTCACGCCCCCAAGGCTTCCGCCCTCGCTGTGGCGCACCTGAATCTTTTTCACCAGACGCTCCAGAACGCCATATTTCTCGGTGTCGGCGCAGTAGGGCGACATGGTTGGCGTGGCATAGGTGACGGGCAAGGCGCGGCGCAGGTCGGCCATGGATTTGTCTGGGTTGCGGTCCATCAGCTTGCAGATTTCCACAGCGACCCGCATGCCGCAGTCGTAGCCACGGCCAATGGGTTCGGCCAAGAAGTAGTGACCCGATTTTTCAAAACCCGCCAAGGCGCCCAATTCGTGGACGCGCCGTTTCATGTAGGAATGGCCCGTTTTCCAGTAGTCGGCCTTGGCGCCGTATTTCTTCAACTCTGGATCGCTGGCAAACAATCCGGTTGATTTTACATCGGCGACAAAGGTCGAATTTGGATAGAGTTTGGCCAGATCGCGGGCCATGATCACGCCGACCTTGTCGGCAAAGATCTCTTCTCCATCGTTGTCCACGACGCCACACCGATCCCCGTCACCGTCAAAACCAAGCGCGAAATCCGCACCGCTTTCCGTCACGGTTGCGGCCATGTCATGGAGCATTTCCATGGCTTCGGGGTTGGGGTTGTAGTGCGGGAACGTGTAATCGAGTTCGTTGTGAGATGGCACAACCTCGACCCCCAGACGTTCAAACAATTCGGGCGCGAATGCGGACGCGGTGCCGTTGCCGGTGGCGCAGACGACACGCAATTTGCGCGTCATTTTGAAGTCGCCCACCAGATCGTCCAGATACGCCTCGCGGACGCCATCGACGAATTCGTAGCGCCCCCCTGGTCGTGCCACGGTTTCCCCCTCCAGCACGATATCGCGCAGGCGGTTCATTTCGTCGGGGCCATGCGTCAATGGGCGCTCGAAACCCATCTTCACGCCGGTCCAGCCGTTGGGATTATGGCTGGCCGTGACCATCGCGACGGCGGGCGCATCCAGATAGAATTGGGAAAAGTAGGCCATCGGCGACAGAGCGGGGCCGATATCCTTCACGTGGATGCCCGCCTGTATGAGACCAAGGATCAGGGCGTTCTTTACCGAAAGGGAATAATCTCGATAGTCATTGGCAACCGCGATGACGGGATCGATCCCCGCCTCATGCATCTGGGTGCCCAGCCCCATACCAAGTGCCGTGATGCCGGGCAGGTTGATTTCATCGGGGAAACGCCAGCGCGCATCGTATTCGCGGAAACCGGTTGGCATGATCATCGGGTCGCGCAGAAAGGCCCAGGTATTCTGGGTGACGGTGCGCAATGGTTTGGTCATGTTGAAGATCCCGGGCTATCTGAGGTCAAAGGCGGATGGGGTTGCTTTTGGCAAGCTGGTCAAAGGCCATCAAGCTCGCCACCAGACTGTCCATCTGCGTCAGCGGAATCATGTTGGGGCCATCCGACGGTGCGGTATCTGGCGCTTCGTGTGTTTCAATGAACACCGCCGCGATCCCAAGCGACACCGCCGCGCGGGCCATCACGGGCGCGAACTCTCGCTGGCCGCCACTGCTACCACCCTGACCGCCGGGTTGCTGCACCGAGTGGGTGGCATCCATCACGACCGGATAGCCGGTTTTCATCATTTCGGGCAGGGCGCGCATGTCGGTCACCAGCGTGTTGTAGCCAAAGCTGACGCCGCGTTCGGTCAGCAAGATCCGCGTATTGCCGGTGCTTTCCAGCTTGGCCACGACGTTCACCATGTCCCAAGGGGCAAGAAACTGACCCTTTTTGACATTGATCGCGGCCCCTGTTTCGCCTGCGGCCAGCAACAGGTCCGTCTGGCGGCACAGGAACGCGGGAATTTGCAGGATGTCGACGGATTGGGCCACAGGCGCGCATTGCTCGGCACTGTGCACATCCGTCAGAACGGGGCAGCCGACCTGATCCCGCACAGCGGCCAGAACGGCTAGGCCTTCGTCCAACCCAAGACCCCGCCGCCCAGAAAGGCTTGTGCGGTTTGCCTTGTCATAACTGCCCTTGAACACAAATTGCGCGCCGTGCGCGGCGCACACCCGTGCCATCTCTGTGGCGATCATCAGCGCATGATCAGCGCTTTCCAACTGGCAAGGTCCGGCAATGACGGTCAGTGGCCGGTCATTGCCGGTTGTGATCTTGCCGATCTGTACGTCTTTCATCGGGAACCTTCCGGCCGGTTATGATGAGACCTGCTCTCTCAATATGGATGCGGTCATCGATACCAACAGGTAAACCCCGCAAAAGATCAGGAACGCAAGCAAGGTATTTTCAAAAGCGCGGGGATATGCCGCCGCGTCGGGGGCAATCGGGAAAACGCCGATCGACAGGTAGAGCGATTGACGGTTCGCCTCGACACGCGCAGACTCCATCGATTGAAGGGCCTGCGCCAGCATCAACTGACGGGTTTCCAGATCGGCCTGCGCCACGATCAACTCGGACTGGATGCGTGCCAACGACACCGAACCCGTTGCCGTATCGGTCAACTCTGCACGCAGTTCGCCGACCAAGGCATCCAGCCGCGCGATATTGCGTTCGGCCACTTCGACACGCGTCTCGTTGGGGCGCGTGTTGGTCATCAACTCGGCCAGGCGCAATCGTTCTTCCTGCGCTTGTTGTTCATAGCTGGAGATCTGGCTGAAAACGCTGCTGACTTCGGCTTCGGCGGACAAGACCCCGCGCTGTTCCTGCAACAGCAAAACGCGTTCTTGCGCCGCGGTCAGTTCCACTTGCGATTCATCGAAACTTTCCATCGCGCCTGCCATCTGGTCGACGCGTAGGCGGTCGCTCATCTGGTCGACCCGTTCTTCCGCGTATCGGATCAACGCCTCGGAAAATTGCTGGCTTGTCTGGGGGTCTGCCGCGATGACCTCAAGGCGGACCAACCCCTCGGTGGGATCGTAACCGATCACCAGATGGCGGCGGTATGTGTCATACATCGCTTCGTCGGTGGCATTGGCATCCAACCGGGCCAGCGGGTCCATCCGGTCGGATGAAAAATGGGCACGGAACCCAAGTTCTTCGTCCAGCCGCAACATCGCCTCGCGGCTTTCCAGATAGCTTTGTACCGTGATGCTTTCCTGCACCGTTGCAAAGCTGGAGCCGCCCAACAGGCCGCCCAGACCGCCACCGCCGCCCGAAGAGGCTCCGGTATCGGCTTTTTGTATCAGGAACTCGGTATGGGTCGCGTAAAGCGGGGTCGCAACATGGTAATAGTAATAGCCCACGATCATCGTCGGCAGCATCACAAAGAACATCAGCCGCGCGGCCAGCAAAACCAGACGTTTGCGACGCCGCCGCGCCACGTCGCGTTGCACATTCATGATCTCGCTGGCGCGGGTTTCTGCGTCGAACCTGCGCCCTTTGATCGGTGGCGCATCATCCATCGGGGTGGGCATCACGCCCGAAGCCTTCGCCGGCAGGTTGGGTGTGTGGTCACTGACCTGCGCGCGCCCGCCCGCCCCCCTGCCGCTGTCGTTGATCACAAGCTCCAGCATGTTTGTGCGGGCAAACGGGTCAATCCCGCGTTGGCGCAAGATGCGCACCGCATCGAAATCGCTGCTTGGGTTCAGGCCGTTCTTCTGTGCCGTGCGGCGTGCCATGCGCAATTGCCGCCCGGTCAGGCCCTCTTGCCGGATGGCAGCCAGTTCGGCCTCGACGGTCATGTGCTGGATGGGCTGGCCCGCGGCCTCGGCCTGCTGCCTGTCATGCGCAGCCGATCCGGGAAACGCCGCGGTATCGCCGAAGCCATCCTCGGTCGGCGTTGTCAGCATGGTGGGCACCGCCTCATCGGGTTGCACCGCCGCTGCTGCCGCACGCGTTTCACCTGTGGGGGCGATTCCATCGCCACGCCGGATGCGAAATTTCCTAACTCTGGGTTTGGTAGTCATAAAGCTGCTTTGCCTCTTCCAGAGTGTCGAATGAATGCAAGGTTCCGTCCCGCAAAACGGCGGCCTTTCGCGCGAATCTCTCCAGCGTCTCTGCCTGATGTGATACGATGATCACGGTCGCTTTTTTCAGGCGCTCCGCCAGAATGCCGCCGGCGCGGCGATTGAATTCTGCGTCGGTGCTGGCTGGCATGCCCTCGTCGATTAGGTAGATGTCAAAGTCCAGCGCCAGCAAAAGCGCGAAGTTGAAGCGCGCTTTCATACCGGAACTGTACGTGCCGATCGGGCGGTCAAAGTATTCCTCCAGCATGCAGGTCCAACGGCAGAACGCTTCTACGTAGTCGGGATCAAGGCCATACAGTTGCGCAATATAGCGTGAGTTCTCGGTCGCGCTCAGCTTGCTGATGACACCGCCCATGAATCCCAAGGGGAATGATATGCGACAGCCCCGGTAAATTTCCCCCTCATCGGGTTGTTCGAGGCCAGCCATCATGTTGATAAGAGTCGACTTGCCGGTGCCGTTTGGCGCCAGAATGCCCAAGGAATACCCCAGATCCACGCGGAACGATGCGCGATCAAGAATAACCTTGCGCTGCGTGCCCGTCCAAAAACTTTTAGAGACGTCGATGAATTCAAGCATCGCCTGTCCTGCTACCCAGTCTGCCGCCACCCCATCTGCAGCCCGATCTTTTGCCGGGTTACCATATGGACCGTGCGATAGCCTCTCAATTAGGCAGCATTATGTCCCCGGATGCCCGGCGTTCCTAGAGGGTTAATGCCAATCCAACCCTGATGTGATCACGCGAGGCGAATTTTCCACGCGCTTTGGACCAGATCAGATGTCCTGCTTTTCAACCCGCAGCAACTTCCCCGCCACGATCGCAATCGCTGCAGCGCCAAAGCTGAACAGCGCGCCCATCTTGGCGGCATCCTGAACAGGGCCCGCATCAAACGCGACCGAAGCGACGAACAGCGACACCGTGAAACCGATCGCCGCCACACAACCGATGACCACCAGATCCACCAGACGCATGCCACCCGGAAGCCCCAGACCAAGCGGCCGCGCCGCAAACCAGCCGAACAGGAAGATGCCAAGAGGCTTGCCCAGTAGCAGACCTGCCAGCACCAGCCATGTGGCCGATCCGATGGAGCCGAACTCGACACCTGCGTTCAACAGGCCGAACAGACCAAGGATGATCTCGACCGGGTATTTCAATGCGTGCTCGATCTGATTGAGCAGGTCGTGCAGATGCTCTTCCGCCTCGGCGAACAGGCCAAAGGCGCGGTCTGCATGGGGAATTGTCGGCACGATCGGCAGCAGCCCCAGCGCGGGGTGAAGGCCGCTTTCCTGAAACCCGTACCAGCTCAGGCACCCTGCAATCAGGTATGGCCAGAAGCTGAACATCTTGCGGACGAACGTTGAGTTCGGGCGCAACTGATTTCCCCGGTCGCGGACCCTGGGCAGCCAGTTGAACAGGACAAAGACACCAACCGCAGCGCCGAGCGACAGAAAAAGCCATTCGGGCGCGAGGTCGGCGGACGGATAGAAGATGGCAAGGATCAACAGGCCCGCCGCGTCATCCGCGATGGCCAACAGCAGCAGGAACCGCACGGCCGGGTGGCCAGCGCCAAACACCATGCGCCCTACCAAGTAGGAAAACGCGATGTCGGTTGCCGTCGGAATGGCCCAGCCATTGGCGACGGCGGAATAGGTTTCGGACCCCAGAATCATCGCCAGACCCAGATAGACGGCAATCGGCCCCAACATCCCGCCCAGTGTGGCGAACAAGGGTGTGGCGGCCTTTTTCCCACGCAGAGATCCGTTCTTCAGGATCACGGCCTCCCAGACTTCCTTGGCAGCAATGGCGAAGAACAGGGCCATCAGAACGTCGTTGACCAAATAATGCAGCGTCAAGGTTCGGTGCGCGTGCCCCAACTCATCCACGTGGAGATGGCCGATGAAGAAGTCATCGATCAACACGAATTCCACAAAATGGTGGTAACTGTCGGCGCTCACGTTGGCCCAGATCAGGGCAACGATGGCGCCACCGATCAGGAAAAGCGAATAGTTGGTGACAAAATTCCAGACGCGATACATGCCGTCCCTCCGCGTGTATTTGGCGTCGGAATATCGCAAGGGGGTACTGGCGGCAATGGGTTAGGCGACCATTCCCCACGCCATGCCCGCCAGAATGGCACCGACGATGGCGAAGCCAAGATAGGCTGCAAACACGCGCGGCTTGACCAAGGCCCAGACAGCGACAGCGGCAGGAATGCAACTGACCCCGCCCGCGATGACGAAGGACATGGCGGCGCCGGGGCTCATGCCCTGCTCCAACAGGCCTGCGATCAAAGGCACGGCGGCGTATCCGTTCAGGTAGGCAGGCGCGCCGACCAAGGCACCGATGATGATCGGCCCCACGCCCTCGCCGCCAACGACACCCGCGATCAACGCCGCCGGGACGTAGGTGATCAGGAGCGATTGCAGCAGATAGGCAAACAGCAGCCATTTGCCGAGGAAGATGAAATTGTCCCAGGAACTGCGCGCGAAAGCCTCGCGCCGGTCCCCATCTTGCCAGAATCGCCAATTGAGCGTCAGCTTCCGGCCGCTGCAACACCCGCTTTTGGCGGGCTGCGCACGCAAT
Organism: Paracoccaceae bacterium; assembly: GCA_017854585.1. Taxonomy (GTDB): domain Bacteria; phylum Pseudomonadota; class Alphaproteobacteria; order Rhodobacterales; family Rhodobacteraceae; genus JAFMHK01. The sequence goes on from JAFMHK010000003.1 coordinate 147,122, forward strand.
GGATCGGCGAAGACGGGGCTTGCGGCCAGCAGCTTTACCGTCAGCCCGCCCATGACCCCAAGGCCCACGGCCGCCAGCGTCTTGGCCACGGCGAAATCGAAACCCAAGCCGCCCGCCGTGATCGAGAACATTGCCGGGTCCATCAGCGGTGAGGCCAGCCAGAAGGCCATGACAGCACTCAGCGGTGCCCCCGCCGCCAGCAAGGCAGCCACGAACGGGATGACCTGGCACGAGCAGAACGGTGACAGACCCCCCACCAGCGCACCCATCAGGATCATCCGCGTCTCGCGGCCTTGGAATGCACCGTCGAGCAGTCGCTCGGATCCGGTGGCTTTCATGTAGCCGATGGCAAGGACCGCGAAGACGATAAAGGGCAGTGTGCTCCAGAAATGTTCCAATGTTTCCGCGATCGTCGGCACCACGGCGGTGCTGTCGAAGGCGGCCAGAACCAACAGGATCAAGACGCCTGTCAGCGCGACCTTGTCGATCCGTCCCCAAAGCTGGGGCAAAGGGTTTGGGAAGACGGATTGGTCAGCCATGGGTGTCTCCGACTTGGTGTTCGTGCCCGCCCGCATCGGCGCAGCATTCGGAAATCAGGAAACCGGACAGCGCCTTGACCGCGTCAAAGGCGACCGTGCAAAAAATGCGTCGCCCGGCGCGTCGTTGTGTCACCAGACCGGCGCTGACCAGTTGCTTCAGATGATGGGTCAGGACCGAGCCGGTCACGCCGACATCAGCCCCCAATGCACCCATGGCCAAGCCATCGGGGCCCGCGCGCACCAACCGGCGTAGAATAGTCAGACGTTGTTCCGAGCCAAGGGCGGCAAAGGCCGTGGCGGCAACAACGACATCGGGCGGGGCCATCGCAAATGATTTCATGATTCTAGAAATATAGAAATCTTTTCTGGCTGTCCAGCTTTGCTTTCCATCCTTTCGGGATTACCTGAGCGGTCATGAGTTTCGATGCCCTGACAACTGAACTGTCGGCCTGCAGGCTTTGCGCCGACAGGTTCGCCGCGACGGCCACGGCGCATCGGCCGAACCCGGTGATCTGGTTTCGGCCCGGCGCGCGGGTTCTGATTGCCGGTCAGGCGCCCGGTCTGCGTGTGCATCAGGTGAATACGCCGTTCTGGGACCAGTCGGGCAAACGTCTGCGCGACTGGATGGGCGTGGACGAGGCCACGTTTTATGATCGGGACCAGGTCGCGATCGTGCCGATGGGCTTTTGCTTTCCCGGCTATGATGCCAAGGGCAGCGACCTGCCGCCGCCTCGCATCTGCGCGCAGACATGGCGCGCTGCGGTCTTGGGGACGTTGCCGGAGATCGCGGTGACCTTGCTGATCGGCGGACATGCACATGCGTGGCATCTGGACCGCAAGCGTGGCGTAACCGATACGGTTGCGGCATGGCGCGACCATGCGCCCTCGGTCTTTCCCTTGCCGCATCCGTCATGGCGCAATACCGCATGGTTGAAACGCCACCCCTGGTTTGCGGATGAACTATTGCCTGCACTGCGGATCAGGTTGAAGGAGGTTCTTGAATGACACCATTGGACACGGCACACGCCGCAATGGAGGCGGCGCCCGATGATGCCGCCCTGCGCATGCGGTTCTACGATCGCTTGGCCGCGGCCGAACTGTTCTTGCTGCTGGAAGAGGAGGCGGAGGGTGACAAGATCCGCCCGCGCGTCTTTCCGGTGGACGAAAGCCAGATCGTGCTGGTCTTCGACCTCGAAGAACGCCTGACCGCCTTTGTCGAAGGCCAAGCCCCTTACGCGGCGCTGTCTGGCCGGGCTTTGGCCGGATTGCTGGCGGGGCAGGGGCTGGGCATGGGCGTCAACCTCGAGGTTGCGCCGTCGGCCATCGTGATCGAAGCCGCATCCGTTGATTGGCTGGCCGAAACACTGGCGCATGTCCCCGACGAGGTGGAAGAACGCCCCGAAGAGGTGCTGTCGCCCACCGGCCTGCCCGACGCGTTGATCGGTGCGCTTGACGGTCGGCTGGCACTTGCCGAGGGGGTGGCGCGGATGGCCTATCTGGTGGGTGTGACCTATGGCGGTGGCAGGCGGTCGCATCTGCTGGGCTTTGTTGATGCGATCCCGGGGGCCGAGCCTTCGCTGGCACGTGCCGTGGGTGAGGCGCTGACTTTTTCGGGAGTGGAGGCCGGGAGCCTTGATGTCGGGTTCTTTCGACCCGCCGACCCGATCTGCGCGCGATTGGCCCGGGTCGGACTGCGGTTTGATCTGCCCGAAGCGCCAAAGGCCGAGGCCACGCCCGGCCTTGCCCCGGGTATGGACCCGGACCGCCCCCCGCGCCTGCGTTGAGTGGCGGGCGCGCGCGCGGCGTCGGGCCGCAATTGGCGGCCGCTCCGTCGCACGCATTGCCATGGACAGGCGGCGCTGGTGGATTTCCCCTTGGATCGCGCCCGCGCTTTGTCGGCTGCGGGAGCCTCCGGCGGGAGGTTTTCTGCCAAGATGAAGCGGGCGCGTCCCGGTTCAGTATCCCAGTTCGCGATCCACGAGATGAAGAAACGGTTCGCCGGTTTCGCCCCGGCGGATATTTTCCACGATCACCTCGGCGGCAGAGGTGGGGCGGGTCTCGGATGCGATATGAGGAGTGACCGTGACGTTTGGATGCGCCCAGAACGGGTGTTCGGCGGGAAGCGGTTCAGTGCGGAAGACATCCAGCGTGGCATGTGCGATGTGGCCAGAGTCCAACGCCGCCAGAAGGGCGTCGTCGTTAATCAGCGGACCACGCCCTGGATTGATGACAACGGCTCCCTTGGGCAAGAGCGCCAGGGTTCTGGTGTTCAGCGTGTCTTCCGTTGCGGGTGTATTGGGCAGTAACAAGATCACGATTTCGGCCGCGCGCAGGGCTTCTTGCAGGCCGTCAGCTCCGTGATGTGTCGTCACCCCGGTGATATCCTTGGGGCTGCGTGCCCAGCCATGCGTGCGGAAGTTCAGTGCCGCCAGTACGGTTGCGCAGGCCCGGCCCAGTTCGCCCAAGCCCAGCACGGCCACGCCGCGATTGCGGGCCAAAGGCGGCACGATGCCCGCGCGCCAGATGCCATCCTGACCGTGAATATGGGCGTCGATACCCAGATGGTGCCGCAAGGTGTGGCCAACGACCCATTCAACCATGCCTTCGGTCAGGCCGTAGTCGACCATGCGGGCCAGTGGCACCTTGAGGGTCGTGTTGCCGACCACATCCTCGACCCCCGCCCACAGGTTCAGAACTGCCTTGGCACGTGTGAAGGGGGTGAAATCGGTCACCGGGCCATTCGGGGCGTACACGATATAGTCGACCGCTTCAGGTGCCGCATCGGTCGTCAGGGTGGCATTGCCTAGCCCCGCCTTGGTCAGGGCCGCACGCAAGGGGGCTTGGTACTGCGTCCACCGTTCAGGGCGGGCGGCAAAGAGGATTACGGGGTGCATGGCTGTCTCCTTGATCGGCTTGGCCCAAGCGCTAACAGCGCAACGCGGCAGGGTCTAGCGAGGGCGATGAATATGTGCCGATTGCACCAGCCCGAAGGCGACCATCAAGACCAGCATCGCTGAGCCGCCATAGCTGACCAGAGGCAGGGGCACACCGACCACGGGGGCCAGTCCCATCACCATCGCCATGTTGATCGAAAAATACAGGAAGAAGGCAACGGCGATGCCAACGGTCATCAGTGAGGCAAACCGATCCTTGGCCTGAAACGCCGTGACCAGACAGAAAGCCAGGATCAGCAGATAAAGCACCAACAAAGAGGCCGCGCCGATAAAGCCAAATTCTTCCGCAAGGGTGGTGAAGATGAAATCGGTATGCTTTTCGGGCAGAAAGTTCAGGCGGCTCTGGGTGCCTTGCATGAAACCACGCCCGGTCCAGCCACCCGATCCAAGGGCGATCTGGCTTTGGGTGATGTGATAGCCCGCGCCAAGGGGATCCGTCGTGGGGTCCAGAAACGTATCAATGCGACGGTATTGATAGTTCTGCAGCAACTGCCATGGCGTTCCGCGCGAGGCAAAGACGGCCGCCACCGCCCCTACCGCGCCCCCGATGACCGTTACGAAATAGGCCCAGTGAACACCTGCTATGAACATGACCCCGCCGCCGCCCATCAGAAGCAACAAGGCTGTTCCAAGGTCAGGTTGGCGCAGGGTCAGATAGACCGGGACCAGAATGATGACGAGCGGAATAAGAACAAAGAGTGGCCGCGATTTCTTGGACAAATCCAGCCAGTCGTAATAGGCTGCAAGGATCATCACGAGAGTAATCTTGGTCAACTCGGACGGTTGCAGCCGCATGAACCCAAGATTGATCCAGCGTTGCGCGCCCATGCCGACAGTGCCGAAAAATTCGACATACAGCAGCAAGATCACCGATATCCCGAAGGCAAGCGCAGACATGTTGCGCCAGAACCAGATCGGCACCATCGCCACTACCAACATGGCCACGAAGCCCAGGGCAAAGCGCTCCATCTGCGGTTCTGCCCATGGACGCATCGCACCGCCGGCGACGGAATAGAGCATCAAGAACCCGATGCTTGCGACCGCGGTGATCAGCAAGATCAGCGCCCAGTTCAAATACAGGATCTTGCGCCAGCCCGTGGGCGTGAACTTGACGTTGTATTCAAGAAAGCTCATGCGCGGCTGCTTGGGACGTTGCGGCCCGTGGGGACGGGCGGCTGTGGCAGCAGCGGCATGTTGTTATGCATCTGTTCGATTTCCCGCCGCTGGCTGACCGGGTAGAGGTCAAGCGGGGGCACATCGCCTACCTGCGCCCGCAGCAACACATCGCGCCCGATCGGGGCCGCCGCGGCGGATCCGCCACCGCCGTGTTCCACCAGAACCGACACCGCATAGCGCGGGTTGTCATAGGGGGCAAAGCCCACGAAAAGTGCGTGGTCGCGCCGTTCCCATGGCAAATCCGCATTGCTGATCACGCCCGCGGCCCGTTCCGCGGCAGTGATGTTGCGCACTTGGCTGGTCCCGGTCTTGCCCGCGATGGCAAAGGCGTCGTCGTCGACCCTGCTGCCATATGCGGTGCCGCGGCGGTCATTGCTGACTTCGTACATGCCGCGATGAATCAAGGCCAGATGGGCGGGATCGAACCCGAGGTCAGGGGCAGTATCGGGCACCTGATCCACGCCGTTTATCGATTTCACCAACGAGGGCTGGATGTCGCGCCCGGTGGCCAGACGCGCGGTCATGACAGCCAGTTGCAGCGGGGACGTCAGCACGAAACCCTGCCCGATCGCAGCGTTCAGCGTGTCGCCAACCAACCAGTCCTCGCCGCGGTTCTCTCGTTTCCATGCCATGGTCGGGGCAAGACCCGTGGTGATACCGGACAACGGCAAATCATGCCGGGTGCCGCACCCCAGCCGCACAGCCATGGCCGAGATCGCCTCGATTCCGACGCGCTGGGCAAGTTCGTAATAATAGACGTCGCACGATTGCGCGAGGCTGTCGATCAGGTTCATCCGGCCATGGCCGCCGCGCCGCCAGCAGTGAAAGCGGCGGTTGCCCAACTCGGTATAGCCGCCGCAAGTCACGGTTTCGTCGGCCCCGATGTGCCCGCCTTCCAATGCGGCCAAGGCCACGATCATTTTGTAGGTCGATCCCGGTGGATACAGCCCCTGCGCGCTTTTGTTGGCCAGCGGGCGATAGGGGTCTTCGTTCAGACCGGCCCATTCGGCGTTCGAAATGCCACGGACGAACAGATTGGGGTCAAACGTCGGAGCCGATGCCATGGCCACGATCTCGCCGGTTTGCACGTCGATGACGACGACCCCCGCGCTTTCGCCCGCCAGCCGCGCCTCCACGTAATTCTGCAGGCCTGCGTCGATCGTCAATTGGACGTCCGAACCGGGCGTCGCATCATCGCGATCCAGTTCGCGCATGACGCGGCCGCCAGCATTCACCTCTACCCGTCTGGTTCCCGCGCGCCCGCGCAGATCGGCCTCCAGCCGCGCCTCCACGTTGTAGCGCCCGACTTGGAAATCGGGAATTTGAAGCACCGGGTCGGTATCGCCAGTGTTTTGCAGGTACCAGTCCGATACCGTGCCAACATAGCCCACGACATGGGCGAAATCCGCACCCATCGGGTAAACCCGGCTGAGCCCGAAATCGGGGTCCACGCCCGGCAGGGCGGGGGCGTTCACCGCGACGGCCGACAGTTCCTCCCAACTCAACCGATCCGCGATCGTGACCGGCACGAATGGCGGGCGACGATAAATCTCTTCGCGGGCCCGTTCCAGTCGGCCCAGATCAAGGTTGACGATGCGGGTCAGCGCCTCCAGCACGGCGTCGACGTCACCTGCATCTTCGCGCACAAGGGTGATCCGGTAATTCTGTTCATTGCCAGCCAACAAGACGCCGCGCCGGTCAAAGATCAGGCCGCGCGCCGGGGGAAGGAGGCGGATGTTGATCCGGTTCTCTTCGGCAAGCAGGCGAAAATCATCGGCGCGCTCGACCTGCAGATATCGCATGCGCGCTGCCAGGACTGCACCAGTCCCCGTGAAAAGCCCGCCCACCACCAGACTGCGCCGGGTGATCTGGCGGGCGCTGTCTTCGCTATCCTTGGGGCTGCGTTTCATGGGTCAGATCGCCTCGGGCTCTGTGGGACTCAGCTTACGAAGCCCGAACAGGAATTTCGAGACCACAACCACAAGCGGATAGACCATCACGGTGACAATTCCGTGTGTCAGCGTTAGCCCAAGCGAGGTTTGGTCAACCATCAGCACCCACAAGACCATCCGGTTCAGGATCAGCATGGCAAAGACCGCCCCCGCAAACGCCGACCATTCCAAAAGAAACGGAAACTCGGTCATGGTCTGGTGGCGGGTCCGCAGGCTTTCTGAGGTGATGATGACCAACAGGGTCCACAGGCCGGGCGGACGTTGAAACAGGAAATCGGCCAGCAGGAAAATAAACACGATCGTCCCGATCGGCACGACTGCCGGTTGCCGCAACAGCCAAGCCAGCGTCAGAGCCAACAAGATGTCGGGGCCGGGAATGCCGCTTTCGCCGACGTTCAAGGGCAATAGCTTTATGCTGATTACGATCAGGCACAGCACAATGAACAGCAGCCGATAGGTCCAAAGACGGCTCATCGCGGCACTCATTGGCCTGCCTCCAACGCCGCCGCGTCGTCGACGGGTTGATCGGGCAGCGTCTCGGCCTGCGGGCTGTCTACGTCCATTTGCATCAACGGCCATGGCGGGCCGATCAACCCACCGGGATCATCCAGCGTGGTGCCGGGGTGGCTGCGCATCACCCGCAGGAAACTCAGGCGGTTAAGATCGGCGGCCAGTCTGGCCCGCATGCGCCCATCGGTGGTGAATACCACCTGTCCCATCAGAAGTCCGGGCGGGAACAGCCCGCCGTCGCCAGACGTGACGATCCGGTCGCCGGCGCTGATGTCTTCCGGGTCTTCCAGAAATTCAAGAACCGGCGCCGTGGAATTGTCGCCCATCAACAGGGCCTGCTGCCCCGAGGGCTGCACCGTGACAGGTATCCGGCTGTTGGCATCCGTGACCAGCAAGACGCGGGCGGTGCGGTCACCCACGCCCGAAATGCGGCCGACCACGCCCAGCCCATCCATGGTGGCCCAGCCGTCAAGCATCCCGTCCCGCGCGCCGACATTGATCAGGACCGACCGGCGGAATGGACTGCCGCTATCGGCCAGCACGATACCGGTGACAAACGTCAGTTCGGGGTTCAACTGCACCCGGTTCAGATCCAGCAGGCGGGCGTTTTCCTGCTCCAGTTGCAGGGCCGCTTCGCGCCAGGCGCGCATCTGCTGCAGTTCTTCACGCAAGCGTTCGTTTTGTTCGTACAGCCGCGTGTAGGATTGGAAATCGTCCAGCATCCGGGTCACGCCGACGACCGGCGCCATTGCCCATTCCATATTGGGCACCACGCGGTCCACGATGGCCGCCCGCATCCGTTCAACGCGCGGGTTGTCGATACGCCATACAAGAACCAGAGCGATCAGACACAGCACCAGCACCGCCAACAGCAATCGCCGGACGGGACGGGCATAGCTTTCGTCGCTGCGGTCGCGCGCCATTCATCGCCTCACGATACGCCGCGTGCCTGCGGCGGGGGAGAGTCGTCAGCTATCGTAATCTATCGCATGGCGGAGAAGACTTTCATACTCCAACGCCTTGCCGGTGCCCAAGGCCACGCAATTCAGGCTTTCATCAGCCACCGAGATGCCAAGGCCTGTCTGTTCGCGCAAGGCCAGGTCCAGTTCGCCCAGAAGCGCGCCACCGCCGGTCAGCATCACGCCGCGATCAACGATATCTGCTGCCAGATCGGGTGGTGTCGCCTCCAGCGCGCCCATGACCGCTTCGCAAATCTGCTGCACGGGTTCTGCCAATGCCTCGGCGACCTGCGCTTGGCTGATCTCGGTTTCCTTGGGAACGCCGTTCAAAAGATCGCGGCCGCGAATGCGCATCGTCGCCCCGCGACCGTCATCCGGCATCCGGGCGGTACCGATGGTCGTCTTGATCCGCTCGGCAGTCGACTCCCCGATCAACAGGTTATGTTGGCGGCGAAGATAGCTGATGATCGCTTCATCCATACGGTCACCGCCGACGCGGACCGAACGGGCATAGACCACATCGGCCAGTGACAGAACCGCCACCTCGGTCGTGCCGCCGCCGATATCCACCACCATGTTGCCGGTGGGGTCCGTGATGGGCATACCGGCACCAATCGCGGCCGCGATCGGTTCGGCAATCAGGCCCGCCTTGCGGGCGCCTGCACCCAGCACCGACTGGCGAATGGCGCGTTTTTCCACGGGCGTTGCACCATAGGGCACGCACACGATGATCTTGGGCTTGGTGAAGGTCGTGCGCTTGTGGACCTTTCGGATGAAGTGCTTGATCATCTCTTCGGCCACGTCGAAATCCGCGATGACGCCATCGCGCATCGGGCGGATCGCCTGAATGCTGCCGGGCGTGCGGCCCAGCATCAGCTTGGCATCCTCGCCAAAGGCCAGCGCCTTCTTGACACCATCCTTGACCTGATAGGCCACCACCGAAGGTTCGTTCAGAACAATGCCCTTGCCGCGCACGTAAACCAGCGTGTTGGCCGTGCCCAAGTCAATCGCCATATCCGATGAAAAGAAGTTACCCCAGAAGGCCATAAGCCGTGTCCCGTCTTTCAAATTAAAGTGGGCGCCACTGAGACTCAGGGGCGCCCGAACCAGCACGCTTATAGGCGTGCGCGCAAAGCCGCGTAAAGGCCCGATGGGGCGACCGATAAGCGCGTTACCGCCGTGTTCGCCCCGAAAAACGTCTTCCCCGGCACGGACCGCACCGCGCCGGGGATATGCAAACGCCTAGCCTGCGTCCTTGTAGGATACTTCCCGCGCATCCTTGCCCGCCTTTTCACGGCGCACGATCAGCCGGTTCAGCGCATTGACATAGGCCTTGACGCTGGCCACCACCGTATCGGTATCGGCGGACTGTCCGGTCGCGATGCGCCCGTCCTCTTCCATCCGAACCGAAACCGTGGCCTGCGCATCGGTGCCTTCGGTCACGGCGTGTACCTGATACAACTGCAACCGGGCATCATGCGGGAACAGGGCCTTGACCGCGTTGAACGACGCGTCCACCGGGCCATCGCCCTTGGCGGTCACCTGAAAATCCTTGTCGCCCACACGCAATGTCAGATCGGCCGATTGCGGTGCCTCGGTCCCGCAGATCACGCGCAGGAACTTCACCTCCAGATGGTCGTTTTCATCTGCGGCGCCCGCATCGGTGACCAGCGCGATCAAGTCATCGTCAAACACCTCTTTCTTGCGGTCGGCCAGCGCCTTGAACCGCACGAAAACATCGTTCAACTGGTTGTCGGCCAACTCGTGCCCCAGATCTTTCAGCTTGGACCGCAGCGCCGCGCGCCCCGAATGCTTGCCCATGACGATGTTGGTTTCTGCCAGCCCCACATCTTCCGGGCGCATGATCTCGAACGTCTCGGCGTTTTTCAGCATGCCGTCCTGATGGATGCCAGACTCATGCGCAAAGGCGTTTTTGCCAACGATCGCCTTGTTGAACTGCACCGCAAAACCGCTGACCATGGCGACCCGGCGGCTGATGTTCATCAGCTTGGTGGTATCCACGCGGCAGGTGTATGGCATGATGTCATGGCGCACCTTCAGGGCCATCACGACCTCTTCCAACGCCGTGTTTCCGGCACGTTCGCCAAGCCCGTTGATCGTGCATTCGATCTGACGTGCCCCGCCTTCGACCGCAGCCAGCGCATTCGCCGTCGCCATGCCAAGGTCATTGTGGCAGTGGGTGGCGAAAATCACCTCATCCGCGCCCGGCACTTCCGCGATCAGACGGCGGATCAGTTCGGAACTTTCGCGCGGCGCGGTATACCCGACCGTATCGGGGACGTTGATGGTGGTCGCCCCCGCCTTGATGGCAATCTCCACCACGCGGGTCAGATACTCCCACTCGGTCCGCGTGGCATCCATGGGCGACCATTGCACGTTGTCGCACAGGTTGCGCGCGTGGGTCACCGTTTCGTGGATCTTTTCGGCCATCTCATCCATCGTCAGATTGGGAATCGCCCGGTGCAGGGGCGAGGTGCCGATGAAGGTATGAATGCGGGGTTGGCGGGCATGTTTGACCGCCTCCCAGCACCGATCGATATCCTTGAAATTGGCGCGGGCCAGCCCGCAGATCACGCTGTTCTTGCTGTTTTTCGCGATATCGCTCACGGCGGCGAAATCGCCCTCGCTGGCAATCGGGAATCCGGCTTCGATGATATCGACGCCCATCTCGTCCAGCAGGCCGGCGATCTCCAGCTTTTCGGTATGGCTCATGGTGGCGCCCGGGCTCTGTTCGCCATCGCGCAATGTGGTGTCGAAAATCAACACCCTGTCTTGATCCACCTGCGGCGGAATGCGTTTGTGATCGGATGTCATGGTGGTGTCCTTGGTCTTAGCCTGAATTGCGGTGTGCTAGTCGGCGCTGGTTCCCCTCTGAGCGGTCGCGCCGAAAGGCACGCTCAGAGGCGGCTAAGAAGCAGCAGCGCGCGCAGGTCCAGACCACCCAAGAGGGCAGCGGAAAACGGGATATGGTTGCGCGTCGACATGTGCGGCAGTTTACGCACAGTTGCGCAGATGAAAACCCCTTTTTTGGGTCAGTATATTTGACCAACGCGCGCGGGCTGCTACCTGCGGGATCATGGAAACAGCTTTGATCATCGGCGCCTCAGGCGGCATTGGCGCGGCAGTCGCGTCGCGGTTGCAGGCGCAGGGCGTGCATGTCACCGGCCTGTCGCGGTCGCGTGACGGGCTGGACGTGACGGATGGGGCATCGGTGGACCGCGTGCTTGGCGCGCTGAGTGGGCCATTCGACCTCATCCTTGTTGCGACCGGCATTCTGGCCGCACCCGGCGCCGCCCCAGAGAAGTCCCTTGAGGCGGTGGATGCGGCAGCCATGGCAAGGGTTCTGGCGGTCAACACCATCGGGCCCGCACTGATCTTGCGGCATGTCGCGCGGCTGGTGCCGCGGGACCGCCGCGCGGTCGTTGGTGTGCTGACCGCGCGTGTCGGCTCCATCGGGGACAACAAGATGGGCGGTTGGCATGCCTATCGTGCGTCCAAGGCGGCGGCGAACCAGATCACGCATGGCGCCGCGATCGAAATTGGGCGCAAGCGCAAGCACACGATCGTGGCGGCACTTCACCCCGGAACGGTCGCCACTGATTTCACGGCGGACTATCCCGGCCATGATAAGGTGACGCCGGATCAGGCGGCGCGAAACCTTCTGGCGGTCATGGCCGCGCTGACCCCTGACCAGAACGGTGGCTTCTTCGATTGGGCCGGGACGCGTGTGGAATGGTAAGGCTGGTCCTTGTTCTTGGTGACCAACTGTCCGATACGGTCGCTGCTCTGGATCATGCTGACAAGGCTACAGATGTTGTGGTGATGGCCGAGGTCGCGGACGAAGCGTCCTATGTGCCCCACCACCCCAAGAAAATCGCATTCCTGTTTGCCGCGATGCGCAAGTTTGCGGACCGCCTGCAAGCAGAGGGCTGGAAGGTGCGCTACACGCGGCTGGACGACCCGGGAAATACGGGTTCCATCGTCGGAGAACTCCTGCGCCGGGCCGATGAAACCGGCGCGCAGGAGGTGCTGGCGACCGAACCCGGCGAATGGCGACTGATTTCGGCGCTGGAGGATTGCCCGATCCCGGTCCACCAATTCCCCGACAGCCGGTTCCTGTGTTCTCATGCGGAATTTGAATCATGGGCCGCAGACCGCAAGGAACTGCGGATGGAATGGTTCTACCGTGAGATGCGGCGCAAGACCGGCCTGTTGATGGATGGCGACAAGCCTGCCGGTGGCAAGTGGAACTACGACCACGACAACCGGAAGCCCGCGCCGGGAGACATTGGTTCAGGCGGTCCCATGCATTTCGCCCCCGATACGCAAACGCAAGAGGTTCTTGACCTTGTCGCCGCGCGCTTCGGCGATAATTTCGGATCGCTGGACCCCTTCTGGTTCGCCACAGATCAGACGCAGGCGCGTCAGGCGCTTGCGCATTTCATCCACAATGCCTTGCCGAAATTCGGCGACTATCAAGATGCGATGCTGGCAGGGAACCGGTTTCTCTATCACGCGGTCATTTCCATGTATCTCAACGTCGGGTTGCTTGGCTGGCGCGAGATCTGCGAGGCGGCGGCAGAGGCCTATCGCAGCGGCGATGCCCCCCTCAACGCGGCCGAGGGGTTTATCCGCCAGATCATCGGCTGGCGCGAATACATGCGGGGCATCTATTTTCGGGAAGGTCCCGGTTATACCCGGCGCAATGTGTTGAACCACACCCGCGACCTGCCCGCGTTCTACTGGTCCGCGGACACCGACATGGCCTGCGTTCGGGCCGCCGTCGAACAAACCCGGGACGAGGCATATGCCCACCACATCCAGCGCCTCATGATCACCGGGAATTTCGCCCTTCTGGCCGGGGTTGACCCCGCGCAGGTGCATGAATGGTATCTGGCGGTTTACGCCGACGCCTTCGAATGGGTGGAGGCGCCGAATGTCATCGGCATGAGTCAGTTTGCCGATGGGGGTGTCGTCGGGTCGAAACCGTATATCTCGGGTGGTAACTATATCCACAAGATGTCGGATTACTGCAAGGGATGCGCCTATTCGGTTGGGGACAAGACGGGGGATAAATCGTGTCCGTTCAACTCGCTCTATTGGGCGTTTCTTGATCGGCACCGCGCGCGCTTTGCCAAGAACCCCCGGATGGCACAGATGTATCGCACATGGGACAAGATGGGCGACAAGCAGCGGGCCTATCTTGATCGCGCGGACGGGCTGCTCGCCCGACTGGACGCGCGCAAGCGCGTGTAACGGCAAAGCGCCAAATAGCGACGAAGATGTCGCCCACGCACCAGACATGCCTGCGGCGGCTTGCAAGCATGTTCGTCTATTCTCGATCAAAGGGGTGTGACAATGATCGCCGTTCATTCGGTCCCGGCGGCGTTCTCGGCTGCCGATTGCGCACGCATTGTTGCCTTGACTGCCACCGCCCCCTCTCGTGATGCGCGGCTGGTCGGTCAGGCGCGCGATCACAACCTGCGTCGCGCCGATCTGGTCTGGCTCGACGAGGTTCCGGGCTCCGAATGGGCCATGGACAAGATCATGGATCTGGTGCGTGTCGCGAACCGGGATGTGTTTGATTTCGATGTCACCGAATTTGCCGAAAGTCCTCAGGTCGCCCAATATGGCGCCGACCGTGAGGGACATTTCGCATGGCATTCCGATATCGGTGATGGACGTCTGGCCGAACGCCGTAAGCTGACCGTCGTCGTGCAGCTTAGCGACGCCGCCGATTATTCCGGTGGTGATCTTGAACTGATGCCCGGCACCAATGTCATCAATGCCGACCGCACCCAAGGTGCGGCCGTGTTGTTACCGGCTTTCGTTCTGCACCGGGTTACGCCGGTGACGCGGGGGGTTCGGCGATCCCTGACCGTATGGTGCCATGGCCCCGCGTTCCGCTAGCGGCTCAGCTCATCAACTGGCCGCCTTCCGGCACCCAGCGGAACCCGTCTTCGCGGGTGTCGACATATCCGATGGCAGGAAATGGCATATGGTAGCCGATGGCAGGCAGCCGTTCGGCGGCCAACATCCCCAGCACGGCGCGGCGTGATGCGGCGGCGGCGGCCTTGTCGGCATCGAACCTGACTTCCCAATCAGGGCGCGCAAGCGACCAGACGGGATGGTTTGCAAGGTCGGCAAAAATCACCAGCCCGGCCCCGTCGCTGTCCAACCGATACGTCATGTGCCCCGGCGAATGGCCGAACGCCGCCATGGCAGTGATGCCTGATGCAACATCTTGCCCATCCTCAAGGAACGTCATCTGCTCGGCCAGCGGCCGGACCTTGGTCTCGAACCCTTCGTTTTCCGCCCCGGCCCAATGGTCGAATTCGACGCGCCCGGTCACGTAACGTGCATTGGCAAAGGTCGTGCCGATATCATCGGACAGCCCGCCAATATGGTCGCCATGCATATGGGTCAGGACGACAACGTCGATCTCGTCGGGGGAATACCCCGCCGAGGCAAGCGCCCCGGTGATACCCTCCGCGTTCAAGCCGGTATCGAACAACACCAGCTCAGACCCGGTGTTGACCACGGTCGGCGTGAAAAAGAACTGGGACTGCGTCGTGGACAGAAAATTCTCCGCGCTGACGGCGGCGAACTCTTCGGCCGAAACGTTCATCCCGAATATGCCCTGTGGCTCGTCGCGCGGTGTCGTGCCGGCCAGAATGGTCGTGACCTCGAACTGACCAAGGCTAAAACGGCGATGCTGGGCAAAGCTGGCGCCCATCATGGGGGCTTCTGCGCGCGCAATGGCGGGGGAAAGCGCGGCGAATGGCAGCGCGGCCGAGGCTGCGAGGGTTTGGCGACGGGTCAGACGTGTCATGGGGCTCTCTCCTGTTGTTTGGATGCGAAATAGCGCGGCTTGGTCGACCAGCCAGATCAAGATGTTGTGATCGCGCGGATCGCAGCACGCGGACCGACATCGCGGGCAATGTCGCCACCCCGATTGCGGCGCGTTTCCCGCGCCCTCAGTCCCACCACTGATCGATATTTGCGATGTCATCATCGGACCAACCCAGATGATGCGCCAATTCATGCACCAGCACATGCGCCACCAATTCCCCAAGGCTGACATTTCCCCGATCGGCCCATTCGTCCAGAATGGGCCTGCGGAACAGCCAGATCGTGTCTGGCCCCATCGGCTGGTCCATCACCGATTTCTCGGTCAAGGGGATGCCGTCATAAAGCCCAGTCAGATCGTAACCGTCCTCCATGCCCATGGCGTCCAGCATGTCGTCGGGGGCAAACTCCTCCACTCGCAGCGCAACGCCCGTTGCGGCGGCTGCGAACGGCTTTGGAAGAGCCGCCAGCGCGGCCTCGGCCAGCGCTTCGATTGCGGCCAGATCTGGGGCGTGTCTGTCGGACCAATCCTGCATTCCGCCGATATGGACAATTCGCGCCCCTTGTGAAAGAGCTTCGGCCTCAATTGACGCACGCCCCCGGAGGCTATCATGACCGTAACCCGCTTTGCCCCTTCGCCCACGGGCTACCTACATGTCGGCAACCTGCGGACGGCACTGTTCAACCATCTGATCGCACGGAAATCCGGCGGCACCTTCATTCTGCGGCTGGACGATACCGATCCGGAGCGGTCGAAGCAGGAATACGCCGATGGCATCAAATATGACCTCGAATGGCTGGGCCTGACCTGGGACCGAACCGAGCGTCAATCGGACCGGATGGATCGCTATGCCGCCGCCGCCGATGACCTGCGCGCCAAGGGGCGGTTCTACGAGGCGTTCGAGACCCCGGTGGAACTGGACCTCAAGCGCAAGAAACAACTCAACATGGGGCTGCCGCCCGTTTATGATCGGGCTGCGTTGAAATTGAGCGACGCGGAAAAGGCTGCCCTGCGCGCAGAGCGCGGAAACGGTGTCTGGCGTTTCTTGCTGGATCATCAGCGCATCGAATGGACCGACGGTATTCTGGGTGATCTGTCGCTTGATGCCGCCAGCGTGTCCGACCCTGTGCTGATCCGCGGTGACGGGCAGGTCCTGTATACGCTCGCGTCGGTGGTGGATGACATGGATATGGGCATCACGCACGTCGTGCGTGGATCGGACCACGTGACCAATACGGCCACGCAAATCCAGATTATTCAGGCGCTTGGCGGGGCGGTTCCTGCCTTTGCACACCATTCGCTTCTGACCGGCCCGCACGGCGAGGCGCTGTCCAAACGCCTTGGTGCCTTGTCGTTGCGCGACCTGCGCGCCGCAGGGGTCGAACCGATGGCGCTGCTGTGCCACATGGCGCGCATCGGTTCATCGCAGCCGGTGGAACTGGCCGCCGATCTGGATGAACTGGCCGATGGCTTCGACCTTTCCCATTTCGGGTCTGCGCCGACCAAGTTCGACGAAAACGATCTGTTCCCGCTGACTGCGCGCTACTTGCATGGTTTGCCGCTTTCGGCGGTGGCAGACGATATCGCCGCACTTGGGGTGCCCGATGATCTGGCCGCCGGGTTCTGGCAGGTTGCCAGCGCCAACATCACCACCCGCGCCGACCTTGCGGGATGGTGGCATCTGTTCCGTGATGGCGCGACCCCGCTGGTCGATGATGAGGATCGTGACTTCATCGCCCAAGCCTTCGCAATGTTGCAGGACCCACCCTATACCGTAGACACATGGGCCACGTGGACAGGCGCGGTAAAAGAGGCGACTGGGCGCAAGGGCAAGACCTTGTTCATGCCGCTGCGCAAGGCAGTCACGGGGTTGGAACGCGGCCCCGAAATGGCCGATGTCATGCCGCTGCTCCAGAAAAAGCCGACGCTTTAGGGGTCATCCGGGGCTGCGGGCCGCGCGTGTGGGCCGCAGCCCCGGCACCAAAGCTCGCGGTCAGATGCTTTGGACGCGCCGCACACCGATCTCGACCAGTCGTTCATCGACAAATGCGCGTTCACTGGCGCTCAGGACCTGCGCGCGCGGATAGACGGGCGCATCGCGGTCATCCAGCACGCTTGTATCCCAACCACTGGTCGTGGCGAAGAATGCGTGCGCCCCCGCCGTTCCGAACTCTCGCAGGTATCCTTGGATGACCGTATCAAGATAGCTCAGAAGGATAGGATGCTCGGTGCTGGCATCGGTGTCGTTCTCGGGCTTTGTTCTGTAGATCTGGATCTCTGGCAGCGCGCCCAAGGCGTGGCTGATCTCTTTGACGGGCAGGCGGTGATACGCGTGTTCCCGCAGGTCCAGCGCCGCCCAATCCGCATTTGGCACCGCCGCGATCAGGCCGTCAATCTCAACCCCCGGTGCTTCCACCGCTGTCAGGAACGCGACCTGACGCAGTTTGGTGCGCTTCCACATCCGCGCCCAGCCCCGGACCCGTGCGGGTGCCGCGCGCGGGAAATCATGGGTGGCACGGTTCACTAGGCTGCCATAGCCAAAGAAAAAAGGGTCCGACATGGGCTGATCAATGTCGAATGAAGCACAGATGCGCAAGGCCCCTTGCGGCGAACCCGTTCGCTGGTATTGTTACCGCGCTGACGCAGGGAGACTCTGGTGCAAATCCAGGGCCGAAGGAGCAACCGCCCCGGTAAACTCTCAGGCAAACGGACCTGCATCGGCAAACAGACTCTGGAGAGTGGCCATCGCGCCCGCCGAAGGGATAACGATCTCAGGCGACAGGACAGAGGGGGCATCGCACGCGCCAGATGGCGCAGGATCGATGCCGGGTCATACCCGGATAGAGGGGGACGGATGGCCGAGCTGACGCAGCTGCCACTACATGATCTGCACGCTGAACTGGGCGGAAAATTCGTGCCATTCGCGGGCTTCAACATGCCTGTGCAATACCCGGCCGGGGTTATGGCCGAACACATCTGGTGTCGTGAAAAGGCAGGGCTGTTCGATGTGTCGCACATGGGGCAGGTTACGCTGCCGCTGGATCAGGACACCGCGTTGGAATCGCTGGTGCCGGTCGATGTGCTGGGCCTTGCGCCGGGGCGTCAGCGTTACGGCTTTTTCACCACGGATGCTGGCGGACTGATCGACGACTTGATGATTGCGCGGCGCGCGACCGACCTGTTTCTCGTGGTCAACGCCTCGCGCAAGGCCGAAGACCTCGCGCATCTGCGGGCGCACCTGTCCGGGGTTGCCGAAATCGATGACCGGGCGTTGCTTGCATTGCAGGGGCCGCTGGCGGAAATGGCATTTTCGCGCCTGATCCCAGCGACCGCCGCCATGCGCTTCATGGATGTGGCCACCCATCACTGGCAGGGGCACGCGCTCTGGATTAGCCGGTCGGGCTATACCGGCGAGGATGGTTTCGAGATCTCGGTGCCCGTGATGGCCGCCGATGCCTTTGCCCGCGCCCTTCTGGCGATGGACGAGGTTGCGCCCATCGGCCTTGGCGCGCGCGACAGCCTGCGACTGGAGGCGGGTCTGCCGCTTTATGGGCAAGACCTGTCCGACCAGATTTCCCCGATCGAGGCCGGTCAGGCGTGGGCCATTTCCAAATCCCGCCGTCCGGGCGGCGTGCGCGCGGGTGGCTATCCCGGTGCCGCGGTGATCGCGGCGCAACTTGCTGATGGCGCGCCACGCAAACGCGTGGGGCTGATACCCGAAGGCCGTGCGCCGATGCGTGCGGGGGTGGAACTTTTCAGCGCCGAAGGCACCGCGATCGGCATGGTCACATCCGGTGGCTTTGGGCCCACGGTCGGCCACCCTATCGCAATCGCCCTTATTGACGCGGCCACCCCACCTGAGGCCATCATCATGGCAGAGGTTCGTGGCAAACGCCTGCCGGCAAAGCAGGCCGCGCTTCCCTTTTATCGGCCAAATTACAAACGCTAACTACGGGACAGACAGCAATGAAATATACCGAAGATCACGAATGGCTCCGCGTTGATGGCGACCTTGTCGTCGTTGGCATTACAGAACACGCCGCAACCCAACTGGGCGATGTCGTCTTCGTGGAACTGCCCGAAGTCGATACGACGGTCGCCAAGGGCGATGAGATCGTGGTGATCGAGTCCGTGAAAGCCGCCTCAGATATCCTGGCCCCGACCGAAGGCGAAATCGTCGAGGTCAACGAGGCCCTGACCGCAACACCCAGCCTTGTGAACGAAGACCCCACCGGTGATGCGTGGTTCTTCAAGATGAAGCTCGATGACATGAGCGTGCTGGACGACATGATGACCGAGGATGAATACAAGGACTTCATCGGCGAGTAATGCAAAACCCGGCCACGATGCGCCGGATGGCTCGCCGCGCGTGCGGCGGGCCATGACCACCTTGATGGAACTGCCTACGCCTCTGGAGGCCCGTGAATGACCTGGACGCCCGTTGACTATGACCCGACCGATTTCGGCAACCGCCGCCACATTGGTCCGTCACCCGCCGAGATGACCGCGATGCTGGAAAAGGTCGGTGCTGCCTCGCTTGACGATCTGATCGATCAGACGCTTCCAACCTCGATCCGGCAGACCGTGCCGCTTGACTGGCCCGCCATGTCCGAGGCCGAATTGATCGCCCACATGCGTGAACTGGCAGGCAAGAACAAGGTCATGACCTCGATGATCGGGCAAGGGTATTACAACACCCACACCCCGCCCGCGATCCAGCGCAACGTGCTGGAAAACCCGGCGTGGTATACGGCCTATACCCCCTATCAGCCTGAAATCGCGCAAGGCAGGCTTGAGGCGCTTTTGAACTTCCAGACTATGGTGTCGGACCTGACGGGGCTTGATGTTGCCAATGCGTCTCTCCTTGACGAGGCAACAGCCTGCGCCGAGGCGATGGTCATGGCGCAGCGTGTCGGCAAGTCCAAGGCGACAGGCTTCTTCGTCGATGAAAACTGCCATCCGCAGAACATCGCGGTGATGCAGACGCGCGCGGCGCCATTGGGGATCGAGGTGATTGTCGGCGATCCTGCGACGCTTGACCCGACGGCCGTCTTTGGCGCGGTGTTTCAATATCCGGGCACCTATGGCGGCCTGATGGATCCAACGGACCTGATAGCGGCCCTGCATGAGACCAAGGCGATCGGTATCGTCTGCACCGACCTTTTGGCACTGACCTTGATCAAGGAACCGGGCGCGATGGGCGCTGACATCGCTGTCGGCTCTGCCCAGCGGTTCGGCGTGCCGCTTGGCTATGGCGGTCCGCACGCTGCTTTCATGTCATGCAAGGATGCCTACAAGCGGTCTTTGCCCGGTCGCTTGGTGGGCGTTTCGGTCGATAGCCACGGTCACAAGGCATTCCGCCTGTCGCTGCAGACCCGCGAACAGCATATCCGCCGGGAAAAGGCCACATCCAACGTCTGCACGGCACAGGCCCTGCTGGCAGTCATGGCCAGCTTCTACGCGGTGTTTCACGGCCCTCTCGGCCTCAAGGCAATTGCGCAGCGGGTACACCTGAATACTGTTCGGCTGGCGGCTTCGTTGAAGTCGGGCGGTTTCACGCCCGAGAACAGCAGCTATTTTGACACGCTCACCATCCATGTCGGCGACAAGCAATCGCGGATCATGGCTGCGGCCGTCGCCCGTGGCATCAACCTGCGCGATGTCGGTGCGGATCGCATCGGCATCTCGGTTGATGAAACCACCACGCCCGCACAGCTGGAATCCGTGTGCCGGGCCTTCGGTGTGCTGTTCGCGCGGCCCCAGACGCTGCCCGGCATCCCCGACCCGCTGCTGCGCACGTCCGATTTCCTGACCCATCCGATCTTCCACATGAACCGCGCGGAATCCGAGATGATGCGCTATATGCGCCGGTTGTCCGACCGCGACCTTGCCCTTGATCGGGCGATGATTCCACTTGGTTCTTGCACCATGAAGCTTAACGCGGCGGTCGAGATGATGCCGATCACATGGCCCGAATTCGGGGCGTTGCATCCCTTTGCCCCCGCCGATCAGGCCGAAGGCTATGCCGTGATGTTGGAAGACCTTGGGGCCAAATTGTGCGAGATCACCGGATACGACGCGATGTCGATGCAACCCAATTCCGGCGCGCAAGGCGAATACGCGGGGCTTTTGACCATTGCGGCCTATCACCGGGCGCGTGGCGACCATGATCGCAATATCTGCCTTATTCCCGTGTCTGCCCATGGCACCAACCCGGCCAGCGCCCAGATGGCCGGGATGAACGTGGTTGTCGTCAAGGCGGCGGAAAATGGCGATATCGACGTGGAGGATTTCCGCACCAAGGCGGCGGCTGCAGGCGATAATCTGGCGGCGTGCATGATCACCTACCCCTCCACGCACGGCGTGTTTGAACGCACCGTGCAAGACGTCTGCGACATCACCCACGAATATGGCGGGCAGGTCTATCTGGACGGTGCCAACCTTAACGCCATGGTGGGCCTGTCCAAACCCGGCGAGGTCGGGGCCGATGTGTCCCACCTGAACCTGCACAAGACGTTCTGCATTCCCCATGGCGGCGGTGGTCCCGGAATGGGGCCGATTGGCGTCAAGGCGCATTTGGCGGCCTATCTTCCCGGCCACCCCGAACTTGGCGGCGGCGAGGGTCCGGTTTCTGGCGCGCCCTTTGGCTCCGCCTCAATCTTGCCGATCAGCTATGCCTATATTCATTTGATGGGCGGGCAGGGCATTACGCAGGCCACCAAGGTCGCGATCTTGAATGCGAACTATATTGCGGCCCGGCTGAAAGATGCGTTCCCTGTTCTCTACAAGGGGAAGGGCGGGCATGTTGCGCATGAATGCATCCTTGATACCCGCGCATTTGCCGATGTCGGGGTCACCGTCGACGATATTGCCAAGCGTCTGATGGACAACGGTTTCCACGCCCCCACGATGAGCTGGCCGGTTGCGGGCACCTTGATGGTGGAACCCACGGAATCCGAAACTCAGGCCGAGATCGACCGTTTTTGTGACGCCATGCTGTCGATCCGGGCCGAGATCGCGGATGTGGAAGCCGGCAAGATCAAGGCCGAGGATAGCCCGTTACACCATGCCCCCCACACCGTTGAGGATCTGGTCGGAGACTGGAACCGCGCCTACACCCGCGAACAGGGCTGCTTCCCGGCAGGGGCTTTCCGCGTAGACAAGTATTGGCCGCCGGTCAACCGGGTGGATAACGTCTATGGCGACAGGCACCTCGTGTGCACATGTCCCCCACTGGAGGATTATCTGGAGGCGGCGGAATAAGGTATTGCCTGGTCCGCGCTGAACCCTGCCGCGATGGTAGGGTTCAGCTCTTTCCCGCATCCTCGAAACGATAGTACAGATCATAGAAACTCATCGATGACGGCACCGGCGCGCGCAGCGCATCGGTCGCTGTCGGGTCATGTGGCAGGCAGCCGACGCCGCAAGTCTCCCACAATGCACCTTCTTGCGCCGCGATGTACCAAAGGCGTCCGCCGGGGGTGCCCACCCACCCGGTGGTACCCTCTTCCAGATCGCCCAGCACGTCGTCGACCGAAGGCACCTCGTTGTCGTATTCTGGCGCATAGGATCCATGCGTATGCCAAGATGAAAGGGGATCGGGATCGTCATCCGCCAACAACGGTGCACAGCCATCGACGGTTCCCCATTGGACCTTGCTTGATGAAAAACGGCCATCTTCGTCCTGCAAGACAAAGCCACATGCCTCGCGGCCGAACCGGATCGACAGATGGTTCACCGTGGTCATCAGCGCCATGACGAATTCGGATTCCTCGGCCTCTTGCGCAAGGCAGGCCGATGTCCCGATCAGGGCAGCCGCGCAGATCGCTGGCAAAAGTCTTGTTCTCATGAGTTTTCCTTGTGGTCAGAGCGGGAATGGAAATCCTGGATCACGCCGCCCCCGGAAGCTGTCGTTGCCCCCGACCTGCGCCCAGCCGTTCCTGCTGACGCGGGCGCGGGCCCACTCGAGGGAATGGGTCGCCGCCTAACGCGATCTGCCGAACCGCATGTAAAGCTGGTCCAATGACATGGAAGGCGGCACCGGGTCATGGGGGGCGTCTTGGGCGTTGGGGCCGACCGGCAGACATCCGCGGCCGCAAGCCTGACGAATAAAACCGGTCTGTCCGTCCACGAACCACAGCCGCCCGCCGGGCGTGCTGACCCAACCGTTGATGCCCTGACGCATGTCGCCCTCCACGTCCTGAATGGATGGCACCTCGTTGTCATACTCGGCGGCATATGCGGCATGGGTATGCCATGATGCGATGGCAACCTGCCCATCGGCCACCGGCGTGGACGCACAAGATGCATGCCCCCCCCAACTGGCCTTTGAGCTTTCGTACCCGCCGTCCGCGCGCCTCAAGATGTAGCCGCACACCTCGCGATTGAAGGTTACCGACAGGCGGTTCATCGATTCCATCATCGCCGCAACAAACGCCATCTCTTCCGCATCTTGCGCGGCCAAGGGTGTCGATAGTCCAAGGGAAAGGATCAGGGCTGCAATAAAGCGCATTCCAAAGGGTCTCCTGTAGGTGATCGGTGGTGCATGTTACCGCAGTTTTCCGCCTTGGCCAGCAAAAGGCGCCCCAAGGGCTGGACACTGGGCAAATCGGGCCTACGTCTCCCATTCAATTTGCACGGGAGAGCCAAGAATGTCGATGATTGATAGAGCGTTGGGCCGTCCGGCCGAAGGTGAGGATGACCACGATGCCGCCATCGCTCAATGGAACTTCTTTGGCCGGATTGCGGGTTATTTCTGCCTTTGGGCAATGTTCGTCATTCCGGTCCTGCTGGTGCTCGACCTGCTGTACTGAACGACTTTGATACATGGCGAAAGGCGCCTCCTGCTGCTGCAGGTCGTCGCCTTTTTCGTCAGGGCCAGTCGCGGTCAACGTCAGTAAACCAAGATGTCCGGTGCACGGGCCGCGCATTCCGGTTGTGGCGCGGCAGGGCAATCATGGCGCCGTATCAAGCGACCGCAGGTGATTCAGGCAGCCGTTTTCGCGTGCTCTTTCACGAAGGCGGCAATCTCGGTTGCGGGGCGCGCGCCGGGCAGCCGCGCCAGTTCCCGTCCGTTCTGGAACAAGATCAGAAGGGGGATGCCCCGAATGCCGTATTTCTGGCTGATCGCCGGATGGTCCTGCGTGTCGATCTTGGCAAACCGCGCCTGCGTTGCCAACTGGCGCGCCGCGTCGGCAAACGCGGGGGCCATCATCCGGCAAGGTCCGCACCACGGCGCCCAGAAATCCACCAGCAGCGGCAGGTTGTCTTTCTTGGTGGCCTTGGTCAGCGTGGCCGGGTCCAGCGCCTTCACCGATCCATCGACCAGTTTCGCCCCGCACACCCCGCATTTGGGCGCGGATGATAACTTGTCGGCAGGAACGCGATTTACCGAACCGCAGGTCAGACAGGTCAGATGATGGGACATGGGGCAGGACCACAAGGATGATTGCTGTTGCCAACCATATGGGGCGCACGGGCAAGGGCGCAAGGGCGCACGGGTTGCAGCAAAATGGAAAGGGCGGCCGAAACCGCCCAATGCCACCGAAATATTCCCATCACGCTCAGCGAGATCATCACTGTTCGGTCACGCCCCACGTTGGCGTGCGGCGCTTGATCCGGCCCCGGAAAGGGCCGGATATCACCGGGAGAACTTTTTGTACTTCACGCGCTTCGGTTCCAGAGCATCTGGCCCCAGACGCCGCTTCTTGTCTTCCTCGTAGGCGCTGAAATCGCCCTCGAACCACTCCACATGCGCCTCGCCTTCGAAGGCAAGGATATGGGTGCAGATCCGGTCGAGGAAGAAACGATCGTGCGAGATCACGACCGCGCAGCCCGCGAAATCAACCAGCGCATCTTCCAACGCACGCAGCGTTTCGACGTCCAGATCGTTGGTCGGTTCATCCAGCAGCAGCACGTTGCCACCCGATTTCAGCAGCTTGGCCATATGCACGCGGTTGCGTTCACCGCCCGACAGCGACCCGACCTTTTTTTGCTGATCGCCGCCCTTGAAGTTGAACGCGGAACAATAGGCGCGGGAATTCATGCTGGCGTCGCCCAACACGATCACTTCCGCACCGCCCGAGATTTCCTCCCAGACGGTTGCATCGGGGGCCAGCGCATCGCGCGACTGGTCGACATACGACAACTGCACGGTATCACCATATTCCAACGCGCCCTCATCGGGTTGTTCTTGCCCGGTCAGCATGCGGAACAGGGTCGATTTACCCGCGCCGTTCGGCCCGATCACGCCCACGATGCCACCCGGTGGCAGTGCAAAATCCAGATTTTCCACCAACAGCTTGTCGCCATAGGCCTTCTGTAACCCGTTGACCTCGATCACCTTTTGACCAAGGCGCTGCCCGTTCGGAATGATGATCTGCGCGCGGCTCAGTTTCTCGCGCTCGGACTGGCCTGCCAGTTCCTCATAGGCATTGATCCGCGCCTTCTGCTTGGCCTGCCGCGCCTTGGCGCCTTGGCGGATCCAGTCCAATTCACGTTCCAGCGTTTTCTGGCGTGACTTGTCTTCGCGGGCTTCCTGGCTCAGGCGCTTTGCCTTTTGCTCCAACCATGCGGAATAGTTGCCTTCGTAGGGAATGCCTCGTCCGCGATCCAGTTCTAGGATCCAGCCGGTGATGTCATCCAGGAAATACCGGTCGTGGGTAACGATCAGGATCGTGCCTTTGTAGTCGATCAGATGCTGTTGCAGCCACGCAATGGTTTCCGCGTCCAGATGGTTGGTGGGTTCGTCAAGCAGCAGCATGTCGGGCGCTTCCAGCAACAGCTTGCACAGCGCCACCCGGCGGCGTTCACCACCCGACAGGTTCGCAGGCATCGCATCGTCGGGGGGGCAACGCAGAGCCTCCATCGCGACGTCGATCTGGCTGTCCAGATCCCACAGGTTCTCGCTGTCGATCTGATCTTGCAGCGCGGCCATCTCATCAGCGGTTTCGTCCGAATAATTCATCGCCAGTTCGTTGAACCGGTCCAGCTTGGCCTTTTTCGCGGCCACGCCCAGCATGACGTTATCTCGCACGCTCATGTCTTCTTCCAGCGTGGGTTCCTGTGGAAGGTAGCCAACCTTGGCGCCTTGGGCGGCCCATGCCTCGCCTGCGAAGTCCTTGTCGAGGCCCGCCATGATCCGCATCAGCGTCGATTTACCGGACCCGTTGACACCCACGACACCGATCTTGACACCAGGAAGGAAGCTCAAGCGTATGTTTTCAAAGCATTTCTTGCCCCCCGGGTAGGTCTTGGACACACCTTCCATGTGATAAACATATTGATAGCTGGCCATGGTCATGCTCCGTCAAGATGAGGGTTTGGCGCTGTCTACTGCCCAAGCGCGGCAGGGGCAATCGTCGGTCTGACATGTGGTGTGTCCCAGATGCAACGCAAGCCCTATGATCTTTGAAATTGAAACGACCCGCCGTGCCTTGACGGTCATGGTGCCGACACAGGCAGGGCTGAGCGCGCTGTCTGGTGCCGCCGCGCCCGCGTCTTGACTTGACTTTCGGCCTGTGGCGCGTTGCACGTCGACGGCAAGGCCGATCGGAGGAACGCCATGCGCGGATTGCCATATGTCAGACAAGGGCAGACCGTTGGCCTTTTCGGTGGATCGTTCGATCCGCCTCATGCCGGCCATGTGCATGTCAGCCGCGAAGCCCTCAAGCGGTTCGGTCTGGATCGGGTCTGGTGGTTGGTCAGCCCCGGCAACCCCCTGAAACCAAAAGGGCCGGCTGCATTGGATCGGCGCATGGCCGCCGCGCGCCGTCTGGTCACGCATCCCCGGATCAGGGTTACCGACATCGAGGCGCAGATCGGCACGCGGTATACAGCCGCCACGCTGAAGCGCCTGTTTCAGCTTTATCCCGGCGTGCGGTTCGTGTGGCTGATGGGGGCCGACAACATGGCGACGTTCCATAGGTGGCAGCGCTGGGACTGGATCATGGAAAATGTGCCCGTTGGCGTTCTGGCCCGACCGGGGCAGGGGATATCGGCGCGCACCAGTCATGCCGCGCAGGTGTTTCGGCGCAGTCAGATCCCCGCCGCAGCGGCGCCGTCGCTGGCATGGTCGGACCCACCAGCGTGGTGCTTCTTGAACGTCCCGATGGTGGATATTTCATCCTCTGCCATTCGGGCGCGGGGCGAATGGCCGACGTGACCGGGGGGGAATAGGTTACAAAAAATTGGGAAATCGCGAATTTTTGTAACCTATTTTTTCGAAGAGGGCAGCCAGAGGCTGGCCAGCCCGGATGACAACAGCAGCACCAGACCGAGCATCGACAAACCGTCTGGCAAATCGCCGAAGACCGCCCATCCCAATGCGGTTGCCGCAACCAGTTGTGTGTAGACGAACGGGGCCATCTGGCTGGCGGGCGCCAGCCGAAGCGCCAAGATCAGGCACAGGTTGCCCAACATTGACCCAAGCGCTGAGACGAACGTCAGGCCGACAACGGGCAAGTCCATGTCGGGGATCCGCAGCAGGCCGAACGGGGCCATAATCAAGGTGCCGATCACCAGTTGGCTGATCAGCAGCGCCCTTGGGCGGGCAAGATCGGCCAACCAGCGCGATGAGGTCAGGAACGCGCCGTAAAACAGACCTGCCAAGACGGCAAACGCGACGCCGGGTGTCATGCCGAAGCCCGGCTTCACAACCAAGATGACGCCGAAAAAGCCGATCAGCAGCAAGCCGGTGCGCGCGCGCGTTATACCTTCCTTCAGCAACCATGCCGACAGGCCGTAGGACAGGATCGGACCGATGAAGAAAGCCCCGAAGACATTGGCAATCGGTTCGGTGCGCAGCGCCGTCAGGATGGACGTGATCCCCCCCGCCAGAAACAAGGCCCTGAGCCAGACCCGCCAGTCCACAAACAGGCGCGCGGGTGTCAGGTGCAGCACGAAAGGGGCCAACAACAGGGCCCCAAGGGCAAACCGGCTGAAGGCCACGAACAGCGGATCGGCGTCATGGCCGGCCGTCAACAGCTTGCCCGCCGTGTCCCCGGCGGGAATCAGTGTCATGGCCAGTAGCATCAAGGGAAGGGCGCGTCGCAGGTCAGCGTTCATGGTATTGGGGCGTAACGATTTTTTGGCGGCAGGGAAAGCCTGCAAAAGCGTGATCTTCAAGGGGGTTGAGTGCCACGTCCGTGTCGGGTTTAGTAATGCCAACGATCGGGAATTTTGATCAAATGGTTTCGAGACGTTTATTCCTGAGTGGGGCGCTGGCAAGTCTCGGTGGCGCCGCCTATGGCGGCGCCCCCGAGGTTTCCCGGCGTCCGTTGATCCGACCGGATGGGTTCTTCAGGCGGGGCCTTCCGACGGGGGCCGATCTGGTCGGCGCCGCCGATCTTGGCGGGCGCGTGGGATTCGCGGTTGCCGATGCGCGGACAGGCCGGATGCTTGAGGTTTTCAACCCCCTGCGTGGTCTGCCGCCCGCCAGCGTGGCCAAGGCCATCACCTGCGCCTATGCGTTGGATCGGTTGGGGCCGGGGCACCGTTTTCATACCCGGATCGTGGCCGATGGCCCGATCGTCAACGGGCGGCTTGACGGCGATCTGTGGCTGGTGGGCACGGGCGACCCTGTCCTTGATACCAATGCCCTGCAGACGATGGTGGCCGACATGCGCGCAACCGGTCTGCGAGAGGTCACGGGCCAGTTGCGGCTGGCTGCGGGGGCTTTGCCCTATATTGCCGCGATCGATCCGGTGCAGCCGGCCCATGTGGGTTACAGCCCGGCTATTTCGGGTCTGAACCTGAATTTCAACCGGGTGCATTTCGAGTGGGAGCGCGCCGGTCAGGGCTATACCGTCCGGATGGACGCGCGGTCCGACACTGTGCGCCCACCCATCAGCATGGCGCGGATGCAGGTCGCCGACCGGGATGTGCCGGTCTACACCTACGCCGCCAGTGACCTCCACGAGGATTGGACCGTCGCGCGCAGTGCCTTGGGTGACGCCGGAAGCCGGTGGTTGCCGGTGCGCCAGCCCCATCTTTACGCGGCGGATGTTTTCCAAGTGCTGGCCCGTTCACACGGGATTGTCCTGCGCGGGCCGGAAAACGGCACGATGCCACCCGACACCGCGACGACACTGGTGGACCATGTGAGCGAGCCGCTGGAGGATATCTTGCGCGGGATGATGCTGTGGTCCACCAACCTGACGGCAGAGGTGATGGGTTTGGCGGCAACGCAAGCAGGTGGCGTGCGTCCGGAAACCCTGATGGCATCGGCGGCAGAGATGAACAGTTGGGTGTTGGAGCGGCTTGGCGCGCGGAACGTCGGTTTCGTGGACCATTCCGGGTTGGGCGGCGATAGCCGTATCCGGGCGCAAGACATGGTTCAGGGGCTTGTCGGGGCAGGGGCCGACGGCATGCTGCGGCGACTGATGAAGGATATTCCCATGCTGGATCAGGCGGGGAATGTCGTTACCGATCACCCGGTGCAGGTGGTGGCCAAGACCGGCACATTGAATTTCGTCAGCAGCCTTGCGGGGTATGCGCGCACCGCGTCGGGGCGCGACCTTGCCTTTGCGGTGTTCTGCGCCGATGTGGAGCGCCGCGAAAGCCTGACCGAGGCGCAGATGGAGCGGCCCGCCGGAGGCCGGTCCTATAGCCGCCGCGCCCGCCGTTTGCAGCAATTGCTGATCGAGAGGTGGGCGGTCATGTATGACACGGCATGATCCGTGACGGCCAAAGCCTTTTGCGCTAAAGCACCATGTGGCGTGCCTTGGCACCGCGTTCGATCGCGGCGGCATGAAGGCGATCGATCTTGAGTTGATAGCGCACTTCCATCAAGAAACGCAGTTCGGTCTGTTTCAGAAGCCCGTCCGCCGCCGCCACGTCACAAGCCATCGCATAGGCGGTTTCATAGTATTTCTCGGGTAAGGCTTCTGTCACCAGACCAAACAAGGCATCAAGGCCGTCCTCATCCTCGAACAGTTCAAAGACGGTTTTTGCAACGCGCTGAATGCGGTCGGCGTCATAATCGGCGAAGATGGGCAGGTGGTTGACGATCTGTTCGATGCTGAGCAGTTCCGACGTCCGGATGCTTTCATCCGAGACGGACACTGCGATCATGACGGCCACAAGTGCATCTTGTGCAGAAAGGCTGGCTTCTATTGTCATAGTGTCGTCTCCTTCATTGCAGTTTCAGTCTTTATTGACCCCGGCGCGCTGTCGCAATAGGTGCATCGCGCACACGAGGCGTTCGGTCGCGTGTGGATGGAAGGATTGACCCCGATGTCGGAACTGCGTGACGCCGCGATGAACAGCAAGGCCTGGCCGTTTGAAGAAGCGCGCCGGGTGCTGAAACGCTACGAAAATGCGCCGCCGGAAAAGGGGTATGTGCTGTTTGAAACGGGGTATGGGCCAAGCGGTCTGCCCCATATCGGCACCTTCGGCGAGGTCTTGCGCACCACCATGGTGCGGCGCGCGTTCGAGGTGCTGTCGGATATCCCCACCAAGCTGATCTGTTTTTCCGACGATCTGGACGGGCTGCGGAAGGTGCCGGACAATGTGCCGAACCCCGAGATGCTGGCCGATCATCTGCAGCGGCCGCTGACCTCTGTCCCCGATCCGTTCGGGGAATACGAAAGCTTTGGCCATCACAACAATGCCATGCTGCGGCGGTTTCTGGATACGTTCGGGTTTGACTACGAGTTCTATTCGGCGCGCGACTTCTATCGTTCGGGCAGGTTCGATGCGACCCTGCTGTTGGCGGCAGAGCGGTATGACGACCTGATGAAGGTGATGCTGAAAAGCCTGCGCGATGAGCGGCAGCAGACCTATTCGATCTTTCTGCCGATCCACCCCGAAACGGGGCGGGTCCTGTATGTGCCCATCAAGCATGTGGACGCCGCGAATGGCACCGTGACCTTCGATGACGAGGATGGCCGCGAATGGACGCTGCCGGTCACGGGCGGCAACGTCAAATTTCAGTGGAAGCCTGACTTCGGCGCGCGCTGGGCTGCATTGGGCGTGGATTGGGAAAGCTACGGCAAGGAACATGCGCCCAACACGGCGATCTATTCCGCGATCTGTTCGCGGTTGGGCGGCCGCCCACCGGAGGTCTTTACCTATGAGTTGTTTCTGGACGATCAGGGGCAGAAAATCTCGAAATCCAAGGGTAACGGGCTGAGTATCGATGAATGGCTGACCTATGCCAGTACGGAAAGCCTGTCTTACTTCATGTATCTGAAGCCAAAAACGGCCAAGCGGATGCATTTCGACGTGATCCCGAAGGCAATGGACGAATACCACCAGCAACTGCGCGCCTATGCGGATCAGGACACGGCCCAACGTCTGGCCAACCCTGTGTTCCACATCCACGGTCATAATGTGCCGGCCTCCAATATGGTGGTGAGCTTCGGCATGCTGCTGAACCTTGCCAGCGCGGCGGGCGCCGAGGACAAAGAGGCGCTGTGGGGCTTCATTCGCCGCTATGCGCCAGAGGCACGCCCCGAAACCCACCCCGACCTTGATCAGGCGGCTGGTTTCGCGCTGCGGTATTATCAGGACTTCGTGAAGCCGCAAAAGGTGTTCCGCCTGCCCACCGATCAAGAGCGCGCCGCGATGGAAGATCTAGCCACGAGGTTGAAAGGCTACGACGGTCCGGTCGAGGATGAGGCGCTGCAGACGCTGGTCTTTTCGGTGGGCAAGGACCACGGCTTCGACCCGCTGCGCGACTGGTTCAAGGCGCTTTACGAGGTGCTTCTGGGGGCATCGCAGGGGCCGCGGTTCGGCGGGTTCATCGCGCTTTTCGGCATGACCGAGACGATCACGTTGATCGAGGCGGCACTTGCCGGAGAACTGACAACGGACGCTTGACCGCCCGCGCCGCTGGCCTACCGTTTCAGTATTGAAAACCGGAGGGCGACAGATGCGGCGGTCGATTTTGGCAATCATCATGGTTCTGTGCGGTCTGACCGCGCAGGCCCAAGAGGTTCTGGCCCCGAATTCGGATATCGAGGCCACGATCCAAGGCCAATTCGATGCATTTGCAGCCGAAGATCTGAACGGAGCATGGGCCTTTGCAAGCCCCAACATCCAACGCCTGTTCGAGACGCCCGAGACCTTCGGGCGGATGGTGCAGGAAGGCTATCCGATGGTGTGGGATCCGGCGCAGGTTGACTTCATCGACCTGCAAACCCTGAGTGGTATCTTCGTGCAGCGGGTCCGAGTAACCGATCGGGCCGGTGCCACGCATTATTTGGGCTACCAGATGGTGCAAACGGACGCGGGTTGGCAGATCAATGCGGTAATGGTTTTGCCCGCCCCTGATGTCGGCGTCTAGATCGCGCGCTGTTTGCGGCCCTGATTAATCACCGCTTAACGATTTTGCGCTAACTGTCTGCACTGTCTTCGGCATGTCATGTGCCGGGTTTTCCCAACAGTTGAACAATCGAGGTAGCCTTGCGCCCCAGCATCGGAGCGCGGGGCGTTTTGGCGTGGGCACGGGGCGCGTGTCGCGCAGAAAAGGGGTACGACATGAATCAGGTGATCACCGACGGTCTGGTGTTGATGCCGCCGCCATTTGCGGGCGGGTTGTCCGTTTGGTCGCGACAAGACGGCACGCCGGGAAGCGATACCTACGCAACTGCGCCCAACGCGGTTCTGGTCGCGGCGGATGCGGATTTTGGCGGTTGCCTGGAGGTCGTCAAGACCGAGACGACCACGCGTCTTCGTTATATGGGGCAAACGCCGATCCTTCCGGGAACTTACTTGCGGGTTTCGGCGCGGATCAAGGCGTTGTCTGGCAACCTGCCGACGGTGCGCATCGCCGGATGGGCCGGGACGGCCACCGATACAAACGTGGCCGGTGCGGCGCAGACAGGGCCTTCGGTCACGTTGACCAGTTATGGCACGATCACGACCGTGACCGCGATCATCGGCACCGGGACGCGAC
Organism: Paracoccaceae bacterium; assembly: GCA_017854585.1. GTDB lineage: Bacteria > Pseudomonadota > Alphaproteobacteria > Rhodobacterales > Rhodobacteraceae > JAFMHK01. The sequence goes on from JAFMHK010000003.1 coordinate 179,982, forward strand.
CCGGTGTGGATATGCCTTGGGGCACGGATGCCGCCTATGGGCATCTGGGGCTGGACGTGACCGGGCCGAACGGCGGACAGGTGCGTATCGAAAGCATCAAGATCGAGGATGTGACCAGCGTTTTCCACCGCAAGCTGATGGACTGGGTGGATGTGAAGGATTTTGGCGCCACGGGTGACGGCACAACCGATGATCGCGCGGCCTTTGCTGCGGCGGACGCTGCCGCGGCTGGGCGCGAGGTGCTGGTAAGTGCTGGCACCTATCGCATCGGCTCCAACCTGACGATGAACAATCCGGTTCGGTTCGAGGGCAAGCTGACGGCGCCCGACGATGTGCGCGTCGCCCTGAACCAGAACTTTGACCTCAAAGGGTATTCCGAGGCTTTTGGCGACGACCTGATCGGGCTCAAGAAGGGCCTGCAGATGCTGTTCAACCAATCCGATCACGAGGCGTTCGATCTGAACGGCAAACGGGTGGTGCTAAGCGCGCCCATCGACGTGCAGGGGGTGGTTGGAAACCGCAACAGCTATGCCAACCGGCGGATTGTCCGGAACGGCCAATTGAGTGCCGATGACGGCCTCGCCTGGGCCGATGAGGTTCATACCCGCACCGGCACGTGGAATCGTAGCCTGCCCCAAGAGATCAGCAACGTGACCAACGTTGCGGCCATTCCCATTGGCGCGGTCATCACGGGCCCCGCAGGCGTCGGTCGCGAGATCTATGTGACGGGCAAGAACGAGGCGGCGGGAAAGGTGTTCCTGTCGAACCCGTTCTGGGGTGCGCCGACCAGCCAGACCTACACGTTCCGGCGGTTCAAGTACCTGCTGGACTTCAGTGGCTGGGCGAATTTGCAGCGATTCAAGATCACCGATGTCGAGTTTCTGTGTGCCGGTCGCTGCAGCGCCCTGTTAATGCCGATGGATGGTCTGATCTTTCAGATTCAGGACTGTTTTTTTACCGGCCCGAAGGATCGCGGCATTTCGTCGGCGGGGCAGGGATGTCAGGGGATGCAGGTCGACCGCTGCCAGTTCTTGTCGAACGAGCAGACGCTGCGTGTGCAGGACCGCGTGTCGATTGCCTTCAACACCAATTCGTCCGATGTGAAGATCCGCGACAATCGCGCGGTCAAGTTCCTGCATTTCGGCGTGATGGCAGGCACCGGCAACATCGTGATCGGGAACCATTTCTTTCAGGGCGACAATGAAACCGACGGGCTGCGCACCCCCGGGCTGGTCTTGACGGGAACCAATGCCAAGATGACCTTTACGGGGAATTACGTGGACAACTGCTTTATCGAGTGGGGCAATGAACACGATGCCGAGCCCGATCTGCAATCCGAGCTTTCGTTCCACGGGCTGACGGTGAACTCCAACATCTTCTTTGCCACGGACGCCGGGCCCTGGATGAAATTCATCTCGATCAAGCCCTATGGGGCTGGCCATTACATCAACGGGATGACGGTCTGCGACAACCTTTTCAAGAAGACGGGCGGGTCGCAGTTGGACAGTGTGGATGGTGTCGATGACAGCGTCGCCGATTTGGACAAGGCGCGGTATGCCGACCTGTTGTTCAACGGAAACACCTACCATGGCATCGTCAAACGCACTGAAAACCCGGCCATCGTGCGGGCCGTTGAAAATACCGAAGCGCAGGTTTGGAACATTGATCTGAGCGATGTCCTGCCGTTTGAGGGCGAGGCGCGCAGCGCGCTGTCGGTGTTGCCGGATGGGGCGGTCAGGTCGGTCGCGAACGTGGCGATCTACACGACGCCCTATGCGACCAACCGCAACGGCGTCGGACAGCAGACGATCCGTCTGAACTGGTCCCAGCCGGTGAAGGGCGCGGTCCATCTGACGGCGCGCTGTGACGTGTAAGCGCCATGTGCTGAGGTGATGACGCCCCCCCGGTGTGCCAGTGCGCACCGGGGGGTTTTGCTTTGCGGGAGTGCGCGCTAGATCACGCCATATGACAATACTACCCGTTGAAAACGTCCAAGATTATCCGCGCCCGCCTGCCGTTCAACAGGTAAGGGAAAGGTTGCGCGTTGTGTTTTCTGGCGTGCCGGTTGCCGATACGCAGGCAGGGTGGCGGGTGCTGGAAACGCATCATGCGCCCACCTATTACCTGCCGATCGGGGATGTGCTTGCATCGGCCCTTGTGGCCAGTTCGCGTGAAACGTTTTGCGAATGGAAAGGCAGGGCGGTTTATTGGGATCTGGTGGTGAATGGGCAGCGCGCGCGGAACGCGGCGTGGAGCTATCCAGCACCGACCGCCAAATTCGAAGCCATCAAGGATCATATCGCGTTCTATGCCACATCCGTTGGACAGGCGTGGGTCGGCGATATCCGCGTGGTGCCGCAACCCGGTGATTTCTATGGCGGTTGGGTCACACCCAACCTGACCGGGCGGATCAAGGGCGCGGTGGGGACGACGCACTGGTAAGGTCGCTGGCCGTCAGGTGAAATGCCTTGCCGAACCCGCCGTTCAGAAACCCGTGTGTCGGCGCAAGCCGGACAAGCTGAAAATCCTTGAAATCATAGTAAAGTTGCGCCTTGGGGTAGTGGTGCAGATAATGCGCCCGCAGGGCTGCCTTGTCGGCTGGTCCGGCGATGCATTGCAGGGTCAGGCGCGGATGCGTGAGGGGGTCACCCTTTGCCCCCGGTTCGCCCAGCAACAAAGAGCAGGCAGGGCTGGCGGCAAGCGCCGTGGTGTGGGTGGACAGCTGAGAGATCAGCGTAAGTGGCACGCCATCGGGTCCGGGCACAACGGCGATGCGGGTCACCATGGGGCTGCCGGTCGCGGGGTCGGTCACGCCCAGTGCGCCGAAACGCGCCGTGTCGATCAATGCGCGCGCAAGCGCGCGGGCATCATCATCTGTGGGGCGGATGGGGGTGGTTTGGGCCATGGTGCGACGCTAGCATGCCGCTAGAATTGCTGCCACAGTCCCAATTGCAGGCCCATCACATCGGCACCGCCATCCGAAACCCGGCCACCCAACTGCACCGATGTCCCGGTCCGAATGTCGTAGACCAACGCGGGCAGGTAGCTGACCACGCTGTCGGCGTCGGGCCATTCCTCGACCTTCAGGGTGCTGATGAAGCTGATCCGGTCGGACAGGGAAAGCCCCACGGTCGCCTCGGCCTGCCAGATCAGTTGATCGAGCGTCATATCTTGCATTGCGCGCGCCTCGAACGTCAGCCATCCGCCCTGATGCGCGACTGGCAAGAACCACAACCGCCCGTTGCCCACGCCGAACCCCCGCCCAGCCGATATCGCAAGCCGCGCCATGCTGCTTTCGCCAACGTCCGTCACTGCGCGGGTGCCCGCCCCCAGATCGACGGCGAATTGCCAGGTCGCGTCCGGCGGGGTCAGGGTGTAGCGCAGAAATCCGATGGCCTGTTCGCTGACCTCGCCCTGCATCAGATCAAGCCCGAATGTCAGGCGGCGACCCAAGCCGATCTCGCCGTAAAGGACGCGCGAGGTCTCGGGCTGGATCTGACCCATGAACAGGTCATCGCGCGCATCCTCGCCCATGACCGCGAACGACAAGAATACATCACCCGCTTCCCGTGCCCATGGCCCCGCCTGCGCCGTCATTGTCATGGTCATGGTCATCAGACCCTGCATTGCAGCGAAAAGGATAAAGACCCGTTTCATGGTGCAACTCTTCTGCAACCAACCTTAACAAAAGCCTAACAGCGCCTTGAACATCCGCCCAAGGCGCGCCACCGTCACAACGCGCGACGACTTTGGGGGGAGATGCGACATGGCGCTTGTGCGGCCACTTGACGAAAATGAAATGGAGCCGGACCTGCGCGCGCAGGTGCAGTTCTTCAAGGGTCCCTTGGGTGTGATCCCGAATTCCGTGCGCACGATGGCGCACCGCAGCCCCATCGCGCAGGCGTTCACCAACCTGAATGTCGCCGTGATGACCGATTACGGATCGGTCACGCCTGAATTCAAGCGGCTGATCGGCTATGTCAGCAGCTTCGCGTCCGGCTGCCTTTATTGTCAGGCGCATATGATTCTGGCCTCGGAACGGTTCGGGGCATCAGAGGAACGGTTGAACGACGTGTTCGATTTCGAAGCATCCGCCCATTACAGCGATGCCGAGAAAGCCGCGCTTGCCTTTGCTCATGCCGCGACGCAAGTCCCCAATGCCGTGACGTCCGAGGTGGGCCAACGCCTGCGCGCCCATTGGCCCGAAGAGGCCATCGTGGAGATCATGGGGGTTGTCGCCCTGTTCGGATATCTGAACCGTTGGAACGACTCGATGGGGTCCGCGCTGGAGGATCTGCCGATTTCCAGAGGCGAGGCGCGCTTGGCGGATGCGACCGGGTGGAGCGTGGGCAAACACGCATGAGCGAACTGGTGCGTGATGTCAGGGCCGCCTTGGCCGACCGGGGTGAACCGGTCAGCAAGCTGGGCTATTTCTGTGCGCCGTTCCGTCCTGCAAGCGGCCCGCTGTCCGACCATGTGATCAAGACATACCGGGGCGGCCGCGACCCCGAACTTCTTGAACAACTGGCGCGGCGGCACGAACAATACGTGAATTGCCTGACACAGGCCGGTGTCCGCGTGCCCCACACCCGGTTCGTCTTGATCAACGAGGCCGGTTTTCTGCGTCCCGTGATCGTGCAGAAGGCCCTGCCCGAAGCGACCTTGCTGCGCCCGATGTTGATGCAGGCCGATACCGCCAGCGCCATCGCGCTGCTGGATCGTGCCGCCGGGTCCATCGCCGATTTCTGGCAGGCCGTCGCGCAACGCCCCGAACGTATCGGGTATCATCCCTCGATCCGGAATTTCGCGATGGATGCGGATGGCCCGGTGTTCTTCGACACCTTTCCGCCGCTGATCGGCTATAGCCGCGCGGATATGGGCCGCCTGCTGCTGCGATTTTCCGAAAGCGGGCTGATCCGTGGTGTGGGCAGCGTTTTCCCCGAACGGATCAGGGCCATTCAAGATGAATGGTATTCCCCGGCCGGCACCATTGTCGGCCTGATCGGAAGCGCCGTTCGCCTGCGCCCGGACGATCGCGATGCGCTGCTGGACTGGGGGCGTGGCTTTGCCGAGAGCCGCCTGAAAACCGCCCTGCGCGATGAGGTGATCGCAGAACTGGCCCGTCCGCCGCGTCTGCCCGCCGCATGGACCACGATGCGCCGTGTTCTGGGGCTGGAAGGCCGTCCGAATGTCTGACACCCCCCGGATGTCGGTGGTGCTGGTCACGCCCGAGATCCCCGGAAACACAGGATCGGTCGGCCGGACCTGTGTTGCGCTTGACCTCGATCTGGTGCTGATCAGGCCCTATGGGTTTGACATCACAGACAAATCCGTGCGGCGCGCGGGCCTTGATTACTGGCAGCATGTCAGGCTTTTCGAATTTGACAGCTGGCCCGCGTTTCTGGAAGCGCGATCGCCGCGCCGTGACCAGTTGTTCTTCTTCGAGGAACACGGCGCGGGAAGCGTATATGACCCTGATTACCCGTGCGACGCGTATCTTGTCTTTGGGTGTGAAACCAAGGGTCTGCCACCTTCGGTGTTGGACACAAATGCCGACCGCATCTTCAACCTGCCGATGCGCAGCCCCCATATCCGCAGCCTGAATCTGGCCAATGCGGTCACCGCGGTGGCGTATCAGGCGATGCGAAACACGCTTTCATAGATCCGGCCACAGGGTCCGTGATGCGCCTGAGGGCAGGGCGCCGTCGCGGTCCGTGCGGATGATCCATGGCTGGCGGCATGGGGGGGTGAGAACGGTCATCTGGCTTGGTGCCCCCCCAATCCGATGCCGGTTGGAACCTGCGATCAACCCTTCGTCAGTTCGTCGCCAAACTGTCCCGATTCCAGACCAATCTCGCCCTAATTGCGCCACGGATTCCAGCGAACACGTGTTCAATGTTTGTTAACGGTATCTGAGGGTAGGACCATGAAACCAGAGACTTTTTCGCGCTTTATGATTTCCGAGGACGGTGCCGTCACCGTCGACTGGGTTGTTCTTACCGCTGCGATCGTTGGCCTTGGCATGGCAACGATGGCCGTGGTTTCGGCTGGCGTTGAAAGCCTCAGCAACGATACTGCCGGTCAGCTTGCCGAGATTGACGCCGGCGACATGCCCTTTGGCGCGCTGGCGCGCAACAGCAGCGGTTGGGGGTCGTTTGGTCTTGTGAACGCGCTGGGGTATGACGAGCAGCACTTCGAGAATTGGGCGGCAACCGGCATTGGCGATGGCTCAGGCCAGCAAACAGCGGACCAAGACGTACTGGACCGCTACAACTATGCCGTCGGCGGTTTGGACACTTGGGGCGACCGCGGAGACGCTGTTGATGCCATCGGCGCACTTGAGGCCGAGATGCAATCGCGTGGCATGGAGTTGCCGGGCGATGCACCGCGATATGCCGATTTGGTTGGCAGCTATCAGAGTTGATGTCGTCACACGATGCTGGGGTGCCGAAGGCCGCGCAATGCGCGGCCTTTGTTTTTCCGGCATAGGCATCGCGTTTCCCCGTCTTGCGATAGGCTTTGGTTATCGCGAGTTGCGCCCGCCGTCGTCGTGACTAGATGGACGATGAACACCAGCAAAGGAACGCCCACATGCTATGCCCCGTCGATGGAACCACCCTTGTGATGTCAGACCGCCAAGGGGTCGAGATCGATTACTGCCCTGCCTGTCGCGGTGTCTGGCTGGATCGGGGAGAGTTGGACAAGATCATCGAACGTTCGGTTCCTGCCGCACCGGCCGCACCCGTTGGCCGTGCGGAACCTGCCTATGACGATGATCGCGGGCAGGGCTACAAGAAGAAGCGGCGTGGGTCGTTTCTGGATGATATCTTCGATTTCTAAAGGTCACGCCCGTCAGGCAAGGGGCATTTCGGTACAGGTGCGGAACTGGATGACTGCGGGGGCAGCGCCTTCTAACGGGATCGTCACGGCCTCGGTGCCCGCAAGGGCGGTGGCGGTGTCATTGAACTGCAATCCATCCAGAACGTTGCCAAACCCGCGATCCGTGACTGTCAGGGCCGCACCATGATCTGACAATTGATGCAGGCTTGTCGCGATCTGGTTCGGCTGTGCGCCGAAGAATTCCAGCGCGAAAACCGCCGCGTCGGGCCACGTCGCGCCCATGAGGCCAAGCGTGATCGCGTATTCGGCCAGGCCCGGGTCATACGTCAGGCGCAGCGTGACCTCGGGCGTGGTGTGGGTCAGCGTGCAAAGCGGCCCCTCGGTTTCGGCCTCCCACGCGTGGGCGGGCAGGGGCAGCGCAAGCGCAAGGATGGCGGCACGGCTTGGCCAACGTCGTGCCCGCGCGGGTCGATCTTGCGCCATCATCGCACGCGCCGGGCCTTGCCGCCCCTTTGACCGGGCCGCCCCGCCGTCGATCGACCCGCCATTTTGGTGGCCTCTGACACGGCGGCCTCCACGGCTGATTGGCGGGCCAGCGGGTCGTCCGAGATGACCAGATCGACGGCCTCCAGCCGCTTGACCTCGTCGCGCAGGCGCGCCGCCTCTTCGAACTCCAGATTTTCGGCGGCCTTGCGCATGTCGGACCGCAGCCCGTCCAGCACGGTGGCCAGATTGGCACCGTGCAGTGCCTTGTCCACCTTGGCGGTCACCCGGTTCATGTCCACGTCGCCCTTGTAGAGACCCGCCAGAATATCCTCGACGTTCTTCTTGACGGTCGCGGGGGTGATCCCGTGTTCCTCGTTATAGGCGATTTGCTTGGCGCGGCGGCGGTCTGTTTCGCCCATCGCGCGTTCCATGCTGCCGGTGACCCGGTCCGCATACATGATGACCCGGCCATCCTCATTTCGCGCAGCGCGCCCGATGGTCTGCACCAACGAGGTCTCAGAGCGCAGGAACCCTTCCTTGTCGGCGTCCAGAATGGCCACCAGCCCACATTCGGGAATGTCCAACCCTTCGCGCAGCAGGTTGATCCCGATCAGCACGTCGAAGGCCCCCAGACGCAGGTCGCGCAAGATCTCGATCCGTTCGATCGTGTCGATGTCGGAATGCATGTAGCGCACCTTGATGCCCTGTTCGTGCATGTATTCGGTCAGGTCCTCGGCCATGCGCTTGGTCAGGGTCGTGCAAAGTGTGCGGTATCCCGCGGCCGTCACCCGGCGCACTTCGTCCAGCAGGTCATCCACCTGCGTCCCGACCGGACGGATTTCGATCATCGGATCCAGCAGGCCAGTGGGGCGGATCACCTGTTCGGTGAACACGCCGCCCGCCTGATCCAGTTCCCATGCCGATGGCGTGGCGGACACGAACACCGATTGCGGGCGCATGGCGTCCCATTCCTCGAATTTCAGCGGGCGGTTGTCCATGCACGACGGCAAGCGGAACCCGTGTTCGGCCAGCGTGAATTTCCGCCGATAGTCGCCCCGGTACATGCCGCCGATCTGTGGCACGCTGACATGAGATTCGTCGGCAAAGACAATCGCGTTGTCAGGAATGTATTCAAACAACGTGGGAGGCGGTTCGCCCGGCGCGCGCCCGGTCAGGTAGCGCGAATAATTCTCGATCCCGTTGCAGACACCGGTCGCCTCCAGCATCTCCAGATCGAACTGTGTGCGCTGTTCCAGACGCTGCGCCTCAAGCAATTTACCTTCGTCGATCATCTGCTTCAGGCGCAGGGACAACTCGGCCTTGATGCCCTTGATTGCCTGCTGCATCGTCGGGCGGGGCGTCACATAATGGGAATTTGCGTAGATCCGGACCTTGTCGAACGCATTCGTCTTGTGCCCGGTCAGCGGGTCAAACTCGGTGATGCTTTCCAGATCTTCTCCGAAAAAGCTCAACTTCCAGGCGCGGTCATCCAGGTGGGCGGGCCAGATTTCCAGACTGTCGCCCCGGACGCGAAAGGTGCCGCGTTGGAAACCGGCATCGTTGCGGCGGTATTGCTGGGCGATTAGGTCGGCGATGACCTTGCGCTGATCGTAAACGCGCCCGGCGAACAGGTCTTGGGTCATCGCACCGTAGGTTTCGACCGACCCGATGCCGTAGATGCACGACACCGAGGCCACGATGATCACGTCGTCGCGTTCCAGAAGCGCCCGCGTCGCGGAGTGGCGCATCCGGTCGATCTGTTCGTTGATCTGCGATTCTTTCTCGATGTAGGTATCGGACCGGGCCACATAGGCCTCGGGTTGATAGTAGTCATAATAGCTGACGAAATACTCGACCGCATTGTCGGGGAAGAAGCCCTTGAACTCGCCGTAAAGTTGCGCCGCCAACGTCTTGTTCGGGGCGAGGATGATCGCCGGTCGCTGAGTTTCCTCGATGATCTTCGCCATGGTGAACGTCTTGCCGGTGCCCGTCGCGCCCAGCAGCACCTGATTTTTTTCCCCGGCGCGGATGCCTTCGGACAACTCCGCGATTGCGGTGGGCTGATCGCCGGCCGGTTCGAATTCTGTGTTCAACCTGAAGGCTTTGCCGCCTTCCAGCTTGGGGCGCGCCTTGACGGCATCGGTGGCAAGGCTCAGCACCGGCATCTGTTCAGGTGAGTTATTGTGCATGGCAAACCCCTTGGCTGACCTGACTAGAATGGTCTTATTTTGTTCACGTTCAAGTCGGCTCCTGATCGGTGCTGGTAGAAGGTTAAGGAATACCTGCCAAAACCGTTCGAATTTGCACAACTTTAAGGAGAGATTTTCGTTGCAATGGACCCACGGCATTCATAGCTTGAAATCACAAGCAGCAGAAGCGGTTGTCAGCCGGGGTCGAACACCCACCCCACCCCTCGCTCCATCGGGCCCGGCTGGCAACTCATCTTGCCCCTTTCCCGCAACTGGTTCGGCAAACGTCCGCGCAACCCCCGTGACGATCTGAAGCTTGCATGAAGCGCGCGAATTTCGGATATACGCCTTGCCAATCGGTTCAGGAGTTTGCCCCATGCGTGCCCGCATCTATCGCCCCGCGAAATCCGCCATGTCCTCGGGCATGGCCAATACGCGGCAATGGGTGCTTGAATTTCTGCCCGAAAGCGCGCGCGAGGTCGATCCGCTGATGGGCTGGACCAGTTCCGGCGACATGAACAGCCAAGTGCATCTGCATTTCGAGACCGCCGAAGAGGCACAGAATTACGCCAAGGATCACGGCATCGACGCCGTCGTCGTGCAGCCCAAGACGCGCAAGCCAAACATTCGCCCGGGCGGCTATGGCGAGAATTTCGCCACCAAACGCCGTGGTGCCTGGACGCATTGATCGCGCGGACCGACCTTCAGATTGCACCGGCCGACCCTGACGACGCCGGCGTGGCGGCGCTTGTCGCGGTTCACATGGCGCGGTCGCAGGCCATTTATGCCGCAGAAGATTCCCACGTTCTCGATACGACAGCCCTTGCCGAGCCTGGTGTCACGCTGCTGGCTGCCCGTATCGCGGGGGACGTCGCAGGGATCGGGGCGCTGCGCGATCTGGGGGATGGCACCGCCGAGATCAAGTCGATGCATACCGCGAAGGTCTGGCGCGGGCGGGGTGTGGCGAGCGCGCTCTTGACCGGGTTGATCGATGTGGCCCGCAGCCAAGGCAAGGTCGCGCTGCTACTGGAGGCCGGGGCCGATGAGACGGCAAGGCCCGCCCGCGCGCTGTATTCCCGGTTCGGTTTCACGCCATGCGCATGCTTTGGTCACTATCGCCCCGGCCCAAGCAGCGTTTTTCTGCGCCTCGATCTGTCCTAACCACCGCTGGACGCGCGCGTCAGGCTTGGCTAAACCGCGCATGTGCGGTCCCGTAGCTCAACTGGATAGAGCACCTGACTTCTAATCAGGATGTTGAGGGTTCGAGTCCTTCCGGGATCGCCAATCGCCAAGCCGAATCATTGTCCGTGTTTTTGCCGGGATTGACCGTTTGCGGTGGTCTGCGGCCGCCTTGACGTGGAAACAGCCGACGGATCAGGCACATAGCGGCGTTCAGTCAGTGCTTTTGCCTGCTTTTTCTTTTGCTAAGGCACACACTGTGCATATAGTCGTTCGATCTGCATGGCCTGTCTGGGAGGGACATTGATGATACGCTCGGAGATGATCGCGAAACTTTCGGAAGAGAACCCACATCTCTATCAGCGCGATGTCGAGCGCATCGTGAACGCCATCTTTCAGGAGATCATCGACGCGATGGCGTCCGGTGATCGCGTGGAACTGCGTGGGTTCGGCGCATTTTCCGTGAAAAAGCGCGAGGCCCGCATCGGCCGCAACCCGCGCACCGGCGAAAGCGTATCGGTAGAGGAAAAACATGTGCCTTTCTTCAAAGCGGGCAAACTGTTACGCGATCGTTTGAATGGTGAAGACGGGTAGCGAAGAGGGGGCGGTGTCGTGATCCGCTATATCAAGTATCTCTTTCTGGCGATTGTGGCGCTGGCGCTGGTGTTTCTGGCGCTTGCAAACCGCGGGCCTGTGACGTTGAAGGCGCTGCCTGAAGGGCTGCATCTATGGTTGGGCTGGCCGAACGAGATCGAGTTGCCGCTGTTTCTGGTGATCCTTGGTGGGATTGTATTGGGATTGTTGGTCGGTTTTGTCTGGGAATGGCTGCGCGAACATCGCCACCGGGCCGAGGCCGTGACCCAACGCCGCGAAAAGCAAAAGCTGGAGCGCGAGGTGCAGAACCTGCGCGGGCGCCAGAACGAGGGCAAGGATGATGATATCCTGGCCCTTCTCGACGATAGCCGCACCGCCCGTTGAGCCCATGAATATTGCAATCAAGTTCTGCGGGCTGCGCCATCGCGGCGACGTGGCAGCGGCTGCTGACGCCGGCGCGCGGTATGTGGGGTTCGTGTTCTTTCCCAAATCCCCGCGCAATGTCGGCGTGGAGGAGGCCCGCGCACTGGCGCTGGAGGTGCCGCCGGGCATCGCCAAGGTCGGGCTGGTGGTGGATGTGGATGATGCCGCGCTGGACCGGATCGTATCGCGTGTGCCGTTGGACATGTTGCAGTTGCATGGACGCGAAACACCGGAACGCGTGACCCAGATCAAGGCACGCTATGGCCTGCCGGTGATGAAGGCCGTGGGCATATCGGGACCGGACGACCTGCTGAAACTGGATGCGTATGTCAAGGTCGCCGATCAGATCTTGATTGATGCGAAACCGCCCGCGGATGCGGATTTGCCGGGGGGCAACGGTTTGGCGTTCGATTGGCGACTGATCGCGGGCCGCCGCTGGCCGGTGCCATGGATGTTGGCCGGGGGGCTGACACCGGAAAATGTGGCGTTGGCCGTGCAGATGACGGCCGCGCCGCAGGTGGATGTCAGCAGTGGCGTGGAACGTGCGCCGGGGATCAAGGATGCGACGCTGATTGCCGCGTTCGCGGCTGCACTTGGCTAGCCATGTCGGCGCGCACAGCGCACCGACATGGCGGGGGGCTGTGCCCCCCGACCCCCAGAGTTTTCGGCCAAGATGAAGACCGGTCCTTTTTTCGTTGGAACCCCGGCGCGTCATTCCGTATGCAGTGACAGCCCGTAAGTCAGGAGAACCGCCATGCCCGATGATATCCTCAACAGTTTCATGACCGGACCGGACGAAAACGGCCGGTTTGGTGATTTCGGTGGGCGGTTCGTATCCGAAACCTTGATGCCGCTGATTCTGGAACTGGAACGGCAGTATGAATTCGCCAAGACGGACGACAGTTTCTGGTCCGAGATGCATTACCTTTGGACCCATTATGTCGGACGGCCCAGCCCGCTTTACTTTGCCGAGCGTCTGACCGAGCGGTTCGGTGGCGCGAAGATCTATCTCAAGCGGGACGAGTTGAACCACACTGGCGCACACAAGATCAACAACGTGCTGGGCCAGATAATTCTGGCGCGGCGCATGGGCAAGACCCGTATCATCGCGGAAACCGGCGCGGGACAGCACGGGGTGGCAACGGCCACGGTCTGCGCCAAGTTCGGATTGAAGTGCGTGGTCTACATGGGGGCGCACGACGTGGAGCGGCAGGCGCCCAACGTGTTCCGCATGAAGCTTTTGGGGGCCGAGGTGATCCCCGTGACGTCCGGACGTGGCACATTGAAGGACGCCATGAACGATGCGTTGCGCGATTGGGTCACGAACGTGCGCGACACCTTTTATTGCATCGGCACTGTTGCGGGCCCGCATCCATACCCTGCCATGGTTCGTGATTTTCAGGCGATCATCGGTCAGGAGGCCAAGCAACAGATCATGGAGGCGGAGGGCAGGTTGCCTGACACCATCATCGCGGCCATCGGCGGCGGATCGAACGCAATGGGCCTGTTCTTTCCGTTCCTTGACGACAAGGAAGTGGCGATCATCGGGGTCGAGGCGGGCGGCAAGGGCGTCAACGCCAAGATGGAGCATTGCGCCAGCCTGACCGGTGGTCGGCCCGGCGTTCTGCACGGCAACCGGACCTACCTGCTGCAAGATGACGATGGTCAGATCCTTGAGGGGCATTCGATTTCTGCGGGTCTCGATTACCCCGGCATCGGGCCGGAGCATGCGTGGTTGCACGAGATCGGCCGGGCACAATACGTGTCGATCACTGATGCGGAGGCGCTGGAGGCGTTTCAGTTGTCGTGCCAGACCGAGGGTATTATTCCCGCGCTGGAACCAAGCCACGCCTTGGCGCATGTGGGCAAGATTGCACCGGATCTGCCAAAGGACCACATCATCATCATGAACATGTGCGGACGGGGCGATAAGGATATCTTTACCGTGGCGCGTGCTCTTGGTTGGGACATGGGGCAGGGCTGAGACGCCACAGACGGTCTCTCCACCTTTGGTTTATAGGGGTCGGCGTGGGGTTTACCTGTGCCGATATAAACTCTTATCCAGTTCCCCATTGGGCTGGGTCGGGTTCTCTTGCTCCACGTAGAGCGGCACCCTGCCGTTCCGGGAGATCCGAGGAGAGACAGTATGAAACGCTTTTTCATGATGACGACGGCCGCTGGTGCGCTGATCGCCGGACCTGCACTTGCGCAAGATATGGTGGAGCGCCTTGTTGCGGAATATGAGGCGCGCGGCTTTGAGTTCATCGAGGTGCAACGCGGCCTGACGCAAATCAAGGTCGAGGCCACGATGGACGGTCAAACGATCGAGGTGATCTATGACAGTGAGACCGGAGACATCCTCGAATATGAAACCAACCTGGCGGATGCCGAAGACAGCGCACGCTCGGGCTTGGAAATCAGCTCGCGCAATCGCGATTTCACCGACGACGACGACGACGACGACGACGACGATGAAGATGGTGATGATGATGACGGCGATGACGGCGATGATAGTAGCGATGATGACGAAGATGACAGCGACGATGATGAAGATGATGATGATGACGACGATGACGGCGATGATGATGACAGCGAAGACGAAGATGACGACGACTGAGTCAGCAGGCCAGATAGCTACGGTTTGACCCGTGTGTTTGCCCCATCGACCACTGCGGTCGATGGGGTTCGGTCTTAAAAGGATTTGAACGTTATGCTTTCGCGACGCAGCTTCTTTGCAGGACTGGCCACAGCACTGATCAGTGCAGGCCCTGCATTGGCGCAGGACAATGACATCACGCGGTCCATGCTGAGCCAGTTGGAGCGCCAGGGCTTCGAGGTGCTTGAGGTTAACCGGACGCTATTGGGACGGGTGCGGGTTGTCGCCCGTCGGAACCGGTTGTCCCGTGAAATCGTGTTTGACCCGCGCAATGGCGCCATCTTGCGAGACTACACATCCGGCACGGATGGCATCTCCCCCCGCATTTCGGGCGATGGTTTGGATGATGACATCGAAGACGATGCACCCGATGATGAAGCCGGTGATGATGACGACGACAGTGCAGACGACGACGACAGTGCAGACGACGACGACAGTGCAGACGACGACGACAGTGCAGGCGACGACAGCGAAGACGACGACAGCGACGACGACGACGGTGAAGATGATTGATCCCGCACGCGACCTGACGGGGCACCCGTGTTGAGACGTCCGTGGGTCTTCGTCGTGATCCTTCTGGTGCAGTCGGCGTGCGCCTTGTTCTTCGTGTCCGACATCATGTTCAGTGTGCTGGGCATTCCGATCGACCCGATCCCGTGGCGTTGGATGGAATTGATCGAAATCGCCGCAGCGATTGGCCTGATCATGGGGGTCGCTCTGGGGGCCGTCTTGTTGCGACTGTCGTTGCGCCGCACCCACGCAGCCGAACAGGCGCTGCGCGTCGCATCCGGCGCGTTCATGGAACTGATTGAAGAGCGGTTCAACGAATGGGGGCTGACACCCGCAGAGCGTGACGTGGCGTTGTTTGCCCTGAAGGGATTAAGCCTGTCTGAGATTGCGCAACTGCGCGCCACGTCCGAGGGAACGGTCAAGGCCCAGACGAACGCGATCTACCGCAAGGCCGACGTCAGTGGCCGACCGCAATTGATGAGCGTGTTCGTCGATGAACTGATGGACGATGGTATCGTGATGGCGCCTCAGACGTTGCCAAGCGCGTAGCGGCGCAGCACATCCAGCGGCACGATTTCCAGCGCACGTTCATGGGTCGCGGACAGATTGACCTGCGGCGCGGCGCCTTCTTCGTGAGCTTGCAGAAAGCGCCCGGCGCACAGGCACCATTGGTCCCCCGGCTTCAGCCCCGCGAACCCAAACTCGGGCCGTGGGGTCGACAGGTCATTGCCAAGATATTTCGACAGGGCCAGAAATTCGGCGGTCATGACGGCACAGACCGTATGGCTGCCGTGATCCGCATCGCTGGTGTCACAGCATCCGTTTCTGAAAAACCCGGTCATCGGCGATGTGGAACAGCTGGCCAATGTGGTGCCCAGAACATTGACCGATGCCGACATATTCCCGTCCATGATGTTCCCCGCCATTGATGATCCATACTTGTCGCGGACCCTAGCACGGTTTTACGCACACAATAGAGCCTTGAGGTGTAACCAACCGGTCCCGTGCCGCAGGGCGCGCGTGCACCGCCGCCCTGTTAGCCGATGGCCTATCTGAACCGATCCATCAGCTTTTGCATGGCATTGCGGGTGTCTGGCTGCGGCGTCGCCTCTTCCGGATCTTGATCTTGATCCATTTGTTGCGCCGTTCCGGTGGAGGATCGTGGCGGCGATACGCGCAAGGCAACCGCATTCAGGAATTGGGCGGTGTCGCCCTTGGCCAATGCCTCGGCCCCGTCCGACACGCCGCGCAGCACGTCATCCAGCCAGTCCTGATCGGCTTTGCTGAAATCGGCCAACACGTAGCCCGCCACCTTGTCCTTGTGGCCGGGGTGTCCGATGCCTATGCGGACCCGGCCATACGCCTCGCCAACATGGGCGTGCAGCGACCGCAGCCCGTTGTGACCCGCATGTCCGCCGCCCTGTTTTACGCGCAACTTGCCGGGGGCAAGGTCCAGTTCGTCATGAAACACCAGCACATCGGTGATTTTCAGCTTATAGAACCGCATCGCCTCGCCCACGCACTGGCCAGACCTGTTCATGAACGTTTCAGGCTTGAGCAGCAGCACCTTTTGCCCACCGATCACGCCCTCGGCAATCTGCCCCTGAAACTTTGAACGCCACGGCCCAAACCCATGGTCGCCGGCAATCCGGTCGATCGCCATGAAGCCGATATTATGGCGGTTGCCCGCGTATTTTCCGCCGGGATTGCCCAGACCGACCCACAGTTGCATCTTGTCCTCCAGATTTGGCCCGGTGATGCCAGCCGCGCCCCCGTTTGCCAAGCGGCAATACGCCTGCCAGACTGCGCGCGCACACCCCAACGGAGGCACCGTCATGCCCGAACTGCCCACCACGATGCGCGCGCTTGTCCTGACCGCGCCCAAGGCCCCATTGGCGTTGCAGCAGCTTCCTGTGCCGCAGCCAAAGCCGGGTGAGGTGTTGGTGCGGATCGCGGCGTCGCCGATCAACCCATCCGATCTCATGACATTGAAGGGCGAATACGGCATCGCAGCCGCGCTTCCCCTTGTGCCGGGTCTTGAGGGGGCAGGCACCGTGGTTGCCACCGGTCCGGGCCTGTTGGGGCGTTTTATGTTGGGCAAGCAGGTGGCGTGCGCCGGTGCCGGCGGTGGTATGTGGGCCGAGTATATCACCGTGCCTGCCGTCCACTGCGTGCCCTTGCCGAAAAACGTGTCGCTGGGTGCCGGCGCGATGTCCGCCGTAAACCCCCTGACGGCCATCGCGCTGATCGCCGAGGCGCGCAAACGCGGCCACTGGGCGGCGGTTTCGACGGCAGCGGGTGGGCAATTGGGCCGGATGATCCGCAAACGCGGCAAGCAAAAGGGGGTCAAGATCATCAACATCGTCCGCAAACCCGAACAGGTCGCCGCGTTGAAGGCCGAAGGCGCGGCCTATGTCCTGAATGAAACCGCGCCCGGTTTCGATGCGGAACTGGCGGCCTTGTGCAAGACACTGCGCTGTCGGATGGCGTTCGATGCGGTGGGCGGGCAGATGACATTTCGCCTTCTGGAGGCGCTCCGCCCCGGCTGCGAGGTATTGGTCTATGGCGGTCTGGCGGAAAAACCCATCGCCCTGCACACCGGGACGATGATTTTCAAGGAGGCGCGGATCGAAGGCTTCTGGTTGTCGAAATGGCTGCCCCGAAAACCCTTGCCCCTGATGATGCTGAGCGTGCGCGAAGCGACCAAGGCGCTGGCCGGAGGGTTCGCGGAAAGCAAGGTGGCGCGTATTGTGCCATTGGCCGACGCAATTGATGCCCCCTCCGCCTATGCGGCCAACATGTCGGCAGGCAAGACCCTGATAGCCATGGGTGACGATGATCTGGGGGTAAGGCTCGCGTGATCAGTGCTCTGATGGCCGCCGTAAATTCGCCCAACTGCCCGGCTAATCCGCGCGGATGCAGTCTCAAATCCGACCAAGCCCGGCAACCATGAACATCTTTCACCTCAACGGGATCGAACTGTCGGTGCCGTCCGGTCTTGCGACGCCCGGTATCCTCGAAAAACTCTATGATGGAACCTATGAAGCCGATGAAGCGCGATCGGCGGACCGCTGCGTGCGCCCCGGTTTCAGGGTGCTGGAACTGGGGGCCGGGCTTGGCTATGTCACCGCCCTTTGCGCGCAGAAGGCCGGGGCCGAAAATGTTCTCAGCGTGGAGGCGAACCCCGATCTGATCCCGGTGATCGAAGCCAACCTTGCCCGTAACGGCTATGTCGGCGTTACCGTGATGCACGGTGCCGTGTCCGGCCCCGTCGAGGAAGGTGCGACCGCCCCGTTCCACATTGCCGCGGGCTTCACCGGCTCCAGCCTTGGGGGGCGCGGTGGCAGGCTGGTCGATGTGCCACTCTTGCCGATTTACGATCTTATCCGCGCACACCGCCCCCATGTCGTGATGATGGATGTGGAAGGCGCCGAAGAAAATCTGTTCGATCGTCTCTGGAAATGTCCGCTGCGGTTCTGCGTGCTGGAGTTGCACCCCAAGAAATATGGCCCCCGCACGATTAAGAAGATCGTCGATTTCATGTCGGCGATGGACATGACCTATGACCCGGTCGTGTCGCGCGGGAAGATCCTTGGCTTTCGCAAGGTCTGGGGCGCGGACGAGATCGACGACGCGGCCCTTTTCGCGGATGACGATGATTGAACCAAGACGATGACTGAACGAAAAAAGCGCGGCAGGTTTCCCCGCCGCGCCCGTTATCGGTTAATCCCGCTGAAACAGGATCAATCCTCGGTGGCCTCGTCGGCCTCTTCCGCTTCTTCGGCAGCCGTTGCGCTGACAAGGCCGGACGGCGCGGTCAGGTTGGCGATCACGAAGTCGCGGTCGATCGTTGGCTTGGTGCCTGCGGGCAGGGTGATGGCGCTGATGGTGATGGTGTCACCGATGTTCAGGCCTTCAAGGTCGACGATCAACTTTTCGGGGATATCACCGGCTGTCACCATCAGTTCGACTTCGGGGCGGACCATCGTCAGCACGCCGCCCTTTTTCAGACCGGGTGCCTTGTCCTCGTTGATGACTTCAACGGGGATGAAAAGGTTGATCCGGCTGGTGCGGCGCAGACGCATGAAATCGACGTGGGTGGGCAGATCCTTGACCACATGACGCTGCACCGAGCGGCAGATCACGCGCACATCGTCCTGGCCTTCGACCTTGAGGTTGAACAGGGTCGACAAGAACCGACCGGCCTTCAACTGCTTGAGCAGGACGTTAAAGGGGATCTCGATCGGCAGCGGATCAACACCACCACCATAAACGATACCGGGCACTTTGCCATTGCGGCGTGTTTGACGAGCGGCCCCCTTGCCTGTCCCCGTCCGTGCCTCAGCGATAAAGTCTGGAACTTCACCAGCCATTGCTATTCTCCATCAATAAATGTGCGGCTGCCTCCAAGGGTGTCGGGCCGCGTGAAGCGGTGCGTATAGCGGCGAATCCCCTTTGTGGAAAGCCCCAATTCACCCCGGATCCCGGCGGAAATATCCTTGCCGGTGCCCCGTGATCGGTCTAGCGCCATGTCATGGATTTGTACCGTGATATCAAGGTCAGCAGGTCGCCGTTGGCGGCCTTGGCGGCCATCGGGGTGTTCTGGGGCGCATTCGCCGCGATGCTGCCGCAGATCAAGGCTGACTTGGGCGTGGGTGATGCGCAGCTTGGGGTGATGTTGCTGACGGCGGCGACGGGGGCGCTGCTGGCCATGGCGTTGGCCCCGCGTGCCGATGCGCGGGCACCGCGCCTTGCCATCACGGTCGCGGGTCTTGCGATGGTGGTCATCATCTTGCCACTGGGCGCGATGACGTCGGTCATTGGCTTTGGGATCATCCTTGTCGGGATCGGCATGGCCACGGGGATGCTGGATATTCTGGGTAACGCGCGCATCGCCAAGCTGGAAGCGCATCACGACCTGTCGCTGATGAACCTGAACCACGCCTGTTATTCCTTTGCCTATGCGCTGGCCGCCGTGCTGACCGGCATCGCGCGCGAAAACGGGATCGGCACCGCGCAATGGTTCGCGGCGGTCGGTCTTGTCGTGCTTTTGATCATCACGCTGACCTATTCGCGCCGCATACCCGAAGTCGATGGGCGCGCGCCGCAGGCCAGTCGCGGGGCCATCGGACGGCATGCGTGGCTGGCTGGTCTTGTAGTGCTGATCGGGTTCTTCGTGGAAAACGCGACCGAGGGGTGGTCTGCCCTGCATGTCGAACGCACCCTGAACGGGGGGGCCGCCGAGGGAGCGCTTGGCCCCGCGATGCTGGGCCTGACCATGGGGGTGGGGCGGTTGCTGGGCCATCTGGTCACCGTGCGCGGCTCTGAAATGACGATCCTCAGGTGGGCGTCGGTGATTGCCGCCCTTGGCCTTCTGATCGCTGCGGTCGCGCCGACGCCGCTTATTGCCTATGTCGGCTTTGGCCTGTTGGGTGCGGGGGTGTCCATCGTGGCGCCCATGGCGCTGGCGCTGGCGGGGCAGGGCGCAGACCCGTCGCGCCGCACGCTGGCCGTGTCCCGTGCCGCGATGATCGGCTATTTCGGGTTTTTCATCGGCCCGCCGCTGATGGGTCTGATGTCCGAGGCATTCGGCCTGCGCGTCGCGTTCGGGCTGGGGGCGGTGATGGTCTTGATTATCCCGGTGCTGCTGTTGCCGCGGATGCGGGCGTTGCCTGCGGCCTGATCCCGCCAACCCCCTTGGCCTTCCGCCGCCCAGCGGCTAAGTCACCCCCTGACCATCTGACACCCGCAAGGCAGGACCATGGACAAGAGTTTCAATGCAACCGAGGCCGAGGCCCGGATCATCAAGGCCTGGGACCAGGCCGGGGCCTTCAAGGCCGGCGCCAATGCGAAACCGGGCAAGCCGGCGTTTTCCATCGTGATCCCGCCACCCAACGTGACCGGCGTGCTGCACGTGGGCCATGCCTTCAACAACACCCTGCAAGACATCCTGACCCGCTGGAAACGCATGCAGGGGTTCGACACGCTGTGGCAACCCGGCACCGACCACGCAGGCATCGCGACGCAGATGGTCGTGGAACGCGAATTGGCGAAACAGGGCAAAGCCCGTCGTGACATGAGCCGCGAGGAATTCCTGAGCCACGTTTGGGACTGGAAAGCCCATTCCGGTGGCACCATCCGCGAACAACTCAAGCGTCTTGGCGCATCGTGCGATTGGTCGCGTGAGGCGTTCACCATGCGCGGCGCACCCGGTGACCCCGAACCCGACAACGGCCCGAACTTCCACGCCGCCGTCATCAAGGTTTTCGTCGAGATGTATGCCAAGGGCTATATCTATCGCGGCAAACGTCTGGTGAACTGGGACCCGCATTTCGAAACCGCGATTTCAGATCTGGAGGTCGAGAATACCGACCAACCCGGCCATATGTGGCATTTCAAATACCCGTTGGCTGGCGGCGCGACCTACGAATATGTCGAAAAGGACGCGGACGGCAACGTGACGCTCCGCGAGACGCGCGATTACATCGCCATCGCCACCACCCGGCCCGAAACCATGCTGGGTGACGGTGCGGTTGCCGTGCATCCCGACGATGCCCGTTATGCCCCGATCGTGGGCCTGCTGTGCGAAATTCCTGTTGGCCCCAAGGAACACCGCCGCCTGATTCCCATCATTACCGATGAATATCCCGATATGAATTTCGGCTCGGGTGCGGTGAAAATCACCGGCGCGCACGATTTCAACGACTATGGCGTGGCCAAGCGTGGCAATATCCCCTGCTACCGCCTGATGGATACCAAGGCCCACTTGCGTGCCGACGGTGCCCCCTACGCCGAGGCCGCGGCACTTGCGCAGGCCGTCGCCAACGGTGAACGTGACCTGTCCGAGACCGAGGCCGACGCCCTCAACCTTGTCCCCGATCATTTGCGCGGACTGGACCGGTTTGAAGCCCGCGCCCGCGTGGTCGAAGAGATCACGACCGAGGGCCTTGCCGTGATGACCACCCCCGACGATCCGCGTCTGGGAAAAGCCCCGAAGAAAAAGACCGATGAAGCGGAGGCCGAAGAACAGCCAGCCGCCGTTCCGCTGGTCGAGGCCAAGACGATCACCCAGCCGTTCGGTGACCGCTCCAAGGTCGTGATCGAACCGATGCTGACCGATCAGTGGTTCGTCGATACCTCCAAGATCGTCGGCCCGGCACTGGACGCCGTGCGCGATGGTCGCACCAACATCATGCCCGAACAGCACCGCAAGGTGTATTTCAACTGGCTTGAGAACATCGAGCCATGGTGCATCTCGCGGCAACTGTGGTGGGGACACCAGATTCCGGTTTGGTACGGGTTCGACCTTGGAAACCATGGGTTTACCGACGACGAAGGGGATAACGCGCTCGATGAGGTCGAGATGGTGCGGATTCTCGATGCGCAAACGCTGCTCAAGGGCGACGAACGGCACCATGCCGCCGCCGATTTCGACGCGGTCGCATCGCAGTTCACCGACGTCCTCGCGGGCCTGCCCACACCCCTGAACATCGCCCGCGTGGTCGAGGTGGAGAATCGCGACGAGGCCGCCCATATGCTGGCGGCCAGCCTTTCCGATTACACCGTCAGTCAGGATCCGACGCATCTGGTCTACCCGGTCTGGCGCGACGCCGATGTTCTCGACACATGGTTCTCGTCCGGGCTTTGGCCCATCGGCACGCTTGGCTGGCCGGAACAGACGCCGGAACTGGAAAAATACTTTCCCACATCGGTCCTTGTGTCCGGCTTCGACATCATCTTTTTCTGGGTCGCCCGCATGATGATGATGCAGTTGGCTGTCGTTGATGAGGTGCCGTTCAAGGATGTCTACGTTCACGCCCTCGTCCGCGACGAGAAAGGGCGCAAGATGTCGAAATCCATCGGCAACGTGCTGGACCCGCTGGAACTGATCGACGAATTCGGCGCCGATGCGCTGCGCTTCACACTGACGTCGATGGCCGCCATGGGCCGTGATCTGAAACTGTCCAAGGACCGCATCGCGGGTTACCGCAATTTCGGCACCAAACTGTGGAACGCCGCGCGTTTCGCGGAAATGAACGAATGCCGACCGGTTCCCGGGTTCGACCCGGCAACCGTGACCCAAACGGTGAACCAATGGATCGTCGGCGAAACCGCACGCGCGCGGGTGGCCCACGACGAAGCCCTTGATAACTATCGCTTCAACGATGCCGCCAACGGGCTATACGCCTTTGTCTGGGGCCGTGTTTGCGACTGGTATCTGGAATTTGCCAAGCCGCTGTTTGCGTCCGGTGACGATGCGGTCATCGCAGAAACCCGCGCCACCATGGCTTGGGTCATCGACCAGTGCCTGATCCTGCTGCACCCCACGATGCCCTTCATCACCGAGGAATTGTGGGCCGAAATTGCCCCGCGCGACAAGATGTTGGTGCATGGCGATTGGCCACAATACGGTGCCGCCTTGACCCACGCCGATGCTGATGCGGAAATGTCGTGGGTGATCGCGTTGATCGAAGAAATCCGGTCGGTGCGCGCCCAGATGCACGTGCCTGCGGGGCTCAAGGTGCAGCTTCTGCAACTGCAACTGGATGCCAAGGGGAAGGCCGCATGGGAGAATAACGCCGCAATGATCCAACGCCTTGCGCGGGTGGCGCGGTTGGATGTTGTCACTGCCCTGCCCAAGGGGGCCGTGACGATCGCGGTTGAGGGCGGCACGTTTGGGCTGCCCATTGCCGATCTGATCGACGTGGCCGAGGAAAAAGCCCGTCTGACCAAGGTTTTGGAGAAACTTTCCAAGGAATTGGGCGGATTGCGCGGCCGGTTGAACAACCCCAAATTCGCCGAAAGCGCGCCCGAGGATGTGGTGGAGGAAACCCGCGCCAACCTTGCCGCCCGCGAAGAGGAAGAGGGCAAGATCAAGCAAGCCATGGCGCGTCTGGCCGAAATCGGCTGAACGGAGTCGGGGCACCCCGGTTTCCCGGCGTGGTCATCATCGGCAGTCTCTTGGTCCTATGACCAAAGGGGCTTGCCGATGTCACGCGGCCCCGCCCAAATCCCAACCGGGCTCTGTCGCGTGCGGCATGTGGTCGAGCGCAAGACGCGCCCAATGGCGGGGTGTCTGTGCAAGATGGCCGGGAAATAGGTTACAAAGATTCGGCAATCCGCGATTTTTTGTAACCTTTCTTGTTCGTTAACATGCCCCTTGCGGCGGCTGCCGGTTTCGGCTTTTCCTGCACTCCATGACCAAACCACGCTACACCCCGCTTGTGCAAACCCTGCCCGCAGCCGTCCCGTTCGTGGGCCCCGAAACACAGGAGCGCGCGCGCGGCGCGGGTTTCACGGCGCGTCTTGGGGCGAATGAAAGCGTGTTCGGCCCATCGCCGCGCGTCGTTGCCGCAATCGCCGGGGCCGCACCCGACGCATGGATGTATGGCGACCCCGAAGTGCATGATTTGCGCGCGGCATTGGCCACGCACCACCGCATCGCGCCCGAAAATATCGTTGTGGGTGAAGGGATCGACGGGTTGTTGGGTTATCTGGTGCGCCTGCTGATTGGCCCCGATGACGCGGTCGTCACGTCCGACGGCGCCTACCCCACGTTCAACTACCACGTCGCAGGGTTTGGCGGGGTGCTGCACAAGGTGCCTTATGTGGGCGACCGCGAAGACCCTGACACGTTGATCGCCAAAGCGATCGCGGTTGATGCCAAGCTGATCTATTTCGCAAACCCCGACAACCCGATGGGCAGTTGGCATGACGCGGCCACGGTGCAGCGCATGATCGACCGCTTGCCCGATGGTTGCGTGCTGGCATTGGACGAAGCCTATGCCGATACGGCCCCTGAGGGCACCATTCCACCGCTTGATCTGACCCACCCGCGCGTTATCCGTTTCCGCACATTTTCAAAGGCTTACGGGCTGGCAGGCATGCGCGTTGGATATGGCTTGGCAGCCCCGGATTTCATCACGGCCTTCAACAAGATCCGCAATCATTTCGGCATGGGGCGGGTGGCACAGTCGGCCGCTCTGGCCGCTTTGGCGGATCAGGATTATCTGGCGGAAACCATCACGAAGATCACCGCCGCGCGCGACACCATTGGCCGGATCGCGCGCGACAACGGGCTGACGCCGCTGCCATCTGCCACGAATTTCGTGACCATCGATTGCGGTTCGGAGGGTGCGTTTGCCCGCGCCGTCGTGGCGTCGCTGGTGGCGCAAGGCATCTTTGTGCGGATGCCGTTCACCGCGCCGCAAGATCGCTGCATCCGCGTGTCATGTGGCACCGATGCCGACCTTGATGCCTTTGCGCGGGCGTTGCCCAAGGCACTGGCCGACGCGTCACGCTAAGGTGATTTGCGTTCCCCCGCGGGAAGCTTGCGACGTGCATCCGACAACCACCCACTGCTCAAAGGCACGCGAATGATGCGTCTTATCCTTGCCCCTGTTTTGATGACCTTTGCGGTGGCCTCTGCCACCGCCCAAACCGTCGATCATGGCGGTCATAACATGGCCGGTCAGACCGATGCGGAAATGGCCTATGTGACCGCGATGGACCAGATGCATGCCGACATGGCCATCGAATTCACCGGCGATGTCGATGTGGATTTCATGCGCGGCATGATCCCGCATCACGAGGGGGCCGTGGCAATGGCACGCGTTGTGCTGGAACACGGCACAGACCCCGCCGTGCGCGACTTGGCCAGTGCCGTGATTGCGGCACAGGAACAAGAGATCGCCTTCATGCGCGCGTGGTTGGCCGAACGCGGGTATTGAGACGGCGGGATCAGCCCTGCGCAATCACCTCGGTCGCGGCCTGCAAGCCACTGGGATCATGCGGGATCTGCAGCGCGGCCATCCCGGCCTGAAGGCTTGCAACAACGCCAAGCGCCATATGGGCATTGATGTGCCCCATGTGCCCGATGCGCAGAAAGGCCGAGGCGGCTTCGGGTGTGGCGGCAAGCCCGCCAAGCGGGATGCCAAGCGTCACGCCAGCGGTGTCGGTCATCCAGTCACGCATTTTCTGGCCGTTGCCTTCGCCCATGTTGACTGTTGTGACCGCGTTGCTGCGCTTTGCATGATCGGCGATGTTGGCGCGGACCGGCCCGCCGTTGCCCCACGTATCGATCGCGGCCCAGATGGCGCGGGCCAGCACGCTGTGACGGTGCCAGACGGCTTCCACGCCTTCTTCCTTGACGATCATGTCAAGCGCCGTGCGCAGACCGTAAAGATGGTGGGTGGGGGCGGTGCCATTGAAATAGCGGTAGAATTCTGTCGGGTTGGACCGTGGACGCCAGTCCCAGTAGGGGGTGACAAGCCCGGCGGTATCGCGGGCACGGTCTGCCTTGTCGTTGAAAAACACGAACGCCATGCCCGGCGGTGTCATCAGCCCCTTCTGGCTGCCCGTCACCATCAGATCGACGCCCCAGTCGTCCATGTGGAATTCATCGACGCCGAGGCAGGCGATGTTGTCGGAAAACAGCATCGCGGGGTGGTTCGTGTCGTCCAGCGTGGTGCGCAGTGCCTTGATGTTGTTCTTGACCGAAGACGCGGTATCGACCTGCACCGCCAGCACGGCCTTGATGGTGTGGGCGGTGTCGGCGGTCAGCGCCTCGGCGACGCGGGCCATGTCGATATCGGATTGCGGGCCAAAATCGATGATCTGGCAATCGATGCCCATGGCCGCCGCCATTTCGCCCCAGCCCAGACAGAACCGCCCGGTGCCAAGGATCAAGATCGTGTCACCGCGCGACAGCGTGTTGACCAATGCCGCCTCCCACGCGCCGTGGCCGTTGGAGATATACATCGCCACGTGATGCTGTGTGCGGGCAATCGTCTTGAGGTCGGGAACGATGCTTTCGACCATTTCGACCAGTTCGCCCTTGTAGATGTTTGGGGCGGGGCGGTGCATGGCCTGCAACACGCGGTCGGGCATGACCGACGGACCGGGAATAGCAAGGTAATGGCGGCCATTGGCAAGGGTCATGTGCGAGGTTCCTTTCACGCGGACCCGGAATGCCTAAAACGCCGATGGGGGATGGTCAATCGCGCGACGATGATTAGGTGTGTGATGAGAGATCAGGAGCGGTGATATGATGGAAAACCGGGCAGTTTTGCGAATTGGCGGCGCGGATCGGGAAGAGTTCTTGCATGGCTTGGTGACGCGAGACATCGTCGCGCCGGGTGACGGGTTGGTTTATTCCGCGTTGCTGACGCCGCAGGGCAAGTATCTGGCGGATTTCTTCTTGCTGAACCGGGGCGCGGACATCTTGCTGGATGTGAAGGCGGAGATTGCCCCGTCGCTGGCCCAAAGGCTGATGATGTACCGCCTGCGGGCGGACGTCACGATTGAAGACAGCGGCCTGTCGGTGGGTCAGGGATTGGGCGATATCCCCGATGGTGCCTTTGCCGATCCGCGCCACCCGGCACTTGGCTGGCGGGGCTATGGGTTGACGGGTGAGGTGCCCGGATGGGACGCCCTGCGTGTGGCCCATTGCGTGCCCGAGACCGGGATCGAGTTGATCCCGAACGAGACCTTCATCCTTGAGGTGGGGTTTGACCGGCTTGGCGGGGTGAACCACCGCAAGGGATGTTATGTGGGGCAAGAGGTGACAGCACGGATGCGGCACAAGACCGTCCTGCGCAAGGGGTTGGTCACGGTCGCGGTGGATGGCTCTGCGCCCGTGGGCACCGAGATCGTCGCGGGCGAGAAGGTGGCGGGCGTGCTGTACACGCAGGCGGACGGCAAGGGCATCGCCTATCTGCGCTTTGACCGGGCCGAGGGTGAAATGACGGCAGGCGCGGCAATCGTCCGCTGGAGCGGTGTGGCGGCCGGCTAGGTCGCAGTAAGGCGCGGCCACGTCAGATCAGCAGGGACGCGGCCCCTTCGTGACGCAAGAGCGCAACCTTGGTTTCGACCCCACCCGCGCCGGAAAACCCGGTCAGTCCCTTTGCCCCCATGACGCGGTGGCAAGGGATGAGAATGGGGATGGGGTTGGCCCCACAGGCGCGGCCGACGGCTTGGGCCGATTGGCCAAGCGCCTTGGCGATTTCGCCGTAGGTCCGGGTTTCGCCAAAAGGAATTGCAGAAATGGCGGCGCAGACGTCTTGCTGAAAGGGTGACCCGTCGACGCGCAGCGTCATGGTGAACGCCGTCAATTCGCCCGCGAAATAGGCGCGCAGTTCGGCCACCGCCTGCATCAGAACCGTGGTGTCGGCGATTTCTGCGCACCGGGCCCATGTGACAGCCACGATCGCCCCGTCCCGTTCCGTCAGGGTCAGGGGGCCAACCGGGCTGTCGATGCCTGTGTGCCTATCCACCCGGGTTGAGTTTATCCTGCGTTTTGGTATCGAAATCGGATGCCGCGTGCCGTTCCAGCAATTGTTCGTGCGGCTCGCCTGCTGTGCGGTTGACCATGCGACCGCGTTGGACTGCGGGGCGGGCGTCGATGCGCTTGGCCCATTCCAGAACGTTCTTGTATTCATGCACCGACAGGAACGTGGCGGCATTGTACGATCGGCCAAGCACAAGGTTTCCGTACCACGGCCAGATCGCCATATCGGCAATCGTGTAGGTGCCGCCCGCCATCCATTCGTTTTCGGCGAGGTGTTTGTCCAGCACGTCAAGCTGGCGCTTGGTTTCCATGGCAAAGCGATTGATGGGGTATTCCATCGGGTAGGGCGCATAGGCGTAGAAATGCCCGAAACCGCCGCCCAGATACGGCGCGCTGCCCATTTGCCAGAAAAGCCAGCTCAGCATTTCGGCGCGGTGTTCGGGTGCCGTTTGGAACGCGTCGAATTTTTCGGCCAGATGCATCAGGATCGCACCGCTTTCGAAGACCCGCACCGGTGTGCCGCCCGAGTGATCAACCATGACAGGGATCTTGGAATTGGGGTTTGCGGCGACAAAGCCGGACCCGAATTGATCGCCTTTGCCGATACGGATCAGCCACGCATCATATTCGGCGTCATGGCCTGCGGCCAACAGCTCCTCCAGCATGACGGTGATCTTGACGCCGTTCGGCGTGCCCTGCGAATAAAGCTGCAACGGGTGTTTGCCGACCGGAAGCTCTTTTTCATGGGTCGCTCCGGCGATGGGCCGGTTGGTCGAGGCCCATGTGCCGCCGGACTCCTCGTCCCAGGTCCAGACGTCGGGGGGTGTGTAGTTTTCGGTCATGATCTGTCGTTCAATCCGTGTTGCATGGTCTTACTTAAGTAGTCGTGATGCCCGGCAAACCCAACGCGCAGGTGGGTGTGCAGTTTTGCACCGACCCCAAGAAATTGGGGCCGGCGCATAGGAACAGGCAGATCAGGACAGGGCGGCATCACACCGGGCGCAGACGTCCGGGTGGCTGTGGGTGCCGATATCGGGAAGGATCTTCCAGCAGCGCCCGCATTTCTGGCCCTCGGCCTTTTCGAAAACCACGCCGATGCCGGGAACCTCGGGCAGGCGAAATGCCTCGGACGGGGCGGGATCTGCAGTCAGGATCACGGCCGAGGTGATGGTCATATCCTCGAACGCCACAGACTTTAGGGCGGCCAGCATGTCGGCGTCTTCGACATGGACCACGGGTGCGGCTTCAAGACTGGCGCCGATCACCTTGTCGGTCCGCTGAACCTCCAAGGCGGCGGTGACGACGCGGCGGGCCGCGCGAACCGATGCCCATTTGGCGGCCAGCGCGGCGTTGCGCCATTCCACCGGGGTTACGGGAATGTCCGTCAGGTGGATGGAGCTGTCATCACCGGGGAAACGTTCCAGCCACACTTCCTCCATCGTGAAGACCAACACCGGGGCCAGCCACGTGGACAGGCGGTGGAAGACGATATCAAGCACCGTGCGCGCGGCGCGACGGCGCGCAGTGTCGCCATCGCAATAAAGCGCGTCCTTGCGAATGTCGAAATAGAACGCCGACAGATCGGTCGTGGCGAAGGTGAACACCGCCTGGAATACGCCTTGGAAGTCGTATTTTGCATAGCCGTCGCGCACGGTCTGATCCAGTTCGGACAGGCGGTGCAGAACCCATTGTTCCAGTTCCGGCATGTCGGCGGGGTCTGTCCGGTCGGCTTCGGTGAAGTCGGCCAGCGAACCAAGCAAGAACCGCATCGTATTGCGCAGGCGGCGATAGCCATCCGCCACGCCTTTCAGGATCTCGGGTCCGATCCGCAGATCTGCGGTGTAATCGGACTGCGCCACCCAAAGGCGCAGGATATCGGCACCGTATTGCTTGACGACCGCATCGGGCGCGACCGTGTTGCCAAGCGATTTGGACATCTTCATGCCCTTTTCATCCAGCGTGAAGCCATGCGTCAGCACACCGCGATAGGGCGCGCGCCCGTTGGTTCCACACGACTGCAGCAGCGAGGAATGGAACCACCCGCGATGCTGGTCCGTGCCCTCAAGATACAGGTCGGCCATGCCATCGGCAGAGCCGTCTTCGCGGTCGCGCAGCACGAAGGCGTGGGTCGAGCCGCTGTCGAACCACACATCGAGGATATCGAACACCTGATCATAGTCATCGGGGTTCACGATACCCGACAGGAACCGGTCTTTCGCGCCGTCCTTATACCATGCATCGGCGCCTTCGGCCTCGAACGCGACAAGCACGCGGACGTTGACGTCGGTGTTGCGGAGCAAGAAATCAGGGTCCGTCGGCAGGGCCCCTTTTTTCGTGAAGCAGGTCAGCGGCACACCCCACGCACGCTGGCGTGAGAGGACCCAATCGGGCCGCGCCTCGATCATCGAATAAAGGCGGTTGCGCCCGGTCTTGGGCGTCCATGTGACGTTGTCGATTTCCGTCAGCGCGCGTTCGCGGATGGTCTTGCCAAATTTGTCCTGCCCGTCGCCGACCGGCTTGTCGATCGCGGCAAACCATTGCGGCGTGTTGCGATAGATCACGGGCGCCTTGGACCGCCACGAGTGCGGATAGCTGTGCTTGATCTTGCCGCGCGCAAGCAATCCGTCCACCTCGGCCAGCTTGTTGATGACGGCGGTATTTGCATCGCCTTCCTTGCCGTTCGGTTTGAGGATGTGCTTGCCCCCGAAGAACGGCAGATCGGTCCGGAAAGAGCCATCTTCGACCACGTTATAGGTGATGACCTGTTCCAGCATGCCGAGGTCACGGTACAGCTCGTATTCCTCCAGACCGTGCGAGGGGGCACAGTGCACGAACCCGGTACCTTCGGTGTCAGTGACGAAATCGGCGGCGCGGAAATCGCGGATATCATCCCATTCACCGTTGGCGCCTTCGGCGTTCGCCAGCGGGTGCGTCAGCGTGATCTTGGCCAGATCGTCTTGGGTGACGTCACAAAGACGGCGATACATCGTGTCATCAAGCCGCGCCCTGGTCATGACATCGGACGCCAGATTATCGGCAAGGATGTAGCGATCACCAATGGTGACCCAGGATTCCTCGGGCCGCCCCGTCACTTCGTACAGGCCATAGGCGATGTCGGCGCCAAAAACGACGGCCTTGTTCGATGGGATGGTCCATGGCGTGGTGGTCCAGATCACCACCTTGGCGCTGTCCAGAGTCGTATCACCCGTGCCGACAACCTGAAACTTGACCCAGATCGTGAAGCTTTCCTTGTCGTGATATTCCACCTCGGCCTCGGCCAGAGCGGTCCTTTCAACCGGGGACCACATGACGGGTTTCGAGCCTTGGTAAAGCGTGCCGTTCATCAGGAATTTCTGGAATTCCTCGGCAATCACGCGCTCGGCGTGAAAATCCATCGTAAGGTAGGGGTTATCCCAAGTTCCGGTGATGCCAAGCCGTTTGAATTCTTCGCGCTGGATGTCGATCCAACCCTTGGCGAACTCGCGGCATTCTTGCCGAAACTCGACCACTGGCACGGCATCCTTGTCCTTGCCCTTCTGGCGATATTTCTCTTCGATCTTCCATTCGATGGGCAGGCCGTGGCAGTCCCAGCCGGGGATGTAGCGCGCATCGCGGCCCATCATCTGCTGGCTGCGAACAACCATGTCCTTGAGGATCTTGTTCAGGGCGTGCCCGATGTGCAGGTGCCCGTTCGCGTATGGAGGGCCATCGTGCAAGGTGAAGGGTTCGCGCCCCGCATCCTTGGCGCGCAAGCGGTCGTAGATGCGCATCTTTTCCCACCGCGCCAGCCATTCGGGTTCGCGTTGAGGAAGGCCCGCACGCATCGGGAAATCGGTGCGGGGCAGGTTGAGAGTTGATTTGTAATCAGTGGTTTCGGCGCACATATCGGGCGTCCTTCGGATCGGGTGTTCAGGAATGGATCAGGGGCGGTGTGAGCAGATCAAACACCTTATTCCGGCGCCTGGGGCATCAGAACGCCGGGGTTGTAATTCGAATGACGGTTGCGATGCGCATATCGGTCATGGGCGGGGTTATAGGCCCGCCGCCAAGCGGGGTAAAGACGCGGATTGCGGGCGGCACGAACCGCGACCAAGCCGGTCGCGAACCGTTGCGCGGCCGCCGTGCTGCCCGCCTGACCGGGCCTGATGGCGGTTGGCACACGCGATCAGGCAGGCGGAGCAGCCGGCACGCGTGACAGGTTGCGTTCCCGCGCGACGATATAAAGACCTGCGGCAATGGTGACGCCGATGCCGAACGCGGCCAACCCGTTGGGCAATTCGCCAAAGATCGCGAACCCCACAAGGGTCGCCACCGGAATTTCGAGATACTGCATCGGGGCCAAGGTGGCGGCGGGGGCGAAACGCAAGCTCCAGGTCATGAACAGGTGACCGGCAGCCCCGGTAACGCCAAGCGCCACCAGCAGCCATGTTTGCCCGCCCACCGGCATCATCCAGCCGACCATTGGCGGTGTGCCACCCGTGATCGGCAAAAACCACAGCAGTGCCAGCACCGGCAGCGCAACAAGGCCCGAAGATGCCTGCAGGGCCATCGGGGAGATGTCCTTGGCGATCGACCGGGTGACCAGCATGAAAAAGGCGAAGACAACCGCAACGCCAAGCGGCAGCATGGCCAGCCAGCCGACGGCGGCAAAGCTGGGTTGCACCACCATCAGCGTGCCCGCAAACCCGACCGCACAAGCGGCAAGGCGGCGGGGCCCAACCTCTTCCTTCAGGATGTATTTGCCCAGAAGCAACATGATGAACGGCATGACGAACGCAATGGCGACCGCATCGGCCAGAGGCAGGAACCTGAGGGCGGTGAACATCAGGCCAAGGCCCATGATCTGCAAAAGCGTGCGCACCAAGGTCAGCCCCACGATACGGCGCGACGGAAACAGCGGCGTCCCCATGGCCAACACAAATGGCAGCAACAGCGCCGTCTGCGCGACGAACCGCACGACGATCAACTGCCACAGCGGGAAATCGTCACCAAGCAGTTTCGCCAGTGCATCCGAAAACGGGATCAGCATGCAAAACCCCAGCATCAACACGATGCCAAAAAGCGGTCGGTCAGCGGGGGCTTGCACTTTTCAGATACCTATCCACAGAAAACGGGACATTATCCCCGAATTCATTTCATAAACTCCGCCAAGATCGCGATTGTCACCAACCGCCCCGCACGACGCGCGCCGCAAATGCCGCAACCGCGCAGGGTGGAACGTGACAAGATCCCGGATCAGGGCCGTTGGGATGGGCCAGATATTTCCGGCCGTGATGATCGCCTGATCCTGGTGCAGGCGCGCCGACAGCCTCGTCTTGCGGGCAGCGGTGAGGGTGTTCATGGCACTTGGTTCCGCCCATTGGCAAGCGCCATGCCATGGCGGGCCTGATCAAGTAACACGTCAAGTTCTCGGTCCGGCAGGCCCAGATCGTGCAGATGCTGCACCACGTTGTGAAGATAGTCGAAACTCGTGCCCAGAAACCCGCTGCCGGTGACCAGATAGTCAACCTGTTGCGCGCGGGTCAGATCGCCTGCAATCAATTCCGTACCGTGATCGGCGATGAAGCCAAGGGCCGAAACGGTCTGCCCGTCGATCTGAACCGGGATGAATTGGGCCTGATAACAGGGCGCGATCATCTCGCGCTGCCACAAGATGCGCGTTTCGGTGTCAAGTTCGCCTGCGGCGATCCGAAAGGCCAGACCATGACAGCCATCCCCGGTATCGAGCGCGGCCATGAGGCCCGGGGCCGTCGCCGTGCCGCGCCCGCCATAGATATCGCGCAAGATCATGCGGCGCGCGTGGTGCGGGGCATATGCGCGGCGCACCTCGGCAAAGCGCAGCGCCGGATCCCACATCAGTGAGCCATATCCGAACACCCAAAGGTCCCCGTCGTGATCGGCAAGGGTGGCGGCGCGCATGCCCTCACGGGTGGCATCGTCATACCACCATCCCGTCGGCAGGCCCTTTTCGCGCAACATCGCCTCCAGATTGGTCAAGTTCAGCGTACGCAGCGCTGAGCCCTCTGCCGGGGCGATCTTGTCGGCCAGTTCGGGGTGGGCGGAAAAAGCATCTTGCGACATCGATGGTTCCTTCAGGATTTCGGTGCAAATAGCCCGGTCAGGGCCTGCTTGATCAAGGCCGTTACACTGGGCCGCCGTCCCTTGCCAAATGGAAGCGGGCGGCAAACCTCCATCGCGGCCACACCGACACGTGCGGTCAGCGCACCGTTTACCACGCCTTCGCCAAACCGGCGGGAAATCTTGGACAACACCGACCCCCCCGCCACCGAGCCGATCAGGTCATCGCCCACCGCAACGGCCCCGGTTGCCACAAGATGGGTCAGCACCGCGCGGGTCAAGCGCCACGCGCCGAGCGTGCCGGACCGGCCGCCGTAGATCTCTGCGATGCGGCGGATCATGCGCAGGTTCGATGTCAGCGCGGCCACGACATCGGCCATCGCGATTGGCACAAGGGCGGTGACGGTGGCCACCTGACGGGCGGCGGCTTCCACTTCGCGGGCGGCTGCGGCATCAAGGGGCGCCAGCAACTCCGCCTCGGTCAGACCGATCAGACCGGCGGCGTCGAAGACATCATCCCGCCGGGCCGCCAGCGCATCCCGCCCAAGGCGCAGTTCCGGCCGGTGCGCGTAAAGTGCGCCAAGACGCGTTGCAACGGCGCGGGCCTGACCCAAGTCGTCGCCCGCCAGGGCGCTTTCGGCCATCCGCCTCAAGTCATCCAGCCGGGCCAATCGCGAAAACGCGGCCAACTCGCGTGCGGCGATCAGCAGGCCGGCAAAGACGAGGGCCCCGATCAAGACGGTCGCTATCCAGCCCAGAACCGGATTGGCCGCAAGCAATCCGGTCACGAAATTCCATGCAGAGATCGACAGCGCAAGACCTGTCAGCGCCATCAATGATGCCCAGAAAAGCCGTCCAATCCGTGATGGTTTGCGCGCACCGATCCCGGCAAGCACCTGCATGGCCTGCCCTTGCGGCACCGGCATCCCGGTCTCGGGCACCGGTGGGGCCGCGCCCGGCCCGATCTCGGGTGGCTCATCCAGATCGATAACCACGGGGCGGCGTGCATCAGTCATGTCTGGTTCCCTGTGTCATCTTGGCTGGGAAACTCCGGGGGGCGCCGAAGGCGGGGGGCTGGCCCCCATGTATCCTTGCGATCATCGCAACCGATCCCCCAACAAGAACTCCGCCGCTGCGTCCAAGCGGATGTGTGGCGGGCCGTCGCCGGGTCTCAGCGCGAGCCGTGCGGGGGCGAAACGCATCACGCTGTAGTCGGCGTTCAACCATGTGGCGGCCCCCTGTCTGGCTGGCGCGAGCAGCGCGCCGGGGTCGTCGGGCAGGTCGCCGGGATAAAGCGCGGCCTGCTTGCCGGTCTCAAGCAGCGTGCCGCGTACGACGTTCAGGTCCGCACCATCATGGGTGCGCGTTTCCTCCACCGTTGCGCGCAGTGCTGCAATGGCCATGGCCCTCGTCTCGGCCCCCGCGAAATCAGCGCGACGGCGGGCGTCTGTCACCAGCGCGTCCATGATGGCGGTCAATTTGCCGTGCTGCAGGTGATGCAGGTGGTCGGCCTTGGTCGCGGCGAACAGGATCTTGTCGATCCGCCGGCCCCTGATGGCCGACAGGATGCCATTGCGACCGGGGCGAAAGCTGCCAAGGATCGCGGCCATTGCCTGACGCAGGTCCTCGACGGCGCGGGGGCCCGCGTTGATCGCGCCAAGGGCATCGACCAGCACCACCTGCCGGTCCAGACGCGCAAAATGCGTGCGGAAGAAGGGTTTCACCACCTGTGCCTTGTAGGCCTCGAAGCGGCGCGCGAATTCACGTGCCATGGAACCGCGTGGCGATGCGCCGGGCGGTAACGGTGCAAAGGTCAGGGCGGGGCTGCCCTCCAATTCGCCGGGCAAGAGGAAACGGCCCGGTGTGCAATCGGAATAGCCTGCATCGCGTGCGGTCTTGAGGTAACCTGTCCAAGCGCGGGCCAGTGCGGCGGCTTGCATTTCATCCAGCCGCGCGGCGGGGTCGAGCATTGCAACTGTGCCGAGATACGCGGCGCCCTCGTCGCGGTCGGCGGCGCGGGTCAGCGCGGTTGCGGACCATGTCGCATAGTCTTGATCCAGCAGGCCAAGGTCTAGCAGCCATTCGCCGGGGTAATCCACGATATCCAGATGCACCGTGCGCGGCCCGGACAGCGCGCCCAGCAAGCCCGTTGGCTGCACACGCAACGACAAGCGCAGTTCCGACACCGCCCGCGTGCTGTCGGGCCAGTGGGGTGCCGGTCCGGTCAGGGCCGCAAGGTGCGTTTCGTAGTCAAAGCGCGGAACCGTATCATCGGGCTGGGGCTGCAGGAAGGCGGCGGTGATCCGGCCCGATTGCGCCGCTTGCAGGCCGGGCATGCGCCCCCTGTCAAGCAGGTTGGCCACCAGCGACGTGATGAACACGGTCTTGCCCGCGCGACTGAGGCCCGTGACACCAAGCCGGATAACGGGTTCAAAGAACGCCTCCGATATGCCCTGTGCGACGCCTTCTACGCCACGGCCGAGTGTGTCTGCGATTGTACCAATGACCACCTGTTGCCCGCCGTGCTTGCGTCTTCCCTTAACAGGATAGGCATTGCGCGGCGCGGTTTACAGGGCCGATTGCGCAAGCGGCCCCAATAGGCTAGCCCGCTGCCCATGCCGCGTTATGCCCTGAAACTTGAATATGATGGCGCGCCCTTCGTCGGGTGGCAACGTCAGCCTGACCAATCGTCAGTGCAGGGCGCGGTTGAAACGGCGCTTGCGCGGCTTGAGGAAGGCGTGCCCACGATCGCGGCTGCGGGCCGGACCGACGCAGGCGTGCATGCCACCGGGCAGGTGGCTCATTGCGACATGGCGAAGGATTGGACGCCATTCCGTTTGTCCGAAGCGTTGAACTGGCACCTGAAGCCCGCGCCCATTGCGGTTGTGGATTGTGCGGTCGTGCCCGATGACTGGCATGCCCGGTTTTCCGCACTGGAACGGCGATATACATATCGCATCGTCGCCCGCCGGGCGCCGTTGGTGCATGAAAGCGCTTTGGTGTGGCAGGTTCCCGTACACCTGAACATCGATCTGATGCGCCAAGGCGCGGCCCATCTGATCGGACGGCATGATTTCACCACCTTCCGCGCCACGATCTGTCAGGCGAAAAGCCCGGTCAAGACGCTGGATGCGATCGAGATCGAGGCAGTGCCGCTGCCGCACGGGACCGAGTATCGGTTCCACCTGCGGGCGCGGTCGTTCTTGCATAATCAGGTGCGCTCCATCGTGGGCACGTTGGAGCGCGTCGGGGCGGGTTCGTGGCGGCCCGAGGACGTGAAGACGGCGCTGCTGGCGAAAGATCGCGCGGCATGTGGCACCGTGGCGCCGCCGCAGGGGTTGTACCTGACCAGCGTCGGCTATCCTGACGAGGTTTTCAAGAATGTGCAGGGTCCTTTACGCACTGGACAGTCTGGCCCGTCCCGCTAGTGTCCGAGCTGTCCGATACTGACAGAAGGCGCGCGACTATGAGCAAATTTGGAACCAGCCAACCGGTCACCCGGCTTGAGGATGTACGTCTTTTGACGGGGCATGGGCGCTATGTTGATGACATCGTTCCGGACGGCGCGCTGTTTGGCTATGTGTTCCGCAGCACCATGGCGCATGGCACGATTACCGCGTTGGATGTGGACGACGCGCGGCAGGCCGATGGCATTCACGCGGTTTTCATCGCGGCCGATCTGGATGCTGCGGGCCTGAAGAATTCCATGCGGTTTTCCACCATCAAGAACCGCGACGGGTCAACGTCCGCTTCGCCCGTGCGGCCGTTGCTTGCAAATGGTGTGGTGCGGTTTGTGGGCGAACCGGTGGCCTTCATCGTCGCCGATACGCTGGCGCAGGCCAAGGATGCCGCCGAACTGATTGGGTTCGATATCGATGAAAAGCCCGCCAAGCTGGACATCGCCCCGGGAGGAGAGCCGCTGTATGCCGCGTTGCCCGACAACGTCGGCTATGATTACGCCGTGGGCGATGAGGCGGCGGTGGAGGCGGCTTTGGCCAATGCCGCACATCGTATGCGGCTGGAGATCGGCGATAACCGGATCATCGTGAACAGCATCGAGCCGCGCGGATGCACCGCCGCGATGGAGGGCGACCGCCTGCACCTGACCGTCAACGGTCAAGGTGTCTGGGGCACCAAGAAGGACCTTGCGAAGTTCTTTGGCGTTGCCCCCGAGATGATCCGCGTGACCAACCCCGATGTGGGGGGCGGGTTCGGGATGAAGGCCATGGGCTACCCAGAACACTTCCTGACGGCCTTGGCCGCCAAGCGGACCGGTCGTCCCGTGCGCTGGATGGCAGAGCGGACGGAATCGATGCTGTCTGACAATGCAGGCCGCGATCTGGTTTGCGACACGGAGCTTGGTTTCGACGAAGATCTGCGGCTGGTGGCTTACAAGGTCGTGTCGCTGTCGAATCTGGGGGCCTACAGTTCGGGGTTCGGGCAGGGCATCCAGAGCAGCCTGTTCACAAAGGTTCTGCCCGGGGTCTATGATCTGCAGACCGTGTTCTTGCACAATCGGGGCATATACACGAACACCACGCAGGTGGATGCCTATCGCGGTGCCGGTCGGCCCGAAGCGATCTATAATCTGGAACGCGCGATGGACCATGCCGCACGTGTTCTGGGCGTTGATCCTTTGGAACTGCGCCGGCGCAACTTCATTCCCGTTGACAAGTTCCCGTACCGAAGCGCGACCGGCGAACTGTATGATGTGGGCAATTTCCATGCCGTTCTTGACCGCGCCATCGTTGAGGCGGATCTGGCGGGTTTTGCGGCCCGTCGC
Source organism: Paracoccaceae bacterium (assembly GCA_017854585.1). Taxonomy (GTDB): domain Bacteria; phylum Pseudomonadota; class Alphaproteobacteria; order Rhodobacterales; family Rhodobacteraceae; genus JAFMHK01. The sequence continues at coordinate 219,008 of JAFMHK010000003.1, forward strand.
GCCTCGTCCGAGGCACAGGGCAAGCTGCGTGGTCTTGGCACGTGCTACTATATCGAGAGCATTTTGGGCGACCCGGATGAGACCGCCGCGATCGAGTTGACCGAGACCGGGGCCAAGGTGTTCGTCGGCACACAATCGAACGGACAGGGGCACGAGACAGTTTATGCGCAACTGTTGCATGACGATACGGGCCTGCCGCTTGAAAGCATTGAGATCGTGCAGGGTGACAGCGATCTGATCGCCACCGGCGGGGGCACCGGGGGGTCGCGGTCCGTCACCGTGCAGGGCATGGCGATGCGGGCGACCGCGAAGGAACTGATTGACCAATTGACGGTTTTCATGGCCGCACATATGGACAACGCGGATGTGAACTTTGACGCCGAGGAAGGCGTGTTTCGCGCGCCGGGGTCGAACGTGGTGGTGACATTGCTGGAGGCGGCGGGGGCCGCGCGTGCGGCAGGCCGCGCCGATCTGCTGCAGGCGACCAAGCGCACGGAACTTCCGGGCCGATCTTACCCCAACGGATGCCATGTCGCCGAGGTGGAGATTGACCGCGATACCGGAACCACGCAGGTGGTGCGTTATACGGTCGTGGATGATTTCGGCAATCTGATGAACCCCATGCTGGCGCAGGGGCAGGTGCATGGCGGCGTGGTCCAAGGCATTGGGCAGGCGATAACGGAACACGTGGTCTATGACGCGGATGGTCAGTTGTTGACGGCCACGTTCATGGATTACGGGATGCCGCGCGCCGACGACACGCCGTTCGTGGCCTTCCATTCGCAACCCGTGCCATCCACCGCCAACCCGCTGGGGATGAAGGGCTGTGGCGAGGCGGGGACCGTCGGGGCCTTGGCTGCCGTGTCGAACGGTGTGCAAGACGCCCTGTGGCCGCTTGGCATCCGGCAGGTCGACATGCCGTTCACGCCGTCGCGTGTCTGGGAGATGCTGCAGCAAGCGCAGGCCGTCGCCGCGGAGTAGGCCTTGGCGGTGAACGGTCACGTCCCGCGTGGCTTGACCCGCAATGTCGGATCGGCCTGCGTCGGATCCTCGGGCCATGGGTGGCGGGGATACCGCGCGCGCATGTCCTTGCGCACGTCTGCATAAGACCCGGCCCAAAAACCCGGCAGATCGGTCGTGACCTGCACCGTCCGTTGTGCGGGCGAAAGAAGCGTCATTTTCAGGGGCAAACGATCAGGGCCGATTTTGGGGTGCACGGTCGTGCCGAACACTTCTTGTAGACGAAGCTCGACGGCGGGGGTCTCGCTGGCATAGTCGATGGGTATGGTGCGCCCCATCGGCGTGGTCCAATGGGGCGGGGCGAGGCGGTCGATGGCCTGAAGCGTATCCCATCCAAGATGGGCCTTCAGCGCCTCGGTCGGGTCAAGGCGTTTGAGGTCCTCGGCGCTGCGCTTGCCGCCCAGATAGGGCAACGCCCATTGGTCAAGCGTTGTCAGAAGTTGATCATCCGAGAGGTCTGCCAGCCCCGAGAATATAGCGCGCGCCCGCAGGCGGTTAGCGGCGGGTGTCCAGTTCAGGATCTGTAGGCCAAGGTCGCGGATGCCATCCAGCAGGGCGGCGGCGATGGCGTCCGGCGAGGCGTCTTTCCAGATGCGGTCATCAAGGACAAGTGCGCCGAAGCGTTCCTGTGTCCGGGCCAGAACCTTGCGATCCCGCTTGGACCACGCGCAGGTATTTTCCCACCGGATCTGGTTGGCATAGAGGTCGCGCAACTCGCCCTCGGACAGGGCGGCGGCCTGACGGATACGGGCCTCTCTCGGGTTGCCGTCAAGGTCTGTGGCAACGATTAGGCGCTGTCCCGCCAGCGGGTCCCCATCGGGGAAAACGGCACCCTTGCCGCCCGACAGGATATAGCGAGGGGCCTCACCGGGGCGGCGCAAACCGATGCGATCGGGATACGCAAGGGCAGCCTGCGCCGCGAGACTGATGGAATGCCCGCGTTCATGACGCTTGAGGCGCTTTGCCTCGGTCCTGATGCGGGCGACAGTGCCACGATCTGCGTTCAGCGCCGCGGGATCATCCAACGCCCGCAGCCGCAGTGTCAGATCGGTTGATGCGCCCCGCAGCGGGTCACGGTCGGACAGCAGGGCGGCAAGACGGGCGGTGCCGGGTCCGCCGGTGGCCAGCATGTGCGCAAGGCGTGGATGCAGCGGCATGGCGGTCAGCGCGCGGCCATGTGGCGTAATCCGCCCGGTATCATCAAGCGCGCCAAGCGACATCAAAAGCGCCCGCGCCTCGGACAGCGCGCCCTCAGGCGGGGGGGTCAGGAAGGCAAGGCCCTCGGCGCTGCCCCAAAGAGCAAGATCAAGCGCAAGGGACGTCAGGTCGGCGGCCTCGATCTCGGCTGGGGGGAAGGCGGGCAACGCCCCTTCGGCCCCCTTGGTCCAGTTGCGAAAACAGGTTCCGGGTGCAACCCGGCCCGCGCGCCCCTGACGCTGATCCGCCTCGGCGCGGCTGACGGGTTCGGTCACCAGTCGGGTCATTCCCGAGCCGGGGTCGAAGCGCGCCCGCCGCGCGCGCCCGCCATCGACCACCACGCGAATATCCGCGATGGTCAGGGAGGTTTCTGCAATGGCCGTCGCCAACACCAGTTTCCGCCCCCTTTCAGCAGGGCGGATTGCGGCGCGCTGATCCTTGATCGGCATTGCGCCATAGAGGGTGTGAAGCTGCACGTCCGCAGGCAGGCGGGGACCAAGCAGCGCAGCCGTGCGGCGGATTTCGCCTTCGCCGGGCAAGAAGGCAAGAATGCCGCCATCCGTCGTCACCAAGGCCTGTTCCACGAGGTCGGCCATGACGGATTCGAGCCGTGCATCTTTGGACGCGGGCGTGGCGCGCCAGATCGTTTCGACCGGGAAGGCGCGGCCGTCGGACGAGATCAGCGGCGCATCATCAAGCATGGCTGCAACCGGGGCCGCGTCGAGAGTGGCGGACATGACCAGCAACAGCAGATCGGGGCGAAGCGCGCCACGCACCTCCCACGTCAGGGCAAGGCCAAGGTCGGCATTCAGGGATCGCTCGTGAAATTCGTCGAAGATCACCGCGCCGACGCCGGGAAGGTCGGGGTCGCTTTGCAACATGCGGGTCAGGATACCCTCGGTCACGACCTCGATCCGGGTGGCCTGTGAGACCGCGTTGTCGCCGCGAATCCTGTAGCCAACGGTCTGGCCCACGTCTTGGCCCAACATTTCTGCCATGCGTTCGGCCGCCGCTCGGGCGGCAAGGCGGCGGGGTTCCAGCATCACGATCTTGCCGGTGACCAGCCCGGCCTCCAGCATTGCCAGAGGCACGCGCGTGGTCTTGCCGGCCCCCGGTGGCGCCTGCAGCACCGCACGGCCCTGATCGCGCAAGGCGGCGATCAGCTGGGGCAGGATATCCTCGATCGGTAGGGTGACGGGGCTGGACGGCATGGCGCGCAACAGGCAGAAAAGCCACTGAAGGGTCAAGGACTTTCCAAAGACATGAACCGCCGCGCCATCCCGGATGATCTTGCAGAACGCATTCTTGCGGGCGAACGGCGTGCGCTGGCGCGGGCCGTGACGTTGGTGGAGAGCACGCGCCCCGAAGATCGTGCGCAGGCCACCGCGCTGCTGGAGAGGTTGCGCGGGCATCCTGAGAGCGGGGGGCGTCAAGCGCTGCGCATTGGGTTGTCGGGCACGCCGGGGGTGGGGAAGTCGACCTTCATCGAGGCGTTCGGGATGGCGTTGGTGGCGCAGGGGTTGAAGGTTGCGGTGCTTGCGGTGGACCCAAGTTCTACGCGGTCGGGTGGCTCGATCTTGGGTGACAAGACGCGGATGGAGCAGTTGAGCCGTGCGCCCGCGGCGTTCATCCGGCCATCCCCATCATTGAGCCATCTGGGCGGCGTGTCGCGCCGCACGCGCGAGGCCGTGGCCCTGTGCGAGGCTGCGGGGTTCGACGTGGTGCTGATTGAAACGGTGGGCGTTGGACAGTCGGAAACCATGGTTGCCGAAATGTGTGACCTGTTCGTGTTGTTGTTGGCCCCTGCGGGGGGCGACGAGTTGCAGGGCGTCAAGCGTGGCATCATGGAGATGGCGGATATCATCTTGGTCAACAAGGCCGATGGAGAGCTGAAATCAGCCGCCACGCGGACCTGCGCGGATTACGCGGGTGCCTTGCGCCTGTTGCGCAAGCGGCCGCAAGACCCAGACGGGTTTCCCAAGGCGCTGCCGGTGTCGGCCTACACCGGCGAGGGTCTGGACCGCGCATGGGACGAGATGCAGACGCTGGCGAAGTGGCGCAAGGATCACGGTTGGTGGGACAAGGCCCGCGCCGGGCAGGCGGCACATTGGTTCGCGCAGGAGGTCCGCGAGGGATTGCTGGCCCGGTTGCGCGGGGATGCGGATGTGCGCGCGGCAATGGCCGAGAGGGCGGCGGCGGTCGCCAAGGGTGAGGTCAGCCCGGATGCCGCTGCGGAAGAGATGCTGGAGTGGTTGAAGGGGTAGAGGGCTAAGGCGGCCTTCAGCCACAAAGAACAATCAGCGAAAAATATCGTCGCCTTGCTGATCGATCAGCACCTTGGCCTTGAGAAGAGACATCGTCTCGGCCTCTTCTGGGCTTTGGCATTTGTCGGCGCGGATCATGTGGTGAACCTTCACCTCGCCGTCGATATCCTTCTCGATCCGGGCCCCGATACGGTAGCCGCCGCTCTCCGATTTCGGCTCGGGGTAGATGCGGTATTCCTTGTGCAATTCCGGCTCGGCCTGCAGCTTTGATCCACCGCCGCCACCGCCGAAGAGCTTGGAAAAAATGGACATGGACGTGTTCTCCGCCTTGGGTGCGTTCTTGACCAGCCTAACCGGACGATCCGGTCAGGTGAAGGGACACGTCCGATTTACCCGCGCCCCAAGGCCGCCTTCGCGATCAGCAACA
>JAFMHK010000030.1 GCA_017854585.1 Paracoccaceae bacterium
CGGACCCAACCGATCCGCCTTGGTCCCTGCCCACCACGCGCAGGGCGGTCATGTGAACCCCAGAGACCGCATGCCGCTTCATCAAAATCCCACTACGGCCGACCCGGCATTCAACGGGGCGGGGATAACGTGATCTATTCGTGACGACGCGCCGGAAGGCCGTGCCCAGAGCCAAGCCGTAATGCCAGTCATGGGCAACAAGGTCGCCTTGGGGGCGTGGTGTGTGCCCCTTGATACGGACCCGCGCTTGCGACCTGCCGCTCCGATTCCAAAGCGTGACCAAATCAAAACGCCTGTTGGTATGACCAGAGCGTGACACGCCGCTTTTCGACGGGTTCCAAGCGCACACCAAAGCTGGATTAAACCGCTGTCTTAAAAGGTTTTAAATGGTGCACCCGACAGGATTCGAACCTGTGACCTCTGCCTTCGGAGGGCAGCGCTCTATCCAGCTGAGCTACGGATGCCGTGGGGCGGGGTATAGCGGCCCGGAAATCGCGCCGCAATCGCAAATCGGGCGCTTAGGCCAGTCAGTCTGCCCCAGCCGTGCCTAGGCAAACAGATCGTGACATAGTTCCAGCGCATCAACCAATGCATCGACCTCGGCCGGGGTGTTATACATCCCGAAGCTGGCGCGACAGGTGGCGGTGACCCCCATATGCTCCATCAGGGGCTGCGCACAATGTTGACCGGCGCGGACCGCCACGCCCTTCTTGTCGAGCACGGTGGAAATGTCATGGGGATGCGCGGCCCCATCCAGCGTGAATGAAAAGATCGCACCCTTGTTTGCTGAATTGCCCTGCACGGTCAGCCAGTTCAGCCCACCCAACCGGGACCGGGCATAGTCGCGCAAATGCATTTCGTGGGCGGCGATTGCCTCCATTCCGATGCCCATCATATATTCAAGCGCAACGCCCAGACCGATTTGCTGAACGATGCCGGGTGTCCCAGCTTCGAATTTCATCGGCGGATCGTTCCATGTGACCGTATCACGGTGCACTTCCCGGATCATATCGCCCCCACCCATGAATGGCCGCATCTCGTCCATCCGAGCCCGTTTGATCACGATGGCGCCAGACCCGCTTGGGCCATACAGCTTGTGACCCGTGACCGCGTAGAAATCAGCGCCAAGCGCGTCCACGTTTACCGGCAAATGAACCGCGGCTTGCGATCCGTCCAACAAGACCGGAACGCCCTGCGCGTGGGCGCCGTCGATCACCGGCTTCACATCGAAAACCGTGCCCAACACGTTCGACATGTGGCTCAGCGCGATCAGCTTGGTACGTGGCGTAATTGCATCCAACACGGCTTGAGGCTCAAGATCACCGTTCGCATCGACATCAACCCAGACAAGTTTGACACCCTGCCGTTCTCGCAAGAAATGCCATGGCACGATGTTGGCGTGGTGTTCCGCGATGCTCAGTATAATCTCGTCGCCCGCCTGCATCCGCGGCATGGCCCAGCCATAGGCGACCAGATTGATGGCTTCGGTTGTGCCCGAGGTGAAAACCACCTCTTCCTCATCGGCAACCCCGAGAAAACGCGCAATTATGCCACGAACACCCTCATACTTCTCGGTCGCAAGGTTGCTCAGGTAATGCAAACCCCGATGAACGTTGGAATATTCGTGTGAATAGGCGCGCGTTATCGCATCAATAACGACCTGCGGCTTCTGTGCCGAAGCGCCATTATCGAGGTAGACCAATGGCTTGCCATTGACCTCGCGGAAAAGGATCGGAAAATCCGCTCGGATCTGGTTTACGTCATATGTCATCTCGGCCTCCTGCCACGACAGAGCCTCCAAGCTCTGGTCTGAGGAAAAAAAACGGCGCAGGGCGTGCCATTGCGATCGGCCCAAACCCTGCGGTGCACAGAACATCGCCCCGGTGCGATCCGGTGCCAAACACCCGCTTGGCGCTATCGTGTCGACCGCCCAAGACTCAGATAGTCCCCGGAAGGCCCAGCCCAAGCAGGGCAAGAACAAGGCTCATGGCAAAGATGATGCCAACCAGAGACACAAGGGTCATCGCGAACACCATACCCAGCGAGGTAAAGCCGTGCAGCACGGCAATGAAGTTCGTCAACAGCCAGAAGAACAGCCCAAGCGCCGCAATAGTGATTATCGCGGCAAGGCCCGGCAGCACAACCAATGCGGCGACCTGCACCAATTGGATGAGGATGAACATGAACTGCAACCAGATGACCAGCAGCATCGCCTCTTCGAATTGACCCCTGCCGCCGAACGCGCGACCGATCCGATGGATCGCATGGATCATCACGAACAGGAACCCGCCCTGCAGCAGGCCCAGAATCGTCGGCGAGGTGGTCATCATTGGGCCGCTCGCCGGGGCGTCCGCTGAAATCCCAACCACAAGCGCAACGACTTCGCCCAGCAGGGTCGAGATGACGATCACCAGTGCAAGCATCAGCCACAGCGCTTCACGCGGCGGCGCGAAGTTGAGCACCGCCACCGCCCCTTCGCGCGGGTTGAACAAGGTCTCACGGGCCAGCCGCAACAAGGATGAAAGGGTGATCTGATCGGTCATGCGGGCAAGCTTTCGGCTGGGGGTGCGCGTTCTGCCTCGTGCAAGGTCACGGCCCAGAAACCCAGAAACACGGCAAGGACCCCTGCCCCGACGATGCTGTGCGTCGGCCCCGGATCGACAAAGCCCTGAACCAGACCATAGAACAACCACGCCGGGCATGATGCCAGCAAGGACCAGAACAGTGCCAGCCGCGCCGTGTACCACGTGCCTTTTCCGCCGAATACACGCGCCATCAAATGACTGAGCGCGCCGAGACCGTAAAGCAAGATCGGCCAAACCATCAGCATGGCAAAGAACGTAATCGACAGACGTGCGTCCAAAGGCGCGCCGCCAGCGTCCAATGTGGCCTCGCGGCTGATACGTGGCCATTGCGCCACAAAGATCAGACCGCAAGCCAGCATCAGATACATCAGCGCACGATCCTCCCGCTGGCCCATGGCCAGCAGACGGCGCATCACCTGCCGGGGACGGCGCCATGTCGCCACGATATCACGGGTCACCGACATCGAGCGCTCTATCCGTTCCGACGGCGAACCAGCCAGCTTTCAAGCCGACCAAGAATGTCGGCCCGCAGGCGTTCATCTTCGATCTCGTCGATGGCCTCTGCCAGAAAGGCCAGCACCAGCAGATCGGTTGCCGGGCCTTCTGGCACCCCGCGTGAGCGCAGGTAGAACAATGCCTCATCATCGATGGCGCCGGTCGTTGAGCCGTGCGAACAGATCACGTCGTCGGCATAGATCTCCAGCTCCGGCTTGGCCTGAAAACTGGCGTCGTCATCCAGCAACAGCGCCTGACTGATCTGATAGCCATCGGTTTTCTGGGCACCAGCTTTGACCAGGATCTTGCCTTGGAACACACCCCGCGCGCCATTGCGCAAGACCTTCTTGAAAACCTGACGGCTTTCGCAAGCCAGCGCATCATGCGTGATGAACACGGTATCATCGTGGTGAAACGCATTGTGCTTGGCGTCGCCCATCGCGGCACCAGCCACATGGGCAACTGCATTGTCACCGATGATCTCCATGATATTTTCATTCCGGGTCAGCGTTCCGTTCGCGGTCAGTGTGAACGACTTGTAGGTCGCACCGGCCCCGATCTGGCTAAACATATGCGTAATGGCGCGGCGTTCATGATCACGCCCCTGCGCACGGACATGGTGAAACGCACCACCATCGGCAACCGCGATTTCCATGCATTTGTTGAACCGCGCAGCAGCCGGGCCATTCTCAAGAACCGTCAGTTCGGCGCCTTCCTCGACCTTCACCACATGATGAAGGATCGCATCCGAGCTTTCGGACCCGTGGAGGTAGATCAGACTGATCGGGCGGGTCACCTTTCCGGTGGCACGAATGGCAAGTCCATCGGTCGCAAATGCCGTGTTCATCGCAGCGAGGGGGCGCTTGACCGGATCCTGCCCACGGGTTTCAAGAACGCCGTAAATATCCCGCGCCCAATGTATATCCTTGGACAACGCGGCGGAAAGGCGTTCGATCTCCACACCCTCCATCGTCAAATCATCGCTGGCATCCGCATCAAAGACGCCATCGACGAACACGACCTTCAACCGATCGATCCCGTCGAACAACGGCGCCTCGTCCAGCGCGTCAAACGTGGCCGCGCGCGGGGCGTCGACCTGGGTGAGGCTGGCGGGGTCGGTAAACTTCCAATACTCGTCGCGGCGCGTCGGCAGGCCTGCCGAACGCACGCGCGCCTCTGCCAGAAGTCGCGCCTCGTTCGCCCATGCCGCACCCTGCGGCCGTGCCATTCCCGAAAGCCGCGCTTCGGTCAGGTCAAGTTTGGCGTGCGGCACGGCCATCAGACGACCTCCGCCAGAATATCGGCATAGCCGTTGTTTTCCACCTCAAGAGCCAACTCGGGACCGCCCGTCTTGACGATGCGCCCATCGGCCATGATGTGAACCACATCGGGTTTGATGTGATCCAGCAAGCGCTGATAGTGGGTGATCACAAGAAACGCCCGCCCCTCATCGCGAAGCGCGTTCACCCCTTCGGACACCAGTTTCATGGCGTCCACATCCAACCCTGAATCCGTTTCATCCAAGATGCACATCTTGGGTTCCAACATCGCCATCTGCAGAATTTCGTTCCGCTTCTTCTCACCGCCCGAAAAACCCACGTTGACGGGCCGTTTCAGCATTTCGGCATCAATCTGCAACGTCTTGGCCTTGGCCCGGATAAGCTTGAGGAAATCACCAGCGCTGATTTCGTCTTCCCCACGCGCCTTGCGCTGCCCGTTCAATGCGGTCCGCAAGAAGGTCATGTTGCCCACGCCGGGAATTTCGACAGGGTATTGGAACGCAAGAAACAAACCCGCTGCGGCACGCTCCTCGGCCTCCATCGCCAGAATGTCGGCACCCTCCAACGTCGCGGATCCCGCAGTCACCTCATACCCGCCGCGGCCCGCCAGGACATACGACAAGGTGGATTTGCCAGACCCGTTCGGCCCCATGATCGCGTGGACCTGTCCAGCACCGACCGTCAGGTCAACGCCTTTGAGGATCTGCTTGTCCTCGTCTTCAAGCTTCACGTGCAGGTTCTTGATCTCTAGCATCTTTATCTCTCCTCAGCCTTGCGCGCCTTTGGGCGCGATCAGGAAATTCTTGTTTGTGGCATAGCGCTGGAACGTGTCGAGCACGGTGTAATCTGCCGCCTCCAGCCAGCCGTCGAACGCATCGTAATTTTCTCGGTCAACCTCGATGAACATTTTGGGCTTTGCGTGCTTGATCGTTTTTTCCAAACCACGCAGGACGCCCATTTCCATTCCTTCGACGTCGATCTTGATGAAGTTGGGCTTTACCCTTGCAAGCCGCAAATCCCCTGTCGACACTGCAATATCTCCTTGCCCGGCCAACATCTTGGCGGCACCAAGGTTCTTGTGCCGTTCTTCCATCCCGAACCCGGCGGCTTCGACATCGGACAAACCGAAACCGAGTTGATCGAACGTCGTTTTCTTCTGCAACCCGTTCAGCAAGATGTTCATCATCAGCAAACGATAGGCGAGCGGGTTAGGTTCGAACGGAATGATCTTGCGAGCCTTCAGCACCAAGCCCGCAAACAGGCAGTGGTTGCCAACATTGGCACCGATATCAACAAACACCGCCGATTTCGGCACATGGGCGCGCAGGATTTCCAGTTCTTCCTGTTCATAGAAGGTGCCATTACGGTTGGCACGCTGGATCGGATCGCGGGCAAAATCGGTCGCGAACATCACGCGCTGTCCGTCAATCTCGCAAACGGTGACGTCAAGACCGCGGAACTGAACCGTGCCCTGCCCAGCAAGAGCTGCCCGCGCACTGTCCAGATTGATGCCCCTGTCGATGGTATCTTGGTCCATCCCGCTTTACTCCAGCACCACGGCCGTGCCCGATGCGGACACCATCAGCATGTTGTTGATCACTTCGTAGTCCAGATCGACACCAACAACCGCAGTCGCGCCCAGATCACGTGCGTGATCTTCCATCTCGCTCAGTGCCGTTTTGCGGGCCTTGCCCAGTTCCTGCTCATAAGCACCTGATCGGCCGCCGATGATGTCGGTAATGCCCGCGAACAGGTCACGGAACACATTGGCGCCCAAAATGGCTTCGCCAACGACGATGCCTTTGTATTCGGCGATCGGGCGCCCCTCGACGCTGTGGGTGGTGGTGACGATCATGCGGTCCTCTCCATTCGTTCGTTCAGGCTGGGATTGCGTTGGGTGCGTCACGATGGAACGGAAGAAACGCGATATATCGGTCGGCCTCATGGGCCTTTATCGCGCCGCGTTCCGCCAGGAAGCGCAGACAATAAAGCACCATATCGAAGCTCTCAAACACAGTATCAGCCAAGATCGCCAAGTGCTTCAATCGCTCGGTCTCATAATGACGGATGTTCAGCAAATCCCGGATAAAGACCGCGTCACCATCGACCAACTGCGTCCGCATCCGACGTTGCCGAAGCCCTTCCAGATGGTCCGAGCGCAATGGAACGTCCTTGAAAAACAGGAACTTGTGCAAGAAAAACCCTAGGTCACCCAAGGCGACCATCTGGTGCCCCATCAAGGGTTGGTCGCGATAAAGCGGGATAGCGGCGACTTCGGTTACCACGGCAATCGCATCCTGCAATTTGGTTTTGCCGGATTGGAACACGTCGACCTCGGCCCCCTGAATATCGATTTTCAGCAGATCGAAGGGCGGGATGTCTTCAAATGAATCCAATGTACGCGTTTCTATCGCCCTTGTTTCGACAACCTCGAAATACTTGTGCCAACCTTCGATGAAATCCAGCGCCTCAGGATTTGGGGTCAACAAAGACGTTGCCCCGGACGACGCACAAATTTTCAATTCCGCCGATCCGCCTGCCCCAACGGCCGCATTGAAATAATGCTCATCCGTTGCGTCGCGCGCGATCAGCTCTGCAAAGGCTTCCGCCTGTGGCTCAAAGCCCCACACCTCGCACCCACCCACCGCCAACAAGCCCGCGTAAGGGTTGTCGTTGATCGGGTTTGCACCAATATCGACGATCCGCGTCTTGCGTTCGGGCGCGAGCATCTGAATCAGGTGCCGCGTTCGGTCTGGGTTGGTGTGGTCAGCCATGCTAAGCGCGCCCCCGGCCACGGACCCGAAGCAAGAAATGCGTCGTGCCGATCATTTCGCCACCAGAAGAAGGTTGCCGTTGTGACGGAACTGCCGCCCTTCCGCACCAACCTGATATCCATGCTCAGTCATCCACGCATCCAGCTCATCGCGATGGGAGTTGGTGATTTCCAAGAAAATCGGCATTCGGCAGCGCCTGACTGTCTGTTCCAGCCCAGCCAGCACATCCATCTCCATCCCCTCCACATCGATCTTCACGAAATCGACGTGGCCATCGCCGACGACATCATCAGCGGGCAAAACCGAGATCTCGCCTCCGTCCGCCACCATGCTGGTGGCGCCCAAATTTCCCTCCACGGTGAAAAGCCCCATGCCACCGGCCGCCTCGGCCGATACCCCGAAGCCAAGATAAGACAGATCGACCCGGTCGATCAGCCCGTTCTGGATCATGTTGACGACCAAAAGCTCGTAAGCCGCCGGGTTCGGCTCCACGGTGATGGCCCGCTTGGCATCGAGATAGGTCATTACATAGATCGAGTGGTTGCCGACGTTCGCCCCGAGGTCCAGAAATACGCCGCCCTTCGGGAAAAAACGCGCGATCAACTCAAGCTCTTCGGCCTCGTAGAACCGACCCTTGCTCATTTTTCGCTGCACCCGGTCCTTCTGGTGGCGGATTGCAAAGGTCACGTCCACGCCGTCGATCGCAAACCGCGCAAGGTGGATATCGTCCGGCACCCGTGCCGAGGCTGGATCAGCGATCCAGCCTGCGACCAGCGGGGTTATGGGGGATGCGCTTACCATTTTACTCGTCCTGCTCACTTGCCATACGCCCTTCGCGCCGTCCTACCCGACCGAGCCTTCCAGACTGATTGCCACCAACTGTTGCGCCTCCATGGCGAACTCCATCGGCAGCGCCTGCAACACTTCGCGCGCGAACCCGTTGACGATCAACGCCACGGCTTCTTCTTCGCCGATCCCGCGCTGCCGGCAATAGAACATCTGGTCGTCATCCACCTTGGACGTCGTCGCCTCGTGCTCCACGCGGGAGGAGTTATTCTTGACCTCGATATACGGCACCGTGTGGGCGCCACACTTGTCGCCAATCAGAAGGCTGTCGCACTGCGTGTAATTCCGGCTGTCCTTGGCCTTGGGATGAATCGAGACCAGACCGCGATAGGTGTTCTGCGCACGACCTGCTGAAATGCCCTTGGACACGATCCGGGACTTGGTGCGCTTGCCCAGATGGATCATCTTGGTGCCGGTATCGGCCTGCTGCATGTTGTTGGTGATGGCGATCGAGTAGAATTCGCCCTGACTGTCGTCGCCGCGCAGAATGCATGACGGATACTTCCACGTGATCGCCGACCCGGTTTCCACCTGGGTCCACATCACCTTGGACCGATCGCCCCGGCAATCGGCGCGTTTCGTGACGAAGTTATAGATCCCGCCCTTGCCGTTCTCATCGCCCGGATACCAGTTCTGAACGGTCGAATACTTGATCTCGGAATCGTCCAGCAACACCAGTTCGACCACGGCTGCATGCAACTGATGGGTGTCGCGCATCGGTGCGGTGCACCCTTCCAGATAGCTGACATAAGCACCTTCATCGGCGATGATCAGCGTCCGCTCGAATTGGCCGGTGTTCTCGGCATTGATGCGGAAATAGGTGCTCAACTCCATCGGGCATTTCACACCCGGCGGAATGTAGACGAATGAGCCATCCGAGAACACAGCGCTGTTCAGGGTAGCAAAGTAGTTATCCGTAATGGGCACGACCGAACCGAGGTATTTCTTCACCAGTTCGGGGTGGTCTTGGATTGCCTCCGAGATCGAGCAGAAGATCACGCCGGCCTTCTTCAACTCGGCCTGAAACGTTGTTCCGACCGATACGCTGTCGAACACCGCATCGACCGCGACCTTGCGCGGCTCGTTGCCCATCTCCTCGGCGCCCTCGACACCCGCAAGAATCATCTGCTCCTTCAGCGGAATACCAAGTTTCTTGTACGTTTCCAGAAGCTTGGGATCTACCTCATCCAGCGACTTGGGCTTGTCCGCCATGCTTTTGGGGCGGGCATAGTAATATTGGTCCTGATAATCGATGGCCGGATAATGCAGCATTGCCCATTCCGGTTCTTCCATTTGCTTCCAGCGTTTGAACGCCTGCAGACGCCAATCCAACATCCATTCCGGCTCGTTGTTCTTGGCACTGATCAGGCGGACGATATCCTCGTTCACGCCCTTGGGCGCGTAATCCATCTCGATATCGGTATTCCAGCCATACTTGTATTTGCCGCCCATGGCCTGAACGGTTTCCACGGTTTCGCGGTCAACGCCTTCACGAACGTCTGTGTCGAGTGCGGTCATGCTGCCCTCCGGCTTTGGCCGGGTACGAATACGCCCGGTCTGATCATACTTTTGCGACATGTGCCGCCGTCATTGTCTCTCGTCTACGCCGCGCGGGCGCGATGTCTTTCCCAGGCGGCGACCCACGCATCGGCAAAGGCCATCACCTGCGCCTCGGTGGTTTGCGGACCCAGTGACACCCGGATCGCACTGGCCGCATCCGCCGCGTCAAAACCCATGGCCAGCAAGACGGCGCTGGCCTTGACCTTGCCACTGGAACAAGCCGATCCCGCCGAAACCGCGAACCCGGCAAGGTCCATCTGCATCACTTGCGTCTCACCTTTCCACCCCGGTGTGACGATGCATGTCGTGTTCGGCAGGCGGTTCCTACCTTTCCCGACAAAAATAGTCCCTTTTGTGCGGTGTTCCAGAGCCTTTTCTAGAATATTTCTAAGTTTCTCAACCCCAGACCACACATGATTTTCTAAATCTTGTGTGACAGCAGCGGCAGCGGCACCAAATCCGGCAATACCGATAATATTCTCAGTGCCCGATCTGCGCCCCATTTCTTGTCCACCGCCTCGGATCTGCGCCGTCAGGTCCAACCCGCGCCGCAAGACCAGCGCCCCGATTCCCTTTGGCCCGCCGATCTTGTGCGCCGAAATCAGTGCCATCTGAACACCCGACCAGTCGAAAGCCACGGGCACCTTCCCAAAGGCTTGCGTCATGTCCGACAGCGCCAACCCTTCGGGCAGATCTTGCACGATGCCGGTCTCGGAATTGGCCAACTGCAGGACCGATCCTGCGGGATCATCCACACGAACCAACCCGTCGGCGGTTACCGGAAGCGTCCCGTCAATCCATGTCGCGACAGCGTCATGTTCCACCGCAGCACCGCGCAACTGCCGCCCTGACAGCGCCAGCGCGGCCGCTTCGGTGGCCCCAGAAACGAAGACCACATCGGCGCCCTGCGCGCCCATGGCTTCCGCAACCTGCGCACGGGCGCGTTCGATCAACCCCTTGGCCGCCCGCCCTTCTGCATGCACGGACGACGGGTTGCCGATCACATCCATCGCCGCAACCATCGCATCGCGCGCTTCTGTGCGCAGCGGCATGGTCGCGTTATGATCAAGATAGACCCGATCCATCATTATTCCTCAAACAAGGCCACCAGAGTTCTGGTTAGCTCAAGCTTCGTCGACAACTTCAAAAAGATAGGGCACCGCCGGGCACGGGATCAGGTCATTGCCGACCACGTCAGACAGACGCGTCTGGTGCAAGAACACGTAGACATGTGCGCTTAGTCCTTCCCACAATCGGTTGGTCATGCTTTGGGCCTTGCTTCCGGATACGGCACCACTGGCCCCCGCCCCGGTGTGAAGCGCGCTGACCGTTTCATCCACTGCCGCAAATATCTCGACCACACGGATGTCAGAGGCAGGGCGCGCCAGCCGATAACCCCCGCCCGGCCCGCGGACCGATTCAACCAACCCCGCCCGCCGCAGCTTGACGAAAAGCTGCTCCAGATAGGGCAGCGAGATATCCTGCCGTCGCGACACATCCGACAGCGGGCTCAACCGCCCGTTTGACTGCATGGCAAGATCGGTCAGGGCAACCATTGCATATCGACCCTTGGTGCTCAGTTTCATTGTCGCCACCGTTCATCGCGCACTAGCGCCGCAAAGATTGACCTTTGCCACGCGGACGCTTAACTGCCATCCAGCCCCGATAGGGATTGTCAAGGCGCCCGGATCGTCCAGGCCCTTAATTTAGAATTGTTCTAGGTAGCCGGGCGTGCTGCGTCAAGCACCGCCCCGCCCCGTCAAAGGAGACAGCATGCCCGAGGTCATTTTCCCCGGACCCGAAGGCCGGCTTGAAGGCCGCTACCATCCGCAAAAGGCCAAGGATGCGCCGATTGCCATTGTCCTGCACCCGCACCCGCAGTTCGGCGGGACGATGAACAATCGCGTCGTCTATAATCTGCATTACGCGTTCCATAACATGGGCTTTACCGTTCTGCGGTTCAACTTTCGTGGTGTCGGGCGAAGCCAGGGCGAATACGACCAAGGCATCGGCGAGCTGTCGGATGCCGCAAGCGCACTCGATTACTTGCAATCCATGAACCCTAACTCCAAGCATTGCTGGGTGGCGGGATTCAGCTTTGGGGCGTGGATCGGCATGCAGCTTTTGATGCGTCGGCCCGAGATTACCGGTTTCATCAGCGTATCGCCGCCTGCCAATATGTATGACTTCAGCTTCCTCGCGCCCTGCCCGGCGTCGGGGCTTGTGATCAACGGCGCGGCCGACCGTGTTGCCAAACCGCAAGACACCCGGATCCTGGTCGACAAGCTGCACGAACAAAAAGGTATCACCATCACCCATCAAGAGGTTGAAGGTGCTGGACATTTCTTTGAAGATCCACACATGGACCCGATGATCGACAGCGTGCAGACCTATGTGCGCCGCCGCCTGACAGAAACGTCACGGTAGACCCACATGAGTTCGATCCCCGAGATCGCAGACAAGCTTGCGCTGGAAGTCATCGCTGTGGCCGAGGCGCTGGATGACGAAGGACTTGTGAACGAGGTGGCGCAAGTGCTTGGCGCCTCCTCGCCCTCAACCGAGGAAGCGTTTCGTACGGCGGCCCGTGTCCGGCTGGCCGAAGCCCGTGCACGCCGCTTCATCGAAGACAGGTTGAGCCGGGCCGAGGCGGCGCTCAAGGCACAGCGACCGACCTGAGTTCGCGACAGGCGGGCATGCGCTGTCCGCGACACCACGCCGCCAGTATACAATGGCATACCCACTTCCCCGGCCGCCTCCTTTCCGCTACAGACAGCTCACGTCTTCTGCCGGAATGGAAAGAGCTTACCGATGGCCAACACCCACACCCCCGATATTGTTTACACCAAGGTCGACGAGGCCCCGGAATTGGCCAGTGCCTCGCTCTTGCCGATCATCCGCAGCTTTGCGAGTGCGGCGGGCATTTCCGTCGGCACCAAGGATATCTCGCTTGCCGGGCGCATCCTTGCGGCCTTCCCAGAGCATCTGACCGAAAGCCAGCGCATCAGCGACGATCTGGCCGAGCTTGGTCAACTGGTGAAGACGCCAGAGGCGAACGTGGTCAAGCTGCCCAACATCTCGGCCTCGGTCCAACAGCTGGTGGCGGCAGTCAAGGAATTGCAGGGACAGGGTTATGCCATCCCAGATTATCCCGAAACGCCCGCCTCCGACGCCGAACACGAGGTCCGCGCGCGCTATGACGCGCTGAAAGGATCGGCCGTGAACCCGGTGTTGCGCGAAGGGAACTCCGACCGGCGCGCGGCCAGGGCGGTCAAGGCGTTCGCGCAAGCCAACCCGCACCGGATGGGTGACTGGTCGAAAGACAGCAAGACACGCGTGGCCTCCATGTCGGGTGGCGATTTCCGTTCGAACGAAACCTCGGCGACCCTGACGGATGCCGCGACCGCGACAATCATCCATGTCGCCCCCGATGGGACCGAAACCGTGCTCAAGGATGCGGTCAGTTATCCCGCCGGCACAGTGGTTGATGCCACCTACATGTCGGCGCGCGCGCTTGACGCCTTCCTTCACGAAGAGATCGATAAGACCAAGGCCGAGGGGACGCTGTTCTCGTTGCACCTCAAGGCGACGATGATGAAGGTCTCGGACCCGATCTTGTTCGGCCATGCGGTCAAGGCATTTCTTGCACCCGTGTTCGAGGCGCACGGCGAGGAATTGGCCGCGCTTGGCGTGAACCCGAATTCCGGCCTTGGCGACCTGCTCGCTCGGGTAAAGGACGCACCTGAAATCGTGGCCGCGATCGACAAGGTCATGGCCACGCGCCCACCGCTTTACATGGTGGACAGCGACCGCGGGATCACCAACCTGCACGTATCATCGGATGTGATCGTCGATGCCTCCATGCCCGCGCTGATCCGGGCGGGCGGCAAGGGCTGGGGCCCCGATGGCAAGGAACATGACGCCAATTGCATCATCCCCGACGATAGCTATGCCCCGGTTTATGACGAGACGATCAAGTATTTCAAGGAAACGGGTAAGTTGGACCCCGCCACAGCAGGTACGGTGCAAAACATCGGCCTGATGGCGCAGAAGGCCGAGGAATACGGCTCTCACCCCACAACCTTCGAGATCCCCGCCGATGGCGTGGTGAAGATGGTGTTGGACGACGGCACCGTGCTGCATCAGCACACGGTCGAAGCGGGCGACATCTGGCGCGCGGCCAGCGCACGCCGCGCACCGATCGAAGACTGGGTGCAGTTGGCCATCGACCGCCAGCGTGCCGAGGGCTGCGAGGCGATATTCTGGCTGGACGAGACCCGCGCCCATGACGCGGAGCTGATCAAGTATGTTCGCCCCATCCTGAAGGCCAAGGGCGTTGCCGACAAGTTCAAGATCATGGCCCCCCGCCAAGCGACCCGCGCCACATTCGAGACGATCCGTGCGGGCAAGACCTCGATCGCGATCACCGGCAATGTGCTGCGCGATTACCTGACCGACCTGTTCCCGATCCTCGAACTGGCGACCTCGGCCAAGATGCTGTCCATCGTCAAGCTGATGCAGGGCGGCGGGTTGTTCGAAACCGGCGCAGGCGGCTCCGCGCCCAAGCACGTGCAGCAGTTGCAGGCCGAGAACCACCTGCGGTGGGACAGCTTGGGCGAGTTCTGTGCGCTTGGCGAAAGCTTCAAGTTCCTCGCCGATGCGCGCGACAACGCCAAGGCACGGGTGCTGGGCGAGGCGGTGGAAACGGCGACGCAGGGCGTGCTCGACCATGACCGGAGCCCCGGCCGGAAGGTAGGTCAGCCCGACAACCGCGACAGCCATTACTGGTTCGCGCGCTATTGGGCCGAGGCATTGGCCACACAACGTGGCGACACCGAACTGGCGGCGCATTTTGACCCCGTAGCCAAAGCTCTCGCCGAGAAGGAAGCCACCATTCTGGCCGAATTGCACGCGGGTCGGGGCAAGCCAGTCGATCAGGGTGGGTATTACCACCCCGATGCGGCCAAGACCGACGCCATCATGCGGCCTTCAGCTACACTTAACGCCATCATCGGCTGACCGGGTATCGGGCGGGGTTCTTGCCCCGCCCTGTCGCCGCGCCCTCAAGGAGACAGACCCATGACCAAGATCAAAGTAGACAACCCGATCGTCGAGATGGATGGGGACGAGATGACGCGCATCATCTGGGCCTTCATCAAGGAAAAGCTTATCCTGCCCTACCTCGACATCGATCTGCTTTATTACGATCTGGGCATCGAAGAACGCGATCGTACCAACGACCAGATCACGATCGATTCAGCCGAGAAGACGAAAGAGGTTGGCGTCGCGGTCAAATGCGCCACCATCACCCCCGACGAAGCGCGGGTGGAGGAATTTGGCCTCAAACAGATGTGGCGCAGCCCCAATGGCACGATCCGCAACATTCTGGGTGGCGTCGTGTTCCGCCAGCCGATCATCTGTAGCAACGTGCCGCGTCTTGTTCCGGGCTGGACCAAGCCAATCGTGATCGGGCGTCACGCCTTTGGCGACCAATACCGCGCAACAGACATGAAATTCCCCGGCCCCGGCACACTGACGATGAAATTTGTCGGTGACGATGGCACGGTGGATGAACGCGAAGTTTTCAAGGCGCCGTCCTCGGGTGTCTACATGGGGATGTATAACCTCGATGACTCGATCCGCGATTTCGCGCGCGCGTCGTTGAACTATGGCCTCAACCTTGGCTGGCCGGTGTATCTGTCGACCAAGAACACCATCCTCAAGCAGTATGACGGTCAGTTCATGATCATCTTCCAGAAGGTGTTCGAGGAGGAGTTTGCCGACAAGTTCAAGGCCAAGGGCATCACCTACGAACACCGCCTGATCGACGATATGGTCGCCTGCGCCATGAAGTGGAACGGCGGCTATGTCTGGGCCTGCAAGAACTATGACGGCGACGTGCAATCCGACACCGTGGCCCAAGGGTTTGGCTCACTTGGCCTGATGACCTCACAACTGATGACGCCCGATGGCAAGATCGTGGAGGCCGAGGCGGCCCACGGAACCGTGACCCGCCACTATCGCCAGCACCAGAAGGGCGAAGAAACCTCGACCAACTCCATCGCATCCATCTACGCATGGACCGGCGGGCTCAAGCATCGCGCCAAACTCGATGCGAACACGGCGCTGATGACTTTCGCCACCACACTGGAAACCGTCGTGGTGGACACCGTTGAAAGCGGGTTCATGACCAAGGATTTGGCATTGCTGGTCGGGCCCAATCAGAAATGGCTGACTACCATGGGCTTCCTCGAAAAGGTGAATGAGAACCTGAACAACGCGCTGGCAGGCTGATCGTCAGTGACGAAGGACTGGTAGACAAGCCCCGCTTCACGGCGGGGCTTTCTCATGCCGCATGTGCTGCTGCGGCCTTTGGCGCGAAATCGGTGATCGTCACATCGCAGGCCGCGAAACAGGCAATCAAACCGGGTGCCAGCGCCCTCCACTCCGGCTCGTTCCGCTCCAGCGGTTCCGAAACAGTCGTCCGAGGAATAGCGCAGCGCATAAGGGCCTTCACCAGACACTAAAAGCAGCCGATGCGGGCATATGCGGCGTGGTTCCATGCCCCCGGGACAACGCCTCGCTCTCCGTGGTGCCCCTGCGCTGCAGATAAAGAGCATCAGGAACCATCATGTCGGCCTGCCTTCGACACCCGTCGAACCCGCCCGCTTGCCCATTGTGGCTGAAATTCCACCGCCCCACGGCGAAGGGGTGGCGTTTGTTGCGGCCAGTAGCCGCCCCAGTCGACACCCGCACATGGGCCAGAAACAATTCCGATCTCCCCTGTGCGCAGATCGCCGGCAAGTTCGGGTCCGATCACGCCGAATAGCCATCGCGAAAAAGGCCCGCCTGCTGGCTTTGGGCGATCAATGATTGGGCGGGCTTGCTCACCACCTCGACCAGAAAAACCGGTGGCCCGCCTAAGCCGCCCAACGACACACGCCTAACGACCGCGATTATGGGTCTTCGCGTAAAGCTCTCCCACAATCTTGCTCGCGGTCTTTTCAAACAGACAAGGGATCACAGCGTGCACACCAGCGGCCCCTGCCGCAAGCAACAACCGCCACGCGAACCGCCCCGCAAAGGCGGCATGTTCCACGTAACTTTCTTCAACCTTGCGGGGATGTTCCAAGAAGACGCGATCAATCATGTGAAGCAAACTCCGTATTATGCTGATGTGCCCAGTTTGCCATCTGCCGGATGTGATTTGCTCCCAAAAATTCCAGATTATTGGCGTGACTTTGGGAAGAATGCACGTAATATTGCCATTCATGGAGAAACTTGACGACATCGACCGACGCTTGCTTGGCATCTTGCAACGCCAATCCGATCTGGGACTTGAAGATCTTGGCGCACGCGTCGGGCTGTCGCGCAATGCATGCTGGCGGCGCATCCGCGCGCTGGAGGCAAAGGGTGTCATCAAGGGCCGCGTCACCTTGCTGGACCCAAAAGCGCTCGGCCTTGGCCTGATGGTTTTCATCCAGATCCGCGTGGCAAGCCATGACCCCGATTGGCTTACCGGATTTGCGCGCGTTTTGTCGGAGATGCCGGAGATACAAGGCGCCTATCGCATGACCGGAGATCTGGATTACCTGATCCGGGCGCGGGTCGCCGATGTCGCCGATTATGACCGCCTTTACCAGCGGCTGATCCGCAAGCTGGACCTCTCCGACGTCTCCGCAAGCTTCGTGATGGAGGAACTGAAGGACACAACCGCGCTGCCTCTTTGAGCCACGTGATGCTTCTTCTGGTCAAAAATATCCCTGCCAGAGGCATTGCGCGACCGATGGCCCCAGCGGGGCATGAGGTCGCGCAACGCGGCGGCGGCGCAAACACAGCGCCGCCAGACTGATCAGTCCAGCGCCTCGACAATCACCAGATCACGCTCCGAGGCACCTTTGGCATGGCCAAGCGCCTCCTGATAGCGCGCGCTCTCGTAACAGCTCACCGCCGCCTCGACGCTCGGGAAATGCGCCACGACATTGCGCGGATGCGCACGTCCCTCCATCTGGACGGCACGCCCGCCGCGGGCCTGAAACACACCGCCATGCGCGGCGATCGCCTCAGTCGCAATCGTGACATAGCGCGCGTAGGCATCGTTGTCGGTGACGGTCACATGGGCGATCCAGAATGCTCCGGGCATCTCAAGCTCCTTTCAAGACGTCTTCTGCGGCGGCGATTGCGGCATCTGCAAGGGCAATGTCCTTGCCGCCGCCCTGCGCCATGTCGGCCCGGCCCCCGCCCCCGACACCGCCAAGCGCGGCGACCGCCGCCTTGACCAGCGCGGTAGCACTGACCCGGTCAACCAAATCCTCGGTCACGCCGGCGGCGACGGCCACCTTGCCGCCGGTATCCGCCATCAACAGGACCGCGCCCGATCCCATGCGCGCCTTGTGTTCGTCGATCAGCCCCGGCAAATCCTTGCCGGTCACGCCTGTCAGCACCTGTGCGTGCCACCCGATACCGTTGATCGTGCGCGCCTCTGGCTGACCCGCAGCGCCGCCCGACATCGCCAACTGCTTGCGCAATTGCGCGACCTCGTTGGCCAGCGCCCTGCGCTCCTCCAACAGGGCCTGCACGCGATCTGGAACCTCCGCCGCCTGCGTCTTCAACGCCTGCGCCACTTGCGCCAACCGTTGATCCTGTCCACTCAGGTAGTCCAAAGCCGCCTCTCCGGTCAGCGCCTCGATCCGGCGCACACCACTACTGGACGCGCTGT
Organism: Paracoccaceae bacterium; assembly: GCA_017854585.1. GTDB lineage: Bacteria > Pseudomonadota > Alphaproteobacteria > Rhodobacterales > Rhodobacteraceae > JAFMHK01. Next base: position 18,257 of record JAFMHK010000030.1, read on the forward strand.
CTCCGAGTGCCACAAAGAGCCCGATATCCCCGGTCTGCGCCACATGCGTGCCGCCGCAAAGCTCCAACGAATATGTGCGCCCGTCGCTGCCCTTGCCCGACCCGGCAAGGCGGCCCATGGACACGACCCGCACCTCATCGCCGTATTTTTCGCCAAACAACGCCTGCGCGCCCAATGCGCGCGCATCATCGGGCGTCATGATCCGTGTCTCCACCGGGCTGTTCTGGCGGATGAAGGCATTCACCTCGTGTTCGACCTGCTTCAACTCGTCCGCGCTCAATGCCTTGGAGTGGCTGAAATCGAACCGCAGCCGGTCAGGTGCATTCAGACTGCCGCGTTGTGCCACATGGTCGCCAAGCGCACGGCGGAGTGCCTCGTGCAGCAGGTGTGTGGCCGAATGGTTTGCGCGGATCGTGCTGCGCCGGTCGTGATCCACCACCAGTTCGGCGGCCTGACCGCGCTTGATCTCGCCTTCGGTGACATCTGCCATATGCAAGAACACACCAGCAATCTTCTTGGTGTCGGTGATCGTGGCCGTTCCCGTCTCGGTCTTGATCATGCCACTGTCGCCAACCTGACCACCCGATTCCGCATAGAACGGCGTTTGGTTGACCACGATCGCGATGCTTTCGCCGGCCCTGACGGCATCCATTGTCGCGGCGTCGCGAACCAGTGCCAGAACCTGACCCTCGGCCTTTTCGGCGTCATAGCCCAAGAATTCTGTCGGGCCGTGCTCCTCGGCCAGATCGAACCAGATCGCGGCATCGGCGGTTTCACCAGACCCAGCCCACGCCGCACGGGCCTTGGCCTTTTGTTCTGCCATGGCGCTGTCAAAGCCCGCCGTGTCAACGCTGCGCCCCTTTTCGCGCAACGCATCTTGCGTCAGGTCCAGCGGGAAACCGTAGGTGTCATACAACTTAAACGCCGTGGTTCCGGGCAGTTCAGCCCCTTCCGGCAAGGCTGTCAGCTCTTCGTCAAGTAGCTTCAGGCCACGGTCGAGCGTGGTGCGAAACCGCTCTTCCTCAAGCATCAGGGTCTCTGTAATCAGAGCCTGCGCCTGTCCCAACTCTGGGTAAGCCTGCCCCATCTGGCGCACCAGCGCGGGCACCAGCCGATACATCACAGGGTCTGCCGCCCCCAGCATGTGCGCGTGCCGCATGGCGCGCCGCATGATCCGGCGCAAGACATACCCGCGCCCCTCGTTGGACGGCATCACTCCGTCGGCAATCAGGAACGAGGTCGAGCGCAAATGATCCGCGATCACACGATGATGCACGTTTTGCGGCCCGTCAGGGTCCACATTGGTCGCGTGGGCCGATGCCTCGATCAGGCTGCGCATCAGGTCGGTGTCGTAATTGTCATGCTTGCCCTGAAGCAACGCCCCGATCCGCTCCAGCCCCATACCGGTGTCGATCGACTGCATCTCAAGCGGCACCATCGATCCATCGGCGCACTGCTCGTTCTGCATGAAAACGATGTTCCAGATCTCGATGAACCGATCTCCGTCTTCGTCAGCGGAACCGGGGGGGCCACCCCAGATATGCTCGCCGTGATCAAAGAATATTTCGGAACACGGGCCGCATGGTCCGGTCGGGCCCATCTGCCAGAAGTTATCATTGGTCGGGATGCGGATGATCCGCTCGTCCGGCAGGCCCGCGACCTTCTTCCAGATATCTGCCGCTTCGTCGTCGGTGTGATAGACTGTGACCAGCAGCCGGTCTTTGGGAATATCGAAATCCTTGGTCAGAAGCTCCCAAGCCAGCGGGATCGCATCGGCCTTGAAGTAGTCGCCAAAGCTGAAATTGCCCAACATTTCAAAGAATGTGTGGTGGCGTGCGGTATAGCCGACGTTGTCCAGATCGTTGTGCTTGCCGCCTGCCCGCACGCATTTCTGGCTGGTTGCCGCGCGATTATAATCGCGGTGTTCAACGCCCGTGAACACGTTCTTGAACTGGACCATTCCGGAATTGGTGAACATCAGCGTGGGGTCGTTACGCGGAACCAGCGGTGAGCTTGGAACCACCTCATGCCCGTTGCGGGCAAAGTAATCCAGAAAGGCGCTGCGGATGTCGTTCAGGCTTGGCATGTCAGGCGATCACTCAGGTTATATCGGGTCCGCGACGGTGTAGCCCTGCCGGTCCGGCCTGTCCACAGGGGTTTGGTGGGCCCAAAACGAGACAGGGCCGCATGTTTGCGGCCCTGTCCCCAAGTACATGTGCACAAGCTGTCCGCCGTGCGAGGGCGACTTTCGTCAAACGCCCGATCGCAAATTCCGCTTCAGTCTTCCAGCATCTCGGTGTTGCCATCCGATGACATCGCACCGCCATCAAAGTCCAGACCGTGAGAGGCGCGGATCTTGTCCTCGATCTCGGATGCGATGACAGGGTTATCCTTCAGGAACTGCTTGGCATTCTCGCGGCCCTGCCCGATCCGTTCGTCCCCATAAGAAAACCACGATCCGGATTTCGCCACGATGCCCAGTTTGCCACCAATATCCAGAAGCTCTCCGGTCTTCGAAATACCTTCACCGTACATGATATCGAACTCGACCTGCTTGAACGGCGGCGCGACCTTGTTTTTAACGACCTTTACGCGCGTCGCGTTGCCCACAACCTCATCGCGATCCTTCAGCGCACCGATGCGGCGGATGTCCAGACGGACCGACGAATAGAACTTCAATGCGTTACCGCCCGTCGTCGTCTCGGGGCTGCCGAACATGACGCCGATCTTCATCCGGATCTGGTTGATAAAGATCACCATGCAGTTTGAGCGGCTGATCGACCCCGTCAACTTGCGCATCGCCTGAGACATCAGGCGCGCATGCACCCCAACCGAGCTGTCGCCCATGTCACCCTCAAGCTCGGACTTCGGCGTGAGGGCCGCAACACTGTCGATCACGACAAGGCTGACGGCACCAGACCGCACCAGAGTATCGACAATCTCCAAGCCCTGTTCGCCGGTGTCGGGCTGAGAGATCAGCAACTCATCCAGATTGACGCCCAGTTTGCGCGCATATTGCGGGTCAAGCGCGTGTTCCGCATCGACAAAAGCGCAAACGCCGCCCTTCTTTTGTTCTTCCGCCACCACATGCAGGGTCAGCGTCGTCTTGCCCGAGCTTTCCGGCCCGTAAATCTCGATGATGCGGCCCTTGGGAAGCCCACCAATGCCAAGTGCGATATCCAGACCGATCGACCCGGTCGACGTGGACTCGATATCCTTGATTACATTGTCGCCACCCAGCCTCATGATGGACCCTTTGCCGAACTGCCGTTCGATCTGGGCCAATGCGCTATCCAGCGCCTTTTGCTTGTCTGCGGATTTCCGGTCAGTCATGTCGAGAAGGTTCGCCGTTGCCATAAGAATGGGTCCTTATTTCACACCGCACGAGGGGCGGCAATGCGTGCTGATGTTCGCCTCTTGTTCTCACCACTTTGTGCAAACAAAAAGCGAACATTTCAAGTAAAATCTTGTAGAGCCCAGTTTTTCCTGTGATGGGTTAAGAACATGTTACCGCGGACGGCAAACCGTAAAGATTGGGAATAACGCGCCAGAATGCTTGTATTTTGGAAAGAGAAACTGGTGATGCTCGCGGTACCAAAGACGGGAACGACCGCGCTTGAGGCGGCATTGACCCCGCTTGCGGATACGGCGATTCTCAACCCTCCGGGGCACAAGCATGTGTCCGTGCAGCGTTATCGCAATCTGCTTGCGGGTTTTTTCGAGCAGCGGGGCAATCGCCCGATGGACACGATGGCGGTTGTGCGCGAACCGGTCAGCTGGCTGGAAAGCTGGTATCGCTACAGGACGCGATCACAATTGGCGGGCAAGGCAACTTCGACGGCGGGGATCAGCTTTGAAGATTTCGTAGCTGCGTGGCTCATGACGGACCAGCCGGAATTTGCGCGGGTCGGTTCACAGGCAAATTTCGTCACGGACGACAAAGGGAAGATAGCGATCGACCACATCTTTCGCTATGACAAGATGGCGGCCGCCGTCAGCTTTCTTGAAGCGCGGCTCGACACCAGCATCCAATTGCAGGAACGCAATCCCTCACCCCGGATGCCAACACCGCTTTCGACCGAGATGACCAAGCGACTGCACGCGGAAAGGCCGCAGGAATTCGAGATCTGGGAACGCCTCAAGGGTGATGGCAGTTATTGAAGTCTCAGTGAAGCTGCCGGCGCACTGTTTCCGTTAGATCCAACAGTGAAAACGGTTTCGGCAAGAACACCGAATTCGGGATTGCGATCGAGCCTTCCGCGAACGCGTCCTCGGCATAGCCTGAGACGAACACGACCTTGACATCGGGCCTGTCACGCAACGCCAGCCGCACCCATGAGGGCCCATCCATTCCGGGCATCACCACGTCTGTCACGAACAGATCCACGGCCAACCCACTATCCCTCAACGTTTCAAGTGCTTCTTCGGCGTTCTGCGCCTCCAACACCGTATAGCCACGCAGTCGCAGGGCACGGGATGCAAAAGCCCGCACCGGCGCCTCATCCTCAACCAGCAACACCACCCCCTGACCGGGCGTCACATCGTTCCTTTCATGCGGCGCCGCAATCTCGGTCGGATTCGGCGCAATATCCTTTTCGCCGAAATCATGGGCGGGGCAATAGATCGTGAACGTCGTGCCTTTACCCACCATGCTATCGACAAAGATGTATCCGCCCGTCTGCTTGACGATCCCATAGGCCATCGAAAGGCCCAGCCCGGTCCCTTCGCCAACCCGTTTGGTGGTGAAGAACGGTTCGAAAATCCGGCCCAGCTTGTCAGGCGGAATGCCGTGCCCCTCATCGCGGACCAAGATGGTGACGTATTGGCCCGGCGGCACCTGCGCGCTATCGCGGTGCAACGTCTCCTTCAGGCGCACAACCCGAGTTTCCACCCGGATATCGCCACCGTCTGGCATCGCGTCACGGGCGTTCACCACAAGGTTCATCAACACCTGATCGAATTGCCGCCGATCGGTCCTGATCGGCATCAGGTTGGGATCATGGCTGAGTGTGAGCCGGATCTTTTCACCAACCAAGCGGTTCAGCAGGTGGGTCAGATCGCCCATCGTATCACGAAGGTCGATCAGTTCAGGTTCCAAAGTCTGTTTGCGGGAAAATGCAAGCAACTGGCCGACCAAAGCGGCCGCGCGATTGGCATTCTGGTTGATCTGCACAAGATCTGCGTATTCCGGGTCACCCTGATCGTGACGCAATAACAACAGGTCACAATGGCCGGAAATCGCTGTCAGGAGGTTGTTGAAGTCATGGGCGACACCACCGGCAAGCTCTCCGATGGCCTGCATCTTCTGACTCTGGACGAATTGAAGTTCCATTGTCTTCAGTTCGGTCGCATCGTGCAGCACCGCCAAAAGCGATGCTTTACCACCATCGCTGACCCGCCCCAACGTGATTTGCAGGTAACGGTCTTCCTCCAACCGGCGGACCCGGACGACCTCGGGGCGGTTCGATATGCGCTGATGAAGGGTATCTTGCAGCCAATCCCCGACCGGGCGCCCCAGCCCCTCAACCAAACCGGCGACAGGAACCACCTCGTTCGCGTGCAATCCCAGCAGGCTCTGCGCCTGCTTGTTGGAGGCCAAAACCCGCCCGTCGGCGCCGATATGCAACAAGGCGACAGGCAGCGCTTCGAATGCGCGGGCCGCAACCGATGCCGCGGGTGGTTCCGCCAACCCCGGCACCGCATAGACTTCCCGGCGACCGTCGCCGGCTTCGACGATGATCGGGATCACGTCGATGAAGCCCGCGGCACCCGCCATCCGGGTCTGCCTGCCCGGCATCAGCGCTGCATCAGGAAACACCTCTTGCAGGGTTTTCGCGCGCCGTCCCAGAATATCCCGCATCGCGCCGTTCATCGACAGGACGGTATCATGCCCGCTGATCACCATCATCGGCAGGCCGATCCCATCACCGCTGCGCTGTGCCGTCTCCACACCATCATCAAGGCGCCATAACGCCCCCGTGCCCAATCGATGCGTCGTGAGCCGCAGGTTGCCACGGCGCGTCACCAACGTTTCACGCGCCACCTGCCGTTGGGCCAATGTCGTTTCAAGGCGAAACACGACCGCAGAGGCGTTCGGCAAAAGACCTGACAACGCCCGCGCCATGGGCTGACCCTTGCGCGGGCCAAAGCGGGAACTGGCGGCCGCATTTGCATGCACGATCGCCCCCGATTCATCCGTGCAGAAACACGGCGCGGGATCATGTTCGATCAGCCGGATCGCCGCGCGAAAGTCACGCACCATTGCCCTGCCGATCAGGTGCAATCGCACGCTCAAGGCCAAAGATGCCGATAGCACCCCTACGGCCACCGCAGCCAAGCCCAACGTCAGCATCCCGTCGGGCGCAAACCACGCAGCACCAACCAAGGCAAATCCCACCAGAGCCAACAGCATCGGTTGCAGCGACAGTCGCCGCGGCGGTCCCGGAAACGGCTCTGCTTGATCAGCCAAACGGCTCTCCTTCACGATTCACCGCCCAGTTACGCGCACAAACAATTAAACGAAGCTTAAAATTTGCGCCTGAGTTGCAAGAATCTTAGGAGGGTGCAGCCTCACGCACCAGTTCTGCGGTAAAAAACCCGTCCGAAGCCGTCAGCGGCGTGTCCTGATGGTACCATGTGCAAGACCAATCAGGCGACTGTGCAAGAAACGCCGTTATCCTGTCCATATTCTCAATCGGCAGCAGCGAGCAGGTCATGTAGATCAATCGCCCACGTTGCGACACAAGGTTTGCCGCAGCCGCCAGAATGGTATCCTGAGTGCTGTTGAGGTCCGCCAATGCCTCCGGTGTCAGCCGCCATTTCGCCTCTGGATCGCGGCGCCACGTCCCGCTTCCGGAACAGGGGACATCGCAAAGCACAACGTCCCATGGGCCGCGTGCGTTCAATTCGGTTGTCGCGGCGGTGGTGACCTGCACGCCGGCCCTTTCCGCGCGCGCAAAAAGGTCGGCCATACGCCCGGGGTTCGCGTCGTGGGCCACCAGCGTCGCGCCCGACACCGCACCAATCGCCAAGGTCTTGCCGCCGCCGCCGGCACAGTAATCAAGAATGCGGCCCGTCGCCGGCCAGTTGACCCGCGCGATGGCCATCTGCACCGACAGGTCCTGCGGCTCCACCATTCCAGACAGGTAAGCCTGCGTCTGCCGCAACTGCCGCCCACCCGACACCACCATGATGGCCGTATCACAGAGCGCTGTCGGTTCAACCGCCAATCCGTCTGCACGAAGGGCCTCAAGCGACTGTTCTCGTGTATTTTTCCTCAGATTTGCGCGCAACCACATGGGCGCCCGGTGCTCCAATGCGCTGGCCACATCCGACAGGTCCGGGCCAAGCGCCGCGCTCAAGGCGGGCCGCAGCCATTCCGGCAAGTCGCGCAATGGGTCGGGTGAGACGGCGGGCACCACCGCCTCATCGGCCGACAATGGCGCGGGGGCGTATCCCTCGCCGGTAAAAACTGCTTCAGGATCAAGACCTTGGCCTCGGATCAGGCCCAGAACCAGCCCGCGGCCATCGCCTGCGTTGCCGAACGCCTCGCAGCTTCCTCGTTGGCGCAGCGCGTCAAAGACATGGTCCCGAACGGCTGCACGATCTTTGGAGCCGGCATAGCGCGCGGACCGCGCCCAACCCGTCAGGGCCTGTTCCATGGGCGCACCATCCAGCCATCGATCAAGCACGGAAATGGCTGCGGCATAGCGCGCGGCCGGGGTCACGCCATCACCTTAACATAGATCCACAAAGTACTTATCCTAAACGATAATTCGGGCTCTCGCGTGTGATTTGAACGTCATGGACGTGGCTTTCCTTCAAACCCGCGCCGGTGATGCGGACAAAGTTGCAATTCGCGCGCATCTCGGCAACGGTGGCGCAGCCGGTATATCCCATTGCAGCGCGCAATCCGCCGACCAGTTGATGCACGACGGCACTGGCGCTGCCCTTATATGGCACCTGCCCCTCGATACCTTCGGGCACCAGCTTGTCGCTGGCTGCATCTTTCTGAAAATAACGGTCCGCGCTGCCGCGTGCCATGGCGGAAAGCGAGCCCATGCCACGATAGCTCTTGAAACTACGGCCCTGATACAAAATGACCTCTCCGGGGCTTTCATCGGTCCCGGCTATCATTGAGCCGACCATCGCACAGGACGCGCCCGCTGCGATCGCCTTTGCAAAATCACCCGAATACTTGATGCCGCCATCGGCAATTACCGGGGTGCCGGTCGCGGCAGCGGCGGCGGCGCAATCCAGTATTGCAGTCAGTTGCGGCACGCCAACGCCCGCGACAATCCGCGTTGTGCAGATTGATCCGGGGCCGATCCCGACCTTGACCGCATCCGCCCCTGCCCCGATCAGGGCGCGCGTCGCCTCTCCGGTCGCCACGTTGCCGGCGACAACCTGCACCGCGTTTGACAGTTTCTTGATCCGCTCCACCGCGTGGCCCACACCTTCGGAATGCCCATGCGCGGTATCAATCACGATCAGGTCGCAACCCGCATCAATCAGTGCCTCGCTCCGTTCGAAGCCGGCATCGCCGACCGTCGTTGCCGCAGCAACCCGCAACCGACCCAGCCCGTCCTTGCAAGCCGTCGGGTTCAGGACCGCCTGTTCAATATCCTTGATGGTCAACAAGCCGGTCAGTCGCCCCTCCTTGCTGACGACCAACAGCTTCTCGATCCGCCGTGCCTGCATCAAGCTGCGCGCCGTGGCCAGATCGGCTGGTTCCTCCAGCATGGCAAGGTTATCGGATGTCATCATCACACGTACCGGTGTGCTGTCGTCGGTCGCAAAACGCATATCGCGGTTGGTTACGATGCCCAAGACACGCCGGTTCTGATCCACGACAGGAAAACCCGTGACCCGATACCGATCTTGCAGGGCCTTGGCGTCGGCAAGCGTCTGATCGGGGGTCAAGGTTATCGGGTTGTAGACGACCCCGCTTTCGAACCGCTTGACGCGCCGGACCTCTTCGGCCTGTGCCGCAAGGTCCAGATTGCGATGGATCACACCCATGCCACCGGCCTGTGCCATGGCAATCGCCATCCGGGCCTCGGTGACGGTATCCATCGCCGAACTCAGCAGCGGAATATTCAGCGCGATGGATTTCGTGACCCACGTGCGCGTATCGGCCATGGATGGCAGGACGGAGGACTTCCCCGGAACCAGCAGCACATCATCAAAGGTAAAAGCCTCACGAATCTCCATCACGGACCTCCAGATGGGGAGTTTCAGTTGGCACGGTCCTATCTCATGGGGCGGGGCAAAGGTGAACCCCTAAATATTGCGTCAGTCGCCAATATCCGCACGGAACCCTGTCGCCACCACGAATTTCTCGGAACTGTCCGCCCGGCTTGCACCCGGTTTGACGTTTGCAACCTTGTTAAAGCGCTGTTTCAGCAGCTTCTGCATTTCGCCTTCCGCGCCGCCCGCAAGAACCTTGGCAACGAAGGTGCCGCCGTCCTCAAGCACGTCGAAAGCAAGTGCTGCCGCCGCCTCGCACAATGCGATGATCCGCAAATGGTCGGTCTGCTTGTGGCCCGATGCAGAGGCCGCCATATCGCTCATCACGACATCGGCCTTGCCACCCAGCCATTCCTTGACCTGATCGTCCGCGCCGTCAGCCATGAAGTCCAGCACGTGCAGTTCGGCACCCGCGATCGGTTCCACCTCTTGCAGGTCAAGGCCGATCACACGGCCCACGGCCTTGCCACCCTTTTCGCCCAACGCATTGACCCGTTTGACGGCGATCTGGCACCAGCCACCCGGCGCACAGCCCAAATCGACAACTCGCGCGCCGGGCACGAGGAACCGATACTTGTCGTCCAGATCGCGGATCTTGAAGGCGGCACGCCCTCTGTACCCCTCGACCTGGGCTTGCTTCACGTATGGATCGTTTAACTGGCGTTCCAGCCAAAGGGTCGACGACAACTTGCGCCCGCGCGCCGTCTTGACCTTGACGCGCAACTCGCGCTGACCTCGCCCTGATGTGTTCTTTACCATGACCTCAGCCCGCAAGGGGCACTCCGTTCAATTTGGCATCATCGCATGCCAGTGGTGCACATGGCAAAGCCTGCGCGCACCCGCAAGGGTGCATCAAGGCAATGTCGGCTAGAAAGGGCCGTCCTCCAACACGCCGTCCGCGCTCATCTGAGCATAAAGCAGCCCTTCGCGCAGACCGCGGTCCGCCACGCTCAGCCGATCGGTGGGCCACACGCGCAGCAACGCCTGCAAGATCGCGGCACCCGACATGATCAACGTTTGCCGATCACGCCCGATACGCGGATCACGGCGGCGACCTGCGGGACCAAGTGTCAGATACTCCTGAATGACCGTATCAATCTGGTCAGACGTCATGCGCAGCCCGTCCACCTTGTTGCGGTCGTATCGGCGCAGGCCCAGATGGCTGGCGGCCACGGTTGTGACGGTCCCGCTTGTCCCGATGATCTGGAACCCTTCACGAACCTGATCAGCGGCATCCGCATAGGGCGAAAATTCGGCCAGCTGTTCTTCGAAAAACCAGCTCATCAAGGCAAAACGCGCACCATCATCGGCCACGTCGTCATACATATCCTTGAGGGTGGCAACGCCCAGAGGCACGGAAATCCAGTCCACCACCTTGGCGCGGGGGAAAACGGTATCCTGATTGTCGAACCCCTGATGCAGACGCATGATGGCGCGCGAGCGTTCAAGCTTTGGCACCCGGCTCAGGTCGATCCACACCAATTCCGTTGACCCGCCGCCGATATCCACCACCAAAAGCTGTTCGGTTCTGGCCGACACAAGCGGCGCACAGCTCACCACGGCCAACTGTGCTTCTTCCTCGGGTTTGATGATCTCAAGCTGTAACCCGGTTTCGCGACGCACGACGTTGATGAACTCGCCCGCGTTGGCGGCGCGGCGACAGGCCTCGGTCGCGACAAGGCGCATCCGCTTCACGTCATGTTTGGCCAGTTTGCGCTGACAAATCTTCAACGCCCCCACGGCCCGTGCCATCGAGGCCCGGCTCATCATACCGGACGCCTCCAGCCCCTGCCCCAATTGGACGTTCTTGGAAAAGCTGTCGACGACATGCAGTTGGTTGCCCTTCGGTTGAGCAATCAACATCCGGCAGGAATTCGTACCGAGGTCCAGCGCCGCATAAAGGTCCGCCGGATCGGGTCGTGCACTGGGTGCGGGCGTCTGTTCAACAGGCGGAACTGCCGTCGGCGTCACGGCAGCCACGGCGCTGGGAAACGGGCCGGCACCTCGAGAACGCTTTCGCGCCATTGGCCCCTCCAAATCTCATGGTTGGACTGAACGTAGCCATTTTCTGGCGACCTAACAATGGCAGTGATGGGACGATCTTCGGACCTCTCATCATCTTCATGAGAATTTTGAGCCTCCGATATCCTCGCCCTGGGGCGGCTATGGTTCTATGACAGAACACACAGGGGTCGGTCTTGTCCCTGTGAATGTCGAAAATAGCCCCAGTTGGACGGGGTTGGCGCGCTTATGTTGGCGCAGCTCAGGAAAGGATTCGCCGAAATGCCCATGCTCACGATCGTTTACTGGCGGGACATCCCGGCGCAGGTCATCGTCGGCAAGGGCCGTGGCGGCGCCAAGGTGCAACTTTCCGAACGGTTCGAACAGGCAATTGATCGTTGCGCCATGAAGGTGGGGGCCAAGGACGATGATGCCTACCTCGCCGACTGGCGCAAGGCACCCTCGGGCGAGATCGACGGCGATCCGATGGAAATCGCACAGGCCGCGGCCGCCCGTCTTGAGGCAACATATGATGCCGTCCGCATCAAAACGCTGATCGCCCAGAACGGGCGCGAGGCCGTGGCCTGATCCTGCAATGCCAACCCCGCAACCACCTTGGGAGAGACTGATGGCGCTTTTGAATTTTCGCAGACCGGCCCCCACAACGGGCACGCCTGTCAATCCGCAGCTGCACGCGTTCTTGCAGGACTATTCCATCGAGGTGATGCCGCGGACCGCCGAAAAGGTGGAAAACTTCCGGGATTTGCTGCCAGAGGGCACCCGTGTCTACATCGCTCATATCGATGGCACCCCGATTGAAGACATGGTCGCCACCGCAGCCCGTCTTGCACGCGACGGCTACAAGGTGATGCCGCATTTTCCGGCCCGCTCGATCAAGGACAAGGCCACCTTGGCCGATTGGATCGCGCGCTATCAGGGCGAAGCGGGCGTTGATCAGGGGCTGTTGCTGGCCGGGGGCATCCCCACCCCCGTCGGCGCGTTTGAAAGCTCCATGCAGTTGATGGAGAGCGGACTGTTTGACAAGGCGGGTTTCAAACGCCTGCATGTCGCCGGCCACCCCGAAGGAAACCGCGATATCGACCCCAACGGCGGCGATGCCATGGTGATGGAGGCGCTGCGCTGGAAGCAGGGCTTCGCTGAACGAACAGACGCCAAAATCGCGCTGGCCACACAGTTCGCGTTTGAAGCCAAGCCCGTTATCGCATGGGCCAACCGTCTGGCCGCCGAAGGGATCTACCTGCCCATCCATATCGGCATCGCCGGACCCGCCAAACTGCAAACCCTGATCAAGTTCGCCATCGCCTGTGGCGTGGGCGCATCGCTGTCGGTGCTGCAAAAGCGCGCCAAGGACGTGACCAAGCTGCTGCTGCCGTTCGAGCCGACAGATATCTTGACTGAACTGGCCGCACACAAGGCCGCCAACCCCGAGTTCAACATCGAACGGGTCCACTTCTTTCCCCTTGGCGGCATCAAGACCAACGCCCAATGGGCCATCGACAACGGGGGCGAAGCAACTCGCCCCGCCAACGCCTGAAGGCAGGATCCCCAACATGACGCGCACGATCATCGAATCTAAAACCAAAACAGTCGTGATGGGCTTTGACGAGCCGTTCTGCGTCATCGGCGAACGAATCAACCCCACAGGCCGCAAGATCCTGAACGAAGAGCTTGAGCGCGGCGATTTCAGCCGCGTCGAGGCCGACGCCATCGCGCAGGTCGCGGCCGGAGCGACGGTGCTTGACATAAACTCGGGCGCGGTCTTTTCGAACAAGATGCGGGATGACCCGCGGTATGCCGACAACAACTTTGTCGAACCGATGCTGATGAGGGAATTGGTCCAGCGCGTGCAGGCCATCGTCGATGTGCCGCTCTGCATCGACAGTTCGGTTCCAGGCGCGCTGGAAAACGGGCTTGCCGCCGCCGAAGGTCGCCCGCTTCTGAACTCCGTTACCGGCGAAGAAGAGCGGTTGGAACTCGTCCTTCCGCTGGTCAAGAAATACAACGTGCCGGTGGTGGCCATCTCCAACGACGACACCGGCATTTCTGAAGACCCCGAAGTCCGGTTCGCAGTCGCCAAGAAGATCGTCGAACGCGCGGCAGATTTCGGAATTCCGGCTTATGACATTGTGGTGGATCCGCTTGTCATGCCGATCGGCGCGATGGCGACCGCGGGGCATCAGGTGTTCACACTGGTCCGTCGCCTGCGCGAGGAACTGGGCGTCAATACGACCTGCGGCGCGTCCAATATCTCGTTCGGCCTGCCCAACCGCCACGGTATCAACAATGCCTTTCTGCCGATGGCCTTTGGCGCAGGGATGACATCGGCGATCATGAACCCCATCGCAATCCCCGTCGGCCCAACCAAGATCGCCGAAAAGCGGGCCGAGGTCGAAGCGGCGGGCATCATGCTGCCGCCCGACATGGATGACGAGACGTTCGTCAAACTCTTTGGCCTTGGCTCCACCAAGCCACGTCCGGGCAAGGAGATGGAGGCGATCCGTGCCGCCAACTTCCTTTTGAACCATGACGATGGCGGTGCGGCATGGATCCGGTTCAATCAGGACCCCGACGCGGCCCTGCAAGGTGGCCGGGCCGGTGGTCGCAGACGCCGCCGGGCGTGACTTGACATTGAAAACCGTCTGTCATGTGATTTTGCCAAGGGGCGGCCCGCTTGGGCGGCCCCGCTGCTGTGTGGCACCGTGCCGCGCACAATCGGGGCGCGCCAATGACACCTCCACCAACACCATGGCGGCAGGCCCTGCCCCGCATCGCGTTGCGACTGGCGGTCATCGTGGCATGCGTGTTGGTCGCGCACTGGCTGATTGGCGCGGCCATGAAACTGACCGACAGTCTTCCGGAAACGGCCCAAGGCCCGGCGCGGGCGGGACTTCTGGTGGTGGCGTTGCTGATCTACGCGGTACTGATCGCGATCCCCTTCGTTCCGGGGATCGAGATCGGCATATCGCTTTTGATGCTGCGCGGAGCCGAGGTTGCGCCGGCTGTCTACATCGCAACCGTGGCGGGACTGATGCTGGCGTTCTGCCTTGGACGCTTCGTTCCCGAAGCCGGGTTTCGGCAAGCCTGTCTGGACCTGAGGTTGATGCCCGTCGTCCGCCTTCTCGAGCGGATCATGCCGCTCTCGCCGCCGGAACGGCTGGCGGCGCTGGCGGCGCTGCTGCCGCGATGGCTCAACGCGGTGATCGGTGTGCGCTATCTCATTCTGGCCGTTTTAATCAACCTTCCGGGCAATTCCATCATCGGCGGGGGTGGCGGCATCGGCCTCATGGCCGGGTTCAGCCGTCTGTTCAGCTTTTGGCCAACGATAGCGACCATCGCATTAGCGGTTGCACCGGTTCCCTTTCTGGTCTGGCATTGGGGCGGCAGCGGCTTGACCATGTTCTAGCCATTGGATTCCCGGCACTCTCCGCCTATTTCATCCCCAATCTCACTTGCGCGCGGCAGTTCACATGACCAACGATCCTCTTGTCATCTTCACCCCTTCGGGCAAGCGCGGTCATTTCGCGGTTGGCACTCCCATCTTGACGGCCGCGCGGCAATTGGGCGTCGATCTGGATAGCGTCTGTGGCGGACGCGGCATCTGCTCGAAATGCCAGATTGCCCCGTCATACGGCGATTTCCCCAAGCATGGGGTGACAGTGCGGGAAGGTGCGCTGTCCGAATGGAACGCGGTCGAAGACCGCTACAAGCGTGTCCGCGGGCTGAAAGAGGGGCGGCGCCTTGGCTGTCAGGCGACCGTTCAGGGCGACATCGTGGTGGATGTGCCACCCGAATCTCAGGTTCACCGTCAGGTCGTGCGCAAGGCCGCCTCGGCGCGTCCGATCACGATGGACCCCGCGACGCGCCTTGTGCTGATCGAAGTGCAGGAACCGGACATGCACGAACCCTCCGGCGATCTGGAGCGGGTACAAGCCGCCCTGCGCGACCAATGGCAAATCGACAACGTCACAGCCGGCCTGCCGATCTTGCGTAAGCTGCAGCCCGCCCTGCGCAAGGGCAAATGGCAGATCAGCCTTGCCCTGCATCAACCCGCAAACTGCAAAACCACCCAAATCCTTGATGTCTGGCCCGGCCTGCACGAAGGCGGGCTTTATGGGATGGCCATTGATCTTGGCTCAACGACCATCGCCGCGCATCTTTGCGATCTGGCCACCGGGGCGGTGCTTGCGTCCTCTGGCATCATGAACCCGCAAATCCGTTTTGGCGAAGATCTGATGAGCCGCGTCAGTTACGTCATGATGAACCCCGGCGGTGACGTCGAAATGACCCGCGTCGTGCGCGATGCCATCAATGCGCTGGCCATCGAAATTGCCGCCGAAGTCGCGGTCGATCCCACGCTGATCGTGGAATCCGTGATCGTCTGCAACCCGGTCATGCACCACCTTCTGTTGGGAATCGATCCCGTCGAACTGGGACAGGCGCCCTTTGCACTGGCAACCTCGGGCAGCCTTACCCTTGATGCGCGCGACCTTGATTTCACTGCACTGAACGTATCAGCCCGCGTCTACCTGTTGCCGTGCATCGCAGGCCATGTCGGGGCCGATGCCGCCGCCGTGGCACTGTCCGAAGAACCCGACAAATCCGATGATCTGGTGCTGATCGTCGATGTTGGCACCAACGCGGAAATCCTGCTGGGCGACAAGACCCGCGTTCTGGCCTGCTCCTCGCCGACCGGGCCCGCATTCGAGGGCGCGCAGATCAGCGCGGGGCAGCGTGCCGCGCCCGGTGCCATCGAGCGGATCGAGATCGACCCTGCGACCAAGACACCGCGCTTTCGGGTGATCGGCAGCGATCTGTGGTCCGATGATCCGGGTTTCGCCGAAGCGACAGCCAGCAGCGGCATTACCGGCATCTGCGGCTCTGGCATTATCGAGGCCGTGGCCGAGATGCGCATGGCGGGCTTGTTGGACCCCTCGGGCCTGATCGGATCTGCCGAACAGACAGGAACCGACCGCTGCGAACCCACCGGCCGCACCCATGCCTACCTGATCCATGATGCGACCGATCAGGGCGGTCCGCGCATCACCGTCACCCAAGGGGACATCCGCGCCATCCAGCTTGCCAAATCCGCGCTATACGCCGGTGCCCGGCTGTTGATGGACCAGTTGAACGTCGACAAGGTGGACAGGGTCGTGCTGGCGGGTGCCTTTGGTGCCCACATCAGCCCGAAACACGCAATGGTGTTGGGCATGATCCCCGATGCGCCGTTGGACAAGGTCAGCAGTGCGGGCAACGCGGCGGGCCACGGCGCACGGATCGCCTTGTGCAATCGCGGCGCGCGCGAACGGATCGAAGTAACGGTGGGCCATATCCACAAAGTCGAAACTGCGGTCGAGCCGCGTTTTCAGGAACATTTCGTCGCTGCAAACGCCATCCCTCATGCGACCGCGCCTTTCCCGGAACTGGCCGCGATCATGACGCTGCCCGTGGTCAACTTCGGCGCATCGGGCAACACCGGCGAAGATGGTGGTCGCAGGCGTCGGCGCCGGGGCTGATCATCCAAGCACGGCCATTGACGCGACCGAGCCGTTTGACTATCTCAAGCGAACCTACCTTGCGGGTATGGTGAAAAGGTATCACGAAAGCTTCCCAAGCTTCAGTTACGAGTTCGATTCTCGTTACCCGCTCCACGCTTTTCCATCAGCCGCAGATCTTGGCCGGATGCCGTCGTTTGCGGCGCAAGCGACGAACATGTTCCCCGCCTGAACCAGCCGCATCGCGCCGTGAACGCAGGCTGAATTCTGCCAGGAAATCGCATTGCATCATGGCCGGCCAGCGCCCCGTTAACCGTGGTTAACGCGATCAACGGTTCGATCTGGCAACCATGTGACATCGAATATTTTCCAACAAGGAGAATGCAAGCGATGAAACGGATAGCAGCACTTGGAATCGCGCTGATGGTCGCGGTCGGGACAGAGCCGACATTCGCCGACACGATTGGCGTCAGCCGCTGCAACGGCCCCCACCACGGGGGCGCGATGCCCGGCCTCATGACGGTCGAGCCAGACGGAACCCGAACCTTCCATCCGGTTGGGCAAAACGGGCTGACGGCGGCGATCGTTTTCAATCAGGCACGCGCGTTTGAATGGGTCCATGAAGGCGGTATGTTCGGGCGCCGCGCGCGTCTTCGGGATTATGATCACTTCATCTGTGGCATCTTGAACGAGGACGAGGAGGAAGCTCCCGAAGAGCAAGCGCCAAGTCAGGACACGCCCGAGCAAGAAGAGCCTCTTCAGGAGATCGATACCGTTCCGCAATAACGCCAAAGGGCCGTCTTCGGCCAAGCTTGCGGAGTGGTCGGCGGGCCGCGGCGTTCACGCGGCCCGTCTTGGCGCCCACCATACCGGCCCCTGTGATACGCGCCTCAGCCCGCGTGATCTTGCACATAGCTGACCAGTGCGCGGGTCGATCCGTCTTTGTCGGCGCCATCGCTGGCGCCACGCAACACCGGCTCCAGCGCGACGGCCAATTCCTTACCCAACTCCACACCCCATTGATCAAACGAGTTCAGACCCAGAATGACGCCTTCGACGAACACGCGGTGTTCATAAAGCGCAATGATCTGGCCCAACACATGGGGCGTCAACTTGGGATAGATCAACGTGATCGAGGGGCGGTTGCCCGGAAACACGCGATGCCGGGCCTGCCGGTCAAGTTCAGCCCCCTCCAGCCCCTTTGCCGCCATCATCGCACGCGCCTCATCCAAGTCACGGCCGCGCATCAACGCCTCTGACTGAGCCAGACAATTGGCCACCAGCAGCCGATGATGATGCGCCAGCGACGGCTCATGCCCCTGCGCCGCGACCAAGAATTCACACGGCACGATCCGCGTGCCCTGATGGATCAACTGATAAAACGCGTGCTGCCCGTTTGTCCCCGGTTCGCCCCAGACGACCGGCCCGGAATCGACCGCAAGATCGCTGCCATCCATTGCGACACGCTTGCCGTTACTCTCCATCTCAAGCTGCTGCAAATAAGCAGGCAGCCGCGATAGCCGCTGGTCGTAAGGCAAGACGGCGCGCGTTGCATAACCGCTGATCTGGTTGTGCCATATCCCCACAAGCGCCAGCAGCACAGGCAGGTTGTCGGCCAGATCGGCCTGTTGGAAATGCTCATCCATTGCATGCGCGCCGGACAGGAAATCGCTGAAATCCGTCGGCCCTACAGCCAGCATCAGGCCCAGACCGATCGGCCCCCAAAGCGAATAGCGCCCGCCGACCCAATCGGCGAAACCAAACACCCGTTCCGGTGGAATGCCGAATGCGCCGGTCTTGTCAGGCGCGCTGGACAGCGCCACGAACTGCGCGGCGGGGTCAGCCACCGTTTCCGCCATCCACTGCCGCGCGGTCTGCGCGTTGGTCATCGTTTCAATGGTGGTAAAGGTCTTGGATGCGACGATGACCAAAGTTGTCTTGGGATCAAGGCCTTGCAATGTGTCATGCATGTGCGCGCCATCGACGTTCGACACATAGTGCAGCCGCGGCCCGTCATGATAGGGCGCCAGCGCAAGGGTCGCCATTGCCGGGCCAAGGTCGGACCCGCCAATGCCGATGTTGACAACATCCGTATAGGTCCCGCCCTGACCGGCGATTGCGCCGCTGCGCACCGCGTCGGCAAATCTTGCCATCCGGTCACGGGTCGCCAATACGTCGGGCATCACGTTCTTTCCGTCGACGTTGACCTCACCGCCCGGCGCACGCAGCGCGGTGTGCAAGACGGCCCGCCCCTCGGTCTCGTTGATTGCGGCCCCGCCGAACATCGCCGCGCGCTTTGCCTCGACACCGGCACCGCGTGTCAGCTCCAGCAAAAGCGACATGGCCCCTGCATCGAGTGCGGTCTTCGAATAATCAAACACCATGTCGCCGAAGCGCGCGCTGAAGTTCGCGGGGCGTGCAGCGTCATCGAACAGATCAATGATGTTGCGGCCTGATTTCGCCGCGCGGTGCGCCCGCAGGTCTTGCCAGATGTCCATCTCTTACTCCGCCCAATGTACTGTTGCATCGCCCAGAACCGCACGCACGGGGGCTTGGGCGACCGGCAGGCGTTCCGCGCGCATGATCGCGGCACGTTTTTCTGCCCCGGTGATCACGATATGCGTGCTCATCGCGCCCTTCAGAACCGGCGCGGTCAGGGTGATGCGCGCCTCGCCGGCACCGTCGGCCCGCATTGCCATCAAAGGCGGCGCGTGATCGTCCAGTGCTGCCGCAAGGTTGTCGGCACCGGGGAAAAGGCTTGCGGTATGCATATCGGCCCCCATGCCCAGCAAAAGAACCGAGATCGGCAGATGAACGTCAAACCCCTTGGCCAGATCCTCCAGTGCCTCCTCAGGCGTGGCGGTATCGGCGCGCAGGGGGATCAGATGCGCCGCCGCCGCAGGACCGACCAGCAGCCGTTCCCGCAACAACCGCGTGTTTGATCGCAGGCTATCCTCGGGAACCCAGCGTTCGTCGTTCAGCACAACGAAAACACGGTCCCAGTCCAGCTTTTGCGCCGACAGCACATCGAAAATCGGGCCCGGTGTCGATCCGCCCGGCACACTCAAGGTGGCGCTGTCGTGACGGCGCAGGCAATCCGCCAGCTCGCCGGTCAGCGTATCGGCCAGATCCAGCATCATCAGGTCACGGTCAGGATATTCGATGAAGTTCATGGCGCCAACTCGCGCCAGCGGCGCCCATCCCTGTGCATCAACATCAACGCATCCTCCGGGCCGGGACCGCCCGGCTCGTAGGGATGTGGCTTGTCCCCGCGCGCGGTCCACGCGGCAATGATCGGGTCGGTCCAGGCCCAGGCCGCCTCAACCTCATCGCCGCGCATGAACAAGGTCTGGTTGCCACGGATCACGTCCATGATCA
>JAFMHK010000009.1 GCA_017854585.1 Paracoccaceae bacterium
TGCTTGGAAAGGGTCAGCAGGGGAGATAGCGGAACGAGGGGGGTGAGGGAAGGGGGGGCGGCCAGTCAGGGTGCAAAGCGCGGGGAGAGGGGCCAGCCAATGCGTCGCGGGGCCGACCGGAGGCGGTGCATCCGTGGCCGTCACGCCGGTTGCGGCGGATCGACCGGCGCGCGGCATCAGATTTCCGCTCGCGCCGCAGCCGGGGCGTGGTATCGTTTTGCTCGCACACTCAGGAGACCGCCCCCATGCTCAAGATCACCGCGTTGCCGATTGCCGACATCCATGTGCCCGTGAAGCGGGTCAAGACGTTGGAGCCGGCGAAAGTGGATGCCTTGGCGAACGACATTCTGGAGAATGGGCAGACCACGCCGATCAGGGTCAGGGCGGACAAGAAGCGGTTCGTGCTGATCGAGGGCTATCACCGGCTGGAGGCGCTGCGCGCGCTGGGCGAGGAGAGCATCGAGGGCTACGTGGTGCAGGCACGGCTGCATTAGAACCGGGGCCTGCGCCTGAATGTGATGACGTCCCGGATTGATCCGTGGGCGCGACTCGGGCATAATCGGCGAAAGGCTGGCAGAGACTGGCCCGTGGATTGTGGCATGAGGCGATTTGAAATGAGATTCTCCGTACTTCTGGCGGGCGCGTTCCTGTGCATCGCGGGACCAGCCAGCGCCAATGTGATTGAGCGAGCCTGTCTGTCATCGGGCCGCGAGGCTGCAAACCGAAACCTGTGCGCGTGCATCGGCCGGGTGGCCGATCAGACGTTGAGCCGGAACCAGATGCGCGAGGCCGCACGGTTCTTTGGCGACCCCCAACTGTCGCAGAACGTGCGCATGTCCAGCCGCCCCCGCGATGAGGCATTGTGGACCGCATACCGCAATTTCGGCGATCTGGCGGCGGCGACCTGCGATTAACCCAGCCGGGTTGCCCATGCGGCGGCGGCCATCTCGATCAGGTCGAGGGCGCCATTGAAGTCGCGTGTATAATAGGGATCGGGCACGTCTTGCGGCCCATCGGTCAGCGGGCCGAGGAACAGGGCGAGGTCGGCGATTTGCCGTCCGGACCCTGACGGGGCAAGCTTTTTCAGATCGGCCAAGTTGGACCTGTCCATTGCAAGGATCAGGTCGAAGCGGTTGAAATCCGCAACACTCACCTGCCGGGCGCGCTGTGCGCTGATGTCATAGCCACGGCTGCGGGCGGCGGTCTGTGCCGGGGGATAGGGCGGATCGTCCAGATGCCAGCCGCCGGTGCCGGCGCTGTCGATGTGGGCGGTGGGCAGACGGGCACGCAACACGCCTTCGGCCATGGGGGAGCGGCAGATGTTGCCCAGACACACACAAAGGATTCGATGCGGCATGGCGGCTTTCGCAAGAGGCATGGACATGGGGGCACGATGGCAGGCCCGGCGGCGCGGTGCAAACAAACCTGTGCAAAGGGGTGTTTGTGCAGGCTGATTGACAGGCGGCGCGTGGTGTCAGGCCCGCGCAGAAAGCGGATCGATCGCGGGATGATCAGCGCCCGCATGCGGGGGGAGGGGTGGGCCGATGGCCCACCCCCGTTGCGCTACCCGTCGGTGCCGTGGGCCATGGGGCCGGCATGATCTTGGCGTTCAAGATCGACGGGGATCATGATGGTGATGGGATCGGCGTGTTCGAAGGTCAGAGTGACCTCGATCTCGTCACCGTGGTTCAGGGGTTGGCGCAGACCCATCAGCATGATGTGGTCGCCCCCGCGCCTGAGGACGCGGGTGTCGCCCGCAGCCACGGGGAAGCCTTCGGGGACATGGCGCATCTGCATCACGCCATTGCCCGCATCGATGTGGGTGTGCAGTTCCACCCGTTCCGCAATGTCCGATGCGGCGTCGATCACCCGGTCATCGCTGTCCGAGGTGTTGGTGATGACAAGGAAGGCCGCGCCGGAGCGGGCCACGGGGCTGGCTGCGCGCGCATAGGCATCATCGACCGTCATTTGTGCGGTGGCGATGGCGGGGGCAAGCGCGAGGGCCCCCGATAGAAGCAGGGTCTTGAGGGACATGGTGTCCGTCTCCGTCTTGATGTCTGGAAAGGGCGAAGGGGTGTCAGACCCCGACGGGCGGGCCGCGCCCGTTGCCGCCCATCACCACCCGCCCGGCTTGGGCCAAGGCAAGGGTGGGCACGTCCAAAGGCCAGACACGCGGCGACGCGGCGGCGAGATCGGGTGTGGGCAGAATCGCCAGCGCCCCGATCAGACAATCAGGACACAGCGGGTCATGGGCCGTGATCGGTTGGCCATCGGCGTCCAGCAGGGGCAACCCCATGCTGTCGGTCAGGACTGCGACCGCGCCGCCATCAATGCAATAGATCTCGCCTGCCGCCACCATATCGGCGCGCGCGACGGACATGGCCACGCCTGTCACTGCAAGCACGATGGCAAGCAGGACGGCGGATATGGAGCGGTGGATAGCCATTACGTTCATAGCTATGACCTGCGCGGCGCTGGTGCGCTGCGACAAAAAGCCATCAGCCCCGCGCCGTGGGGCGCGAGGCTGATGCAATCACACATACGCGGAAGGATCAGGCGGTCGCCTGTGCCTTTGCGATGTCTTTCTTGATCTTCAGTGCCTTTTCCGACAGTTCCACATCCTTGGCTTTCGCCATGAACGCGTCAAGGCCACCGCGGTGATCCACGGTGCGCAAAGCTGCGTTGGAGATGCGCAGCTTGAAGCTGCGGTCCAACACGTCGGACCCAAGGGTCACTTCGGTCAGGTTCGGCAAAAACCGGCGGCGGGTCCGGTTCTTGGCGTGGCTGACGTTATTGCCCGTCATCGGGCCCTTGCCGGTCAATTCGCAAACACGCGACATCGGTTCATCCTCGCTCAGAAACTAAAACGGGCGCTGGAGCAGGTCTCCACGCCCAGAAATCTGCTGGCGGGATAGGCGGCAGGGCCATGGGTGTCAAGCGCGAATACTGTTTTGGGGCCTGACAGACGACACCTTGCCAGCTAGCTTGCGCCAATGACCCGTGAAACCGATTTATACCTGCCGATCAAGTCATTTCTGGAGGCGCAGGGCTATGAGGTGAAGGCCGAGGTTGCCAGCGCCGACGTCGTCGCGTGCCGTGACGGGGAGGACCCCCTGATCATCGAGATGAAGACGGGATTCGCGCTGGCGCTGTTTCATCAGGGGATCGCGCGGCAAGCCGTCAGCGATTGGGTCTACGTGGCGGTCCCGCGCGGCACCGGGCGGGCGTTCCAAAAGGCGCTGGCGGAAAACACCCGGTTGGCGCGGCGGTTGAGCCTTGGG
Source organism: Paracoccaceae bacterium (assembly GCA_017854585.1). Taxonomy (GTDB): domain Bacteria; phylum Pseudomonadota; class Alphaproteobacteria; order Rhodobacterales; family Rhodobacteraceae; genus JAFMHK01. The sequence continues at coordinate 3,282 of JAFMHK010000009.1, forward strand.
CTTTTGACAGTCCGGTTGCCCGATGGGCTGGTTGAAGCACATGCGGACCCCGGCCCCTATGAGCCGCGCAAATCGGCGCGCAAACGGGCGACATTGCTGCGCGAATTCGCCCGGCGGCAGGGCGACCCGAACCTTGGCGGCACGCGGGGGCGGATCATGACAGCCTACAGGCAAGATGCTATGGCCTGCGCCGCGCATCTCGCGGCCCATGGCCCGTGCAAGGGCGCGGCGGTCAAGGCGGCGACTGGGGTGGCGCGCGCCACAACCATCATGCGGGACGACCATTACGGGTGGTTCGTGAAGGTCGAGACAGGTGTCTATTGCCTGACGGAAAAGGGGACCTGTGATCTTGCGGATGGGCAGGATGCCAGCGGGGCGGCAAAATGAGACACACGGTGTTCACCGTGCAGACCCGTGGGCCGGGCCTGACCGAGATCACGCAAGATGTCGGTGGCTGGCTGGCGGGACAGGGCGACGGCGTTCTGACGCTGTTTATCCGCCACACCTCGGCCAGCCTGCTGGTGCAGGAAAACGCCGACCCCGATGTGCAGCGCGATCTGATCGCGTATTTCAGCCGATTGGTGCCGCCTGCGGATGATCCGGCGATGGCGTATCTGACCCACACGCAGGAGGGGGCGGACGACATGCCGGCCCATATCAAGGCGGCAGTGATGCCCGTCAGCCTGTCGATCCCGGTGCTGGCGGGCGCGCCGGTGCTGGGCACGTGGCAGGGGATCTACGTGGTGGAACACCGGCGCGCGCCGCATCGGCGGCAGGTGGCGGCGATGTTCGTCGGCACCGAGGTGTCCTGACGGGGGTGCTGCGGCGCAGGCCGTGCACTGGCGGGGCCATCTTGCCCGATGCTGCCTCCAAATGCTGTGGCAAAAACTCCGCACTACCCAACGTCTATGGATAAGCCTATAGTCGCTGTGGATAACTGGGCATAAGACCCTAACAGGCGGGAATTCGCGCCCCACGACGGGCGCCACAGGGATGAAGGGAAAGCCGATGCGCTGTCCATTTTGCGGGAACGTCGATACGCAGGTCAAGGACAGCCGTCCGGCAGAAGACCATGTTGCCATACGGCGGCGGCGGTTCTGCCCGGCCTGTGGTGGTCGGTTCACCACCTATGAACGGGTGCAGTTGCGCGATCTGGTGGTGATCAAGTCCAGCGGCAAGCGAGAGGATTTCGATCGCGACAAGCTTGAACGGTCGATCCGCATCTCGATGCAGAAGCGCCCGGTCGAGCCTGAGCGGATCGACCAGATGATCAGTGGCATCGTGCGCCGTCTGGAAAGCATGGGCGAGACCGACATTCGGTCGAAGGTGATCGGCGAGATCGTCATGGAAAGCCTCGCCCGGATCGACACCGTGTCTTATGTGCGGTTCGCCAGCGTCTACAAGAATTTCCAGGCGACCGACGATTTCGAGGATTTCCTGGCCGAGCTGCGGCCGCCCGCCGCCGATAGTTGATCGATGGGGGCGGATGACGCCCGCTGGATGCGCCTTGCGCTGTCGTTGGGCGCGCGGGGTGACGGCAATACATGGCCCAATCCGGCCGTGGGTTGCGTGGTGGTGCGTGCGGGCCGCATCGTGGGACGCGGCTGGACCCAGCCGGGCGGCCGACCCCATGCCGAGGTCATGGCGCTGGCGCAGGCCGGGGCCGCCGCGCAAGGCGCAACCGTTTACGTGACACTGGAACCATGCGCCCATCAAGGGCAGACGCCGCCCTGCGCCGATGCGTTGGTTGCGGCGGGTGTTGCGCGGGTTGTGATGGCCCTGCGCGATCCCGATCCACGAACGGATGGCGGCGGCGCGGCGCGGTTGCGCGCGGCCGGGATCATCGTGACCGAAGATGTGGAGGCGGACGCCGCGCGGCGGTCCCATGCGGGGTTCCTGAGCCGGGTGCAGCGTGGGCGGCCGATGGTGACGCTGAAGCTGGCGACATCGTTTGATGGCCGGATCGCGACGGGCACGGGCGAAAGCCAGTGGATCACCGGCCCCGAGGCGCGGCGCGCGGTGCATGGGCTGCGCCTGCGCCATGATGCGGTGATGGTGGGGGCGGGCACGGCGCGGGCGGATGACCCGATGCTGACGGTGCGGGGGCTGGGCGCGGTGCGTCAACCGGTGCGGGTGGTGTTGTCGCGCCGTCTGGACCTGCCGCGCGACGGCCAGTTGGCGCGCACGGCGGGCGATGTGCCGGTCTGGTTGGTGCATGGCGAGCAGGCCAGCGCCGAGGCGGTGGCGTTCTGGGAGGGGTGCGGGGCGCGGTGTCTGCGGTGCGAAACGGCATCGGCGGGGCAGATCGACGTTGCGGCGGCCTTGCGGGGTCTGGGCGATCTGGGACTGACGCGGGTGTTTTGCGAGGGCGGCGGCGCGCTGGCGGCATCGTTGCTGGGCGGTGATCTGGTCGATGCGTTGGTTGGCTTTACCGCCGGGCTGGCGCTGGGCGCGGAGGGGCAGCCGGGGATTGCCGCGCTGGGCGTGGCGCGGTTGGAGGAAGCGCCCCGGTTTTCGCTTGGCGATGTGCGGGCCATCGGGGGCGACGTGATGACGGCATGGTCACGTATGCCCCGAGGTACGGACAGGCGGTAGGCACGAAGGGGGCTCTGCCCCCGCACCTGCGGTGCCCCCCGGATTTTTCAGGCCAAGATGAAGCCCAAAGAGGGTGTGTTCGGGCAAAACTCTTGTGGATTTCGAACCTGTCCCCAGTTTTTTCCACAGCGCGGGATCAGTGCCGCCAGAGCCAGCTTTGCCCCCTGAACCAGCCTTGCAACTTGGCCAGTGCGCGCAGGGCGCGCTTGCGCGGGATGCTGACACCGCTTGCCAGCCTGTCGAGCGCGACCTCGACCGGGCAGGGCAGGCCCGTGACGGGATCAAGGTAGCGGGGGTAGGCGATCAGGGCCGCGTGGACGAGGGCCGGAAGGCTGGGGCGCGCACGGCGGCGGTTGGGGATCGGCCCGAGATCGGTGGTGAGGCCCCAGCCGGCATAGAATGGCGCACCGAGGGTGGTCACGGGAACGCCGCGGATCAGCGCCTCGAAGCCGAGGCCGCTGGTGATGGTGACGACCCGGTCTGCCCGGGCCAGCAAGCTTGCGGGATCCACGCCATCGGCCACATGATCGGCGAGGCGCGCGAGATCGGCGGCGGGAATGGCGCCTTGCCGCAACCCGGCTTCGATATCGGGGTGCGGTTTGTAGACGATGAAGGCCGTCGGGTTCAGCCGCCGCGCGGTTTCCAGCAGGTCGCGGTTGGTGCGCACCGACCCCGCGCCCTTGAGGATCGAGGCGTCATCCTCGACCTGACCGGGGACCAGAACGATGGGGCGGCCATCGGTGTCGGGGAGGGCCGCGGGCGCGCCCTGATTATACTTGGTCAGGCCAAGCGCATTGAGCGTGTCGATGAGCCGTTCGGCGCGCCGCAGGCGGAGGGCGGGCCAACCGGCGGCCTGTGCAATCAGGCGTTCGAGCCTGCTTTCGCGGGTCGGATCATAGTAGATCCCCAGATCATCGCGGACCAGTGACAGGGGCGGGATCAGATCGGCGCCCAAGCCGCGTGACCGGATGAAGCCATCTTCCACGCGCGCCAACGGCAGGGCCGCGCGCAGGCAGGCCTGACGCAGCGCCTCGTCTTCCTTGCCGGCCCAGACAAGGACAGGCCGGTGCGGGGCCACGGCCGCCGCGGGCGTTTGGGCAAAGATGAGGGGGGTGCCTTGCGCGCCGAACGCCGCCTGCAGGTGGCCGCGTTTCCAGGCCCGCATGCCGATGGCGGTGTGCCCGTTGCGGTCGGTGCGCCAGACGCTCGCCTGTGCCTCGAGCGTGGCGAGGACGTCTTCCAGTGCGCAGAGGCGATCGCGGTAGGGATCATACCATGTGGGGTGGAGGATCAGGCAGGCAGCCACCAATTGCGCGCGGGTCAGGGTCCGACCGCGACGCTGGGGCGGTAGGCGGTCGTCTGTCAGGCCCCAGCCGGCGTAGAAAGGCTGCCCGAAGGTGACGGGCTTGTGCCCTGCCAAGATCGCCTCGAACCCGAGTTGCGAGGTCACGGTATAGACGGCGCGGGCATGATCGAAGAGGCGCACGGGCGAGACCGGGGTGTCCATCAGCACGGCGCGGGCGGGCAGGTCGGCGGCGTTGAAGTGCCCGGCGCGATGGCCTGCGGCGGTTTCGGGGTGGGTTTTCACCACGATCTGCGCATCCGGGTGGTCGGCCTGCGCCCAATACAGCATCTCGCGGAAGCTGTCGGCGGTGGCGCCGCCATGGGTGATGGAGGCATCGCCGCGCGTCTGGTCGACCACCAGCACGTAGCCGGGCGCGGGCGGGTCCAGCGTGGGATCGACGGCGGCGTATTTCGTGAGGTGGGCATCGGCGATCCGGGCCATGGCATCGCGGGCGCGGTCCAGCAGGGCGGTGTTGTCCAGCGGATGCGTGGCGAGCAGGGTTTCGAGATCGGAGGGGTGGCTGGCGTCGAAATAGATGCCGCGCCGGTCGATCACGAGGCCGAGGGGCGGTTCGCCGGTACGGCCGGGGTGAAGCGAGCGCAGGAACGCATCTTCGACGCGGACAAGCGACGCGCCGGTGGCGGCGGCCACGGTTTCGCCACGCGGCGCATATGGGGAATGTCCCCAGACCACCACATCATCCGTTGGTCCGGGTTTGCCGATGCGCAGGTCATGGCCCGCCAGCGTCAGGATGCGGCGCACCCGCCTGTTGGTCAGAAACCCGGCGTTAAAATGATAGGCCCGCCGCGGCGCGGCGGCCGCAGCGGGGGTATCGGATGCCGGATCGGGCGGCAGTGCGGGGCCGGATGCGGCCACGCGCTTATTGTCCGAAACTGGCCAGCGTATCGGCCGAACTCAAGGTTCCGGTCAGCGCGCGGATGGCGTTGTTGAACTGCGTGATCGGGGCGGCGGTGACATAAACGGTATCGCCGTCGCGGATCACGAAGTCACGGGCTTCGAACATGCCGGTCGGGGCGGTCAGGTCAAGCACGTAGATCATGCGCTGGGTGCCGATCAGGTCATTGCGCCCCAGCACCAGCTGGGCGATTTCCTCGGGCTCGTTTCGCAGCACGAACACACCAGTGGGGTCCGCCAAGATCGGGTTCAGACCGCCGACGGTTGCGATGGCCTCGATCGCGGAGATGACCTGTGACTGGAACGGGACGATCGTTTGCGACCCGGTGGCGCCAAGTGCGGTGAAGGTTCTGCTGTCTTCCTCGATCAAGATGCGGTCACCGTTGCGCAGCGCGATATCGAAGGAGAGATCCTCATAGAGGTCCTCGAACCAGATGGTGCCGCGCTGTTCGCCGCGGATCACGGTGATCTGCGCAATCTCGGGTTCGATCGACACGCCGCCTGCTGCTGCCAACATGCCCGAAAGGGTGCGGGTCGGCCGCTGAATCGGATAGACACCCTGTCCGCCGATGGCGCCTGCGATGGACACCGTCGCGCCGTCGCCCGTTTCGCGGCGCACCATGACCTGTGGGTCCGGGGTCTGTTCATCGAGGTTGCGGGTGATGATGCCGCGCAAAGCCTCTGGGGTGTTGCCGGAGGCGCGGATGCGCCCGGCGTAGGGAATGAAGATGAAACCCGCGCTATCGACCTGCACCTCGCTGATGCTGGCGGCGGTGCCTTCGCCGGCCAGCAGGCCATCGGCGACGTTTTCGTAGATGACGAGCGACAGCGTATCGCCGGGGCGAATCGTTTCGGTGTCCGACAGGCCTGCGTTGATCAGGCTGTCGGGGAAGCCGAGCGCGGGCACCACGGCGGTTGCCTGAGTGACGCGCTGGTTGACTTCGACGACAAACGCGTCGCCTTGCCGCTGGACGGAGCCAGCGAGCAATTGGTTGCGGTTTGGCCCGGATGCGGGCAGCAGCCCGCATGATCCAACCGCGAATGCAACGCCAATAAGCGCCGCAATGCGCGCGCTTCGTGAAGCCTGTGATGTCACGGGGCGGCTCCTTATTGCCTGTACTGCCTCAAGTTCTTTTTTTTACACCTTAGCGAATCTCTGCAAACCGCGCCAGTGTTTCGATTATTTCACGACAGACAGGTGTTGCCGTGGTGCCGGTCTGCCTGCCTCGAGTGCTTCGTAGGGGTCTTCGGGCAGTAACATCATGTCCACGACCTGACGCAGCAGTTGCCGCCGACCGGGCGCGGAATAGAAGCTGCCGGTGATCTGGGATGTCTCAAGCAGGTAGTGGCGATAGTCGCGATAGGCGCGGCTGTCGGGGCGGGTCGGGTTCTGAAAAAACGCATCCAGAGGCTGCGCCGAGACGAATTCGGGCTTGAGGTAGACAGCCTGTCCGAACGCCTTGACCGGCAGCCCGCGCCAAAGCGCCTGCTGCGCGGCGGTCGAGTTGACGGTGACGGCGCTGCGCGCATCGTTGAGGAGGCGGGCGAGTTTGCCGCCGCGCACGTAGTGGACGCGGTCTATCACGCCGTGCTGACGGGCGAGGCGGCGGATATCATGGCGCATGGGGGTGCGCCCATCTTCGAGTGGGTGAGCCTTGAAGACGAGGTGGTGATGGGTTGGCGCGCCGGCCGCGAAGCCTTCGATCAGCACGGTGAGGAAGTCGGACATGGTCTCGAACGGGCTGTGGTCGCGGAAGCTGGCGTCATGTTCCAACTGCAACAGCGCCAAGTGATAGGGAAAGCCACCGGTCTTGATCCGCCACGTGGCTTGCACACGGTCCAGCCACAATAGCGGCATGAAGGCGATGCGGCGCAGGTAAAGCCACAACTCGCGGGCCACCGTGATGTTGCGATGCGGCCTGAAATGGCGATAGCGCACGTTCAGGAACATCACGAACCAATGATAGAGCGCGCCGTAGAAGATGTGCTGTCGCATGTCGCCCCATTTGGACGGCGTGTCGGGCAGGTCGAGGTCCAGCCCCTTCAGTGCGCGGCGCATCTGCGGCACGCTGAGCGTCATGATCCGGCTATGCCCGTTGGCGCCGCCGCGCTCGTATGTGACCCAATAGGGGCGCAGGTATCCTTCTTCGAAGACATGCACGGTCAGGCCACGCGATTTGGCGATGGCCACGGCCTCGGCGTGGATCGGGCGGGTGTCGCCGTAAAGAACGACGTCGGTGATTTGCTTGTCCGCACACAGGGCGCGAAATTTGTCGGGCCAGTCCGCGACGGTATCGGTGAAGGGGATGTAGCTTGCCCGATGCAACCAGAAGGCGCTGTCGCCCTGATTGAAACCCACGCGCCACACCGTCCCCCCGGCCGCCCGCAGCATGTGCCCGAGCCGGTGGAAGAAAGGCCCATGTGGCCCTTGGAGAAACAGAAAGTTGCGTTGCATGGTCAGAGCGGAGCCTTAGCGGGTTTTTGTCAACAAAACAAAGGGAGACGGCTTGATAAGGGCCCGATTGCGCCAGATCTGTGGCATCGGCGTCTGTCTTGTGTCGCGGGGGACGGACGGCTACGTCTGTGTAAACAGTTGGAGGACGTGCATGTTCACGGGCATCATCACCGATATCGGCCGGGTTCAGAGGCTGGAGCGGCGTGGCGATCTGCGGGCGCGGATCGCGACCGGCTATGACACGGACGGCATCGATATCGGTGCGTCGATCGCGTGTGATGGCGTGTGTCTGACCGTGGTGGCGTTGGGCGGTGGATGGTTCGACGTCGATATCTCGGCAGAGACCGTCAGCAAGACCAATATCGGGAACGATGGCTGGCACGAAGGCAAGGCGATCAATCTCGAACGGGCACTGCGGGTTGGCGACGAGTTGGGCGGTCATATCGTCAGCGGCCATGTGGATGGCGTGGCCCGCATCATCGCGATGGCCGACGAAGGCGACAGCACGCGGTTCACCTTTCTTGTACCCGACGGGCTGGCGCGGTTCATCGCGCCCAAGGGGTCCGTCGCACTGAACGGCACCTCGCTGACCGTGAACGAGGTGGACGGCGCGACGTTCGGGGTGAACATCATCCCGCACACCAAGGAGGCGACAACCTGGGGTGCATCGCGGGTGGATGACCGGGTCAATCTGGAGATCGACACATTGGCCCGCTACGTGGCCCGGTTGCACGACTGGGGCGGCGCATGAGGGGGGGGCCGCGTATCAAGCCGGTCGTCGTCGCATCGATCAACGATGAAATGATGGCGCGCTGCATCGACGTCTTGCGCGTGGGCGAGGTGTTCGCCTGGGTGGAGTGCCGCCGCGACCCCGAGGACAATCACGGCTGGCGGCGCTTGAGCCCGCCGCACGGCGGGTTTGACAGTGCCGGGGATGCGCTGGACGATGCGCGCGCAAGCGTCGGCTGGATGTAGCCGTTCGGGGGCGACTGCGTTGCCGCCCTGTGGCGGATGCCGGCCGGGATGCCGGACCGCCCGCGGCGTTGCGGGGGGATGGGGCAGGCGCCTCCGGCGGGAGTTTTTTGACCAAGATGAAGCAGGGGCGCACGATGAGTGGATTGGGCCATAACGGCGGACCGACGATGGAGCCGGGGTTCGGTTTTCGCAAGCTGGCATGGACCAAGGCGCGCGCGCAGTTGTTGCCGAGCCTGCCGTTGCAGGTGGTGCGTCTGCGCGTGGCGCGGGCCAAGCGGCTGGGCCTGCCGTACAACACCTATGCCACGATCCGCGCCACGAGCGGGATGGATATCGTGGGGTTTCTGTTTTCGGGTAACGCGCTGGAGTTGACGCGGGGCCGCGCGGCGGTGCCCGATGCGGTGGCGGCGCGGTTGGTGCTGCTGGATGGGGCGGTGGACCGGCTGGCGGCGATTTATGCGCCGCTTCATCCCGGTGCGGTGATGCGGGCCAATGCCGGATTGGTAGATGCGGCGGGGGCGGCGCCGGGGTTCGGGGCCAAGTGGGGTGAGGTGCGGGCCGGTCTGCGCACGATGTTGCGCGACCGCAAGTTGCCGCTGGACGGGGTTGTGGTGGTGGCCGCCACGGCGATTGAACGGGAGTGGTGCGCCACCGCCGGTTTGGCCGGGGTCATCCATGCGGACGCGATGTTCCGTCCGGCGTGATCTGGCAAAGCGGTGCGTGATGGTCTATCTGCGCCGGTGACACGCGCGAAAGGACGGCCCGCATGACACAGCAATTCGAGAGCCCCGGCCCGGTGGAGCAGAACTGGTCCGATGCGATTTCGGGGGTCGATGAGATTCTTGAGGATGCGCGCAACGGGCGCATGTTCATTCTGGTCGATCACGAGGACCGCGAGAACGAGGGCGATCTGGTGATCCCGGCGCAGATGGCGACGCCCGAGGCGATCAATTTCATGGCGACGCATGGGCGCGGTCTGATCTGTCTGTCGATGACGGGGGAGCGGGTCGATGCGCTGGGCCTGCCGCTGATGGCGTCATATAATTCGAGCCGCCACGAGACCGCGTTTACCGTGTCGATCGAGGCGCGCGAAGGGGTCAGCACGGGGATATCGGCGCATGACCGGGCGCGCACGGTGGCAGTGGCGATCGATGCGGGCAAGACGGCGTCTGATATCGCGACGCCGGGCCATGTGTTTCCGTTGCGCGCGCGCGATGGCGGGGTGCTGGTGCGTGCGGGCCATACGGAGGCGGCGGTGGATATCGCGCGGCTTGCAGGCCTGAACCCCAGCGGGGTGATTTGCGAGATCATGAACGAAGACGGGTCCATGGCGCGGCTGCCGGATCTGGTGGCCTTTGCGCAGCGCCATAACCTGAAGATCGGGACGATCAGCGACCTGATCGCGTATCGGCGGCGCCATGACAATCTGGTGCGGGTCCGCGACGAGCAGGTCATCACGTCGGAGTTCGGCGGCGAATGGACGATGCGGATCTACACCGACGAGACGCAAGGGGCCGAGCACATCGTGTTGATCAAGGGCGACATTTCGGGTGAGGCCCCGGTGCTGGTCCGGATGCATGCGATGGACCCGCTGCTGGATGTGGTGGGGACCGGCGGCACGGGCCGGGCGGCCGAATTCGGCGACGCGATGCGATTGATAGCGGATGAAGGCCGCGGGGTGCTGGTGTTGTTGCGTGACCTGACCATGAAACTGGTGGTGGAGGGCGAGATGTCGCCGCAGACATTGCGGCAATATGGGCTGGGGGCGCAGATCCTGTCGTCATTGGCGTTGTCGCGGATGATCTTGCTGACCAATTCGCCCAAACCCAAGATTGTCGGTCTGGAAGCCTATGGGCTTGAGATCGTGGGAACGCGCAAGATTTCGGAGATTGGCTAGATGGCGGGACATTCCGACAATGACATGGGGCTGCCGGCGTTTGAAAAGCCGGTAAAGGTGGCGATCGTGATCGCGGCCTATTACACCGCGATTTCGCAGGCGCAGCTGGCCTCGGCCCGGGCGGTGCTGGAGCGGGCGGGTGTGGCGCACGAGACGATCGAGGTGGCCGGATCGCTGGAGGTGCCGACGGCGATCGGCATCGCCAACAGGTTGTCGAATTTCGATGGGTTCGTGGCGCTTGGCTGCGTGATCCGGGGGCGCACCAGCCATTACGATGTGGTGGTCGAGCAAAGCGCCCATGGGTTGATGTTGCTTGGGTTGCAGGGGCTGTGCATCGGCAACGGGATCATCACCGTGGAGAACATGGAACAGGCTGAGGAGCGCGCCGACGCGGCGCGGCTGGACACCGCGGGGGGGGCCGCCGGAGCGGCGCTGCACCTGATCGCGTTGACGCGCCGGTTCGGGCAGCCTAAAGGCGGCATTGGCTTCAAACCCCGCACCGAGACAATCGAGATCGCGGGCCAAACCGACGGATCAACCACCGCATGACCGACCCGCGCCCAACCGGCCCGACCCAAGACGAGAAACGGCAGATGAAATCGGCCGCGCGGCTTTATGCCGTGCAGGCTTTGTTTCAGATGGAGCATTCGGGCCAGACGCTGGACGTGGTGCGCGCCGAGTTCGAAACCCACCGTTTTGGCGAAGTGATCGACGGCGTGGAAATGGCCGAGGGCAACGTGGACCTGTTTCGCAAGCTGTTGGAGGATGCCGTGGGGCGGCAGGCCCTGATCGACCAGATGACGGACCGCGCGCTGGTGGCAAAATGGCCGATCGAGCGGATCGACCCGACCCTGCGGGCGCTGTTTCGCGCGGCGGGGGCGGAAATGGTGGCGTCTGATACGCCGCCCAAGGTCGTGATCAACGAGTTCGTCGATGTCGCGCGGGCGTTCTTTCCCGAGGGGCGTGAGGCGAAATTCGTGAACGCGGTGTTGGACCATATGGCGCGCGAGGCCAAGCCAGAGGCGTTCTGAGGGGGCGTCTGGTTTGTGGATCGGCCGCCCTCCCGCCGAGGGTGCGTTGCGGCATCGATGACCTACGGCCCTGCGCAGGAAGCGGGATATGCAACATTCACCGGGCAGCACCTGATCAACTGGCGTGACCGGCCCATGCGGTGCTTTCGCCGACTGCCTCAACGTTGCGATGCAGCTTAAAATTGCTGCCAACCGTGCTTCGTGCAGCAGCCTGGGTCAGCGTAGACCGCGCTCAACGATCCTTGCCAATGTCGCACATGAGAGATCAGAGTTCCGGCCAGCAAGCTAACTTGCTTGAAGTGACTGCTTTGATCGGCCCGAAATGACATCCATCACGCCTCTCTCTTCCAATGCGGATGCCCACAAATACGGCGTGCTTTTCGTCTTTGCGGCCGGGGTTTTGTGGTCAACGGTCGGTCTTGGCATTCGCCTGATCGAAGACGCCGTCGTCTGGCAGATTCTGCTCTATCGGTCGATCGCCATGTCGGTGTTTCTGTATGTGGTCATTCGGGTGCGGTCGGGCGAAAGCCCCTTTGTCCAGATCCGTCGCACCGGCTTTCCCTCTGTCATCGCCGGGTTGTCGCTTGTTGCCGCCTATTCCGGTGGGATCTACTCAATCCAGAATACATCGGTCGCGAATGCCATGCTGCTTTTTGCAACAGCGCCGTTCATGGCTGCGGTGCTGGGTTGGATCATTCTGCGTGAACGCGTACGCCTCGCAACGTGGATTGCGATTGCTGTTGCCATAGGCGGGATCGCGATCATGGTTGCGGACAAATCCGGCAGCGTCGTCCTGAGAGGCAGCCTTGCCGCGCTTGGGTCGGCATTTGGCTTTGCGGTCTTCACGGTTGCTTTGCGATGGGGGCGGACGGGCGAAATGCTTCCATCGGTCTTCCTGTCCGGTCTGTTCGCCATCGTGGTCACATTTGGAATATGCCAATTCTCGGGGCTATCCGTTGTCCTCAGCTTTCGCGACGGCACGATCTCCATGGGTATGGGGGTGTTTCAGGTAGGTGCGGGGCTAATCCTTTACACGCTCGGGTCGCGCAGTCTCCCTGCTGCAGAGCTTGCGCTGCTATCGCTGGCCGAGGTCCTGCTTGGCCCGTTTTGGGTCTGGCTCTTCCTTGGTGAAACAGCGAGCCCCAATACGCTGATCGGAGGTGCCGTGCTGCTTGCCGCGATTGCAGGGAATGCAGTGTCAGGCAAGCGGCGCAAGCCTCCGCCAATCATCGCGCCATAAGGATTTTCACGGTTGGCGGCCCAATGTGGTCATTCGCGGCCGAGCGTGGCGAACGGCTGCCAAGAGCCCATATCTACCAAAGCAGGCGGATGGCTGTTATGACCGCCATCATAGATCACCTTAACATTTGAAAGCTGCTCATGGCACACACGAATAAGGTTATCCGCTCGATCAATTTGGATGGTGAAACCATCTGCGTCGATGTTTTTCTTCGTCCTGATGGCACCTACGGCTTTGATGAGTTTCGAAGAGACCCGGAGGATGGCCGAGGGTGGTATAGCATTGGGCATTATGGCGCAGCTTCTTTCGGGACTTTTGATCAAGCTTTTGCGGGAGCAAAGACAAAGGTCTCATGGCTGACGGATACCGTTTCCGAATGACGGGTTTTCCCGCAGACCTTCCGCTCCAGCCTTTAGGTGCCATTGTCTGCGCCGCTCAGAGGCAGACATTCATCATAGACGCAGCAATCGACGGCTCTAAGCTCAGACCTGCAACGCTTGTGCTGCGGCCAATTCTCGGTAACGTCAGGAAATCTGACCTTTGTTTATGGTGGCATTTATGAATGGACGAGCATTTGCGAAGGCTTGGGAGCAAGGGTGGAACAGTCATGATCTAGACGTGATCATGAGTCACTACCGCGAAGACATTGTGTTTCGATCCAAGAAGGCAATTCCACTCGTTGGCAAGGGTGAAATCAAAGGAAAACAGAACCTTTTAGACTACTGGGCAGCAGCGCTAAAACTTCAGCCTGACCTTAAGTTCCTTGTTCAAGAAATATTCGAAGGTCACAATATGCTAGTGATTTCGTATTTGAATCACCGAGACGTTCTCGCAGCTGAGACCCTCTACTTTGATGACAAGGGGCAGGTTTACCAAGCTGGCGCATGCCACAGCGCGGATGAAAACTAAGGGCAGCTTCGTCCCGCACGGCCGTCACCCACGCCTTGAGCCGCTACCGACCGCTTCCCGCCAATCCTGAATGTGCTTCCGCTGTCAACTGGCCGCCAGAAATCGCTCCACCAAGGGCTGGGCCCGGTCGATAGGGACTGCAGCATCTGAGGCGGGGCCGACTGTCCGGATGTCCTTCCGAGTTGCGATCCGGCTCTATTGCGTCGCCTCCGTCGCGTCGCCCTGCCAGCGTATCTGATACCTCTCCAGTTCTTCGGGCAGCAGAATGTAGATCTCGTCGGGCGGGGTGGCCATGGCGTGGCGCATGACCAGAACGTCGATCCCCATGGCATCGAGGTGGTCCATCACCTGGGCCTGACCGCGTTGAATGTCGGACACGGCAAGGAAGGCGGGCAGGGCGGTGTTTTCCCCAAAATAATGCTGGTGGACGCCGACCATCGCGTCGTCGGCGATGGTGCGCGTGACGCCGCCCGCAAGGATATAGGGGCAGGCTGACAGGCAGATGTCACCGGTTTGCATGACGGTGCCCGCTTCGGTGTCACGGATCGCGCGGCCGATGGCGAGGGCGTCGGACACGCTGCCGCCGGGGGAATGCAGGCGGATGGATTCGGGGAGCGGGTTCGCGGACAGGTAGGTTGCAAACCGTGCGGCATCGCCCGGCGCGATGGTGCCCGTGATCAAGAGCGTTTGATCGAGCGCCTCGAACCGCAGGCGCGATGGCATCTGTCCGGGGTCGGGCAGGGACGTTTGGCGCGCGGGGTCTTGCACCTGCCGGGCGGGCAGATCGGCGGGGCGATAGCGGCGGGTCTGGTCGCCGGGGGCGACGGGCGTATCCAGCGTGGGCTGGCGCGCGGGCGAAAGCAGGCTGGGAAGCGACCTGAGCAGGTCGCCACCGGCCAGTACCACGGCCATGCCGAGTTGCAGCGCAAGGATTGCGAGGATGGCGCGGCGGACCGACCATTCCCGGCGCGGGCGGCCCACGTGGTCAGTCATCGCGCTGCGCACGCGGCAGGGGCTGGATATTCGGGGCCACCTCGGGCGGTGAGGGGGCGGCCCGGGGTGGGTGCATGGCATCCTCCACGTCGCGGATAGCGTGAAGGGCCGCGCGCAGTTCGGCCAGCGTCAGCGTGTCTTCGGCGGGGACATCGCCGCGCCCTTCGCGGATGGCGCCGTGCGTCACCATCAAGATCAGCACGAGAACGGCGGGCAGCAGGTCGATCGCAATGGCCCCGGCCCATGAGGGCATGAAATTGCGCGCATAAAGGATGACCGCATCGGCGGTGGAGATGGGGGTATAGGTGGTGTCCGGCGGGGTGGGGCGGGCCAGCACCTGCTGTGCGGCCTGCCCAAGGGAGGCCGCCCGGAGTTGCAGCACATCGAGTACGGAGGTGATAGTGCTGGCCTGTGCGGCCTGACCGCCGGCGGTCTGGCTGTCGAGTTCGGGCAGCACGACCGAGGCCGACAGGTCGGCCGCGGCGCGGTCCACCAAGGGGGCCACGGATAATTGGCGCAGGGTGGTGATGATGCCCGCAAGGCGCACGGCGTCCTCGGAAAAGGCGACGGAGCGGGTTTCGACCGGGCCGGGGGCGACCGTGAGGCCGCGCATGTCGCTGAGGATCTGGTTGCCTTCGTCAAAGGCGGCATCGATCAGGGGCCCTTGGGTTGCGATCTGCAGTTCCAGCGCGGCAAGTTCGGCCGATTTCTGACGAAGCACGCGAAACACCGCGCCGCGCCCCGCAAGGCCTGACAGATCACCCGCCGCCTCTTGTTCAGACAGGTCTTCGAAGCTTTGGCGCACGCGGGCCACATCGCGTTCGAGGGCCTGCGCGCTGACGGCGATATCGTGGGCCTGTTCCAGTGCCGATTGATAGTCTTGCACGGTGCGCGCCAGATGCTGTTCGACAGCCGCAGCCCCCGCCAATGCGGCGGCGTTCAACCATGATGACATGGCGATGATCGCAAGCGAGCCAAGCACCATCGCGCCCATCAGCTTGATCTTGGAGCCGACGGTGCGCATCGCGGGCAATAGCCGCATCAGGTAGGACCAGAACACGAAGATGGCGACGGAGACGGCAATGGAATAGGCGGAGGCCGCAAAGAAGCTGAGCGCGCCGGTATCATCGAGCAGGGAGGACACGCCGAGATAGGTGTAGATCCCCGAAGCGGTCGCCAGAACCGCCAGCGCCGCGCCGGAAAAGCTGTCGAGCCATGTCAGGTGGGCCTCAAGCTCGCGGGCATGGCGCAGGCCGTGGCCATCGCGGGAGCGGTTCGTGAATTGGTCAGACAATGGGCATCTCCTGCGGTGGTTCGCCCAAACATAGGCGGCTTGTGGCCGTTCCCCAACTTTCAGATGCATTCCGGGGGCGTTTTGCTTGCTTGGGGTCGAAGAGACCCTAAATAAGAACATGAAACATGAGGAGCGTGCCATGCCCGATCACATCAAGTTCATTTTGCGTCATGCGGGGGTCGGCGTTTTGGTCGCCCTTGGGTTTACCGGGATGGTTCTTTATTTCAACGTCGCCAACATCTGGCATCTGGTGACGCACACCGCCGAGGGGCCGATCGCATTGGCCGTCTTCGTGGTGCTGTGTTCGATCACGTTCGGGTCGGTGCAGATTGGTTTGCGGATCATGGCAATGGGGCGCGACGATGATACCGACACGGGCCACAAGCGCGCGGTGCCGATGGCGCAGTTGCAGCCGATCCCGATCCGGCACGACGACCGCCGCTGAAACAAGAAACGCCAGCCCCGAGAGGCTGGCGTTTTTTTGTGTAACGGGGACCACCGTAACCGTAGAGGCGTTAATTCCCGGGGACCTGTATGTACAGGTGGGCGCCAGGTAATCGAACCAGGGTCCGAACAGAGCCAGCTCCCGTGGAATTGCTTAAGGCCACTGGAATTTTGCCACAGGTACGCATCAGGCAGATCCGTCAAAGAAGATGTAGGCCGCAGCAGGGGTTCCCGCAAGGGGCTTGAGACGAAGCTATCGTCCGGGTCTGTGCAACCACCGGGTCCGGAGCACCGTCAGCCGGGTGCCGACAAGCAGCAGCAACCCCAGAGCGGCAAGAACGTACCACACAGGTTCAACGTGGGTTGCATCGCCGCCAAGATAGACCTGCCCCAACTCGATCACGAAGAGCATCAAGATCGCGCCGGCAATGCCCGGATGTTCCCGCCGCAACGTGGTGCGCCAGCAAAACGGCAAGGCCGGGGGCACCCAGCCGTTCAGGCGCGGCAGAAATGCGGGCGTTTTGGCGGACCAGTCGGCGTAGGAGGTGCCGAACTCCTCGGTCAGGAACGCCTCTTCGGCGGCGATGATGCGTTCGTAGTAGATGATCAGGACAAGCAGCATGACGACGCTGAGCCAAAGGCTTTGTGTGGTCAGCACCAAGCCCAGATACATCATGCAATTCCCAAGATAGAGCGGGTTGCGCGTGACGGAATAGAAGCCTGTCGTGTTCAGTTGCTTTGCGACCTGCGCGTGCGTGTTGCGCCCCGAGGTGCCCGCAGGCGCGAATCCGACCGTCAGGATACGGATCAGCAGGCCGCCGACAATCAGGGCGAGGGCCGCCATTTCGAACGCTTCGCCACCGACTTCGCCGATGAACGCCTCGACCGGTTCGCCGCGCGTCAGGGCGTAGGCCATGAATGGCAGGAACGCCAGAAGGACGAAGCTGCGCCTTTTGAACAGGTTTTGCCCTGTCGAAACGAAATGTTCTTGCAGAAGCATCACGGTTGCCTTTCGCATGATTACCAATTCCCGCTTCTGCCCAATTTACCGGCCTGACAAGGGGGCAAGACCCTGATGCGCGGATAGTTGCAAGTGTTCCGTTAATGTTCCATTTTAACGTCCATGGAAAAACCCGCTGTTCGCTTGATGCCCGGTCAGTTGCTGGCCCGTGGTGTGTGCCGTCACCTGCTGACCCATGATTTCGCCACGTTGGAGGAGTTCACGCCCGAACGGGGGCGGCGGGTGGATGTGATGGCGCTTGGCCCCGCGGGCGAAATCTGGGTGGTTGAGTGCAAATCCAGCCGCGCCGATTTCACGTCAGACGGGAAATGGGAAGGCTATCTGGATTGGTGCGACCGCTATTTCTGGGCGGTTGATGAGGCATTTCCAACCGATCTGTTGCCCGATGGCACAGGGCTGATCATCGCCGACGCCTATGACGCCGAAATCATCAGGTTCGGGCCGGAAACCAAGCTGGCGGCTGCGCGGCGCAAGGTGCTGACGCGGAAGTTCGCGCGGGCGGCGGCATTGCGGTTGCAGGGCGTGCGCGATCCGGGGCTGACGGTGTAGGCCCTGCTGTTGGTCAGCATGGCCGCATTGGCCGGGTTCCGGCGCGTGAGCACCCGGCAGTCCGTGTTGGCCTAGCCCTTTTTGCCCATCTTGCGTGCGGCGGCGGCGGCGGCGCGCAGTTCGTCCGCGATTTCCTCGGCTTCGTCCGGTTCGAAGTCCAGCGGCAGGTCAACCCCGTCGCCTTCCAGATAGATCCGCACCATGCCAAGGGTGGTTGGCCCGATTTGCAGGTTGGCGGCCATTTCGCTTTCGCTGTTGATGCCCATCGCATTCTCCCTAAGACTGCTGCGCAGGTAATGGTTTGGGCGCGATATGGCAAGCGATGTGGTCCTGCGCAATTTGGCTGTGGGTGACGCCGGATGGCTGATTGAACAGCACGGTGTTCTTTATGCGGAGGAGGAGGGGTTCGACCCGAGTTTCGAGGCATTGGTTGCCGAGATATTGGCCGATTACATCCGCAACCATGATCCGACCTGTGAACGGGCGTGGATTGCTTGGCGCGGCAACCAGCGTCTGGGGTCGATCTTTTGCGTAAGGGGCGGCGCGCCGGACTTGGCCAAGTTGCGGCTGTTCCTGTTGACGCCGGAGGCGCGGGGGCAGGGGTTGGGCCAGCGAATGTTGACCGAATGCCTGACCTATGCGCGGACAACCGGATACCGGCAGATGACGCTGTGGACGCACGAAAGCCACAAGGCGGCCTGTGCGCTATATACGCGCAACGGGTTCGTGCTGGAGAGCAGCAAGGCAGTGACCTCGTTCGGGGTCAGATTGATCGAGCAGCAATGGAGCCTGCATTTGACGGCCTGACCCCCTTGCAATCATATTGAAGCAGCGCTATTGCCCGCCCGTGTGCCGGCGTAGCTCAGTAGGTTAGAGCGCTTGATTGTGGATCAAGAGGTCCCCCGTTCGAGCCGGGGCGCTGGTACCACCCTTAATTTGTCGGAATTTGCAGCGTGTCGCGCAGTTCGCCGTCGCTGATGCGGTAAACGCGGATCAGGCCATCATCTCCGACGATGACCGCGTGACCGTTCCATATGGAATAACCGGTGGCCGCAATGCCGGGGGGCAAGTCGAAGGATTCGGGGTGGACCAGCACGGCGCCGCTATTGTCGTTCAGCCGGATGACAAGCAGCGCCACGATGGTTATGACGCCCAAGATCATC
Source organism: Paracoccaceae bacterium (assembly GCA_017854585.1). Classification (GTDB taxonomy): domain Bacteria; phylum Pseudomonadota; class Alphaproteobacteria; order Rhodobacterales; family Rhodobacteraceae; genus JAFMHK01. Next base: position 22,108 of record JAFMHK010000009.1, read on the forward strand.
ACCGACGTCAGCACCGTGACCAGCGTTTTCAGGAACCGCAGGTCGGGGGGCAGGGGCGCGTCGTCATTGGAAAGGTCATTCATGTCCGTTGCCCGCAATATCACGGTCCTGATCGGCCCGGACCCAGCACCGCGCCTTGATAAGGCACTGGCCCGCGATGTGCCAGAGGCGGCCTCGTTGAGCCGGTCGCGGCTGTCGCGGTTGATCGCGGATGGCGCCGTGACGCTGAACGGTGCCGTGGTGACGGACGCCAAGGCCAAGGTGGTCGAGGGGGATATGCTGGAAATAGCGGTGGCCGAGGCGACCGAGGTGGATACCCTGCCCGAAGCGATCGCGCTGGATATCTTGTTCGAGGATGACGACCTGCTGGTTGTGAACAAGCCCGCGGGCATGGTGGTGCACCCGGCCCCCGGCACGCCGGGTGGCACGCTGGTTAATGCGCTGTTGCATCATTTCGGCGGAAACCTGTCGGGTGTCGGGGGCGAGAAACGCCCCGGTATCGTGCACCGGATCGACAAGGACACATCGGGCCTGTTGGTCGTGGCGAAATCTGACAAGGCGCATCATGGGTTGGCGGCACAATTCGCCGATCACAGCGTGGGCAGGCATTATCAGGCGCTGTGCCACGGCGTGCCCAATGGGGCCGATCCGCGTCTGCGCGGCGTGCGCGGTGTGAGTTTCGAGGATGGTGGGGTGCTGAAGATCACCACGCATCTTGCCCGCCACAAGACCGACCGCCAGCGGCAGGCGGTGTTGTTCCAGAACGGGCGCCATGCGGTGACGCGTGCGCGGGTTGTGGAAGATTTCGGCAACTGCGCGCTGATCGATTGCTGGCTGGAGACGGGGCGCACGCACCAGATCAGGGTGCATCTGTCCCATGTGGGTCACGCGCTGATCGGTGATCAGACCTATGGCGGGCGGCGCAAGGTATCAGAGAAGGTCATGGGCGAGGTGGCGGTGACGCTGAACAGTTTCCCGCGGCAAGCGCTGCATGCGGCCAGCCTTGGGTTCGTGCACCCCGTCACGGGCGAGGACCTGCAATTCGAGGTGCCGATGCCCGCCGACATGGACGCGGTGTTGCAGAAGTTGCGCGGTTGACGCCTGCCGGTGGTGCGTGATTTTCGCGGCACCGGGCGTATCCGAGCGGCACTGACCCGGTTTGTTTTTTGCGCGAAGTTGCTGCGGATCGGCCCTGTAACATGTGCGCAAATGCACGTGATGGGGGGAAGTCGCGCATTGCTGTTGGCAGGTCCACAGGGCATATTTTCAGCCGTTAGATTGAAATGGATCGATTAAGCCACTTGACTGCGGGGGCTTCGGCACCCACTTGTAACCCAAGTTAATGCGATTTACATTCAGACTGAATTGGAGGTTCATGCAAATGGCGACCTACGCAAACCTGCCGGCACCGTCCCCGGAGCAAGGCCTGAATCGCTATCTTCAGGAAATCCGCAAGTTCCCGATGCTGGAGCCTGAAGAGGAATACATGCTGGCCAAACGGTGGGTCGAGGACCAAGACACCGAGGCCGCGCACAAGATGGTCACCAGCCACCTGCGTCTGGCGGCAAAAATCGCCATGGGCTATCGCGGCTATGGCCTGCCGCAGGCCGAGGTGATTTCCGAGGCGAACGTGGGCCTGATGCAGGCGGTCAAGAAATTCGACCCGGAAAAAGGGTTTCGTCTGGCGACCTATGCGATGTGGTGGATCCGCGCCTCGATTCAGGAATATGTCCTGCGGTCGTGGTCGATGGTCAAGCTGGGCACGACAAGCGCGCAAAAGAAGCTGTTCTTCAACCTGCGCAAGGCCAAGGCGCGTATTGGAGCGCTGGAAGAGGGCGATCTGCGGCCTGAGAACGTGGCGCGCATCGCGACCGATCTGGGCGTGACGGAAACCGAAGTGATCTCGATGAACAGGCGGTTGTCGGGCGGGGATGCGTCGTTGAACGCAGTTGTTGGCAGCGACGGTGAAGGTGCAACCCAATGGCAGGATTGGCTTGAGGACGAGGACGCGGACCAAGCGACCGATTATGCCGAGAAGGAAGAGTATCAGCACCGGATGTCGCTGATGACCGAGGCAATGCAGGTTCTGAACGAGCGGGAGCGGGATATTCTGACCCAACGCCGCCTGAAAGATCAGCCCGTGACGCTGGAGGATCTGTCTTCGGTCTATGACGTCAGCCGTGAACGGATCCGACAGATCGAAGTGCGCGCATTCGAGAAACTGCAAAAGCGGATGCGTGAACTGGCCCGCGAAGAGGCAATGGTTTCCGCCTGATCGCATGGATGACCACAACAGGGGCCTCGCGGATTGCGGGGCCTTTGTTTTTCAAGACAGTAGTTGAACCATCGCACCCGAACCGCCTAGGCTTTTGTCGATCAACGGAGGACTGCCATGACCGATCACATCCGATGGGGTATTCTGGGCGCTGCGGATTTCGCGCAGCGCGTGATGACCCCCGCCATCAATGAGGCGGCGCGCGGTCGCCTTGTGGCGATCGCCTCGCGGACACCGGCGAAGGCGGCGCCTTTCGTGGCGCAGAGCCCGGGCCTGCGGGTGCATGACAGTTACGAGGCGCTTTTGGCCGATCCCGATATCGACGCGGTCTACATCCCGTTGCCCAACAGCATGCATGTGGAATGGTCCATTCGCGCGGTCGAGGCGGGCAAGGCGGTGTTGTGCGAAAAGCCGATTGCCATGCACGAGGCGGAATTTGACGATCTGATTGCCGCGCGGGACCGCACCGGCAAGATGCTGGTCGAAGGCTGGATGCCGGCGTTCCATCCACAATGGACCGCGATCCGGGATTTGATCGCAGGCGGTGAGATCGGCGATCTGCATACGGTCACCAGCACGTTTTCCTTTGGCCTGCATGATGCGGGCAATATTCGCAACACCGTTGACATGGGTGGCGGCGCGTTGCGCGATATCGGGGTTTATCCGATCGGCACCTTCCGCTTTGCCACCGGTCTTGAGCCGACCGTTGTCTGGGCCGATGCGGTATGGGATCGCGGGATCGATGCGTCGGCTTGGGTGCAGGCGCGTGCCGGGGACGTGCGGTTCGCGTTCCACCTGTCGATGCGGACGACCCGGCAGCAGGCCATGGCGTTCGAGGGGACAAAGGGCACCATCCGCGTTGCGGCGCCTTTCAACGCCGGAATAATCGGTCAGGCCGATGTGACGGTGTTGCGCGAAGGTCGCGACGAGATGGTTCTGCGGTTTCCCACGGCGCGGCAATACGTTGCGCAGTTGGAGGCATTTCACGACACCGTGCTGGACGGCGCGCCCTATGCCTGCCCGTTGGAGTTTTCGCGTGGAACACAGGCGATGATCGATGCGGTGTTTACGGCCTTGGGCCCGCCAGCATAGGGTGATGTATAAATTCTTCCTCAACGGAGCCAGATGAATGGCGCGCAATGACGATGATAACGTGGACGGTCGCCTGCGCGGTGAGCAGGGCCCAGATCACGAACGAGACAGCATGCCGATGCGGTTGCTTTACGTGATCTTGATCGCCTTGATGCTCAGCCTTGCGCAGACTGCGCTGACGGCGATCACGGTGATCCAGTTCATCGTGATGTTGGTCAATACCGGAGAGCGCAATCAGCGTTTGGCGGACTTTGGCACCGATCTGGGGATCTGGATGGCCAAGGCCGCGCGCTATATGGTGGCGGCCAGTGATGTGAAGCCATGGCCGTGGACCGAGTTGGATTAACCCTGCCATTGCCCACCCCCGCGCGCCTTTGACCAACGGTCTCCAAGCGCGCAGACTGCGGGGTCTGCGGTGTGGATGTGACGGCGCGCAGGGCGTGGTGACGCATAGGTGGAGGGGAACGGCATGGCGGGTGGATGGACACGCGATGGTGCGGTGCAGGACCAGATCGATGCATCAATCAAGGATGAACTGGCCCGGATGAAGGCCCGCAAGGGGCCGGTTGGCGAGAGCCTGACCCATTGCGCGGATTGCGAAGACCCGATCCCCGAATCCCGGCGGCTGGCAGTGCCGGGGGTCAAGGTGTGCGTGGATTGCGCCCGGGAGCGGGATGGCGCGCGCGTTGCGCGCGGCGGCATCAACCGGCGCGGATCGAAAGATAGTCAGTTGAAGTGACGGGCAGGCCCGACGGTGGCCTGCCGCGACCGGGGCTATGCCTTGTGCCGTTGCCCGCCCTTCAGATGGCCGCCTTGCGTCACATCGCGTCAAGCGTGGACATGAGCAGGCTTTCGATCTTGTCGATCGGGTGGTTTGTGAGCGTCTTGGGGATTTCGGCAAGGACGGCGTCGATCGTCGCTGCCGACAGCTTTGGGCGCAGTTCTCCAAGCACGGCAGGTGGGGCGAAGATCACCAAGCTGGAAAAGGCCCCGTCTTTCCGCGCGCCATTGAGAATTGCGGCGATTTCCTCGGCAAACTTGTCTTCGGCCAGTTGGTGCCAGTCGGTTTCCGCCAATCCGGCACGACGCCCGCCCGGCGCAGAATGAGGCCGACCGGGCCGATCGGTGCCCTGCAACCGGCTGGCGGGATTGAACAGGGCCTCTTGCCGGATGACGTTCAGGTCATAATTCCGGTCATCCAGATCATTGCGTAGAAACAGCGCCTTCCTGCCATCCGCAACCAGAACCCAAGCCCCTTTTTCAAGTTTTATCATCGCATTTCCCAATCGCTACGTGAAACATGGGAATTGTGGCACGACTTCCGATCCGGCGCCTTGAGAGTCATCAAGACGGGGAAAAACATGTTGGCGGACCCGAAGGCTTGGGCGCCGTCGCAGCTGGCCTGAAGCGCGGCATGGGATGTGGCGTTAAACGCGCGCGCCGCGCCCCGCAGTTGATTGGGGCGCGGCGCGGCGGTCATTTCCGCACTTGGGGGCGATTATTCCTCCATCGCCTCCAGTTCGTCGATGAAGCCCTCGATCATGGAAAGGCCCTTGTCCCAGAACGCGGGGTCCGAGGCATCAAGACCGAAGGGGGCCAGAAGTTCCTTGTGGTGCTTGGACCCACCCGCCTTGAGCATGTCGAAGTACTTCTCCTCGAAACCGGGCGCGCCTTCCTCGTAGACCGCATAGAGCGCGTTTACCAAGCCGTCGCCAAAGGCATAGGCATAGACGTAGAACGGCGAGTGCACGAAGTGCGGGATGTAGGCCCAGAATGTTTCATAGCCGTCCATGAAATTGAACACCGGCCCGAGGCTTTCGGCCTGCACCGACATCCACAGCGCATTGATGTCATCGGGGGTCAGTTCGCCCGCGCGCCGCGCCGCATGCAGTTTGCATTCGAAATCGTAGAACGCGATCTGGCGGACGACGGTGTTGATCATGTCCTCTACCTTGCCTGCCAGCATCACCTTGCGCTGCGCGGTGTCCTTGGCCCCGGCCAGCATCTTGCGGAAGGTCAGCATTTCGCCGAACACGGATGCGGTTTCGGCCAGAGTGAGGGGGGTCGAGGACAGCAATTCGCCCTGATCGGCTGCCAGACGTTGATGCACGCCGTGGCCAAGTTCATGCGCCAAGGTCATCACGTCGCGTGGTTTGCCCAGATAGTTCAGCATCACGTAGGGGTGGACATCGGACACCGTTGGATGGGCGAAGGCACCGGGCGCCTTGCCTTCCTTGACGCCCGCATCGATCCAGCCATCGGTAAAGAAAGGCTTTGCAAGGTCCGCCATGCGCGGGTCGAAGTCTGCGTAGGCGTCCATCACTGTCTTGCGCGCCTCGTCCCAGCCGACAAGGCGCTTGTCCTCCATCGGCAGGGGGGCGTTGCGGTCCCAGACCTCAAGCGTGTCAAGACCCAGCCACTTGGCTTTCAAGGCGTAATAGCGATGCGACAGGCGCGGGTAGGCTGCGACCACGGCATTGCGCAGGGCTTCGACCACCTCGGGTTCCACCTGATTGGACAGGTGACGCGCCGTTTGCGGGGTCGGCAGGCCGCGCCAGCGATCCTCGACCTCTTTCTCTTTGGTCAGGGTGTTGTGGACGCGGGCAAAAAGCGGCAAGCGCTCGCCAAATGTCTCGGTCAGGGCGCGGGCGCCGGCTTCGCGCTTGTCGCGGTCGGAGTCGGTCAGCAGGTTCAGCGTCGCCTCGATGCCAAGGCTGTCACCGTCGACCTCGAAGGTGAGCCCGGCGATGGTTTCATCGAACAGACGGTTCCACGCCGCAGAGCCCACCACCGATTGATCGTGCAGGAATCTCTCAAGCTCATCGGACAGCTGATAGGGCTTCATTGCGCGCATCCGGTCGAACACGGGCTTGTAGCGGGCAAGGGCCGCGTTTTCCGACAGGCGCGCGGCATATGTGGCATCGTCGATGCGGTTGAATTCGAGGCTGAAAAACACAAGCGGTGTGGTGAATGTGGTGACCTTGTCCTGCATGTCGGACATGAATTTCGCGCGGTCGGGGTTCGTGGTTTGCTGGTAATAGCGCAGGCCCGCAAAGGACATGATGCGCCCGGCAATCAGGTCGATCTTTTCGTAGCGCTGCACGCATTCCAGCAGCCCCTCGGCATCCAGATCGGCCAGCTTGCCCTCGTAATCCGCCGCGAATGCGGCGCAGGTGGTTTCAAGCCATTCGAGGTCTTGTTTGATCTGGGGGGCATCGGGGGCGGTGTAAAGATCGCTGAGATCCCATTCCGGCAGGTCGCCAAGTGATTTTCCCCCTTTGTCAGAGGACACATCGCGGACAGGAAAGGGCAGGGAAAATTTCATCGGGCAACCTTCGGGTTTGATCAACAGTTGCACCAGATATGGCCCTGCAACGGTCCACCCTCAACCCCGCAGGCATGCCATCTGCGGGTGATCGGCCGCAACATGTGCGAAAAAACAGAAAATCGTCGATCACGGCGGGCGAAAGGGTGACCGGCTAGAGCTCGACCTCGTTTCCGTCCTGGGGGTCCGGAAGGTCGTCCAACGGAGGGGCATCGGGGCTGCGACGGATGATGATGTCGCCGTTGGGCAGCCGTTCGGGAAGCTCGTATGCCCCCAGATCTTCCACCAGCAACGACAGCCGTTCGAAGAATGGCAGCATTTCCTCTTCGAAGAACGGGCGGGCCTCTTCGAGCATGGGGCGCATTTCGTCCATCAGCCCTTCCAACATCATTCCGAAGCCTTCGGAAAACATGTCGAAGCCCTCGCCAATGTCGCCGTCGCTGTCTTGCGCCGACGCGGGCGCGGCAAGGACAAGGGCAAGGGCGGTGGCGGCGACAATCGTTTTCATGACTTGCATATAGGCGGCTTCGGCATCGATTTTAAGTCTTTGTTCCAAGGTCGAGCGTGACGGGAAAATGATCGGACGCGGTCAATAGGGCATCGCGCAGGGGGGCGTCGCGCCAGCATTCGGGATCATCGAACGGGTGCCAGATACGCCAGTGCTGGGCCAAGGGGCGCAGTGGCGGCGAGACCATGATGTAATCCAGCAGCGCCGACAGGAAACGCTTTTCTTCGTGGATATAGAACCGTGCGGTGGTGTGTTGGGCGGCCAGACGCCGCTGCAGGGCGCTGGCGGCATGGGGATCGTAGAGTTGCGCCTCGGGCGGGGAGGCGGTTCCCAGAACGATCTCGACCCCTGAGCGGCCAAACAGTTTTTCGTATTCATCAAGGCCGGGACCATCGTTCAGATCACCCAGAACGATCAGTCGGTCGCCCGCCGCCAGATGCTGGTCGATCCGGGCGCGCAGCCAGATGCATTGGGCCAGTTGCTTGCGCCGGTTGGCAATGGCAAGGCGCATGACATCGGCCCGGTTGCGCGCGCCATGCGGGGCCTTGGATTTCACGTGACACCCGATCAGTCGCAGGGGGCCGATGGGCGTTTCCAACGCGGCCTCGAGCGGGGGTTTGGAAAAGGTGATCACGTCCTCGGTCGCGTCGATATCCAGATCCAGACGGAACACACCATCGAACCGGGGAGCATCGTGGCTGCCCTGCGGGCCGGTAATCTCGCCCAAGGGATTGTGACGGGCCTTGATGATGTCGGGGTCGTAAAGCAGGATCAATTCCTGCTGCGTGTCGTTGGGAAAGCCGATGAGCGCTTTGCGCGCGCGCAAACCGGCATGCGCGGCGAACGTTTCCATCGCCACGATGCCGTCGCGATGCCGCGAGCCGTCTGGCGCTTCGACAACCAGCACGGCATCGGCATCAAGGGTGCGGAACACGGTTGTCAGGGCCGCGATCTGGTCGGCGCGGGTCACATCCCGCCGCCCGGACCAGCCGCCATCGTTCAACAACTGCCCGTCGTCGTCAAAGAGGTTCGCGAACCATTCCACATTGTAGGTGGCGATCCGCATCGGGGGTCAGTTCCCGTTTTGCGCGGAGATTTCATCCCACGCGCGGTTGATGGCGACAAGGCGGCGTTCGGCAAGCTTTATCGCCTCGGCGGGCAGGCCGCGCGCCATCAATTGATCTGGGTGGGTGCTGCGAACCTCGGCCTTCCAGGCTGCGCGGATCTCGTCTTGCGACATGGTGGGGTCGACGCCAAGCACGGCATAGGGATCAGGCGGGGCATCGGGCACGTAGGAGGCGCGGAGGCGGTGGAACTGACGCGGGGGGATGGCAAAGATATCGGCCACGCGGGTCAGGAACGCATCTTCCGCCGGGTGGTATTCACCATCTGCGGTCGCGATGTGAAACAACCCCTCCATCAGATCCGAGAGCGCCGCGCTGCCGTCGTTGAACATTGCGGCGATGCGGGTGGCGTATTCCTCGAAGCCGGCGACGTCTTCGCGGGCCATGTTGAACACGCGGGCGGCTGCTTTTTCATCCTCGGGCGCGATATGGAACACTTCGCGGAAGGCGGTGACCTCATCACGGGTGACCAGACCGTCGGCCTTGGCCATTTTGGCAGACAGGGCGATGACGGCGATGGTGAACGCCACAGAGCGTTCGGGCGACGCGCGCAAGCGATCGAAGACGGAGGCAAGACCTTCGCCCTTTGCAAGTGCGGAAAGCGCGTCGGATATGCGGGACCAGAGCGACATGGGAGCCCTTCTAGCCGCCCGCGCCCAAGATGTCAGAGTATTTTCTGCATCAAGATCAGATCGTGCCATCGACCGAATTTCCAGCCCACCTGCGACAGGCGGCCAACCTGCGTGTAGCCCATGGCGTCGTGGAAGGCGGCGGCGGCCTCGTTTTCGCCAGCGATGCCCGCGATCAGGTGCTGGACGCCCGCCTGCCGCGCGTGGCGTTCCAAGGCCTGCAACAGAGCTTTGCCAAGGCCCTGACCGCGTGCGTCCTCGGCCAGATGGATGGAATGTTCCATCGTGTATGCATAGCCGGGACCGGCGCGAAACGGGGCGTAGGTGGCAAAACCGGCCACCCGCCCGCCGCGTTCGATGACGAGGAAGGGCTGTTGGCCCATCGCCTCGGCCACGGCCTGCGCGGTCTTTTCGGTGGTGGTGAACGTGGCGGTTGTATCTCGGATGATCCGGTTCCAGATCAACGCGATAGGCAGTGCATCGATTGGCCGGGTCTGGCGGATCACAGGGTGACAGGGCCCGACGGGGTCGCAAAGGTTGCGCGGATGGCCGGGGTGTCGCCCGCCACGATGACCAGCCGGGGGTCATCGATCAACGGGGCAAGGGTCGCCTGCAGGGCGTCCGCGTCGGGTGAGATCAGGTGCAGAGCCGACAGCCGCACCCCCGCATCGGCCAGCCGCGGCGCGGGATGGGCGGTGCCGTTCCATTGGATAAGTGCGGGAAACAGGCCGCCAAAAGGCAGCTTGCCATCGGTCGGGATGGCCATGCGCCAGCTGAGGTCGCCGCGGGCAAGATCCCACGGTCGGCCCGCACCCTGCGGTGCCGCTTGCAGGGCAAGATCAAGGTCGGGGACCCGGCAAATCCAGTTTGTGCAGCGTGCGGGGCCATCGAAGTTGTCCAGATCGAACCAACGCGGCTGGTTTGGGGCGGTCCCTTCGGGGTCGATGGCGATGACCTCGAGGTATTCATCGGGACCAAGCGACAGAAGACGATTGTGGGTGCCCATGTGCGGATGCACCCCGCCGTTGGCCAGCGGCAGGCCGAACGCGGCCTCGACATCGGCGGTGCCTGCGGCAAGCGCTGTGGTGGCGATGGCGATGTGATCCAAGCTCAGCATGGCATATGGATAGCGTGGCAAACGCGCGTCGGGAAGGCTTGGCGGCGGTGATCGGAGGATTTTTGCTTGCATCGGCGGGGGGCGGGGTGGCTGATGATGCGATGAACACGCCCTTTGACCCCCATGCGCTGCTGGACGCGCCGCTGATGGCGAATCTCGCTACGATCTGCCCCGATGGCCCCCGCAACGCGCCCATGTGGTTCTTGTGGGAGGCGGGGGTGATCTGGCTGCCATCGGATACGCGCGCCAGTTCGGTTGCCCGGATCGCGGATGACCCGCGCGTCGCGGTGGAAATCGTGCGCTTCGAACCCGACACCGGCATTTTGCTGCATTTAGGCCTGCGTGGGCAGGCAGAAGTTGTGGCAATGGATGCAAACAGGTTCCGGTGTCTGCTGGTGAAATATCTCGGGCCGGATCAGGCGGGTTGGAATCCTTGGTTCATCGACACGATTGCCCGGATCGACGACCCCAATGGGCGGTTCATCCGACTGTCCCCCGACAGCACATTCACCAACAACGTGTCGTTCTTTCGCACAGGGCCGGGGCTCGCATGGCCATGACGATGCCAGACAAAGCCGCGTTGCGAACCTTGGCCTATGCCGCGCGCAAGCTGGCCCATGCAGCGGGCGGCGATGCGACGGCGGCCTTGCTGGCCGAGATCGGGCCGGTCACGGGCCATGTCATTTCGGGATACATGCCGATTCGCACCGAAATCAGCCCGCTGTCCGCGATGGCGGCGTTGGCCACGACAAACCGGATTTGCGTCCCGGTGATCATGGGCAAGGGTCTTCCGCTTTCGTTCAGGGAATGGACGCCCGACGCGGTGATGGTGGCGGGACCATTTGGGGCGCTGACCCCGGAGACGGGCGATTTTCTGACCCCCGACATCTTGATCGTGCCGCTGGTGGGGTTTGATCGGCATGCGCAGCGGCTTGGCTATGGCGGCGGGTTCTATGACAGGACGCTTGCGCGTCTGCGCGCCATGGGTCCGGTGCGGGCCATTGGCCTTGCATATCGGGCGCAGGAACTGCCGCCCCTGCCGATTGAGCCGACGGACCAGCCGCTTGATTGCATCGTGACCGAGCAGGGTGTGATCCGGCCATGAGGGGGTGGAATTGCGCCCTTGCCCTGTCCCCGCCCGCGTCCTAAGCCGTTCCCCATGAAAATACTGTTCCTTGGTGATGTGATGGGCCGTGCGGGCCGGACTGCGGTGACCGAACGGGTTCCCGGTTTGCGCAAGGACTGGGCGCTTGATTTCGTGGTGGTCAATGGCGAGAACGCGACTGGCGGCAATGGCCTGTCCGCAGCCCATGCCAAGACGCTGCTGGATGCGGGGGTGGATTGTCTGACCCTTGGCGATCACGCATTCGACCAGCGCGACATGCTGCAATTCATCGAGGCCGAGCCGCGTATCTTGCGGCCGCTGAACTATGCAAAGACCGCGCCGGGCAAGGGCACGCGGGTGTTCGAGGCGCAAGGCGGCCGCAAGGTTGTTGTGGCGCAGGCCTTGGGGCAGGTGTTCATGAAGCGCCCGTTCTCCGACCCGTTTTCGGCGCTGCAAGCGACACTGAACACCTATCCGCTTGGTGGTCAGGCCAGCGCGGTGATCGTTGATATCCATTGCGAGGCGACATCGGAAAAGATGGCTGTCGGTCATTTCTGCGACGGCCGCGCCAGTCTTGTTGTCGGCACCCACACCCATGTTCCAACCGGCGACGCGCAGATATTGCCGGACGGCACCGCCTATCTGACCGACGCCGGTATGTGCGGCGACTATGACAGCGTCATCGGAATGGACAAGCTGGAGCCGATGCGCCGGTTCATCACCGGCATGCCGAAGGAGCGGTTTACCCCCGCCGAGGGCCCCGCGACCCTGTCGGGCGTCTACATCGAAACCGATGATCGCACGGGCAAGGCGACACGGATTGTGCCCATTCGTTTGGGCGGGCGGCTGCAAGAGTCTGCTCCGTGAAACGCGACTGGGCCGGCCTGCTGGCCGTTTTGGTGGTGATCGCCGCCGCGTGGGGGATGACCCAACCACTGGCCAAGATCGCGGTTTCCGACGGATACCGCGATGTCGGCATCATCTTTTGGCAATTCACGATCGGTGCCGCATTGTTGGGCACGCTCAACCGGCTGCGTGGCAAGGGCCTGCCGATGGGGTGGCCGCAACTGAAGCTCTATCTGTTCATTGCGCTGATCGGCACGCTGCTGCCCAATTCGGCCAGCTACACCGCGGCAATTCACCTGCCATCGGGCATCATCTCGATCCTGCTGTCGATGGTGCCGATGTTGGCGTTTCCAATTGCGCTGGCATGGGGGATGGACAAGTTTTCGGCGGCGCGACTGACGGGCCTGCTGCTGGGATTTGCCGCCATCTTGCTGATTGCACTGCCACAGGCGAGTTTGCCCGACCGGGCCATGGTCTGGTGGTTGCCAATTGCCCTGATCGCCCCTGCTTTCTATGCGGTCGAGGGAAATTTCGTCGCCCGCTATGGCACCAGCGGGCTGGATGCCCTGCAGGTCCTGCTGGGGGCGTCGTTGGTTGGGCTGATCATAACTGCGCCGCTGGCCCTGATGAGCGGGCAATGGATTTCGCCGCTTCCGCCCTATGCCGCGCCCGATCTGGCGGTCATGTTATCCGCCTGCCTGCATGCCTTGGCCTATACCGGGTATGTCTGGGTGGTGGGGCGCGCGGGGGCGGTTTTTGCCGCGCAGGTCAGCTATCTGGTGACCGGATTCGGCATTCTTTGGGCCAAGCTGATCTTGGGCGAAGTGTATTCCCCGTGGGTCTGGGCCGCCGTCGCGCTGATGTTCGCGGGCCTGTTTCTTGTGCAGCCCCGGCGCAAAGAACCGCTGGACGCCACGCAGCCAACCGGGGATGATGCCTGCTGAAGCGAAGATGCCGGCAACGGGCAAGGAGAATTCATGCTCGACCTCCAGCTATCCCAGACGACCCAAGGGGTCCTGACGCTGATCATTCTGGGGCTGATGTTCGTGCTGTTTCTGCGCGAACGGTTCCCGACCGAGGTCGTGGCGATCATGGGTGTGGCGGTGCTTATGGTGCTGGGGCTGCTGCCCTATGCCGACGCGCTGGAGGTGCTGTCCAACCCGGCGCCGTGGACGATTGCCGCGATGTTCATCGTGATGGGCGCGCTGGTGCGGACGGGGTCGCTGGACCGGCTGACACGGCTTGCCGAGACATTGGCCAAATCAAAGCCGCGGTCCGCGGTGGTGTTGCTGCTGGCCATCGTGATGTTTGCTTCGGCCTTCATGAACAACACGCCGATCGTGGTCATCATGATTCCCGTTTTCGTGCAGATCGCGCGCATCTTGGAGCAATCGGCCTCCAAGCTGCTGATCCCGCTCAGCTATGCCGCGATCATGGGCGGCACGCTGACGCTGATCGGCACGTCAACCAACCTGCTGGTCGACGGTGTCGCGCGTGCGCAGGGGATGGAGCCGTTCTCGATCTTCGAGATCACGCCGATCGGGCTGGTGGTGGTGGCGTGGGGGATGATCTACCTGACGCTGTTTGGCCGTCATCTGCTGCCAGACCGCACATCCATGGCCGCCATGCTGGGGTCAGGGCGGGCGCGCCCAAAGTTCTTCAGCGAATTCGCTGTTCCCGAAGACAGCAATCTGATCGGGCAGAAGGCAATGGACGTCGATATCTTCCGGCGCGACGGTGTCCGCCTGATCGATGTGCTGCGAGGCGATGCGTCTTTGCGCCGTGATATGGCGGCGGTGGAACTGGCGGCAGGCGACCGGGTGGTGTTGCGCACGGAAATGGCCGAGGTTCTGGGGCTGCAGCAATCCAAGGAATTGCGCGCGATCGACAAGCTGAGTTCGGTCGCGACCACAACGGTCGAGGTGCTGATCACGCCGGGTTGCCGCATGGTGGGTCGATCGCTTGGCGCCATGCGACTGCGCCGCCGTTATGGTGTCTACCCGCTGGCCGTGCATCGACGGAACCAGAATATCGGGCGGCAACTGGACGATCTGGTGGTGCGGGTGGGCGATACGTTGCTGCTTGAGGGCGACCCCGCCGATATTGCGCGTCTGGCCGCAGATATGGACATGGTCGATGTGAGCCAGCCGTCGGAACGCGCCTATCGGCGCGACAAGGCCGCGATTGCCATTGCCGCGATGGCCGGTATCGTCACTCTGGCGGCCTTTGACGTGGCCCCCATTCTGGCGCTTGCCGTTCTGGCGGTGGCGGTCGTGCTGGCGACCGGCTGCATCGACGCGGAAGAGGCATTTTCGTTTGTCGACGGGCGATTGCTGGCGCTGATCTTTGCCATGCTGGCCGTCGGTGCGGCGCTGGAAGCAACGGGGGCAATCCAGTTGATCGTTTCGGGGATCGCGCCGTGGCTGATGGATATGCCGCCATGGGTGCTGGTCTGGGCGGTGTATTTCCTGACAACGACGTTGACGGAACTGGTGTCGAACAATGCGATTGCCGTCATCATGGCGCCGATCGCCATTGCATTGGCCCATGCCACGGGGGTTGACCCGCGCCCGCTTGTCATCGTGGTGATGATCGCGGCATCGGCCGCGTTTGCCACGCCCATCGGGTACCAGACCAATATGCTGGTCTATGGACCGGGTGGCTACAAATTCACCGATTTTATGAAGATCGGCATTCCCTTGAACCTGAGCCTCGGGATTGTCGTCTGCCTTGCCGTGCCGATGATCTGGCCGCTTAACTGAAACCCCGAAAGGATTTCCCATGCGCCGTCTGCTGTTTCTGACCGCCGCCACAGTTGGCCTGTCTGCTTGTGCCGCGACGCCCCCGCGCCCTGTGGAGGTGTCGCTTAGTCAAACCCTTCTGGAGGTGCGGCTGTCCAATGGTCAGACCTGCACCGGCCCCGCGCCTGCGGCGGCCGCCGCCGGCTGGTCGGGGACCCTTGAGGGATGCGCTGTCGCATTGCCTTATGAGGTCACGATCGACCCCGGCACAAACCCTGTGCGTTTCGTGCTGCAGGAGATCTTTACCGCGATCGGTCTGACGGATGCGATTGCACCCATCGCAACCGTCACGATCACCGACGCCACGGGGCGCACGCGCACCTTTGCATCGCCGCCGCCGCGTGAAGGTGACTAGGCCACCGAATGATCGCGCTGACCGGAGTCCAGCGTCCGGGCTGGCCGCAGCCATTCCTCCCGGACGCCTTCTCCTGGTGCGGTCATCGGCTTCCCAGCCTGTACCGCACCGCAAGAATGTGGCGATCAAAATGAATAATTCGTAAATGCGGCTTCTTCTGGTTTCAAATATCCCTGCCGGAGGCAGCCTTGTCAGGGGGCCGGACAAAAAGAATAATGCCTTCGGCGAGGATATTTGAAACCAGAAGAAGCGAGAGACGTTTCAGAGCGGCCAGACGATCAGGATTGTCGGAATGGAGACGGCGATGACGAGGATTTCAAGCGGCAACCCCATCCGCCAGTAGTCCCCGAACCCATAACCACCCGGCCCAAGGATCAGCGTGTTGTTCTTGTGCCCGATGGGGGTCAGGAAGGCGGCAGAGGCCGCGACCGCGACAGCCATCAGGAACGGGTCGGGAGATACTTCAAGCGATTGCGCCATCTGGATGCCGATGGGGGCCGCAACGATTGCGGTGGCGGTGTTGTTCAGAACGTCCGAAAGCGTCATCGTGACGATCATCAAGACGGTCAGGATCATCCATGCGGGCCACCCTTGCGTCAGATCCAGAAGGCTGCCCGCGATCAGTTCGGTGCCGCCAGACGCCTCAAGCGCCGCGCCGAGCGGGATCATGGAGCCGAGCAAGACCACCACCGGCCATTCGATATGGGTGTAGATTTCCGAAAGCGGCAGAATTTTAGCCAGCACATACCCGATCGTCACAAGACCAAGCGCAATCGGCAGGTACAACAGGCCAACCGACGCGGCCAGAACCGCCGCCCCGAACAGGCCGATGGCGAGCCATGTCTTGGTATCCCGAGTGACGCTGAGCCCGCGGTCGGCCAGTGTCAGGCCGCCGAGCCAATCGACGACATCCTCGGCGCTGTCTGTGGGGGCCAGCAACAGCAGGATGTCGCCCGGTTCCACCACCGTCTTGCGCAGCCGTGCCGTGATACGCTGGCCGCGGCGGGCAAGACCCAGCAATGTCGTGCGCTTGCGCCAGGCCAATCCCATGCCTTCGGCGGACTTGCCGACGATGCGGGATTGGTCGGTGACGACCATCTCGATCAGGGTCACGCCTTCGCCGAGGGCGTTGGCGGCGGGGTTGTCGGCCTCGGCGATTTCAAGGCCGAGGTTGGTGCGGAATTCATCGAGCGCGTCTGGGGCCGCCTCAAGCACCAGCACATCGCCCGCGCGCATCGCGATGTTGCGCCCGGTGCCGAACCGGCGCTTACCGTCCCGCATCAGGCCCATCAGCGCCACATCGGCATGTTCAGCGGGGTCGGTCAGTTCGGCCAGACGTTTGCCGACCAGCTTGCTGTCCTTGGGGATGCGCAGTTCGGCGATGTAGGGGGCCAGTTCCTTGAGCTTGTCGCCGCCAACGCCGCTGTCACGCACCGGGATCAGCCGCCAGCCGACAAGCGCCACGAAGGCGATGCCCGCAATGGCCGCGACACCGCCCACCGGGGCGAAATCGAACATCTTGAAAGGTTCCCCAAGGGATTGTTCGCGGATGGCGGCGATGATGATGTTGGGGGGCGTGCCGATCAGCGTGACCATGCCGCCAAGGATTGTGGCAAAGGACAGGGGCATCAGTGACAGGCCCGGTGCGCGCCCGGCCTTGCGCGCGGTGGCGATGTCGACCGGCATCAACAGGGCAAGTGCCGCGACGTTGTTCATGAAGGCCGACAGGATCCCGCCGATCCCGCCCATGATCGCGATATGGGAGCCAAGCGAGCGCGACGCATCCACCAGCGTGCGGGTGATCAGGAACACCGCGCCCGAACGCACCAGCCCCGCAGACACGACCAGCACCATGGCCACCACCAGCGTTGCAGGATGTCCAAAGCCGGCGAAGGCGTCCTTGCGTTCGACCACGCCAAGGACGACACCTGCCATGAGCGCGGAAAAGGCCACGAGGTCGTAGCGGAAGCGCCCCCAGATCAACAAACCGAAGACCGCGCCGAAAAGTGCAAAGAGAGTGATTTGATCCTGAGTCATCCCCCTTTGGTAGGGGCAAGCGGGGCCGAGCGAAAGGGGAATGGCGCGGCACGCTTGCACAGGCTTGGTGGCTTGGATTACACAGCGCGAGATCACGCCGCAGCGGAGGAGAACGAGCGCATGGCAGGCCATTCAAAATGGGCGAACATCCAGCACCGCAAGGGGCGGCAGGACAAACTGCGCTCAAAGCTGTTCTCGAAACTGGCCAAGGAAATCACCGTCGCCGCCAAGATGGGCGACCCGGACCCGGATAAGAACCCGCGTCTGCGGCTTGCGGTGAAAGAGGCCAAGAGCGTTTCGGTGCCGAAGGACGTGATTGATCGGGCGATCAAGAAGTCCATGGGCAATGACGCGGAAAACTATGACGAGATACGCTATGAAGGCTATGGCCCGAACGGTGTGGCGGTGATGGTCGAGGCGATGACCGACAACCGGAACCGGACGGCATCCAACGTGCGGTCGATTTTCACCAAGAACGGTGGAAACCTTGGGGAAACCGGGTCTGTTGCGTTCATGTTCGAGCGGAAGGGGCAGGTAAGCTACGCTGCCAATGTCGGGGACGCCGACACCGTGATGATGGCTGCGATCGAGGCGGGTGCCGAGGATGTGGAGAGCGGCGATGACGAGCATGTCATCTGGTGCGCCGATAGCGATCTGAACGAGGTGTCCACCGCGCTGGAGGCGACGCTGGGTGAGAGCGAAAGCACGAAGCTCGTGTGGCGTCCGCAGACATCGACGCCGTTGGATTTTGATGGTGCCGAGAAGCTGATGAAGCTGATCGAGGCATTGGAAGATGATGACGATGTGCAGACCGTGACCGCGAATTTCGAGATCTCGGATGAGGTGATGGCGCAGCTTTCGGCCTGATCCTTTCGGCGTAGGGACCGCGACTGCACTTGATTGCTAAGTGCCTGTGCAAGGAACCGCTTTGATTGCGGTGGCCAAGGCCTTGGGGCCGCGCGTCAGGCGGGAACAAGCGCGCCGCGCGCGGCGCGGCGCATCGCGCGGGTGAGGTCGGCCAGTGCATCGCGGTTCTGGCGGGGAACCTGCCAGATCAGCGGCGTATCGAGGGTTTGGCCGGCAATGATCTCGGTCAGGTGGCCGGCGGCGATCAGCGGATCAACCATGGAGGTCGGGTTCATGCCCCAGCCGATGCCCGCGATGGCGGCCTGCGTGATGGCATTGGTTTCGGGGATGTAATGGGTTTTGAGGCGGGGTTTTCCGCCCGTCGCCTGCGTGACCCATTGGCGTTGCAGGGTATCTTTTTGGTTGAAGGTCAGGGCGGGAGCCGCGCCGAGCCTGTCGGCGGTGACGCCATCGGCGAACCACCGGGCGGCGAAGGCGGGCGCACAATAGGCGCGGTAGCGAAGGCTACCCAGAGCGTGCGCATCGCAGCCCGGCACCGCGCCGCCGGCAAGTGTGACGGCAGCTGCCACCGCGCCCTGACGTAGCAGTTCGGCGGAATGGTCCTGATCGTCGATCACCAGATCGAACAGCAGGTCGGGCACCGCAGCCAGCGCGGGCAGGAGCCACGTTGCGAGGCTGTCGGCGGTGACGGCGATGCGCAGCGGGGTATCGGGTGTCGGCAGCAGGCCGCCAAGGTCGGCTGCAAGGCGGCGGTCAAGGAGGCTGATCTCCTCCGCGTGTTGAAGAAGTCTTGCGCCTGCGACGGTGGCTGTTGCGGGGCGGGTGCGCCGGACGAGGGCTGTCCCCAGACGATCCTCAAGTGTTTTCACGCGTTGGGAAATGGCCGATTGGGTAAGACGCAAGTCGGCGGCCGCCCCTTCGAAGGAGCCGGTTCGCAAGACGGCGGCAAGCGCCGCGAGGGCTGCAGGGTCAATCATTAGCGTTGCTTATATTAAATCAGAAGTATGCGATAGACCAATGGTACGCGCCGCGGTAGCAAACCCGACCTGATACGGAGCGTTACCTTATGTTCACCGCAGCAATTGCCGGTTTTTCGCTGGGCTTTGGCCTGATCCTCGCCATCGGCGCGCAGAACGCCTTTGTGCTGCGGCAAGGGTTGCGGCGTGCGCACGTGGGCGCGGTGGTGGCGGTGTGTGCCCTGTCGGACGCGGCATTGATCGTGCTGGGAGTGACCAGCTTTGCCGTTGTTTCAGCAGCTTTGCCGTGGGCCGTGCCGGTGCTGCGTTATGGCGGCGCGGCGTTCTTGGCAGTTTATGGCGCCAAGGCGGCATGGGCCGCGTGGCAGGGCGGTGCGGTCCTGCATGCGGCGGACGACGGGGCCGGGGGCCTGCGCGCCGCGGTCCTGACCTGTCTGGCGATGACGTGGCTGAACCCGCATGTCTACCTTGATACCGTGGTGCTGGTCGGATCGGTCGCCACGCAGTACGGGGAAAATGCGCGATGGTTCGGCGCGGGTGCGGTCGTGGCCAGCGGCGTTTTCTTTACCTCGCTGGGCTATGGCGCGCGTTTGTTGGCGCCGGTGTTTGCCCAGACGGGGGCGTGGCGGGTTCTGGATGCCGTCATCGCGGTGGTCATGTGGGGGCTGGCGGCCAAGCTGATCATGATGTGACGGGTTGCAGCGCGTTGCCGGATCGGGTTCATGTCGGGTCATGACCGAGGCAACCGCACCCATCATCCGCCCTGACGCGCGCCCGGTTCTGGGCGTTTTCTGGATGCTTGTGACCGGGATATGTTTCGTTGCGGTCACGGCCACCGTCAAGGTTGTGGGGGCGGACGTGCCCCCGGCGCAGGCGGCGTTCTTGCGATATGCGTTGGGGCTGGTGTTCCTGATCCCCATGATCCCTGCGATGCGGGCGGCGCATCTGGGCCGACGACAGTTGGGATTGTTCGGCATCCGGGGCGCGGTGCATACGCTGGGCGTGATCTGCTGGTTTTACGCGATGACGCAGATCCCGATCGCGGAAGTGACGGCGATGAATTACCTGAACCCTGTCTATGTGACGGTTCTGGCGGTGTTCGTGTTGGGCGAGCGGATGGCCTTGCGGCGCATTCTGGCGGTGGGTGTGGCGTTGTTGGGGGCCTTGATCATCCTGCGCCCCGGATTTCGGGAATTGAATGGCGGGCATCTGGCCATGTTGTTCACCGCCGCATCGTTTGCGGTGGGATACCTGATTGCAAAGATCATGGCCGATGAGGTCGCGCCAGCCGTGGTGGTGTTCATGTTGTCGGTCACCGTGACGGTTGGGCTGGCGCCTTTCGCGTGGTTCGTGTGGGTTCCGGTAACGTGGGAGCAGCTTGGCTGGCTGTTCCTGACGGCGACATTCGCGACGGCCGGGCATTTCAGCATGACGCTGGCGTTTCAGGCCGCGCCGCTGGCGGTGACGCAGCCGGTCACATTCCTGCAACTGGTCTGGGCGACGGCCTTGGGCGCTCTGGTGTTTGGCGAAGCGGCCGATGGCTGGGTGATCCTTGGGGGTGCGATGATTATCGCGGCGATCAGTTTCATCACTTGGCGTGAGGCCGTGTTGAAACGGCGCGGGGTCACGCCTGCGGTCAGCCAGACCAAGCACTGAAGGTAATTTGCGACGTTAACTTTTTTCGCCTTGCCCTAAAAATGGGCATCGCAGGGAAACATCGCATAGGTGACAATCAAAGCCCAATGCTGCGCTGCGCGAATGCGACCGCTTTGGGTTGTATCATCCGGCCGTCTCCCGAGGCTATGTACCAAGGTGATGGAGGACCGGCATGACCTTGGAAGCAGTTATATTCGCAGGTATCGGAACGGTGGCGGAATGCGCCGACATGGATCGCGCGGCGTGGAATGCGGCGTTTCGCGCGCATGATGTGCCGTGGGAGTGGTCTTGGGATACTTACGCGGAGTTGATGCGCCCGGGCGGCGACCGCCAACTGGCGGCCCGCTATGCCGCGCATCTGGGGCAGGTCGTGCCCGCCGATACGCTGGACATGACCCATCAACGGCTTTTCGCGGCGATGTTGAGCGACGGTATTCCGCTGCGCCCGGGTGTGGCGCGGGTCATGCAATGGGCGGCGCGGGCAGGTCTGCAACTGGCAATGGTGAGCCGCTCAGAGATGGAGCCGGTGCGCGCATTGCTGAACGCGACGGCGCGACAGCGCGGCGGGGTGGCGTTCGATGTGGCGGTCTTGCGCGGTGACGTGACCCGGATGGCCCCTGACCCCGAGGCGATTATCAGCGCGGTCGCGGCACTTGGCGTAGGGCGCGGGCGTTGCGTGGTCGTGGCCGATACCGCTGCGGCGGTCGAGGCGGCAGAGCGGGCAGGGGTCGCGGCCCTCGCGTTTCCCGGACGGTTGGGCGAAAGCGACCCCGACGCGTTTCCAGATCAGGTGCCGATGGTGCCTGCCCTATCGCCAGAGGCGTTGACGCAAGCATGGCGCGGGACAAGCCGCACGGCCGCCGAATAGAAGCGGTGGGTTTGATCTGCCTCAAGGCCGTGGCCGCGCCGCGTGGCTAGTGTTGACCCTGTTCTGACTGCAGAGGAGCAGACCAATGCCGCATACACCCCACGAATTGGCCGAAGAATTCCCTGAGGCGGTGGACAAGATCCATGCGCTGAAAATATCAAACGCACATTTCGCCAAATTGATGGATGCGTATCATGAGGTGAACCGGGCGGTGCACCGCGCCGAAAGCGGGGTAGAGCCTTGTGACGACTTGACGGAAACCACGATGCGCAAGCAGCGGATGCATCTGAAGGATCAGATCGCGGCGATGCTGGCAAAATGATGTGACGGCGCGGCGTGGGCGGGCCTTCACCGCACGCGCCGCCCAGTCGTCTTCAGGTAGGCAACCCTAAGCGGTCGTCTCGGTCTCTGGCTGGTCGGTCCCTTCCAGACGGGCTTGGAAGCGTTCAAAGAACTGATCCGCCATCTTGCTGGCAAAGCTGTCGATAAGTCGGGAGCCGAGTTGCGCAATCTTGCCACCCACCTTGGCGTTTACCACATACTGCAGTTCGGTGCCGCCGCCATCGGCGTCGGACAGCGACACCTGCGCACCGCCCTTGGCAAAGCCCGCGACGCCGCCTTTTCCCTCGCCCGAGATCGTGTAGCTTTCAAGGGGGACGACGTCCGACAGCGTCACCTCTCCTTTGAAGGTCGCCTTTACAGGGCCGACCTTTTGTTTGACGACCGCAGAAAACCCTTCTTCTGGTGAGCCGGTCAATTCCTCGCAGCCGGGGATGCAGGCCTTGAGCGCTTCGGCGTCATTCAAAGCGGCCCAGACGGCGGCGCGGTCGGCGGCGATTGTGCGGCTGGCGCTGAGTTCCATGATGATCACTCCGTTGGTTGTTGCTTCAGGATTAGGGTGCAGGTGGGCCTGCCGTCAACGTTCGATCTGATAGGGCAGCGTATCGCGGTGGTTGGGGTCCACACGCAGTTTGCGTTCAAGCGGCGGCACGGCGCGTTGGTGGCAATTGGCCCGTTCACAGATACGGCACGAAATGCCGATGGGCTGAAACGCGGCGTCGGATGCAAGGTCAAGGCCGTCTGCATAGACAAGGGCGGGGGCGTGTTTCACCTCGCACCCCAAGGAAATGGCGAAGCGGCGCAGCGGTGCGCCCCATGCCCCACCTGACTTGGACACGTCGCGCGCAAGAATCACATAGCGTGCACCATCGGGTGTTTCCGCCAGTTGGCGCAAGAACCGACCCGGCGACTCAAACGCCGAATGGACATTCCAGAGCGGGCAGGCCCCTCCGAAGCGCGCGAATTGAAGCCGCGTGGCGGAATGGCGTTTGGTGACCGTTCCGGCCTGATCGACACGGGCGAAGAAGAAGGGCACGCCCTTGGCGCCCGGGCGCTGCAGCGTGGACAAACGATGCGCAATCTGTTCGATCGATGCGCCGAACTGGATCGAAAGGCGTTCCAGATCATGGCGGGTTTCGGCGGCGGCGGCGGCAAACCGGGTGTAGGGCATCAAGACCGCACCGGCGAAGTAATTGGCCATGCCGATCTGCGCGATGGCGCGGGCGACATCGGATTGGAACCGGGCAAGGTCAAGGGTGGCGCTTAGCAGGCGGTCTTCGGCAAGAAGCGCGTATTGGTGAAGAAGCTGGAACCTTTGTGTTTCAGGGGCCGCGCGGGGCGACAGGGTCAGCACCCGTGTGGCGGGATCATAGTGGCGAACCCCGTCGCCGGCGCTGTGGCGAATGGTGATGCCCATCGCCTCCAAGGCGTGTACGGCATGCACGGCAAGATCGCCCTTGGCCTGCGACGCAAAGCGTTCGGCGGCATGATCGACGGCGTCGATGTAGTTGTCGCAATAATGGAAGAAATCGCGCACCTCTTCCCACGGGCTGGAGGTGGTGGAGCCATCGCGGCCAAGCGCCTCGTCCAGAGAGGCAAGGCGTTCGTGGGTTTGACGATAGGCGCGATGCAGGTCGAGGAATGCGCGGGCAAGGGCGGGCGCATTGGCCGCGACAAGCCGCAGATCGGGCAATGGCGGGCCGACGTCCGTGAATACAGGATCTGCCAGCGCCTCACGCATGTCCGAGACGAGGCGTTCCGTGTCGCCGGACCCAAGGGCCGCGACATCAACGCCGCATTCCTGTGCCAGACCAAGGATAACGGCGCCGGAAACGGGGCGGTTGTTGTTCTCCATCTGGTTCAGATACGGAAGCGAGATGCCAAGCTTGGCCGCGAAATCCTTTTGCGTCAGGCCGAGCCGCGTTCGGATCTCGCGCAGTTTGGCGCCGATGTAGAGCTTTTGGGTTGGCATGGGGGCCTCTGGCTTTGCAATGCGCATTGTGACGGTTTGCAAACCAGTGGCAAGGGGGGCTTGTCAGCCGCCCATGACGTGCTTTTCGCGCCGGATCGTATAGAGGATGGCTGCGACCCCCAATGCGGACGTCGCCAGCATGATCCAGATCAGTGGAAACGCCCCCTCGCCGCGCGTGAGCATCGTGCCCGCCACCGCCGACAGCGCCGCGCCGCCGCCCAGCATGATCGCCCCGCCAAGCCCCGAGGCCGTGCCTGCAAGATGCGGGCGCACCGACAACATGCCAGACGTCGCGTTGGGCAACACCATTCCGTTGCCGAACCCAACGAAGGTCATGAAGCCGAAGAACACCAAGGCCGTCTTCAACCCCAGCGTGAAGAGCAGCAGCGACAGCAGCAGCCCGGTCATGGATGCGATGGCGCCCGCGAGGATCATCATGTTGATGCCGAACCGGACCGAATAGCGACCTGAAATGAAGTTGCCGAAGAAATAACCAAGCGCCGGCGCGCCGAAGAAGAACCCGACGACTGAGGGGGGCAGGCCGAACACCTCGGAGCCAACATAGGGCGCGCCACCGAGATAGGCGAAGAACGCACCCGATGCGAATGCGGCCGACAGGCAGTAGCCCCAGAACCGGCGCGAGGCGAGAAGTTCGGGGTATTGGGCAACCTGCTGGCGGAAATTGCTGGTATTTTTCGGGGCTGTTTCGCCCAGATCGCGCACGGTCAGGGCCATCGCCGCAAGGCCAAGGATCACCATGAGGACGAAGTTCGCCTGCCAGCCCAGATATTGATCAAGCAGGCCGCCGAACGCCGGACCGATCATTGGCACAACCGCCATACCCATCGTGACATACCCGATCATCGAGGCTGCTTCGGTCGGGCCGACCATGTCGCGCACAATTGCGCGGCCCAGCACAAGACCCGCGACGATAACCGCCTGCATCATGCGGAAGAACAAGAACACCTCGATCGATGGAGCCATAAGGCAGCCAAGTGTCGCGATCAGGAAAAGCGTCATGCACCATAGCAGAACCGGCCGCCGACCAAAGCGGTCCGAGATAGGCCCGATCAGCAATTGCAGCGCTGCGTTTACCGCCAGATACAACGAGACCGACAGCTGCATGACCCGGTATTCGGTGTCGAAATACACGGCCATCTGCGGCAGCGACGGCAGAAAGATGTTCAGCGTCAGGGCGCCAAGGCCGGTCATCACGATCAACGTGAAGATATGTGGGGGCGTGGTGCGGTCCAGGAACCGGACGATCGGTCGGGATGTCATGCAATACTGCTATGACCCGCGCGCGGGCACGTCCAGCGCAATCTGCACCGAACCGTCCAGTTTGCGAGTTTGCAAGTTTGCGAAGCGAGCGATACAGATTTTTGCAAATATTCCAAATCGGACTCGCCCCCGCGCGGCGGCCCCGTTACCTTGGCTGCAAAAGCGCCGCGGGGACGCGATGTGGAGGGACAGATGAAAGACATTCTGGAACAGCTGGAACAACGTCGCGCCGACGCCAGGTTGGGCGGCGGGCAAAACCGGATCGATGCACAGCACGCCAAGGGCAAGCTGACGGCGCGCGAACGGATCGAGCTGTTGCTGGATGAGGACAGTTTCGAAGAATACGACATGTTCGTCACGCACCGTTCCACTGATTTCGGGATGGCGGCGTCCAAACCGCGCGGCGATGGGGTCGTGACCGGCTGGGGCACGGTGAACGGCCGTGTGGTATACGTGTTCGCACAGGATTTCACCGTTCTGGGTGGGTCGGTGTCGGAAACCCATGGCGCGAAGATCTGCAAGATCATGGATATGGCGATGCAGAACGGCGCGCCGGTGATCGGTATCAACGATTCCGGCGGCGCGCGCATTCAGGAAGGGGTGGCGTCGCTGGCGGCTTATGGCGAGGTGTTCCAGCGCAACATCGAAGCCTCGGGCGTGGTGCCGCAGATCAGCCTGATCATGGGGCCGTGTGCGGGGGGCGCTGTCTATTCCCCGGCGATGACCGACT
The DNA here is from genome assembly GCA_017854585.1 of Paracoccaceae bacterium. GTDB lineage: Bacteria > Pseudomonadota > Alphaproteobacteria > Rhodobacterales > Rhodobacteraceae > JAFMHK01. The sequence goes on from JAFMHK010000009.1 coordinate 48,012, forward strand.
TCATCTTCATGGTGAAGGATTCGAGCTACATGTTCGTGACCGGCCCGGATGTCGTGAAGACCGTGACGAACGAACATGTGACCGCCGAGCAGTTGGGGGGGGCCTCGACCCACACCCGGAAATCATCCGTCGCCGATGGCGCCTTCGAGGATGACGTGGAGGCGATGTCGGAAGTGCGCCGGCTGATTGATTTCCTGCCGCTGTCGAATCGCGAAAAGCCCCCTGTGCGACCGTTCTATGATGATCCGAGCCGGGTGGAGGAAAGCCTTGATACGCTGATCCCCGATAACCCGAACATGCCCTATGACATGAAAGAGCTGATCCACAAGCTGGCGGATGAAGGCGATTTCTATGAGCTTCAAGCCGATTTCGCGGGCAACATCCTGACGGGGTTCATCCGGCTTGAGGGGCAGACCGTGGGCGTGGTGGCGAACCAGCCGATGGTGTTGGCGGGGGTTCTGGATATTGACAGCGCGCGCAAGGCTGCGCGGTTCGTCCGGTTCTGCGACTGCTTTGAAATTCCGATCCTGACGCTGGTTGATGTTCCCGGTTTTCTGCCCGGCACGACGCAGGAATATAACGGCGTGATCAAACATGGCGCCAAATTGCTGTTCGCTTATGGCGAGGCGACGGTGCCCAAGGTCACGGTGATTACCCGCAAGGCGTATGGTGGGGCCTATGTGGTGATGTCGTCAAAACACCTGCGCGGCGACGTGAACTATGCCTGGCCCACCGCCGAGATCGCGGTGATGGGCGCAAAGGGGGCGACCGAGATTCTGTATCGGTCCGAACTGGGCGACCCCGACAAGATCGCCGGGCGCGTGAAGGAATACGAGGATCAGTTCGCCAATCCCTTTGTCGCGGCGGAACGCGGGTTCATCGACGAGGTGATCCAGCCACGCAGTACTCGGAAACGGGTCTGCCGGGCCTTTGCAGCGCTCAGAACGAAACGGCGGCAGATGCCGTGGAAGAAACACGATAATATTCCGTTGTGATAACCAGAGCGCCGCGCGGGATTGACCCCGAGCGCGTTTGAAAGGCGGCGTTGCCGCGCCACTCAGGAGGATGACATGAGCCAATCTTTCGTGATTACTCACGCGGATAACGCGCCCTTCCGGGGCGAGGGACTGCGTGCGTTCTTTGAATACAGGCAGACCGGGATTGCCGAGGCGACGGGCGGTGAGTTCGGGGCCCATGTGATCCGCGCGGTGCCCGGAGAGGAAAGCCCCGGTAGCTGGCATTCCCATGATCTGAACTTTCAGATGGTCTATGTGACCAAGGGCTGGGTAGTGTTCGAATACGCGGGCGAGGGCGAGCACATGCTGCGAGCGGGGTCTTGCGTGCTGCAGCCGCCGGGGATCGTGCATCGCGAGGTGCGGCATTCCGACGACATGGAACTGCTCGAAATCACTTCGCCGGCTGAATTCGCCACCCATCCGCAAGATGCACCCGCATGAGTGATGGCTGGCACATCTTGCGAGACGGGCCTTGCGTGACTGTCGCACGGCAATTGCCCGCGCAGTTCGACATCGTCGCAAGCGCGGCCTTTCCGCGTGTCGGGCGGCTGCGGCTGGCCATGCAGGTACGGCAGGATCTGTGGCGTATGCTGCAGCGGGTCAGGGGGTTTTCACCCGTTGTCACGGTCGAGGCGCGTGACGATGGGCTGTGGCTGCGCGCTGGAGGCCGGGTTTCCGGCACGGCGCCTGCCGGGCGCCTGAATGACAGGATCGCGGCGATGCTGGGAGACCCGGCCCATCGCGCGCGCTGGATCAGACAATCTGGAGGTTTGGGTGGCTGAATTTCATATGATCACCGGAGGCGCGCGGCCCGTCGCACCCTTTTCGCATGCGGTTGAAGCCGACGGCTGGCTGATGCTGACCGGGCAGATGCCCACGGATCCGGCGGCCCCGGATGCGCCGTTGCCCGATGGGATCGTGGCGCAGACCAAGGCTGTCATGCGCAATCTGGAGATTGTGCTGAACGGCGTCGGGTTGGACCTTTCGCACGTGATGCAGTGCCGGTGCTACCTGACCGCGTTCGAGCGGGATTATGCGGCCTTCAACGATACCTATCAGACGTATTTCCCGGCAGACCGCCGACCGGCCCGCACAACCGTGGGAGTGACGGCGTTGGCGGTGGGCGCATTGGTGGAAATCGACATGTTGGCACGGCGGCCGTGATCCGATGGGCGGCCCTTGGCGCGATCGTGTTGGCGTTCGTGATGGCGGCCATCTGGATTGTCTGGCCGCGCCAGCCCGTCGGCGATGTCGTGATTGCGCCGTCCGGTCAGGCCGTGACGATCCACGAGGTTCTGTTCGAGGAAGATTCGGGCAGCGGGATGTGGATCGTGGTGCGGGTTGCCGCCCCGAACATGGAGGACCTGACCGGGGACCAACGTCATGCCGATCTGGTCTGGGCGTGCGAGACATGGGGCATTCCCGCTGGCGAGATCCTGTCGCGCCCGCCCGAACGTATCATCGTCCAGATGATGGCCCAAACCTTCCCACGTGGCGAACCCGCGCAAGGGATTACACAAAATATCGAGGCTTACAGTCTTTCGGACGCCTCCTGCATTTGGGAACTTTTTTGATGCAACCCCAAGATCTTGCGATCTGTCATTCATGTGGACATGTTGGTGATGCAGGCGGGCCACAGCCGGTGTCGGCCTGTGGAAAACCCTGTGGAAATGGCCCGGTTCACGGTATCTTGCAAGGTGGCCACATCCGTGAGGCCACCACTCTGGCCTTGGTCGGGATTGCCCCGGTCATGGCTCAACAATATTGGAGAGCAGGATGTCGAAAGCCATCAAAGCCCTTCTTGCAGCATGTTTGTTGGCAGGTGTCGCTGGTTGCGCCGCCCCCGCACCCGAGCAGGAAGAGATCATCTTTATCGAGCCGGCGCCGATCGTTCAGGAACCGGTTTACAACAAGTACAACTGACAAAGACCTGACCGGACGGGTGGCGACATTCGTCCGGCACGTCCCCACCGGGATTCAGGGGGGGGCTTCCATATGATCAAGCATCGCGGATTTCCGGGGCGGCTGCCGTCGTCCGATTTCCAGTTCACAATTCGCCGCGACAACAGGGAAGGCGCGACGAAACTGATCCGCCGCGAACGCCACGCAGACCGCAGGCCCGCCGACCGGCGCGCCGACGCGGGCTTCATGGAGGCGCTGTGGCTGTATTTCGGTGAAGAACCGTTCGAGCGCGGCAATCTGGACGCGGGGCGTCTGAGTTGGTTGTTCGGCCGCGAGGTGGTGCCCGCCGAAGACCCCTTCGACCCCGAGAGCTATGAAGCGCTGTTGCGCATAGACGTGGGGCGTGCGCAGGCCTCATTCCCCGAAGCCTTCGATGGAAGCGGTATCTGGCAGGGAAAATCGGCATGATCTTGCTTGCCGTTAACCGTGGTGGGCGCTTTGGCGCCCATCTTTCGCGGCCCGTTCGGTTCCCCCTTTTGCCTGTCGAAAATCATGCGATGGTCGGGGTGTCGGCCCTTGTCCCCAGTAGCTTTGGGGCCGACATCGACAAGACGTGTTACCCTTCCCCTTCGATGCGGTCGGCCAGCTTGCTGTGCCGACCGCTTTTTCCCACCGGATATCCAGCGGTGGTGGGGGAATGCGACACTGCCCGGGCTATGCGCCAGCGTGGAAAGGGTGTAGAATCAGGGCCACGAGGCAATTCGACAGGAGAAGACGCAACATGCGCGCCAACACAAAGATTTCAGCACTTATTCTCACCGCGACGCTTGCCCTTTCGGGCTGTGTCACGTCCGACCTTGAACGGGGTGCCATCGGCGCCGGCGTCGGAGGGCTTACTGCCGCCGCGTTCAACGGCAACGTGGCGACCGGCGTGCTTATCGGCGCCGCCGGCGGCGCGCTGTGCGACGACGTCAACCTTTGCTGAGGTCACACCGACCCGCCTAGGCACCACAGAGACGACAATCAGGACCATCGGGGTGAACAACCCCGGTGGTCCTTTGTGTTTGAAGACAGGCCGGAACGGCCAGGACGAGGGGACCGCCTGAGATGTTCAAGAAACTGCTCATCGCCAACCGGGGCGAAATTGCCTGCCGCGTGATCAAGACGGCGCGCCAGATGGGGATCACCACCGTGGCCATCTATTCCGATGCGGATAGGAATGCCCTGCATGTGAAAATGGCCGATGAGGCCATCCATATCGGCCCGTCGCCGGCATCCGAGTCCTATATCGTTATCGATAAGGTCATGGCCGCGATCAAGGCAAGCGGCGCCGAGGCGGTGCATCCGGGGTATGGGTTCTTGTCGGAAAACCGCAAGTTCGCCGAAGCGTTGGAGGCTGCGGGCGTTGCTTTCGTCGGGCCACCCGCCACTGCGATCGAGGCGATGGGCGACAAGATCACGTCGAAGAAGCTGGCACAGGAGGCGGGGGTCAACACCGTGCCGGGGCATATGGGGTTGATCGAAGACGCAGCCGAAGCGATCACGATTTCGGGGATGATCGGCTACCCCGTGATGCTGAAGGCTTCGGCGGGCGGCGGTGGCAAGGGCATGCGCATCGCGTGGTCCGAAAGCGAAGTTGCCGAAGGGTTCCAGGCGTCAAAGAACGAGGCTGCCAGCAGCTTTGGCGATGACCGCATGTTCATCGAGAAGTTCGTGACCCAACCCCGGCACATCGAAATTCAGGTGCTGGCCGATCAACACGGCAACTGCGTCTATCTGGGTGAGCGGGAATGTTCGATCCAGCGGCGCAACCAAAAGGTGATCGAAGAAGCGCCAAGCCCGTTTCTGGATGCCGCTACCCGAAAGGCGATGGGCGAACAGGCATGCGCGCTGGCGCAGGCGGTCGGCTATACCAGTGCGGGCACGGTTGAATTCATCGTCGACGGCGACCGCAACTTCTATTTCCTTGAGATGAACACCCGGTTGCAGGTCGAACATCCGGTGACCGAACTGATCACGGGCATCGATCTGGTCGAACAGATGATCCGCGTGGCCTACGGAGAGGCGCTGCCGTTCACGCAAGGTGACATCAAGCTGAATGGCTGGGCGATGGAAAGCCGGCTTTATGCCGAAGATCCGTATCGCAATTTCCTGCCCTCCATCGGGCGGCTGGTTCAGTATCGTCCGCCGACCGAAATGGCCACGGAAACTGCGGTGGTGCGCAATGACACCGGCGTGTTCGAAGGCGGCGAAATCTCCAGGTTCTACGACCCTATGATTGCCAAGCTGTGCACATGGGCACCGACCCGGTCCGAGGCGATCGAGGGGATGCGGAACGCGCTGGACGGGTTCGAGTTGGAGGGGATCGGGCACAACCTGCCATTTCTGGCCGCCGTGATGGACCACCCGCGCTTTGAGAGCGGCAACATCACCACCGCCTTCATTGCCGAGGAATACCCCGACGGGTTCGAGGGTGTCACACCGGGGCCGGATGTATTGCGGCGTCTGGCTGCGGTTGCCGCCCACATGAAGATGTTGAAAGAGGATCGCGCGGCTAAGATCAGTGGCGCGATGGCCAACCACACGCGCCGCGTCGCGACCGATTATGTCGTGCGCGTCGGCAAGACGGATTTCCCGGTCCATATCGACGAGACGGATTTCGGGACCGAGATCATCTTTAGCGATGGCACGCTATACAAGGTGAATTCCGACTGGCGGCTGGGCGATACCCTGTTCAAGGGGCAAGTCGGTGATGTGCCGATGATCGTCAAGACGGCGTTCATTCCCGGCGGCGCGCGGTTGCGGTACCGCGGCGCGGACCTGAAGGCGGTCGTGCGCACCCCCCGGCAGGCGGAACTGGCGGCGCTGATGCCCGAGAAACTTCCGCCCGATACATCGAACCTGCTGCTGTGTCCGATGCCGGGGCTGATCGTGAAGGTCGATGTGGCCGTCGGTGACGAGGTGCAGGACGGTCAGGCGCTCTGCACGATCGAAGCGATGAAGATGGAGAATATCCTGCGGGCCGGACGCAGGGGCGTGATCGCCAAGATCAACGCCAATGCGGGCGACAGTCTGGCCGTCGATGACGTGATCATGGAGTTCGAGTGACAAAGCAGGCGCCGCATATCGCCGCGCACGGGGCGGGTGATGGCGGCGGCTATTCGTCGCCGCTGCCGCCGCGCAGTTCTTCTTGCCGCAGTTGGAAATTATCGATGGCACGGGTCAGTTCGCGGACATCGCGAACCGATGGACGGCGCAGACCGACAGACCCGTCCTTGGCGATGATCACAACGGTGAACCCGCGCGGGCGCAGCTGCTGCCTTATGGCCGAGCGCGCGGATGGATCGGTGTCATACAAAATGACCACGTCGCGTTCCAGAAGCGGGCCGGGACGCTCGGCCAGCAATTCCATCTGTTCGACAAAGCGCGGGTCGGCGGGTGTATCCGCGAACACGATGATCGGGCGCGCCACCCACAGAAATTCGTCCAGCGTCAGCCCGGTCGCATCGCGTGGCGCCAGCGGATCAACCGCTGCGGCATCGGTTTGGGTAACATCGCCTTGGGCCAACGCCACCTCTTGTGCGGCGGCGGGCAGCGCAAGGGCTGCAATGATCGCTATGGTCAGGAATGTTCGCATCGGTCCTCCGTTCCAGATTGATATAGGCAGTGCCGGACGGAAAGCGAAGTGTTTCGCGCCACTTGGCCACGCCAAGGCGTTCACGCGATGTTCAACCTTGTCCACGAAAGATTGGCGAAGCGATCGCGACAATCATCGGAGGGCTGGTGCCATGGACGTCATCTTGCACGTGGGTGCCCACCGCACCGCAACCACAACCCTGCAACGTATGATGGGGGCCAGCAACCACGCAACGGCCGCCGCCGGCGTGGCCTATTGGGGGCCCAAACGCACCCGTGGGGGGTTGTTCAACGGGTTGGGCGACCTGACGGTGCCACGGCAACGGCAGCGCGCGTTGGCCCGGATCCGGTTTCATGCGGCGCAATTGGCAAAGGACGGGCATCGCGCGCTGCTGATCAGTGACGAAAACATGCTGGGCACCTTGCGACGCAACACCACCGATCTGCGGCTGTATCCCGGGGCCGCCGACCTGCTGACGCCGTTGGGCGGGGCATTGGCCGACCATCGGCTGACCGTGGCCATGGGCATTCGCAGCTATGACAGCTATTGGGCCTCTGTCTTGGCATTTCGTCTGGGGCGGGGCGGGCCGCTGCCGACACCGGGTATGGTGGATCGCCTGATTGCGCAGCCACATCGCTGGCGCCACATCACCGCCAGCGTGGCGGCTGCCGTGCCACAGGCGCGCGTCGTTGTCTGGACCCACGAAAGAATGGGCGCGCGGCCTGATCGGCTCGTGCGCGAACTGACCGGGGCGGACATGACCTTGAGTGGTGCCGATGCGTGGACCAACACCATGCCCAGCATTGGCAGGTTGCGCGAGACGGTGGAAGATTTCGGTGGCGACCCGGCCCTGATCCGCGAAGTTTCCGGACGCTTCATGCCATTTGACCACGATCAGCGCGCCACGCTGCGCGCACAGTATTCCGAGGATCTGACCTGGCTGCGCGCCGGGGCGGGTGGCCTCGCGACATTGATCGACGACCCCGCCACAGAGCTGGGCGCGACAGGACAAGGAAGAGGATTTGACCATGACGCAGAGCACAGAGGCCTGGCGTAATCTTGCCGCAAAGGAACTTCGCGGGCGCGACCCCGACAGCCTAAGCTGGGAGACGCTGGAGGGGATCCGCGTCAAGCCGCTCTATACCGCCGAGGACGTGGCGCAGCTGCCGCATATGGGTGGTATTCCGGGTGCGGCTCCGTTCACGCGTGGGGTCAAGGCCACGATGTATGCGGGCCGCCCTTGGACCATCCGCCAATACGCCGGGTTTTCCACCGCAGAGGAAAGCAACGCATTCTACCGCAAGGCGCTGAATGCGGGGCAGCAAGGTGTCTCGGTCGCCTTCGATCTGGCCACGCACCGCGGCTATGACAGCGACCACCCCCGTGTGGAGGGCGATGTCGGCAAGGCCGGTGTCGCCATCGATAGCGTGGAAGACATGAAGATCCTGTTCGACGGGATCCCCTTGGACAAGGTGTCGGTCTCGATGACGATGAACGGGGCGGTCATCCCGATTTTGGCCAGTTTCATCGTGACCGGCGAGGAACAGGGCCATTCGCGCGCGGTTCTGTCAGGCACCATTCAGAACGATATTCTGAAGGAGTTCATGGTCCGCAACACTTATGTGTATCCGCCCGAGCCATCCATGCGGATCGTGGCCGACATTATCGAATATACCGCAACCGAGATGCCCAAGTTCAATTCGATCTCGATCAGCGGCTATCACATGCAAGAGGCCGGCGCGAACTTGGTGCAGGAACTGGCCTATACGCTTGCGGACGGGCGCGAATATGTGCGCACGGCGATCGAACGCGGCATGGATGTCGATGCTTTCGCCCCGCGTCTGTCGTTCTTCTTTGCCATCGGGATGAATTTCTTCATGGAGGCCGCCAAGCTGCGCGCCGCGCGGTTGTTGTGGTCGCGGATCATGGATGAATTCCAGCCGAAGGACCCGAAATCCTCGATGCTGCGCACGCATTGCCAGACGTCGGGCGTGAGTTTGCAGGAACAAGATCCCTACAACAACGTCGTTCGCACCGCCTATGAAGCGATGAGCGCGGTTTTGGGCGGCACCCAAAGCCTGCATACCAATGCCCTCGACGAGGCGATTGCACTGCCCACCGAATTCAGTGCCCGCATTGCCCGCAATACCCAGTTGATCTTGCAAGAGGAAACCGGCGTCACCAAGGTCGTCGATCCGCTGGCGGGATCATACTATGTTGAGGCGCTGACGGCAGAGTTGGCCGAACAGGCGTGGGCCCTGATTGAGGAAGTCGAGGAAATGGGCGGCATGACCAAGGCCGTGGCCAGCGGCATGCCCAAGCTGCGGATCGAGGAAAGCGCCGCCAAGCGGCAGGCGCTGATCGACCGGGGAACCGATGTGATCGTGGGGGTCAACAAGTATCGCAAGGATCATGAAGACCCGATCGATATTCTGCAAATTGACAATGACCGGGTGCGCGACGGCCAGATTGCGCGGCTGGAAAGAATGCGTGGCACGCGTGACGAGAAGGCGTGTCAGGCCGCGCTGGCGGAGATGAGCCGGCGCGCGGCGGAGGGCGGCAACCTGTTGGACGCGGCCGTGGATGCCGCGCGCGCGCGGGCATCTGTGGGGGAAATAAGCATGGCGATGGAAAAGGTGTTCGGACGCCACAGGGCCGAGGTCAAGACATTGGCGGGCGTCTATGGCGCCGCCTATGAGGGTGACGCGGGCTTTGCCGCCATACAGGCGGATGTGGAGGCATTCGCCGAGGAAGAGGGGCGTCGCCCCCGGATGCTGGTCGTGAAGATGGGTCAAGACGGGCATGACCGGGGCGCCAAGGTCATTGCCACCGCCTTTGCCGATATCGGGTTCGACGTCGATGTGGGGCCCTTGTTCCAGACGCCCGAAGAGGCCGCGCAGGACGCCATCGACAACGATGTTCATGTTGTCGGCATCAGCTCGCAGGCGGCGGGGCACCGGACACTTGCGCCCAAGCTGATCAAGGCGCTTGAGGCGGCCGGTGCGGGCGAAATTCTGGTCATCTGCGGTGGTGTGATCCCACAGCAGGACTATGATTTCCTGAAAGAGGCGGGGGTGAAGGCGATCTTTGGGCCGGGCACCAACATTCCCGATGCGGCCAAGGACATCTTGCGCCTGATCCGTGCCGCGCGGGAGTAGCCGCCCCGCGCATCCGATGCGCCAACCCGGCTTTCGCCATCCGCTGCGCGCCCCACGGACACGCCCTTTACCCTTGCCCTTCAAGGGGCGCTGACGCATCTAGAAGGGATTAGAGGAGGGATCGCCATGGCCCTGCCGGTTCGGCAACAGTTCATCTATTGGGGCATCGCCACGGCGGTGTTCCTTTTGCTGCTTTGGGTGCTGGGCGATGTGATCCTGCCCTTTATCGTCGGCTTGGCGATCGCCTATTTTCTGGACCCCGTGGCCGACCGGCTGGAACGGCTGGGTCTGGGGCGGCTGTGGGCCACGGTGATCATCTCGATCTTTGCGCTGACCATCGTGATCATTGCCGTATTGATCGTGGTCCCGGTGCTGGTTCAGCAAACCGGCGATCTGATAAACCGCGCGCCCGCGTTGTTCGAGCAGTTGCGGGCCTTTCTGGCCGAACAGTTTCCATCGTTCATGGATGAGACCTCTCCGTTGCGGCAATCCCTGGCCTCGATCGGGACGACGATTCAAAGCCGCGGCGGTGAGGTTCTGACTCAGTTGGTGTCCTCGGCCATGGGGGTCGTGAGTTTTCTGGTCTTCATCGTCGTGGTGCCGGTGGTGGCCTTCTACATGTTGATGGACTGGGACCGGATGGTTGCCCGCATCGACGCCCTGTTGCCACGCGATCATCGCCCCACGATTCGCCGTCTTGCGAGCGAGATTGACCAGACACTGGCCAGTTTTGTGCGCGGGCAGGGCACTGTTTGCCTGATCCTTGGCACGTTTTATGCCGGTGCGCTGATGCTGGTGGGGCTTGAGTTCGGGTTGGTTGTCGGGGCTCTGGCGGGCCTGCTGACGTTCATCCCCTATCTGGGCGCGCTGATCGGCGGGGCGCTGGCCATCGGGCTGGCGCTGTTCCAGTTCTGGGGTGAATGGTGGTGGATCGTGGCTGTGGCAGCGATTTTCCAGTTCGGCCAACTGGTTGAAGGCAACGTCCTGACGCCGAACCTTGTGGGCAGTTCGATCGGCCTGCATCCTGTGTGGCTGATCTTTGCCCTGTCCGCCTTTGGTTCGGTCTTTGGTTTCGTCGGGCTGCTGGTGGCCGTGCCCGTCGCCGCCATGATCGGCGTATTGGTCCGTTTCGGGATCGAGCGGTATCGCGTCAGCCTGCTTTATCGTGGCCTTGAAGGCGTGACGGATCTGCGCGACAGCAATGACGATACCCCCTGATGGCCCGGCAACTGGTTTTTGACCTTCCGCTTCGTGCAGCGATGGGGCGCGAGGAATTCATGGTGACAGCGACCAATGCCGATGCTGTCGCCGGGATTGACGCATGGCGTGAATGGCCGTTTTCCAAGATGATCCTGATTGGCCCCGAGGGCGCGGGCAAGACACATCTGGCCCATGTATGGGCGGCACAATCGGGGGCGCGCGTCATCCCGGCCGCCGGCATTCCGACCACGCATATCGACGCGCCCGCCGTTGTGGTGGAGGATGCAGATCGCATTGCCGGTGACAGGGACGCGGAAACGGCGCTGTTTCATCTCCACAATTCCTTGGTCCAGCGAGGTGCGCCCTTGTTGCTGACGGCACGCGATGCGCCGCAGCGCTGGGGCCTTTGCTTGCCTGATCTTGAAAGTCGCATGGGGCAGGCCGGGCTTTTGCGCCTGCCACCGCCTGATGATACGTTGCTTATGGCGCTGATGGTCAAGCTGGCGACTGATCGCAGAATGCCGCTGACACCGGCCATCTTGCAGTTCGCGGCACCCCGTCTGGAAAGGTCCGCAGTGGGTGTGCAGCGGTTTATCGCGGCGCTGGATGCGGCGGCGCTTGCGGAAAAGACCCCGCCGAAATTGCGCCATGCCAAGGCGTTACTTGCATCCACCCCCGAATGACTGTCACGTTGCTGTCACACTTCACACCTAACGCAAATGCCATGACAAACGCAGATTTCCTGACCGCCCCATTGCCCGCCCCCGTCGAACTTCCCACAGAAGAGACCACGGGCCCGAAACGATTTTTCAACCGTGAGTTGAGCTGGCTGGCGTTCAACTGGCGCGTGCTGGAGGAGGCCGCGAACCCCCGTGTGCCGCTCTTGGAGCGGGTGCGTTTCGTTTCGATCTCGGCGGGAAACCTTGATGAGTTCTACACGGTGCGCGTCGCCGGCCTGCGGGAACTGGCGATGGCGGGCAATACCATGCCGTCCGACGATGGGCGCAGCCCTGCCGAACAGCTGACGCTGATCAACGCCGATGCCCGCCGCCTGATGCAACGCCAGCAGGCCGAATGGACCAATCTGAAGAAGGAGCTGGAGGCCGAAGGCATTATGGTGGTGTCCCGGTCGGCGTTGAAGGCGGGGGATCGGAAATACCTTGAAAACGTGTTCCTGACACAGGTGTTTCCCGTGCTTTCGCCGCTGGCGATCGACCCGGCGCACCCGTTCCCCTTTATTCCGAACGAAGGTATCGCGCTGGCCCTGCAGATGAAGCGGCAGCGTGATGGCCGCGTCTTGCAGGCGCTGCTGCCGATCCCGGGGCAGATCGACCGGTTCGTGCGTCTGCCTGCGCCAGAGGGATGCGCCCGTTTCTTGCCACTTGAGGAGTTGTTGCTACTGCATATCGGGGCGCTGTTCCCCGGTTATGAACTGACCGGAAATTGTGCGTTTCGGGTGCTGCGCGACAGTGATCTTGAGGTTGAGGAAGAGGCCGAAGATCTGGTGCGCGAGTTCGAGACCGCGTTGAAACGCCGCCGCCGGGGCGAAGTGGTGCGTCTGCAGATATCGGCGGGTGCCCCCACCGACCTGAAGGATGAGATTGTCGAGCAACTGCACGTGCGCGGGGATGAAGTGGTGGAAGTGCGCGGGATGATCGGGCTTGTCTCGCTCAAGGAACTGGTGCTGGACAACCGGCCCGACCTGCTGTGGAAATCCTTTACCCCGCGGGTCCCGGAACGGGTGCAGGACCATGACGGCGACATGTTCGCGGCGATCCGCCAGAAGGACATGTTGCTGCACCATCCGTATGAAACCTTTGACATGGTCATCCGGTTTCTGGCGCAGGCGGCACGTGATCCCAATGTGGTGGCGATCAAGCAGACACTGTATCGCACATCCTACGAGTCCCCCATTGTGGAGGCGCTGTGCGAGGCCGCCGAAAACGGCAAGTCGGTCACGGCCTTGGTGGAATTGAAGGCGCGGTTCGACGAGGCCGCCAATATCCGCCAATCCCGCAAACTCGAGCGCGCGGGCGCGCATGTCATCTACGGGTTCATCAACTACAAGACACACGCCAAGATTAGCACAGTGGTGCGTCGCGAAGGTGATCGGCTGGTCACCTATACCCATTTCGGCACCGGCAATTACCACCAGATCACCGCGCGGATCTACACGGACCTGAGCTTGTTCACCTGCGACGATGCGCTGGGTCGCGATGCGACCAAGGTTTTCAATTACGTCGGCGGCTACGCCGAACCCGAGCGGTTGGAAAACCTGTCGATCTCGCCGCTGACCCTCAAGCAGACCATTCTGGACAATCTGCGGGCCGAAGCCGCGCATGCCCGCGCCGGCAAGCCCGCGATGGTGTGGGTCAAGCTCAACAGTCTGATCGAACCCGACATCATCGATGCGTTATATGACGCCAGCCGGGCAGGTGTGCGGATTGATCTGGTTATTCGCGGCATTTGCGGTGTGCGTCCCGGCGTAAAGGGTCTGAGCGAGAATATCCGTGTCAAATCCATTGTCGGTCGGTTTCTGGAACATTCGCGAATCGTGTGTTTCGGCAACGGCGCGGGCCTGCCCTCCAAGAAGGCGCGGGTCTATATCAGTTCCGCCGACTGGATGGGCCGCAACCTGAGCCGCCGGGTCGAAACGTTGGTGGAATGCACCAACCCCACCGTCAAAGCGCAGATCGTCAGCCAGATCATGGCCGCCAATCTGGCGGACGAGGCGCAAAGCTGGGTCTTGCAGCCCGATGGCACCTTCCAACGCCCCGATCTGAGCGGCGTGGACAACCCGTTTTCGTGCCACAGGTTCTTTATGGAAAACCCGTCCTTGTCGGGCCGGGGCAGTGCCGGGGCCAAGGATGTGCCGGAACTGACGCACTCCACTGATTGACGCGCGCGACCGGGGCGTGTCACATCCCCCCATGATGGGAGATGCTCAAGCGATCGAGGAACTGCACCCCGATTGGGGACCATTTGGCGTTCCGCTGTTCGACGGGCCGCAGGCGCGCGCGCTCAGCCGGGTCGGGGTCATCGATATCGGGTCAAACTCGGTTCGATTGGTGGTCTTCGATGGTGCGGCACGCAGCCCGGCATATTTCTACAACGAAAAGATACTGTGCGGGTTGGGCGCGGGCTTTGCCGAAACCGGGCGGTTGAACGTCGCGGGGCGCGCGCGCGCGCTATCGGCTCTGAAACGCTTTGCCGCGCTGACCAAGGGGATGGGGGTCAAACCCCTGCTGACGGTCGCCACCGCAGCGGTGCGTGATGCCGAAGACGGGCGCGAGTTCCGCGACGAGGTGCTGGCCCGGACGGGCCTGACAATCCGCGTTGTCGATGGGCAAGAGGAAGCCCGCCTGTCAGCGCAGGGCGTGCTTTTGGGGTGGCCGGGCGCGCAGGGCCTGATCTGCGATATCGGCGGCAGTTCGATGGAACTGGCCGAATTGCTGGGCGGTGGTGCGGTCGGCATGCGCCGCACGTCGGACCTTGGGCCGCTGAAACTGATGGGCATCAAGGGGGGGAAGCGCGCTGTCAGCGCGCATATCAAGGATCGCATCGCGGATCTGAAAAGCAGCTTTGTGAACCGTCACGACAGGTTGTTTCTTGTGGGCGGCTCGTGGCGCGCCATCGCGCGTATCGATATGGAGCGGCGCGGTTATCCGTTGAAGGTGCTTCACGAATACCGCATGACGCCTCAGGCGATCATGGAGACGATCAGGTTTATCGGCAGCACCGATATTGATGCCCTGCGCGCCCGCACTGGGACCAGCGCGGAACGGATGCGGCTGGTGCCGCTGGCGTCCCAAGTGCTCAAGGAACTGGTCAGCAGCCTGAAACCGCGCGAGGTCGCGATTTCCAGCTATGGGATCCGTGAAGGCCTGCTGTACGAACAGATGGGCGACGAATTGCGCCATCGTGACCCCCTGATCGAGGCTGCGCGCCACGCGGAGGCGATGAACGCGCGGATGCCGGGCTTCGGGCGGACGCTTTACAAGTTCGTGGAGCCGCTGTTTCCACGCGCGACATACGAAAAACAACGTCTGATCCGCGCGGCTTGCCTGCTCCATGATGTCAGCTGGCGCGCGCACCCCGATTACCGGGCAGAGGTCTGCTTCGACAACGCCACGCGGGCCAATCTTGGCGGGTTGGATCATGCGGAGAGGGTGTATCTGGGGCTGGCGCTGCTGCACCGCTACAAATCCAATCGCGCGGGAACGAATTTCAACCCCGAACTATTGAGCCTGCTACCCGAGGCGCGCGTCCGCGAGGCGGAAATTCTGGGCCGCGCCATGCGGTTCGGAGCGATGTTCACGGTTGAAAAACCCACTGATCACGGCGAGCTGTTCTGGCTGCCCAAGAAAAAGCAGCTGCGCCTGACGCTGAAAACCGACGCGGGGCGGGATCTGTTCGGCGAGGTGGCCGAGGCGCGATTTGCGGCACTTGCGGGCGCGATGGGAGCCGAAGGCGTGGTCCAAGGCGCAGCGAAGCCATGACTGCCTTGGCACTGGTTTGCGGCCTGATCTTGGTTGCGATCATGCATGAACAGAGGTCGGGCCCGGTGCCCATATTGGTCACCTTGTGATCAAGTTCATCGGGGATGCTGCCGCCAATGATGAACTTGGGTGGCCGCACGCCCGTCTTGTGAGGGGTCTGGCAATGGCGTAGACGGACGGGGCAGTTGACCCAAAAGCCCCGGATACCCTTATGCGCCTCAGCCGTTATTTCCTGCCCGTCCTCAAAGAAACGCCTGCCGAAGCGCAAATTGTCAGCCATCGCCTGATGTTGCGGGCGGGCATGATCAAGCAGTCCAGCGCAGGGATCTACTCGTGGCTGCCGCTGGGCTTCAAGGTTTTGAAGAATATCGAAAAGATCGTGCACGAGGAGCAAATCCGCGCCGGTCATATCCCGATGCTGATGCCCACCTTGCAGCCTGCGGACCTGTGGCGTGAGAGCGGGCGCTATGATGCCTATGGCCCCGAAATGCTGCGCATCCGCGACCGGCAGGACCGCGACTTGCTATTCGGGCCGACGAACGAGGAGATGATTACCGATATTTTCCGCGCGCATGTCAGCAGCTACAAGGATCTGCCGCTGACGCTGTATCATATCCAGTGGAAATTCCGTGACGAGATCCGCCCCCGGTTCGGCGTGATGCGTGGCCGCGAGTTCCTGATGAAGGATGGCTACAACTTCGATTTGACCAAGGAAGATGCGCTGCACGCGTATAACCGGCATCTGGTCAGCTATCTGCGGACTTATGAGCGCATGGGTCTGCAGGCCATTCCGATGCGCGCCGACAGCGGCCCGATCGGCGGCGACGACACGCATGAATTTCTGGTGCTTGCAGAAACGGGCGAGTCCGAGGTGTTCTATGACGCCCAGATCACCGATCTGAAATTCGGCGAGCGGGAGATCGATTACGATAACGTCGATCAATGCCAAGCCGTGCTGGAGGAGTTCACCAGCCGCTATGCCCGCACCGACGAAACCCACGACACGGCAGAGTTTGACAAGATCCCCGAAGATCGTCGCCGTGTTGCACGCGGCATCGAGGTTGGTCAGATCTTCTACTTTGGCACCAAGTATTCCGATGCCATGGGGGCAACTGTGCAAGGTCCCGATGGCGCCAAGGTGGCGGTGCACATGGGTAGCCACGGCATCGGCGTGAGCCGTCTGATGGGGGCCATCATCGAAGCCAGCCATGACGACAATGGCATCATCTGGCCGGAGGGGGTGACACCCTTCCATGTCGGTATCGTGAACCTGAGGCAGGGCGACGCGGAAACCGACAAGGCCTGCGAGGGTCTTTACAATGCGTTGACCGCCCACGGGCTGGAGCCGCTTTACGACGACCGCGAGGAACGCGCCGGCGCCAAGTTCGCCACCATGGACCTGATCGGCCTGCCGTGGCGCATTACGGTGGGGCCGCGCGGTGTCAAGAACGGCGTGGTCGAACTGACCAGCCGCCGGACCGGCGAAAGCGTCGAGATGACACCCGCGGATGCGGTCAAGCGCGTGGCCGAGATTTATGCGCCGCACCACGCCCATGTTGCGGCAATGGTGGAGCCGATGGCGCAGCGATCCTTCCACACCTGGCTGTGATGCAACCGCGGGGCCACGATACGCCATCCACCGTGGCCATTGCCGATGCGACCGGGTTTGTGTTCGATGGGCTTGGTGGTGCCGCGCGCCAGTCACCCGATGATCTGCCGGCCCGTCTGACGGCCGGGTTCACGTGGCTGCACCTGCAACGCGATGCCCCCGGCAATGATGCCCGGCTCGACAAGGCCGGATTGGACGGCTTCGTGCATGCCGCGCTGGTCGCGGATGAAACCCGCCCGCGCTGCACCTTTCACGGGGACGGTGCGGTGTTGATCTTGCGTGGTGTGAACCTGAACCCCGGCGCAGAGGCGGAGGACATGGTCTCCATCCGTTTGTGGATCGAGGCGGCGCGCGTCATCAGCGTGGGGGTGCGCCCTTTGGCTGCCGCCAATGAGCTGATCGCCGCGATCGACCGGGGGCAGGCGCCCGAATCGACGGGCGGTCTGGTGGCGCGGCTGGCCATTCGTTTGTCGGACGGGGCGGAACCAGTCGTGGCCGCCCTGAATGAACGGATAGACGCGCTGGAGGATGCAGTGTCGGCGCCGGGCATCAGGGGTGAACTGGCCGATGTGCGCCGCGCGGCCACGCAGCTTCGCCGCTACATGGTTCCGCAGAAGGACGCCCTGACAACGCTGGACATGGATGAAATGGGGTGGCTGTCGCAGTCTGCGCGCGGCCGCATCCGCGAGGCGGCGGAACGTGTGGCGCGATTGGGCGAGGAACTGGACGAGATCCGTGACCGCGCCCAGATCGTGCAAGATCAGATCATCGATGCGCGGGCCGAGGCAATGAACCGCCAAATGCTGGTGCTGTCGGTCGCGGCGGCGGTATTCTTGCCACTTGGCCTGATCACCGGGCTCTTGGGCGTGAACGTTGCGGGCATTCCCGGCGCTAATTGGCCGCCTGCATTCTGGGTGCTTTGTGGGTTCTTGCTGGCGGTGGGGGCGGGGTTGGTATGGCTGTTCCTTCGGATCGGCCTGTTGGGGCGCCGCGACTGACCCAAGACAAGACCGCGCATGTGGCGATGGGGCGTTAGGCCGTGGTGGCGATGCACCGCTCGCCGATAGGTTGGGATGGCAGCCCCTTTGTCTGCCGTGATCTGTTCGACCGCGCCGCGTCCTCGCGCGGCTTGACCACTCGGCGCAAAGCCCGCAGGTTGCGCGCAATCAAAACAAGAAGGTTCCGGGCAGGATATGCGTAATCAGACATCCCCATTCGCGCCGTTCGAATTCATGATCGCGTGGCGATACCTGCGGGCACGGCGGGCTGATGGTGGCGTCAGCATCATGACCTGGATCAGCTTTCTGGGGATCATGCTGGCTGTTGCGGCATTGATTGCCACGCTGGCTGTGCGGTCGGGCTTTCGCTACGAATTCGTCGGCACCATTGTTGGCGCAAATCCGCATATCACCGTCTTTGACCAGACCGAGGTGACCGAGACCGGCCGGATTGACCGGACAATCGAAAATTACACGGAACTGGCCGCGGCCATTGCTGCCGTGCCGGGGGTGCGGCAGGCGGCACCGGCCATTCGTGGGCAGGTGCTTGCCAGCCATGATGGCCGCAGTGCCGGGGTCGAGGTGGTCGGGATCACCGCCGAAGATCTTGTGAATGTGCCCCTTGTGGCGATGCCGGAAGTTGCGCTGGGCGACATCACCCGGTTTGAAGACGGCATCGCGATCGGTCTTGGGATTGCGCAGGAACTGGGGATATCCGTTGGCGACAGATTGCGCCTGATCTCGCCCGAGGGCGCGCGGACGCCCTTTGGCACCAGCCCCCGCGTGTCGGCCTATGAGGTCGTCTACATCTTTCAGGTGGGCAGGTGGGATATCGACCGCACGCGCGTCTACATGCCCTTTGCCGAGGCGCAGAGCTATTTCAACCGCGATGGGGTTGCCGACCAGATCGAGGTTATTCTGGACGACCCCGAAAGCGTCGATGCCATGGTGCTTCCGATCCTTTTGGCCACGAATCAGCAGGTGACACTCTGGAGTTGGATGGATAGTTCGGGCGCGTTTCTGCAGGCCCTCCAGATGGAGGACAACGTGATGTTCATCATCCTCTCCATCCTCGTGCTGATCGCGACCATGAACATCGTGTCCGGGTTGATCATGCTGGTAAAGAACAAATCCGGCGATATCGGCATCTTGCGCACCATGGGCCTGACCGAAGGCGCGGTTCTGCGCATCTTCTTCATCTGTGGCAGTGCGATCGGGGTTGCGGGAACGATCGCGGGTGTGGCGCTTGGTTGCGCCTTTGCGATCTGGATCGACCAGATTTTCGGCTTCGTGAATTGGGTCGCGGGTGGCGGTGTCTGGGATCCGTCGATCCGCTTGATCTCGCGTCTGCCCGCGCGACTGGAATGGGGCGATGTGATGTCGGCGGTGTCGCTGGCGCTTGGCCTGTCATTCATCGTGACGATATTCCCGGCCCGTCGTGCCGCCCGCATGAACCCGGTGGAGGCGTTACGCTATGAATGACGATGTGGTGCTGGCGCTTGATGGGATCGAAAAGGGCTATAACCTTGGCAAACCGAACGAGGTCCGCGTCTTGCGCGGTGCGTCCGTCGCGGTGAAGCGGGGCGAGGTCGTGGCGTTGGTGGCCCCGTCGGGGGCGGGGAAATCCACGTTGCTGCACATCGCGGGCCTGCTGGATACGCCCGATGCTGGCAGCGTGCGGATCGCGGGCGCCGAGCTGAGCCGCGCATCGGATCGGGTGCGCACGGCGGCACGGCGTGAAAAGGTCGGGTTCATCTACCAGTTTCATCACCTGCTGCCGGAATTCACCGCGGCCGAGAACATCATCTTGCCGCAACTGGCCCACGGCATCGCGCGCGATGTGGCCGAGACGAGAGCCAACGACCTGCTTGATCGGGTGGGCATCCTGCCCCGCGCCAGCCACAGGCCCGGTGCCTTGTCGGGCGGGGAACAGCAGCGGGTCGCGTTTTGTCGCGCTCTGGCCAATGCGCCGGCGCTGCTGTTGGCCGATGAACCCACGGGCAATCTTGACCCCGCCACATCAGACAAGGTGTTCGGCACGCTGATGGAGCTTGTCCGCAGCACGGGCCTGTCGGCACTGATCGCCACGCATAATCTTGAACTTGCCGCCCGGATGGACCGGGTGTTGCGGATGGATGGCGGCGTGCTGATCTGAAGGCGCGCCCCGTACTGCCGCCCGGTTCAGGGTCGTTCCCGCGAAAGGCTCAGGCGTGCTGATCGAACAGAGCGCAAATCCTATCCATCACGGCATTGCGCATGGCTGGCCCCTCCATCAGGACCTCGTGCTCGGCACCGGGTATTTCCCACAATTCGCCCTTCGGCCACGTGGCCATACGGTCGTGAA
The DNA here is from genome assembly GCA_017854585.1 of Paracoccaceae bacterium. Classification (GTDB taxonomy): domain Bacteria; phylum Pseudomonadota; class Alphaproteobacteria; order Rhodobacterales; family Rhodobacteraceae; genus JAFMHK01. Next base: position 68,375 of record JAFMHK010000009.1, read on the forward strand.
TGGCACTGGGTTCGACGATCCGCTCACGCGTGCCCAGAATGGTAAGACAAGACACATCGGGTGCCGGTAATTTCATCAACGTCTCGGTCTCGCGCAGGGCGGCACGTAGCCAGCTGGTTGATGGGCCCCCCAAGGCAAGTTCCGGGTGTTTGGCGACTTGACGGATCATGTAGTCGAATTGATCGCGGTCCGTCGTCAGGGGGTTGTCGTCGAATTCCATGGGCGTCGCAGGGCCGGTGGTTGGAGCAAAGGCCTTGCCAAAACCAAGTTGCCCGGCAAGCCCCAGTACCAGCGGCGAGATCGCGCGCAAGGCAGGCGCCATCTGGATACCCCACATCGGCGCCGTGAAGGTCGCGGCCCGCACGTCCAGCCCATCATGCAGCGCACGCAGGCCGATCGCCCCGCCCATCGAATGGGCGATCAGGAAATGTGGTGCCCGGAGGTTCAGCAGATCGAACGCTGCCCGAACCGCGCTGAAATCCAGCCTGTATTCATCAAAGCTGACGACATGGCCCATGTCGCGCCGATGCGCTGGCCGGTCGGCCAATCCCTGACCGCGCCAATCGATCACCGCCATGGAATAGCCGCGCGCGGCCAGTTCGTTCGCCAGCCGCCCGTATTTCTCGATGTATTCGGTGCGGCCCGGGCACATGATAACCGTGCCCTTTTCGCGTTCCGGGAAGATGCACATCCGAATGCGCGTCCCATCCGCCGTATTTACCCACCAGGTGCGCGCGCCTGCGGGTCCTTCAGCCACGTCGCCAAGGTAGGGGGCAGGTTGAAGATCGGGGATAGGGGCGCTGTTCGACATGTCAGCTTAGCGCCGAGCCCAGTCTCATTGCGGTGCCCATATCGCCGTCCAGTTGCAGTTTGCCCGACATGAAAGCCGCCGTGGGGTTCAGATCGCCGGCCAGGATTTCCTGAAACGTGTCGGCATCCGCGGTCATCGTCACATCGGCGGTGTCAGCATCGGTTGCTTCGCGCACGCCTGCGCCATCCACCAAGACCGCGCCTTCGCCTGCGATGACGAATTTCGCCGTGCCGTCAAATCCATCAGCGATTTTTGCCGATAGCGCGGTAACCGCCGCGTCGATAATGCTGCTCATAACGTTGTGTCTCTCCTGAATTTCAGCCTTCACGCTGCTTTGATATGGACCCGCAGCGCAAGGATGCTAGTCTTATATCTACCATGCGGCGTATCAACCACCTTCTCAACATTGTCCTTGCGGCAGCCTGGCTGGGCTTTTGCCTGCCTGTCCCTGCCTATGCGCAAGACAGCGCGCGCCTGACTGAATTGCTTGAACGGCTGGCCACCCCTGATCTGCCCAATTGGGACCTGGTTGAGCGGGAAATCTACCAACGGTGGTCGATTTCTGGTTCCGCGACCGCTGATCTGCTGCTTGAACGCGGCCAGAGGGCGCTGGATGTCGAGGATTACGCCGCCGCCTATGACCATCTGACCGCGCTGACCGATCATGCGCCGGAATTTGCCGAGGGTTGGAATGCGCGTGCCACACTGTTCTTTCAGTTGGGCCAGTATGGGCCGTCGATCGCGGATATTCAGCATGTACTGGCGTTGAATCCGCATCATTTCGGCGCGCTGACCGGGCTTGCCATCATGCTGGAGGAAATGGACCAGCCCGAGGCTGCGCTGGAGGCCACGCGCGCCGCCCGCGCTATACATCCCAACCGTCCCGATCTAGAAGAGGCCGAGCAGCGTCTGGAACGGATGCTGGAAGGTACGGCGCTATAGACCCTGTGGGGTCTGTGGTTGCGGGAAGTGGTGAACAGCATGATCAGCCAGGGGCGCATCGCGGCTGTTCTGGGGCCTACAAATACCGGAAAAACCCATTACGCGATTGAACGGATGCTGGCGCATCGGACCGGCGTGATCGGCCTTCCGCTGCGTCTTTTGGCGCGCGAGGTCTATGACAAGATCGTTGGCATTCGCGGCCCGTCTGTCGTTGCGCTGGTCACGGGTGAAGAACGGATCGTCCCCGAACGCGCGCAATACTGGGTCTGCACGGTCGAGGCGATGCCCACCGGCATGGGGTGTGATTTTCTGGCTCTGGACGAGGTGCAGCTATGCGCCGATCCCGAACGTGGTCACGTGTTCACCGACCGGCTTCTCAATGCGCGGGGGTTACACGAAACCTTGTTTCTGGGGGCCGAAACCATGCGCCCCGCGATTGCCGCACTGGTCCCCGGCTGCCAGTTCATCAAACGAGAGCGGTTTTCGGAACTTACCCACACTGGGTCGAAAAAGATAAGCCGAATGCCATCTCGCAGCGCAATCGTCGGCTTTTCTGTTGAAAATGTATATGCCATCGCGGAACTGCTGCGCCGAACCAAGGGCGGGGCAGCCGTCGTCATGGGCGCGCTTTCGCCCCGGACGCGCAATGCGCAGGTGGAACTTTACCAAAACGGCGATGTCGATACGCTGGTCGCCACCGATGCGATCGGTATGGGCCTTAACCTTGATATCAAGCATGTTGCGTTTTCGGGCCTGCGCAAGTTCGACGGGCGGCGCATGCGTGATTTGCAGCCCAATGAATTGGCCCAGATCGCGGGCCGCGCCGGTCGTTATACCGAAGCGGGAACCTTTGGCGTGACCGGTGAGGCAAGCCCGCTGCGCGACGATGTGGTGGATGCGATCTCCAATCATCGCTTTGTGCCCATCCGCAAACTGCAATGGCGCAATTCGCGGTTGGAGTTTGGAACGGTTGGCCGGCTGATCGGCTCGTTGGAGGAACGCACCGACAACGAATGGCTGTCGCGGGCGCGCGAAGCCGATGACCTGATGACCCTGCGTGCGATCTCGGACCGGGCCGAGGTGGCCGCCAAGATACGCGACGCACGCGATGTGCGTCTGTTGTGGGATGTGTGCCGCATTCCTGATTTTCGGGGCATCAGCCATGCCGAGCACGCCGACCTCCTGGGCCGTATATTCGAGTTTCTCCACGATCTTGGCCGGGTTCCCGACGACTGGATGGCCGCACAGGTCAAACGCATCGACCGGGTCGAGGGCGACATCGACACATTGTCAAAACGCTTGGCATATATCCGCACATGGACCTATGTGGCGCAGCGCAAGGGCTGGGTAGATGATGAATCTCATTGGCGTGACGCCACGCGTGCCGTAGAAGACCGCCTGTCAGATGCGCTTCATGGTGCCCTGACCCAACGATTTGTCGATCGGCGCACATCCGTGTTGCTGCGCCGATTGAAGCAGAAGGAGAGCCTTGTGGCCGACGTGAATGACAAGGGTGAAGTGACTGTTGAGGGGCAATTCGTTGGCCGGCTGGAAGGGTTCCGCTTCCGGTTGGACAAGGACGCAACCTCGGATGAGGCCAAGACCCTGCAGCAGGCGGCCGTGGCGGCTTTGCGCCCGGAATTCCACCTGCGCGCCGACAGGTTCTATAACGCACCCGATACCGAATTCGACGTGACCGAACAGGGCGGGTTGATGTGGGGTGATCAGGCGGTCGGCAAGTTGATTGCGGGCCCCGAGGCCCTGAAACCCACCGCCGAAGCCTTTGCCGACGACGCCGCCGGCCCAGAGGTGATCACCAAGGTCCAGCGCCGGTTGCAGCATTTCATCGACCGTCGCATTGCCGCGCAGTTCGAACCGCTGGTGGCGATGTCGCGGGACGAGGCGCTGACCGGGATGGCGCGCGGGTTCGCGTTCCGGATGGTTGAGGCGTTGGGCGTGCTGCCACGTGCCGACATCGCGGCCGAGGTCAAGGATCTGGATCAGGAGGCGCGCGCCCTGCTGCGCAAGCACGGCATCCGCTTTGGCCAGTTCACCGTTTTCATGCCCTTGCTGTTGAAGCCCGCCCCGACGCGGTTGCGGCTGGTCTTGTGGGGCCTGTCCAAGGGGCTGGCGGAATTTCCGGAAAGCCCGCCGCCGGGTCTGGTCACGATCCCGAATGATGCCGCCCGGCCCGCAGGTTATTACACCATGTCAGGCTACCGCGCGGCAGGCACCCGCGCCATTCGCATCGATATGCTGGAACGGCTGGCAGACATGCTGCGCGGTCTGGACACTCGGGGTGGGTTCGAAGGCAACGCCGACATGTTGTCGATCACGGGCCTGACGCTGGAACAGTTCGTCGATCTGATGGGTGGGCTTGGATACAAGGCCGAACGCGGAGAGCGGCCCAAAGTCAAACCCGCTGTCGCCGCGCCCGTCACTGTGGCCGAACCCGCCGCGACCTTGGCGCCCGAAACCTCGCCCGAGGATACCGTGGAGGTGCCCCCTGCGACCGAACCTGAAGGCATCGACACAGCCGCGCCCGTTCCGGCGATAAGCTCTGAGGATGCGCCGACCGACCTGCCGGACGGCGATGCGATCGTCGCGACCGTGTCAGAGACGCCAGAGACCGAGGTGTTCTACACGTTCACCTGGGCCCCGCGCCGCCGTCCCAATCAGCAAGGTCAGCAAGCCCGGCCCGAAGGCAGCAAGCCCAATCGCGGCAAGCGTCAAGGGCAGGGGGCCAAGCCCAAGGGTGGGAAGCCGCCGCGCGACAACTCCAAGGCGCAAAGCTTCTCATCCCGACCGGAAAAGAAGGATCGGATCGACCCGGACAATCCGTTTGCGCAGGCGCTCATGGGCCTCAAGGGTCGCACCTGACCGAGGCGCGCCCTACCGATCGGATCGACAAATGGCTGTGGCAGGCGCGGTTTTTCAAAACGCGCACCAATGCTGCAGGGCAGGTCAAGGACGGTCATGTGCGGGTAAACGGCAACCGGGTCATCAAACCCGCCTTTGCCATCGGTGCCGGTGACACACTGACCTTTCCGCAAGGGCGCAATATTCGGGTGGTGCGCATTCTGGCGCTGGCCACTCGGCGTGGTCCGGCCGCCGAGGCGCAGACGCTTTTCGACGACCTGACCCCGCCCGATACGCCCAAACCGGCCCGCGTTGGCGCCCGCCCGACCAAGAAAGACCGCCGCGATCTGGACGCCTCGCGCGATTGGCCGGACACATCCGAAGGCTAGAGCAAGCCATGTTCTTTTGATCTGTCAACAAAAGTTTACACTTTGCCGCAGCCGCTTGGCTCTCCCGGTCTTGCAATGGTCCATTTGCTGACGTAGCTAACCACGACACTCAAGACCAAGTTCGAGGCCCCTCCATGACCTACGTCGTCACCGACAGTTGCATCGCCTGCAAATACACCGACTGCGTCGAGGTCTGCCCCGTCGATTGTTTCTATGAGGGGGAGAACATGCTTGTGATCCACCCTGATGAATGCATCGATTGCGGCGTCTGCGAACCGGAGTGCCCCGCCGATGCCATTCGCCCGGATACCGAGCCGGACATGGAAAAATGGGTGGAATTCAACCGCAAGTATTCCGAAGCATGGCCCGTGATCATCACCAAGAAAGATCCGTTGCCTGACGCAGAAGCGATGGACGGCAAACCGGGCAAGATGGAGCTGTTCAGCGAGGTGCCCGGCGAGGGCGGCTGATACCCGATTCGTGGGCGGATCGATGTGGTTTTGCCCACGCTGTACTGCACAAAGCCCCTGTAAATGCAGGGATTCATGTGATGCTGCGAGTGCGAATCTTTAAATGATGCGAATCTTGTGCTATATATCCCTCACAACCATTGTCTGTGAGTAACTCGCCAGTCAGGTCCGCCAACCTGCCCGCTTCACTCAACCGCACAATATAACCCAGTGGGAAGCGAGGCTTTCCGCCGGTTTTTTGTCGGCTGATCCCGCGGATTGAAAGGAATGCCACTTATGTCAAAGACCCGGAAACCGCAGGACTTCAGCCCGAATGAATTCGTTGTGTATCCCGCACACGGCGTTGGCCGGATTGTCTCCATCGAGGAGCAGGAAATCGCTGGCCTCACCATGGAGCTGTTCGTCGTCTCGTTCGAAAAGGACAAGATGACCTTGCGTGTCCCGACCGCAAAGGCAACCGAGTTTGGAATGCGATCGCTGTCCAGCCCCGATATCGTGTCCAAAGCCATGGATACGCTGAAGGGCAAGGCGCGCGTGAAGCGTGCCATGTGGTCGCGCCGTGCGCAGGAATACGAACAAAAGATCAACTCGGGCGATCTGATCTCGATCGCGGAGGTGGTACGCGACCTGCACCGCGCCGACGATCAGCGCGAGCAGAGCTATTCCGAGCGTCAGCTTTACGAAGCGGCGCTTGAGCGTCTGACCCGTGAACTGGCCGCCGTAAAAGGTATGGATGAGGCTGGTGTGCAGAAGCAAGTCGACGATGTGCTGACGGCCCGCGCTGCCTGACCAAGCCACACCGATTACCATGATTGGCCCGCCCGCGCAGATCGCCGGGCGGGCTTTTCCTTTGCGTTTTCACCGCAATGCCTGCGCCCCTGCGGTTCGCCAAAATGACTTGCGTAATATCAACACCACGTCTGCCAGACAGGCCGATATTCGCTGAATACTTGATTGGAGGATCATTATGAAACTTAAAGCTCTTGCTCTCTTGTCCGCCGCGAGCCTTGCAATTGCAGGTTGCCAGCCGACCCCACAAAACCAAGCCATTGCCGGCGGTGTTTTCGGTGCCGCAGTTGGGCTGGTCGGCGCTGAAATGCTGGATGCAAATCCACAGTGGACAGCGATTGCCGTGCTGGCAGGGGCCGCGGCGGGCACCTTGATCGCGCAAAACCAGTCAACCCGGCAATGTGCCTATGCTGACGGGTTTGGCGGTTACTACACGGCCCCGTGCTAGGTCAGAGCAACGACCAGCGCGGCCAATGCGGCGATCTCGGCCAGTTGTTGGCCCGCGCCCAGAATATCCCCGGTTTGCCCGCCGATCTTGCGGTGGGCAAGCCAGCCGGTTCCGATCAGCGCCGCCACGGCGGCGATTGCTGAAACAAGGCCAGCAGCAGGCCCGATTGTCAGCACCACGACGCCAGCTGACAACAGACCGGCGATGATTGCGGTGGATGCCGCCGGGCGGCCGACGCTGTGGGCCAACCCGTCCTGCCGGGCAAAGGGCAAGGCCGTCATCAGGCCCACCATGCCAGCACGCCCAAGCGCCGCGCTGGCGATCATCGCGGGCCATATGACGTTGCCCTCGATCAGGCTGACCAGCAGCGCCCATTTCACACCCACTGACACGATCAGCGCAAGCACCCCATAGGTGCCGATATGGCTGTCGCGCATGATCTCCAGCCGTCGTGCAGGCGTCCAGCCGCCCCAGAGACCATCGGCGCTGTCGGCCAGCCCGTCTTCGTGCATTGCTCCGGTCGCAATCACGGCGGCGGTAATGGCCAGACCCGCCGCCACTGCAATCGGCAGTCCCATGGCCGTGCCGCCCACCGCCACCGCACCACCTAATGCGCCGATGATGGCGCCCGCAAGCGGCCATGCCCAGGCGGCGCGCGCCCCGCGTGTCAGATCACCATGCGCTGGCAGCGGCAGACGGGTCAGCAGGCCAAGCGCCAGCCAAAGGTCGCGTGACCGCAGCAAGCCATCATCCTTGTCGTGTTCAGGCATAAACTGGGCCTTTCTGTCGCGGGACTGTATCGCCGACTGGCGATAGACACGAATCCGACAACATCCGCAACAAAAGGTCAGGTCCATGCCCGTTTCCGCCCAATCCCTCATCGCGCAGCTGGCCGCCGCGCCCGGGCCGGACGTTGCTGCAACCGACGCCGCCAACGACCGCAACGGACAACTGACCAAGCCCCCCGGCGCGCTTGGCCGTTTGGAAGCCTTGGCAGTCTGGTATGCCGGGTGGCAAGGCAACCCCCGGCCCCAGATCAACCGCCCGCAGGCGCTTGTCTTCGCGGGCAACCACGGCGTCGCGGCGCAGGGCGTCAGTGCGTTCCCCCCAGAGGTGACCGCGCAGATGGTCGCGAATTTCAGCGCCGGTGGCGCCGCCATCAACCAACTTTGCGCGTTGGCCGGGGCGGATCTGTCGGTGCATGCCATTACGTTGGATCAGCCGACCGCTGATTTCACGCAAGGCGCCGCAATGTCGGAGGCCGTGTTCGACGCGGCGCTTGGAACCGGCTGGGATGCGGTCGATCCCACCGCTGATCTGTTGATCACGGGTGAAATGGGCATCGGCAACACCACTGCCGCGGCGGCGCTCGCCTTTGCCCTCTTTGGTGGCGACCCCGCCGATTGGACCGGTCGTGGCACCGGCGTGGATGATGCGGGGCTTGATGCGAAAACCCGTGCGGTCGCCGCAGGGCTGGCCGCGAACCCGACCGCCAGCGCCGATCCCATGACGGCCCTGCGCTGTGTCGGTGGGTTGGAACTTGCGGCGATGGCGGGCGCGATCGCACGCGCGCGCTGTCTTGGTATTCCAGTTATCCTTGATGGGTTCATTTGCACCGCATCCGCCGCCGTTCTGGCACAGGCGGTGCCCGGTGCGCTTGATCATGCGGTTGCTGGCCATGTTTCCGCGGAACAGGCCCACGCCGCCCTGTTGCATCGCCTTGGAAAGGTACCGCTGCTGTCGCTGGACCTGCGTCTGGGCGAGGGGACCGGCGCGGCACTTGCCATTCAGATCCTCAAGGGCGCCATCGCTTGCCATTCCGGTATGGCCACCTTTGCCGAGGCGGGCGTCGCGGCGGGCTAGGTCGCCCCCTCCGTCGACGGTGGCGTGGCCGGGCGGTTACGCAGAGCGCCCGCATCACCAGACAGGCGGTCCCTGCGCGGGTTCGATCCGTCGTCCGTTTCGTTTTCGTCGAACTGTGTCACCAGCGCGGTTTCCAGGGCGTTGTTCAGTTCCCGTGCGCGTTCCACATAGGCCTGATTCTGGGTGATGGGCACGCCGGGCCGCCACAATCCGGCCAGTTCGCTCAGGTTGTGGCGGTCATGGTGATAGAACGCGGTTTCCATCTGGTGCGCCTCGTAATCGCTCAATCCCATGTCCTCCAGCACATAGCGGGCGGCGCGCAGGCTGCTGTCGAACATTTCGCGCACGATGTGGTCCGCGCCCGCGTTGAACAGTTCATAGACATGCAGCCGATCATGGGCGCGTGCGGTGATGTGCAGATCGGGGCGGACCCGCCGGGCATAGCGCACCAGCTGCACCGCCGCCGCCTTGTCATCCACCGCAACGACCAGAACCTTTGCCGCGTCGATGCCTGCGGCCTTGAGCAATTCGGGGCGGGTCGGGTCACCAAAGAAGCCGCGAAACCCGAATTTGCGCATCAGCTGGATCGTTGCAAGGTCATTGTCCAGAACAACGGTCCTGAATCCCGAGGCCTGCACCATGCGGTTCACGACCTGTCCGAACCGACCGATCCCCGCGATGATGACCGGGGCCTGTTCATCGATGGTGTCGTGTTCCGGCGCATCGTCGGCGGCATCGCCCATGCGGCGGCTGACGACCTCGTAGGCGATGAAGGCCAAGGGGGTCAGCAGCATCGACAAGGCCACGATCAGCAACAGTGTTTCCGAGATGTGGCCCGGCAGGACGGATTGCTGGATCGCGAAGGAGATCAGGACGAAACCGAACTCCCCGGCCTGCGCCAGCCCCAGCGTAAACAGCCAGCGGTCCCGCCCGCGAATGCGAAACACCAAAGTAATCGCAAGCAATATCAGCCCCTTGATCAACATGACCAACAGGGTCATGCCCAGAATGCGCAACGGGTCGCCGAACAGCACTGCAAAGTTGATGCCCGCCCCCACGGTGATGAAGAACAGGCCCAGCAACAGGCCTTTGAACGGTTCGATATCGGCCTCAAGTTCGTGCTTGAACTCAGAGTTCGCCAGAACCACGCCCGCCACGAACGCGCCAAGCGCGGGCGACAGGCCCACCAGAATCATCAAGAACGCAATGCCCACGACGATTACCAAGGCGACGGCTGTGTACATCTCGCGCAGCTTCGACATGTGGATGAAGCGAAACAACGGGCGGCTCAGGAAGAAACCGGCGAAGATAATGGCCGCCACCGCGCCAAGCGTCACCAGCGTCACGCCCCAGCCGGGCAACCCTTCCACCAGCGACATGGTGTGATGGGCGTCTTCCGCCGCGCCGCGCTGAATGGATCCGTCTTCGGCCAGTGTCGCGCTGCGCTGGACCGCCAGCAACGGCAACAGCGCCAGCATCGGGATGACGGCAATATCTTGTGTCAGCAGCACGCTGAAGGCCGACCGCCCCCCGTTCGTCTGCATCAATGATTTCTCGTTCAATGTCTGAAGCACGATAGCGGTCGAACTGAGCGCAAGGATCAGGCCAACCGCCAGTGCCGTCTGCCAGTCCAGATCAAACAGCGTCGCGACCCACGCAAGTGCCGCCGTGCTCAGCACAACTTGCGCGCCACCCAGTCCGATCAACTTCTTGCGCATATCCCAAAGGCCGCGGGGGTCCAGTTCAAGCCCGATGAGAAACAGCATCAGTACGACACCGAATTCAGCATAGTGCTGCAGATCAGCGGTTTCCGACACTAGCCCCAGAACCGGACCGATCATGATGCCCGCAATCAGATAACCGAGTACCGAGCCCAGCCCGAACCGAACCGAAAGCGGCACCGCAATCACCATTGCGCCAAGATAAATCGTTGCTTGCAGCAGAAAGCTGTCCATGAAGAATTGTCCCTTTCACCGGGGTCAGACGGGCAAAGGCGCGTCCGGTTTCAATTGGTCCATCACGATCTGCGATTGCACCCGCGCGACGGCGGGGTGGGGCAACAATATCCCTTGGATCACTTGATGTAATCCTTGCAAATCGGCACACCAGACGCGCAACAGGTAATCCGCCTCACCGGTCAGGGTGAACACGGCGGTAATCTCTGGGCGCGTCCGTACCAACTTGGCAAAGCTGGCATCGTTTTCGGCACTGTGGCTTGCCATCTGGACCTGCACGAAGGCCTGCACACCCAGCCCGACAGATGCGGGGTTCAGCACCGCGCGACTGCCCGCGATCACGCCCGCAGCTTCCAGCCGTTGCCGCCGCCGCCCCGCCTGACTGGGCGACAGGTGCAGCCGGTCGCCCAATTCCTGCGCAGTCAGTCCGGCATCGCGTTGCAACGCACGCAGAAGCCGCCTGTCGGTAACATCAAGATCACGCGGGTAACGCGCAGGATTTTCTGACATGATGTGAATTTTGCGCATAATTTCTGCCGATTGTCCAGAAAGATGCGCAAAAATCGTGCCGTGCCTGCGCTAAACTTTACCAAATAACCAGATCAGGAGATTGCCATGGGCCCCTTCCCCCACGATGCCCCGCGCGCCACGATCACGGCGGCCAACCCCGCCGGAACCGATGGATTCGAGTTCGTGGAATTTGCCCACCCCGATCCACAGCAACTGCGCGATCTTTTTGGCAAGATGGGCTATGTGCACACCGCGACGCACAAAACAAAGGCAGTCGAATTATGGCAGCAGGGGGATATCACCTATGTCCTGAACGCCGAACCCGACAGCTTTGCCGCGCGTTTCATCGACCTGCATGGCCCGTGCGCGCCATCGATGGCATGGCGCGTGGTCGATGCGAAACTGGCGCTGAAGCACGCGGTGGCAAAGGGCGCACAGGAATACACCGGTGCCGACAAGACCATGGATGTTCCAGCAATCGTCGGGATCGGCGGCAGCCTGATCTACCTGATTGACCAGTATTATGACGCCAATCCCTACAACGCGGAATTCGACTGGGTCCACGATGCCCATCCGGCGGGCGTGGGCTTCTACTATCTCGATCACCTCACGCATAACGTCCACAAGGGCAACATGGATGTCTGGTTTGATTTCTACAGCCGCATCTTCAATTTTCGCGAGATCCGGTTTTTTGATATCGAAGGAAAGTTCACCGGGCTTCTGTCGCGGGCGCTGACCTCGCCGTGTGGGCGCATCCGTATTCCGATCAACGAGGATCGCGGCGAAAAGGGTCAGATCGTCGAATATCTCAAACGCTACAACGGCGAAGGCATCCAGCATATCGCCGTGGGGGCGCACGATCTTTACGCCGCCACCGATGCGATTGCCGAAAATGGCATCAAATTCATGCCCGCGCCGCCCGCAGCTTATTATGAACTCAGCAAGACCCGCGTCGTCGGCCATGACGAGCCGCTGGACCGGATGCAGAAATACGGCATCCTTATTGACGGCGAAGGCGTCGTGGATGGCGGCGAGACCCGGATATTGTTGCAAATTTTCTCGAAGACCGTTATCGGCCCAATCTTCTTCGAATTCATCCAACGCAAGGGTGATGACGGTTTCGGCGAAGGCAACTTCAAGGCGCTGTTCGAAAGCATCGAGGCCGACCAGATCGCACGGGGCGTGCTGAACGGACCGGGATAATGTGGGGCAGCCGGCACGGGCTGCTTGCCGACTTGCCAGATGGACAGGTTTCAGCGATCTAACCGTAACGCCAGCGGGAGACGTCGATGAAAAGGTCGGAGATCAATAACATCATGGCGGCGGCAGATGATTTCATCCGCTCATTCGGCTTCGTCCTGCCGCCGTTCGCGTATTGGACGCCGGACCAGATGAAGGCGCGCAAGGCGGACATTGGCGGCATCATCTCGGGCCGCATGGGGTGGGACATCACCGATTACGGACAGGGTGATTACGACAATCTGGGCCTGTTTCTGTTCACCCTGCGCAATGGGCGTTTGGCCGACCTGCAGGCTGGCGGGGGCATGTGCTATGCTGAAAAGCTCTTGATTTCAAAGCAAGATCAGCTCAGCCCGATGCACCGTCATTACCTCAAGGCCGAAGATATCATCAACCGAGGCGGCGCACCGATGGCAATCCAGCTATATGGGTCCGCCCCCGATGGATCGTTTGACGAACGGGCGGGCGGCAAGGTTCTGTGCGATGGAATTGCCCGCGCATATGCCCCCGGTGAAACGCTGATCTTCCAGCCGGGGGAAAGCGTCACATTGATGCCCCGTGACTGGCACGCCTTTTGGGGGGAAGGCGGCGATGTCCTGATCGGTGAGGTCTCGACTGTCAACGATGATGAGACTGACAACTGGTTCCGCGAACCGATCGGTCGGTTCGCCGCGATCACGGAAGATGTGGACCCGACCCACCTGTTGGTGGCGGATTACGCGAAATGGCTATCGTAAGGCGCGGCCTGTCGGGCCAGACCCCCTTTGATCACAGGGCGCGCCAGCCGATATCGCGGCGGCAGAAGCCTTCCGGCCAATCGATCCGGTCGACCATGCCGTAGGCGCGATCGCGCGCCTCGGCCAAATGCGCACCGCGTGCCGTCACGTTCAACACCCTACCGCCTGCCGCCACGATTGCGCCATCGCGTTCCGCCGTTCCCGCGTGAAACACCATATGGCTGCTGTCTTCTCCACAGCCGTCCAGCCCCTTGATGACGCTGCCTTTTTCATAGCCTGCCGGATAGCCTTGCGCGGCCATCACCACCGTCAGCGCATGATCATCTGCCCAGTTCACCGTCATCTGGTCCAGCCGCCCCTCGGCGCAGGCCAACATCAGGTCAAGGGCCTGCGCGCCCAGGCGCATCATCAGAACCTGACATTCCGGGTCCCCGAAGCGCACGTTATATTCCACCAGACGGGGCTCGCCGTTCTCGATCATCAAGCCCGCGTACAGCACACCCTGAAACGGTGTGCCGCGGCGGCCCATCTCGTCCACCGTGGGCTGCACGATCCGCGTCAGCGCGTCTGCGGCAATCGCATCGGACAAGATCGGCGCCGGCGAATAGGCCCCCATGCCGCCGGTGTTGGGTCCGGTATCGCCTTCGCCCACCTGCTTGTGGTCCTGCGCCGTGCCGATGGGCAGAACATTCACACCATCTGACAGCACGAAGAAACTGGCCTCTTCCCCGGCCATGAACGCCTCGATCACCACTTCGGCGCCAGCCGCGCCAAAGGCCCCGCCGAACATGTCGTCAACGGCGTCCAGTGCCTCGGCTTCGGTCATCGCCACGACCACGCCTTTGCCCGCTGCCAGACCGTCAGCCTTGACCACGATGGGCGCGCCTTGCGCCACCACATAGGCCTTGGCGGCGGCGGCATCGGTAAACCGCGCCCAAGCCGCCGTGGGCGCACCGCAGGCATCGCAGATCTCTTTGGTAAAGGCCTTGGACGCCTCCAATTGCGCGGCGGCGGCACTTGGCCCAAAGCACAGCACCCCCGCGTCTCGCAAGGCGTCGGCCACGCCAGCCGCCAGCGGGGCCTCGGGGCCGATGATCACGAAATCAATGGCGTTTTCAGCGGCGAATTCCACCACTACCCCCGCGTTAAGCACGTCGATGTCTGCACAATCGGCGATCTGTGCGATGCCCGCATTGCCGGGCGCCACGATCAACTTGTCGCATTTCGGGTTCTGCAATACGGCCCACGCCAGCGCATGTTCGCGCCCGCCGCCGCCAAGGATTAGAATATTCATGGGCCGCTCCACCTTGGCCTTCGGTTCCGGGCGTTCTAAGCTTGGCCGACACGCAAGGCAAGGCGCGCGGCATGGATGACCTGATCGAAGACGACGGCCCCGGCAATGCGCCGGAATTCACGGTGTCGGAATTGTCCGGCGCGGTCAAACGCACCGTGGAGGGCGCGTTTTCCCACGTTCGTGTGCGCGGCGAGGTCGGGCGTCTGTCACGCCCCCGTTCAGGCCATATCTATCTGGATCTGAAGGATGACCGCAGCGTTCTGGCCGCCGTCATCTGGAAGGGCGTTTCGGGCCGTCTTGCCACCCAACCCGAAGAGGGAATGGAAGTCATCGCCACGGGTCGTCTGACGACGTTTCCCGGCCAATCCAAATACCAGATGGTGATCGAGGATATCCGCCCCGCAGGTGTCGGCGCGCTGATGGCGATGCTGGAAAAGCGCCGTGCCGTGCTGCAAGCCGAGGGTCTGTTTGCCGAAGGGCGGAAACGCCCCTTGCCGTTCCTGCCCGAGGTGATCGGCGTCATCACCTCGCCTTCGGGTGCGGTGATCCGCGATATCCTGCATCGTCTGCGTGACCGGTTCCCACGCCGCGTGCTGATCTGGCCGGTTGCCGTGCAGGGCGAAAAATGCGCACCCGAAGTCACCAATGCAATCAAGGGCTTCAACGCGATCCAACCCGGCGGCCCGATCCCACGGCCCGACCTATTGATCGTCGCGCGGGGCGGTGGGTCGCTGGAAGACCTGTGGGGTTTCAACGATGAGGGCGTGGTGCGCGCAGCAGCGGCCAGCGATATTCCCCTGATCTCCGCGGTCGGTC
The DNA here is from genome assembly GCA_017854585.1 of Paracoccaceae bacterium. Lineage (GTDB taxonomy): Bacteria > Pseudomonadota > Alphaproteobacteria > Rhodobacterales > Rhodobacteraceae > JAFMHK01. The sequence goes on from JAFMHK010000009.1 coordinate 83,497, forward strand.
ACGAAACCGATACCACTTTGATCGACTTCGCATCCGACAAACGGGCCCCAACGCCCAGTGCCGCGGCGGAAATGGCCGTGCCCGTCCGGTTGGACATGCTGGCATGGGTCGTGGCGCAAGATGCGGCCCTTTCCCGCGCGGTAGGGCAGGCGGTTTCGACGCGCAAACAACGACTTGGGGACCTCAGCCGCGCCTTGCCGCGTCCCGATGCCTTGCTCGACACACCCCGTCAAAGGCTTGACCGCGCCGCCGACAGGTTGGCCCCCGCGCTGCGGGCTGCGACACAAAATCGGCGCTTGGTGTCAGACAGGCTTGCGGGCCGGCTTTCGCCAGCCTTGTCGCGCGCCCTTGCGGTCAAGCGGTTGGCCTATGAACGGCCCGCTGCCGCCTTGACGCCCGCCCGGCTGCGGCGCGTGGTGGCGGATGGCAAGATCCGGGTTCAGGCACTGGGCCAACGGCTCGATCCTGCCCGCCTTACGGCGCGCGTTGTGCAATCAAGACAAAGGTTTGAAGAGGTTTCACAGCGCTTTTCGCGGGTGGCGTGCAATGGTCTGGATGTCAGGCGGACCCAGTTGGAAAGTCTTGACCGGCTCCGCCAGACGCTGGGCTACACCGCGACGCTCAAACGCGGCTATGCGGTGATCCGCAGCGATGATCTTGTGATTACCACCCAAGCCAGCGCTGCCGCTGCCCGCGCACTGGAGATCGAGTTCGCTGATGGCAAGCTGGCGGTGACACCCATCGGCGCAAGCGCCCCGAAACCATCCCCGAAACGCCGCGCAACCCCCGAAGATGACCCGGAGCAGGGCAGCCTGCTATAAGCAAGATAGGTTACAAAAAATCCCGAAAAGCCGAAAGTTTGTAACCTATTTACGCTGCCTGCCCCTGTTCATCTTTGCTTGGAAAATATGTCGGGGGGCTGGCCCCCCGCCATCATCACATCACGAACTGGACGCGGCGGTTCAGGGGCAGGTCGCGAATACGCTCTCCGGTCAGGTCATAGATCGCATTGGCCAGCGCCGGCATGGAGGGTGGGGTGGCGGGTTCGCCGACGCCGCCCAGATGGCCTTGGGTCTCAAGGATGCGCACCGCGATGTCGGGGGTCTGGTGGATGCGCAGTGCGTCGTAATCGGGAAAGTTGTATTGCTGGACCTCGCCGTTCGCGAAGGTCACCTCCTCCATCATCGCGGCCGAAATCCCATAGATGAAGCCTGACGTCATCTGGGCTTCGATGATAGCGGGATCAAGCGCGGTGCCGACGTCGCAGGCAATCCAGGCCCGATCGACGGAAACCGCGCCGTTACGGTCGCTCACCTCGACCACGATCGCCACGGCGGTGTGAAAGGAATAGGTCATCGCGACGCCCCGGCCCACGCCGTCAGGGGTGTCACCGGTCCAGCCGGACATCTCGGCCACGGCCTGCAATACGCCCGCAGAGGGGGCGTGTTCGCGCCGGGCCAGATCGAGCCGGAAGGCCAGCGGGTCGACGCGGGCCGCACGGGCCAGTTCATCGATGAAGCTTTCCATGAAGAACCCATTGACCGAATTGCCAACCGATCGCCACGAGCCGACTGGCACGGCAAGATCGGTGAGATGGCCGGTAACGCGATAGTTCGGGATCGCGTAGGGCTGGTTGAACATCCCCTCGACGGTGGCCTTGTCGGGGCCGGGCATGGTGATGCCGGATATGCGGCGCAGGCTTTGTCGAATGACCGATGGTGCGGCTACGCGCCCTTCAAGCACGTTCAGGAAACCGCCGCGGATCACGCCGCGCATGCGGGCGGCGGCGGCAGGGCGATAGAAATCGTGGCGCATGTCTTCTTCGCGCGACCATGTAACCTTGACGGGCGTGCCCTGCATTGCGGTGGCGACGCGGGCGGCCAGCACGACAAAGTCGGACTCGCTTCTGCGACCGAAACCGCCGCCCAGAAACGTGGTGTGGCAGGTGACCTGTTCGGGGTCCAGTCCGGCGGCCTCCGCCGCCTTTTGTTCCGCGATCGTGGGAGCTTGGGTTCCGGTCCAGATTTCGAGCGCGTCACCGGTATGCAGGGCGGTGGCATTCATCGGCTCCATCGTGGCATGGGCAAGCCATGGCACGGTGTAGTCTGCCGTCACCTCGATGTCTTCGCCTGTCACCGCCACATCGACATCGCCATCGTCGCGCAGGGTGGAATTCGGCGTCGCATCCAGACTGGCGCGGATCGCGTCCAGCAGGGCATCGGTGGTTTCGGGGTAGGGCGCGGGCCCCCATGAGATATCGACCGCATCGGCGGCCTGCATCGCAAGCCAGGTGTTGCTGGCCACCACCGCGATACCGGTGCCAAGGTTGATGATGCGCTCGACCCCCGGCATCTGTTCGGCGCGGACCGCGTCAAACACCTCCATCGTGCCGCCAAGGCGCGGGCTCATGCGGACGGTGGCAAAGCGCATGCCGGGCAGGCGCACATCGACCCCGAATTCCGCCGTTCCTGTGGATTTCGCCACCATATCAAGGCGTGGCATCGGGCGGCCCAGATACCGCCAGTTGGACGAGGGGCGCAGCGGCACATTGCGCGGCGGATCCAGCAGTGCGGCATCTTCTGCAAGATCGGCATAGCGGATTACCACGCCGCCCGGCGCGGTCACGCGGCCATTGTCGGTGCCAAGCGCATCAATCGGCACGGCCAGCCGGTTGGCGGCGGCCTGTTTCAGGGTTTCGCGCGCGGTGGCCCCGGCCTGACGCAGTTTTTCAAATGCATCGATGGCCGAGGTTGACCCGCCGGTCACCTGCGCACCGAGCATCTTGGGCAGAACGGTCATCGCCTCGATCATCATCTCGTGAAAACCGGTGCGCTCATAATCATTGATCGGCAGGCCATGGGACATTACGGCCCCGTTGAAATAGGCTTGTGCGGTGGGGCCGTGGATCACGCGGACGCTGTCCCACGGGACGTCCAGTTCCTCGGCCACCAGCGCGGCGGACGTGGTGTGGATGCCTTGGCCCATTTCGGCGCGCGCGGCGATAACGGTGATGCCCTGCTGATCAATCAGCAGCCATGGGTTCAGCGTGACTTCGCCGGGACCGGGTTGCAGAGGGTTCGGCAGGTCGCGGCGGTATTGGTAGACGCCGAATGCCACGCCACCGGCAATGGCGGCGGTGCCAATCAGGAACGTGCGGCGCGCAATTCTTCCAACGCGGCTCATGGGTCTAATCCTGCCGCAGGTTGGCGGCGGCGGTGTGGATCGCGGCGCGGATGCGGGGGTATGTGCCACACCGGCACAGGTTGCCGGACATGGCGGTATCGATCTGGTCGTCGTCGGGAGCGGGGATATTGGCCAACAGGGCCGCCGCCTGCATGATCTGCCCCGATTGGCAGTAGCCGCATTGTGCGACCTGATGTTCGACCCACGCGGCCTGCACGGCGTTGAGAGCCTCGGGTGTGCCCAACCCCTCGATCGTGGTGATGTTGCCCCAGACGTCGGCCAGCGCCACCTGACAGGAGCGCACGGCCTCGCCAGCGATATGCACGGTGCAGGCCCCGCATGCCGCAACGCCGCAACCGAACTTGGTTCCCGTCAGTCCGACCTCATCGCGCAGCACCCACAAAAGTGGCACGTCATCGGGGAGGTCAATCGTGTAGGCGGCTCCGTTGATGGAAAGGGTCGTGGGCATTCGCACCCCCTGTCTTGAATTCGATTATGACAAAATGGCGGGAAGATGTCAGGGTGTCAATTGACAAAATGGACAAGAACTGTCACTTGCGGAACATGGGGAATATTCAGACCGATAGCCTGACTGCGCGGATCGTTGCCGGCATGCCTGACGACAAGGCAAGGGTGATCTTGCCTGCGGCGTTTGCGGTGTTCCTGCAATACGGGTTTCGCCGGGCATCCATGCAAGACATTGCCGAAGAGGCGGGGATGTCGCGTGCGGCGTTGTACCTGCATTTCCGGAACAAGGACGATATTTTCCGTGCCCTTCTGGAGCATTATTTTCGCGCCGCCGCCGACATGGTGGGCGAGGCATTGGCCGCGCATTCAGACCCGGTTTCGGCGCTGCGGGCGGGGTTCGCGGCCCAGATGGGCGATGCCGCCGAAGCGATGATGACCTCTGTCCATTGGGAAGAGTTGATGTCAGTCAAGAATGGTATGTCGGCGGAAGTGATCCGCCGGGGAGAGGCGGGGTTGATGCGCGCCTATGCGGATTGGCTGGTGATCGGGGAAGCGACCGGTCAGGTGGATTTGAGCCGTTTTGCCGGAGGTCCCGATGCGTTGTCGCAGACGCTTGTGGGGGCCTTGAGCGCGTTGAAACACAGCCATGCGGAATGGTCGGAGACGGTGTTGGCGCGCGATCATCTGGCCGTGGCGTTTGGCCGGGCGTTGGAGCCGCGCTGACCCGGTCGGCACTGTGCGGTCGTCAGGCAGGTCTGCGGGCCGTTGTCCGTATGGCCAATCCAGTTATTCGGCGGGGCGCGCGGGGAAGAAGGGGGCCAGCCCCCCGTCAGCAAAGCTGCCTCCCCCCGGAGTTTTCCGACCAAGATGAACGGGATGGGCCGTCAGACCCGCGCCCCGATGCATCAGCGGCCACGGATCCTTGGATCGAGTGCGTCGCGCAGCCCGTCACCGATGTAATTCACCGACAGCACCGTCAGCGAAATGGCCAGCCCCGGCCAAACCACGCGTTCGGGATGTGATTGCAGCCAGTCGGTCGCATCGAACAACAGGCGCCCCCACGTCGGGAAGTCGGACGGGAAGCCAAGCCCCAGAAACGACAGGGCGCTTTCGGTAATGATGGCGTTTGCGATGCCAAGCGTTGCCGAGACCATGATCGGCGACATCACGTTGGGCAAGATATGCCGCGTGATCATGCGGCGCGACGGTGTCCCGATGGATTTGGCTGCCAGAACGAACTCGCGTTCTTTCAGGGCCAGCACGTCGCCGCGCACGACGCGCGCGGTCTGCATCCAACTGGTGATGCCGATGACAAAGACGATCAGGATGAAGATGCCGCCTTCGGGCCCGAAGGCCCCGCGCAGCTGATCGCGGAACAGCATGATGATAACCAGCAACAGTGGCAGCAGCGGCAGGGCGAGGAACAGGTCGGTCAGGCGCATCAGCGGCCCGTCCATGCGGCGGAAATATCCCGCGACCACGCCGATCAGGGTGCCGACGACAAGGCTGAGCAGCATGGCCGTCAGGCCCACCGCGATCGAGGTCTGGCCGCCCGCCATCATGCGGGCCATGGTATCGCGGCCCAACTGATCGGTGCCCATCGGGTGGATCCAGCTGGGCGAGGCGTTGCGCGCACGAATGTCGATATAGCCGGCGTCGATTGTCCAGATCAGCGGGCCGGCATAGACAAAGAGCAGCGCGAAGATGAAGAAGCCAAGCCCGAACAGCGCACCCTTGTGCGTCTTGAACTGGTCCCACACATCCCACCACTGGTTGCGTGGTGCGCGGTATTCTTCCATCGCCATGTCGGGCCCCGGCGGGGGCGTGGCGGAGGCGAGGGCGTGATCAGTCATAGCGGATCCTCGGGTCAAGGACGCCGTAAAGCACATCGGCGAGCAGATTGAAGAGCACGATCAGCACTGCGAAAATGAAGCTGACGGTTTGCACGACGGGAATGTCGCCGCCCTGAATGGCGATGATCAGCAGCTGACCGATGCCGTTCACCTTGAACACCTGTTCGGTGATGATGGCCCCCCCGAAGACGGCCGGGACGTTCAGGGCGATCACGGTGACGACCGGGATCATCGAGTTGCGCAGCACATGCACCAGCACGACGACCCGTTCGGTCAGGCCCTTGGCGCGCGCCGTCCGCACATAATCCTGATTGAGGTTGTCGAGCATCGAGGCGCGCATGAAGCGGCTGATCTGGCTGGCGTTGAACAGGCCCAGGACCATGACCGGCATGATGATCTGCTTGATCTGCACGATGAAGCTGTCCCAGTCGGTCACCACGTGGGTCGTGTCATAGACCGATGGGAACCACCCGAGGTTCACCGCGAAGATCACGATGAACAGCACACCGGTGAAGAAGGTCGGCACGGAAAAGCCCAGCATCGAGATGAACGTGCCGATCTGGTCGAACCATGAATATTGCCGGTAGGCCGAGATGATGCCGATGGGCAACGCGATCAGGATACCCACGATGTAGGAGACGCCCACGACCCACAGGGTCTGCGGCATGCGCTGCATGATCAGGTCCATGACCGGCGAGCGGGTCTGGTAGCTGATGACGCGGGGACCATCGGGTGCGATTTCCCAGCCGGTCCAGCCTTCGAGCAGGTGGAGCGGTTCATTCCACATCATCAGTTGGAGCCAGCGGAAATACTGCACCAGGACCGGCTGGTTCACACCGAGGCTTTCGCGGATCTGTTCGCGCACTTCGGGCGGAATGGTCAGGGGGAGCCCGGCCGTCGGGTCGGAGGGCGACAGTTTCACAATCAGAAAGATAATGAAACTGATGAACAGAAGCGTCGGGATGGCCAGCACCAATCTTCGGATCGTGTAGGTCAGCATACGGCGGCGCCTCGGTTCAGCAGTTTGGGATGTCGTGGGGTTCAGGGTGACCCGCGCCGCCGAAACGGCGCGGGCCGGTGTTTGGTCAGATCAGCGGATCACTCGGTCCGGTGCCAATCCATGATGTTCCACAGCTCGCTGTCCCAATCGGACATACGGATGCCGCCCAGGGTATTGGCATGGGCCGACACGCCGCCACGGTGGACCAGCGGAATGATCGAGTAGGACTGCATGATCGCGTCGTTCATTTCACGGGCCAAGCGGCCACGCTCTTCGAGATCGGCGGTGATGGCCATCTCGTCGACCAGCGCGTCGTATGCCTCAGAGCAGAAACGCTGGATGTTGGCGCCCTGCCACTGGGTGTCGGGGCTTGGGATGTCGGAACAACGCCAGTTGGCCATGTACGCCTGCGGATCCACACCAGCGAAGTTGTTGGTGTACATCTCGATGTCGGCATAGAACTTCTGGAAGGTATCCGGGGATGCCGGATCGCCGCCGAAGAAGACCGACGCGTCGATGTTGCGCAGTTCGACTTCGATACCCAGTTCTTCCCACCACTGCTTGATCAGCGCCTGGGTGTCCTGACGGACGGCGTTGGTCGAGGTCTGGTAGAGAACGCTGAGCGGGGTGCCTTCGTATTCACGCACGCCGTCACCGTCGGTATCCACGATCCCGGCTTCATCCAGCAGCGCGATTGCGCCGGGGATGTCCTGCACGAGGCAGCCGTCATTGGCTGTCGATGCATAGAGCGCGGGTGCAGGCAGCACGTTACAGGTGGGCTGGCCACCGGCACCGTAACCGATTTCCACGATCAGGGCGCGGTCGATTGCCATGGACATGGCCTGACCGATGATCGTGTTGGTCAGGAACGGGTGCGGCCCGCCAGCAACCGTCGAACGCAAGTCGCCAAGCGCTGGGTCAGGGTTGGTCTGGTTCAGGTGCAGACGTTCCACCGAGGTGCCGAATGCGGTCACGACGGTGCCGTTACCCTGAGCTTCCATGGTCGCCAGAATGGTCGGGTCGATCTGCAGGTTCCAGGCGTAGTCGAATTCGCCGGTTTCCAGAACGGACCGCGCCGCTGCTGTCGCATCGCCGCCGCCTTTGAAGGTCACGGAGGCAAAGTAGGGACGATCGGGGAAGCGGAAGTTCTCGTTGGCTACGAATTCGATCACGTCATTGGGACGGAAATCCGTCACGACGAAGGGACCGGTTCCGATCGGACCGAAGTTGGCGTCGGTGCATTCGGGCGCACGCGCACCAAGGCACTCGGCGAATTGCGCGGCCTGAATGATCGGCGATTCCGACCCGACAAACGCGGTGTAGGGGAACGGAGTGGATTGCGCGAAGTTGACCTGAATAGTCTGGTCATCCACGGCAACCACTGATTCCACGCCATCGAAATAGCTGGCCTGAGCGCAGCCACCTTCGGGATGGGTGCAATATTCCCACGTGAACACGGCATCGTTCGCGGTCAGCGCGGTTCCGTCTGACCACATCACGCCATCGGCGATGGTCCAGGTGATCGAGGTCAGGTCCTCGGACACGCCGCCGTTTTCAACGGTCGGGATTTCCGTGGCCAACCACGGCACCATGGTGCCGCTGTCATCGAAGCGCGCCATGGATTCCAGCACGAGCGATGCGCTTTCAACTTCCTTGGTGCCGCCCGACAAATACGGGTTCAGCGTCGATGGTGCTTGCCAATAGATGATGTTGAGGTGGCCGGACGCGCCGCGCGAAAGATGCGCGTCGGCCATGGCCGCAAGTGGCGTCAGGGCAAAAGCGGCTGCCGCGCCAAGTAGAAGGGTTTTCGTTCGCATTTTTGGTCTCTCTCTCCTTGTTGGGCGCTCGAACGCCTCAAGATTATGCCACCTTTTCGGCGGTCTTGGTCGTGTTTTCGTACAGGTGGCAGGCAACAAATCGGCCGGGGCGCACCTCTTGGAACTGGGGTTCGATCTGCTTGCAGATATCCATCACGACGGGGCAACGGGTGCAGAAGTTGCAGCCTTGGGGCGGGTTCGCCGGGCTGGGCACGTCACCTTGCAGGATGGTCCGGTTGGCGGTGTCATGGGCTACCGGATCGGGTTCGGGAACGGCCGACAGCAACGCCTTGGTATAGGGATGCAGCGGGTCGGCATAGATCTCGTCGCGGGGGGCGAGTTCGGCCACTTTTCCCAGATACATCACCGCGACCCGGTCCGCGATATGGCGCACCATCGACAGGTCGTGCGAGATGAACAGGTAGGTCAGCCCGAATTTTTCCTGCAAATCCTCAAGCAAGTTCACGACCTGCGCCTGAATCGACACGTCAAGCGCGGCGATGGGTTCGTCGCAGACGATGAACTTGGGGTTCAGGGCCAAGGCGCGGGCGATGCCGATGCGCTGGCGCTGACCACCCGAAAATTCGTGCGGATAACGGTTGGCGAAGTCGCGGTTCAGGCCCACCGCATCCATCAGTTCGTAAATGCGGGCCAGCCGTTCATCCGATGTCATCTTGCTGTGTTCTGACAGCGGTTCGCCAATGATCCCCGCCAGCGTCATGCGCGGGTTCAGCGAGGCCTGCGGGTCCTGAAAGACCATCTGCATGGTTGGACGCATCTTGCGCAGGGAATTGAAGTCGGTCTGGGCGATTTCGACGCCGTCGATCTTGATCGAGCCCTCGGTCGGCTCGTAAAGCCGCAAGATGGCGCGCCCGCAGGTGGACTTGCCGCAGCCCGACTCGCCCACAAGGCCAAGCGTCTCGCCTTCGAAGATGTCAAAGCTGACATCATCGACGGCCTTCACATCGCCGGTGTGCTTACGCAGCAGCCCGGTCCTGATCGGGAAATACATTTTGAGACCCCGAACCTCGACCAGCTTCTTGGCATTGGTGGTGTCAAACATCGCGTGGCCCCCCTGTTGCCGCGCTCCAGAAACAGGCGGCATCGTGTTTCGGGCCGACCGGCGTGCGCAGCGGGTTTTCGGAACGGCAGCGATCAAAGGCATGGGGGCAGCGGGCGTTGAACGGGCAGCTGTCGGGTGGACGCGCCAAAATCGGCGGCTGTCCTTCGATGACCTGAAGTCGTTTCACACGATCACGGGTGACGGACGGAACGGTTTCGAGCAACATTCTTGTATAAGGATGCTGCGGGTTCGCAAACAGCTCCCGGACGGGGGCCTGTTCCACGACTTGACCACCATACATGACCATTACGCGATCAGCGATGCCGGCAATCACGCCAAGGTCGTGGGTGATCCAAACGATCGCCATGCCAAGTTTCTGGCGCAGGTCCTTGATCAGTTCCAGGATCTGGGCCTGAATCGTCACATCAAGCGCCGTGGTCGGTTCATCCGCGATCAACACTTTGGGGTCGCAGGCAAGGGCGATGGCGATCATCACGCGCTGGCGCATGCCGCCGGAAAACTGATGAGGGTAATCTTCCAGTCGACGGCGGGAATCGGGGATGCCGACCAGATCAAGCAGTTCCACGGCGCGGTCCCGCGCTTGCGCCTTGTTCAGCCCCATGTGCTTCCGCAGCGGCTCCATGATCTGGTAGCCGACGTTGAACACCGGGTTCAGCGAGGTCATCGGATCCTGAAAGATCATTCCGATCCGGGCGCCGCGGATGGCGCGCAATTGTTCATCGGTGGCGGTCAGAAGGTCCTGACCTTCGAACATGACGGTCCCGTTGCGCACCTCGGCGGGCGGCATGGGCAGCAGGCCGATCAGCGACATCATCGTCACCGACTTCCCTGATCCGCTTTCACCGACAACGCCAAGAAGCTCCCCCGGTTCAAGGTGAAAGCTCACGTTATTGACCGCGTGGACTTCACCACGCCGAGTCTTGAAAACGGTTTTAAGGTCCTTCACGTCAAGGACAAAGGGCGTGGCCCCATCGGGCATATGCGAACGTTCCTTCTTCACCTGTTGGCTGCGCCGCCTCTTTCTTGGGCAGCTGCATCAGGAGCAGACGGTAACATGAAAATCGGCCCCCGCAAGAGATTAAGGAGATTACGTTGCGTGGTCATTGTGCAACTGCCCAACCTTTGGGCGCAAAGTGCAGGCCGGGCTTGACGAGCGGGCAGCATCGGCACAGTTTGCCGACAATTCACAATCTGGAGTTTGTCCATGACCACCGCCCTTTCCGCGCGGGAACTGCTTGAAAAACTGGTTTCTTTCCCGACCGTTAGTCGGGATTCGAACTTGGAGCTTGTCGATTGGGTGGAGGCATACTTGAACGGTCTGGGCGTGACCTGCCACCGCGATTTTGACGAGACCGGGCTCAAGGCCTCGCTTTACGCACATATCGGCCCCGAGGTGGATGGCGGCGTGATCTTGTCAGGCCACACCGATGTGGTGCCCGTGGACGGTCAGGACTGGGACACCGATCCGTTCACCGTTGTGGAAAAGGATGGCAAGCTTTACGGGCGCGGCACCTGCGACATGAAGGGCTTTGATGCGCTGGCGCTTGCGCTGGTCGCGCCAGCCCTGAAGCGCGGGTTGAAACGCCCGCTGCAAATCTGCCTGACGCGCGACGAGGAGATCGGCTGCCGTGGTGCGCCCCCGATGATCGCCCACATGGAGGGCCGGATGCCGCGCGCATCGCTTGCCATCATCGGAGAGCCGACGAGCATGCGGACGGTGACCGGCCACAAGGGCGGCACGGGCTTCGACATGCATTTGCGGGGGTTCGAGGTGCATTCGTCGCTGCAGGATCGGGGTGTCTCGGCCATCATGGAAGGCGCCAAGCTGATCAACTGGGCCAACCAGATGAACGCGGAAAACCGGGCCAACGCCGACCCCAACAGCGCGTTCGACCCGCCATACACCACCGTCCATGTGGGCAAGATCGAAGGTGGCACCGCCCATAATATCACCGCCAAGGATTGCCGGTTCGTGCTGTCGTTCCGGGTGATTCCCTCCGAAAACCCGCAAGACTGGGCCGACCGCTACCTGACCGAGGTGCGCAAGCTGGAGGCGCAGATGCAAGCGGTGCATCCGTCGTGCTTCATCGAGGCCAAGCCGTTGTGGGAGGTGCCGGGGTTGGCACCCGAAGTGGAGGGCGAGGCCGAAGCGCTGGTCCGCCGCATCACCGGCGACAACGCCACCCACGCCGTCAGTTTTGGCACCGAGGCCGGGCAGTTTCAGGCCGGGGGGTATTCCGCCGTGGTCTGCGGGCCGGGCAATATCGAACAGGCGCACCAGCAGAATGAATTCATCACGCTGGAGGAGTTCGCCAAGGGTGAGGCGTTCATGGCCCGCTTGCTGGATATTCTTTGCGAATGAACCTGCCGGTTCATGCCCGATCACCTGTTGAACATCCCGGTCCGCCCCCTGCGGAGACCGACGTGGTGATCATTGGCGGCGGCATCATCGGCGTGATGACAGGCTGGCAGCTGGTACAAAAAGGCGTGCGGGCCGTCGTCGTCGAGAAGGGCCGGGTTGCGGGCGAACAGACCAGTCGCAATTGGGGCTGGATCCGGCAGCAGGGGCGCCATGCCTCGGAGATCCCGATCATGGCCGAGGCCAACCGGCTGTGGCGGGCGATGGCGAAACAGACCAACGAAGATATCGGACTGCGGCAGGCGGGGGTCACCTATCTGGCCAAGGATGCCGCCGAAATGGCGCGGTACGAGACGTGGATGAACAGCGCCGCGGCGCATGACATCGATACAAGACTGTTGAGCGGAGCCGAGGTGGCGCAAGCGCTGCCGGGGCTGTCACGCAGTTATCCCGGCGCAATGCAGACGCCCAGTGATTTGCGGGCCGAACCTTGGGTGGCAATTTCCGCGCTGGCCCGCGCGGCGGTGCGTGACGGGTTGGTCATTGTTGAAAACTGTGCGGTGCGTGGTCTGGATATGGCGGCAGGCCGGGTGGCGGGCGTGGTGACCGAAGCCGGACCGATCGCTGCGCCATCGGTCGTGTTGGCGGGCGGCGCATGGTCGGCATTGTTCCTGCGAAGGCATGGCGTGGCGTTGCCGCAACTGTCCGTCCGCGCCAACGTCCTTGTGACGGAACCCCTGTCGCAGCCCTTCGAGACGGCGGCTGCGGATCACAAGATCTCGTGGCGACCGCGGATGGATGGCGGGTTCACGGTGGCCCCAAAGTCATACCCTGAACTGTTCGTCGGGCCGGATGCGTTTCGTGCACTGCCTGCCTATGCCGGGCAGCTCAAGGCCGATCCGCTTGGCGTGAAATTACGCCCCGCAGCGCCAAGCGGCTACCCCGATGCATGGGGCACGCCGCGGCGCTGGGCCGACGATGCCGAAAGCCCGTTCGAACGAATGCGCATTCTGAACCCCACCCCGAACCGTCGAAAGATCGCCGAGATCCTTGGGCAATTCGCGGACCGGTTCCCCGGCCTTGGGCCGGTCAAGATGCGCACGTCATGGGCGGGCATGATCGATACCATGCCCGATGTCTTGCCGGTTGTGGATCATGTTGGCCCCATTCCGGGCCTGACGCTTGCGACGGGAATGAGTGGTCATGGCTTTGGCATCGGCCCGGCCATTGGCCGCATCGTCGCCGATCTGGTGATGGGCGCGGCGCCCGGCCATGACATGCGCAGTTTCCGGTTTGCCCGTTTTTCAGACGGCTCGCCCATACGTCCCGGTCCCGGCCCCTGAAACGCTTGCGGCGCCGATCCTGTATGGACACACTGTCATTCTGCCAATTCAAGGACCTTTCCCATGCCAGTCAAGAACCGCCTTGCCGAACTGCACGCCGAGATCACCGCATGGCGGCGTCAGATCCACGCGAACCCGGAACTGCAGTATGACCTGCCGCAAACCACCGCGTTCGTCGAATCGCAGCTCAAGAGCTTTGGTGTCGACGAGATCGTGACGGGGATTGGCCGATCAGGCATTGTCGCCGTGATCAAGGGCAAGACGGATACGGCCGGGAAATGCGTGGGCCTGCGTGCGGATATGGACGCGCTGCCGATGGATGAAGTGACGGGGCTGGATTATGCCAGCACCACGCCGGGCAAGATGCACGCCTGCGGTCATGACGGGCACACCGCGATGTTGCTGGGGGCCGCGAAATACCTTGCCGAGACGCGGAATTTTGATGGCACTGTTTGCCTGATATTCCAACCGGCAGAGGAAGGCGGCGCAGGCGGCAAGGCCATGGTCGATGATGGGATGATGGACCGTTTTGGCATCAAGGAAGTCTATGGCATGCACAACGAGCCGGGGTTGGCTGTCGGGGAATTCGGCGTGGCGCCCGGCCCGATCATGGCGGCGGCGGACGAGTTCGAGGTGACGATCGTGGGCAAGGGTGGCCATGCGGCGCAGCCCCACAACTGCATCGACCCCAGCCCGGCGACCTGCGCCATGGTGATGGCACTGCAAACCGTGGCCAGCCGGAACGTGGACCCTTTGAAGCAGATCGTCGTTTCGGTTTGCACGATCAAGACCAGTTCCGAGGCGTTCAACGTGATCCCGGCATCCGTCTTGGTGCGCGGCACGGTGCGCACGCTGGACGAGGGTGTGCGGGATCTGGCGGAGGAACGGGTATGCGCGCTTATCACCGCGACCGCCGAGGCGTATGGCTGCACGGCGGAACTGCGGTACGAGCGCGGGTATCCCGTGACCGTCAATCATGAGGCAAACGCCCGGATCGCGGCGGATGTCGCCGAGGCCGTGGCGGGGCAGGGACGTGTGCATTACGGACGCCCGCCGCGCATGGGCGCCGAGGATTTCAGCTATATGCTGCTGGAACGGCCCGGTGCGTTCATCAACGTCGGCAACGGTGACAGCGCCAAGGTGCATCACCCGGCCTACAACTTCAACGACGATGCCATACCTTATGGGTGCAGCTTTTTCGCCGAACTGGTGGAACGCAGGATGCCCGCCGCCTGAGGAGGATGCGCCGATGCCGATCAAGAACCGACTGGCCGAGATGCTGCCCGAGATCATCGCGTGGCGTCAGGACATCCACGCCCATCCCGAGTTGCGTTTTGCCGAGCATCGAACGGCGGCCATGGTGGCCCGGAAGCTGCGCGATTTCGGGTGCGATGATGTGGTGGAAGGTGTGGGCAAGACCGGCGTGATCGGCGTGATCCATGGGCGTGGCAAAGGCTCGGGCCGGGTGATCGGGTTTCGCGCGGACATGGACGCGCTGCCGATAACGGAGGCGACGGGGTTGGCGCATGCCAGCACGTCACCGGGCAAGATGCATGCCTGCGGCCATGACGGGCACACCGCCATGTTGCTGGGGGCCGCGCAATACATGGCCGAGACAAGGGCATTTGACGGCACCGTGGTCTTGGTTTTTCAACCCGCCGAGGAAGGCGGGGGTGGCGCGCGCGCCATGGTGGATGACGGCATGCTGGACCGTTTCGGCGTTCAGGAGATCTATGGCATGCACAATTGGCCGGGCCTGCCGGTGGGAAGTTTTGCCACCCGCGTCGGGCCATTGATGGCGGCGGCCGATTTCTTTGACATTCGCCTGCGCGGCAAGGGGGGGCATGGTGCCATGCCGCACCAGACGGTCGATACCACCGTCGCGGCCGCTCAGGTGGTGATGGCGCTGCAACAGATCGTGGCGCGGAATGTCGACCCCTTGAAGCCTGCGGTCCTGTCGATCTGCGCGCTGCATACAGACAGCGATACGCATAACGTGATCGCGGGCGAAGCGGTGCTGAAAGGCACCGTGCGCTACCTGCATCCCGAAGTGCAAAGCCTGATCCGGTCGCGGATTGACGAAGTCGCGCGCGCCACCGCCGCCGCTTGCGGTGCCGAAGCGGTGCTGGAATATCGCCCATGCGTGCCGCCCACGATCAATGCGCCCGAAACCGTCGCCCATGCCATCGCGGCAGCGCAGGCCGTGGCCGGCGCCGTCCAGACCGATATTGCCCCCGTGATGGGTGGCGAGGATTTCGCCGATTTCCTGACCGAGCGCCCCGGCGCTTTCATCTTTGTCGGAAATGGCGATAGTGCCGCGTTGCACCACCCGACCTACGAATTCAACGATGACGCGATCGCAGCCGGGTGTAGCTGGTTTGCCACCTTGGCCGAACAGCAGATGCCATTGCGACACTAGCAAGGAAAGACAGACGCCATGCCGATCAAGAACCGCTTTGCCGAATTGCTGCCCGAAATCACCGCATGGCGGCGGGAACTGCATGAAAACCCCGAACTCAGCTATGCCGAGCACAAGACCGCCGCGTTCGTCGCGGACAAACTGCGCAGCTTCGGCTGTGACGAGGTGACCGAGGGGGTCGGCGGCACGGGCGTGGTCGGGATCATCCGGGGCAAGGCCAATGCGTCGGGTCGCGCGGTGGCGTTGCGCGCGGATATGGATGCGCTGCCGATTCATGAGATCACGGGATTGGACTATGCGTCCAAGACACCCGGCGTGATGCATGCCTGCGGCCATGACGGGCATACCGCGATGCTGTTGGGGGCCGCGCAATACATGGCCGAGACGCGGAATTTCGATGGCACCGTGGTCTTGATTTTCCAACCTGCGGAAGAAGGCGGCGCAGGCGCCAAGGCGATGATCGACGATGGTCTTCTGGACCGCTGGAAGATTGACGAGTTCTACGGCATCCACAACGCGCCGGGCATTCCGGCTGGCGACTTTGCCACGTGTGCGGGGCCGTTGCAGGCATCGTCCGACGAATTCGAGATCATTGTCACGGGCAAGGGTGGCCACGCGGCGGAACCGCATAATGCGGTCGATACCGTGTTGGTCGCGTCACAGATCGTGGTGAGCCTGCACAGCATCGTATCGCGCAATATCGATGCGTTGAAGCGTGTGGTGCTGACGGTGGCGACGTTCAAGACGGATTCGAACGCCTCCAACATCATCCCCGAAACCGCGCGGATGGAGGGGACGGTGCGCTGCCTCGACCCTGACATGCGTTTATTTGCCGAAGAGCGCGTTCGCCGTGTGGCGGAAGACACCGCCAGTGCATTCGGCGCCAAGGCCGAGGTGATCTGGATGCCCGGCTATCCCGTCACCGTCAACGATGCGTCCGCCGTGGCCAGCGCCGCCGAGGCCGCCCGCGCGCTGGGCGTCAAGGTGGACGACACGGCAAAGCCGATCATGCCGTCGGAGGATTTCAGCTATTTTCTGGAGGAACGCCCCGGCGCCTATGTTTTTCTTGGCAATGGCGACAGTGCCATGTGCCATCACCCCAAGTATAACTTCAACGACGAGGCGATCCCATTCGGGTGCAGCTTCTTCGCCGAAATCGCCGAGCGACGCATGCCCGCCGCCTGACCAACAAGGAGAGACTACCAATGCCCGTCAAGAACCGATTTGCCGAGTTGCTGCCCGAAATCACCGCATGGCGGCGCGATATCCACGAACATCCCGAAGTGCTGTTCGATACCCACCGCACCTCCGCTTTGGTTGCCGAAAAACTGCGGGAGTTCGGCTGCGACGAGATCGTGACCGGCATTGGCCGCACGGGTGTGGTCGGCATTATCAAGGGCAAGACGAACACCTCGGGCAAGACCATCGGCCTGCGTGCCGATATGGATGCCCTGCCGATGACCGAGGAAACCGGGCTGGACTATGCCTCCAAGACGCCGGGCGCGATGCATGCGTGCGGCCATGACGGACATACCGCCATGTTGTTGGGCGCGGCCAAATACCTTGCGGAGACACGGAATTTCGACGGGACGGTCGCGATCATCTTCCAACCGGCAGAGGAAGGCGGCGGCGGCGGCAAGGAAATGGTCGATGACGGCATGATGGACCGCTGGAAAATCAACGAGGTTTACGGGATGCACAACTGGCCGGGGATGCCGACCGGCAGTTTCGCCATCCGGCCCGGCGCGTTCTTCGCCGCCACGGCGCAGTTTGACATCTACCTGACCGGCAAAGGCGGGCACGCCGCGAAACCGCATGAAACCGTTGATACGACAGTAATGGCCAGCCACGTCGTCTTGGCGCTGCAATCCATCGCCAGCCGGAATGCGGACCCGATCAAGCAAATCGTGGTCAGCGTCACCAGCTTCGAGACGGGGTCGAACGCCTATAACGTCATCCCCGAAACGGTGCACCTGCGGGGCACGGTCCGCACGATGGACGCGGATATCGCCGATCTGGCCGAAAAGCGGTTGACCGAGATCGCCGAGGGGACGGCCGCCATGATGGGCGGCAGCGCACAGGTGGATTACCGGCGCGGCTATCCTGTGATGGCCAATTCCGAGGAACAGACGGAGTTCGCGGCGGATGTGGCGCGGTCGGTTTCTGGCAATTGCGAGGAAGCGCCGTTGGTCATGGGGGGTGAGGATTTCGCCTACATGACGATCGCCCGCCCCGGTGCCTACATCCTGATGGGCAACGGCGACACGGCCAGCGTGCATCATCCCAAATACAACTTCAACGATGAGGCGATCCCTGCAGGATGCAGCTGGTGGGCCGAAATCGTGGAAAAACGGATGCCCGCCGCCTGAACGGGGGCGAGGGGTCAGCCCCGCGCACCGATGGATGGAATGCCGGTCCGGGGACGGATCTGGCATTCCGTCCATGACGCGCGTTCAATTCGTGGAATTGACGATCGGTCAGGCGTTGCCACGGCCGGGTGCAGATGCAACCGACAACCCGTCGGCAACAGCAGTGAACACGTCGGCGAATGAATGCCCGGCGTCGGGAAACAGCGCCTTCATGGTGTCCGAAACCATCGACATCAGGCTGGAACCACCAACATAGATCACGCGGTTCACCTGAGCGGGATTCAGATCCGCGCGGCGCAGTGTCTCGTGCGCGCCGTCGCGCAAGAGCATCGCAAAGGGTGCAAGTACCGCGTTCAGCGCGTCGGATGACAAGGGCGCGACAAGGCCCGGCGCGATCTGGTGCAGCGCGATGGCGGACCCTGCGTCGCCGCCATTTGCGGCAATCTTGCCGCGTTCGACGGCAAATGCGAGGTCATGCCCAAGTTCATCCCTCAGCACCGCTGCCAGCCGCGCCATCTTTTCCGGTTCATGGGCCAATCGGGTCATTTCATCGACCATGCGGCGGTTTTGCGCGGTATAGACGAAGGGGATCTTTTCCCATGTCGCCAAGTCGTTGAAGATCGCGCCGGGTACGGGTGATGCGCCCGGTCCGAACAGTTTGCGCAACTGTGTTCCCTTGCCCAGCAATGGCATGACGCGGTCGATGTTTATGGCGCGGTCAAAATCGGTTCCCCCGATGCGGACACCGTGACTGGCCATGATCGTCACACCATGGGCACCGCTTTGGAACAGCGAAAAGTCCGAGGTGCCGCCCCCGATATCAACGATCAACCCGATCTCGCCCGCGTGGTCCAGCGCACCGTTTGCGATGGCGGCCGCCTCGGGTTCGGGCATGAAATCGACATCGCTGAAACCGGCAGCCAGATAGCAGGCCCGCAGATCCGCTGCGGCTTGGGTTTCCCGCGGGTCGTCGATGCCGTGAAACACGACCGGACGACCCGAAAGCGCCCGGTCGAACCTCAGGCCGGTCTGTGCCTCGGCCCGGGTCTTGATCTGGCTAAGGAAGCGGGCGATGATCTCCACGAACGTGACGCTCTGGTTCAGGATATGGCGTTTTTCGTGCATCACCGACGTGCCCAGCACGCGCTTGAGCGCCCGCATGAACCTTCCGTCAAGGCCGTCAAGCAAGGCCTGATTGGCCGGATCGCCCATCAGGGTCTGCCGCGTCTCGAAATCGAAAAAGAACGTCGTCGGCAGGGTTGTGCGGCCCGGCGACATCTCGATCAGCCGGGGCTTGCCGTCGCACAGATACCCAGCCGCCGAATTCGACGTGCCGAAATCGATACCTAGCGCGTGGCCCGTCACTGCCATTTCCGGCGCCTCCAGATGCTAAAATGCAAAGCGTGCGTCTATGGGGCGGGGGTGTGGAGGTCAACGGGTGATCATGCCCCATGGCGGACATCGGCCTGCGCCCGGTCCGGCGCGTTGGCACACGTCGGGTTCAGCCCCCGGTGTGGCTCATGTGGCGGGTCATCTGGCCATCCACGGTCGCGCGCGAATAGTCGAAATCGTGTCCCTTGGGCTTGCGCGCGATTGCGGCGCGGATGGCCTGCGCCAACTGCGCGTCATCGCCCGAGGCGCGCAGCGGCGCGCGCAGGTCCGCCATGTCTTCCTGTCCGAGGCACATATACAATTCGCCCGTGCAAGTCAGGCGCACGCGGTTGCACGATTCGCAGAAATTGTGGGTCAGTGGCGTGATGAAGCCGATCTTTTGACCCGTCTCGGCCAACTGGACATAACGCGCCGGGCCGCCGGTGCGCTCGGAAAGATCGACCAGCGTGAACCGCTCGGCCAGCCGCGCGCGCAGATCCTTCAGCGACCAGTATTGCGTCAGCCGGTTTTCGTTACCCAGATCACCCATCGGCATGACCTCGATGAACGTGAGGCCCATGTCGCGGCTGGCGCACCAGTCTTGCAGGGTGAACAGCTCATCCTCGTTGAACCCCTTGAGCGCGACGGCGTTGATCTTCACCTGAAGGCCAGCGGCCTGCGCGGCGTCGATGCCTTCCAGCACCTGTTTCAGACGGCCCCAGCGGGTGATTTCGGCGAATTTCGCGTCGTCGAGCGTATCGAGCGATATGTTCACCCGGCGGACGCCAGCAGCAAAAAGATCGTCGGCAAAGCGCGCCAGTTGGCTGCCATTGGTCGTCAGGGTCAATTCTTGGAGTGCGCCGCTGTCCAGATGACGCGACATGCGCTGGAAGAAGGTCATGATATCGCGGCGCACCAATGGCTCACCGCCGGTAATACGCAGCTTCTTGACACCAAGGCCGATGAAGGTGGTGCACATGCGGTCCAGTTCTTCCAGCGTCAGAAGCTCTTTCTTGGGCAGGAAGGTCATGTTTTCCGACATGCAGTAGACGCAGCGGAAATCGCAGCGATCGGTCACCGACACGCGAAGATATGTGATCGCGCGGGCGAATGGGTCGATCAGGGGGGCGGCGGTCATGCTCATGCTCATGGTGGGAAGCTAGGGGGTGGCGGAACCCAGCGCAAGGGCGGGTGCCGGACGTTGCCGTGCAATGGGAATGGGCCTAGGCTGGGTTTCATGAAACATGCCGTAATTTCCCTGACCCTTGTGCTTGCCGTGTCTGCCTGTGGCGACCGGCTGGCGTTCTTGCGCGGCGGCGACGCGGCGCCATCGACCGCCGTTGCCCCCGATGCCGCTACCCCGCGCCCCACGGAACGGCCCGCCACCGAGGCGGGCGCGTCAGACGGGGGCGCCGCGCCGCCCGCCGCGGTCGCCAGTGGATATCTGGGCACCACGGTTGCCAGCCTTGGCGACCCGTCCAGTCCGGGCCTTTGGCTGGAAACGTCGCTGGTCAGCGTTGAGATGCCCGGCAGTGTCGTGACCGAGGATGGACGATCGACCGAGGTGACGCTGCGCCCTTCGGGCGGTGCAGCGGGTGCGGGCAGCCGGATTTCGCTGGCGGCACTGCAGGCGCTGGGGCTGAGCCTGACGTCGTTGCCGACGTTGACCGTGATTGCCGGGGGCTAGGCCCACTTGGATCGCCGCCTGTTTCCCAGACTGGGGCCATTGGAGGCATTGCGCGCCGGGTTCGCGTGGAACATCCCCGAATTCCTGAATATCGCGGACGTGTGTTGCGATAGCTGGGCGGCGGTGTCGCCAGAAAAGGTTGCGGTGATCCATCGCGGGGCTGCGGGGCGGCAGGTCTGGACCTATGGGCAGCTCAAGCGGGCGTCTGATGGGCTGGCCGTGACGCTTGCGGCCATGGGTGTGGGGCGCGGTGACCGGGTGGCGGTGTTGCTGGCCCAGCATCCCGCCGTCTTGGTCGCCCATTTCGCCGCGCACAAGTTGGGGGCGGTCAGCCTGCCGCTGTTCACGTTGTTTGGCGAAGACGCGCTGCGCTATCGGTTGTCGGACAGCGGGGCAAAGGTGGTGATCACCGATACCGCGCAGGCAGACAAGGTCGCGGCGTTGCGCACCGATTTGCCGGGGCTTATCCATGTGATGAACACCGACAGCGCCGCGTTTGCGGAGGCCATCGCCACCCCCGCCCGGGGATTTCGCCCGGTGCGGACCCGCGCTGACGATGCGGGCGTGATGATCTACACGTCGGGGACGACGGGCGATCCCAAGGGTGTGCTGCACGCGCACCGTTTCTTGATCGGCCATTTGCCGTGCATGGAATTGAGCCAAGGCGGGTTCCCCCAACCCGGCGATGTGGGTTGGACCCCGGCGGATTGGGCGTGGATCGGCGGCCTGATGGATATGGCGCTGCCGTGCCTGTATTACGGTGTGCCATTGGTCAGCCACCGCTTTGCCAAGTTCGACCCGGGCGCGGCTTATGCCCTGATGACCGAGGAAGGGGTTTCAAACGCGTTCTTGCCGCCCACGGCCTTGCGTCTGATGCGGCAGGCGCCGGAACCGACCGGACTGCGGCTGCGGGCCGTTGGCTCTGGTGGCGAGGCATTGGGCGGAGACCTGCTTGACTGGGGCCGCGATGTGTTGGGGGCTGAGATCAACGAGTTCTACGGCCAGACGGAGGCAAATCTTGTCGTTGCGTCCTGCGCGGGGGTCATGGCGCGCGTTCCCGGCGCGATGGGCTTGCCGGTGCCGGGGCATGACGTCAGCTTGCGCGATGCGACCGGAGCGGTCGGAACCGGCGATGTGGGGGAGGTTTGCGTGCGTGCGCCCGACCCGGTTATGTTTCTGGAATACTGGAACAAGCCCGCCGCGACGGCAAAGAAGGTTGTGGACGGCTGGCTGCGCACCGGCGATCTGGCGACGCGCGGCGCGGACGGGCAGTTGCGGTTCCATTCCCGCGATGATGACGTGATTACCTCGGCCGGGTATCGCATTGGTCCGGTGGAGATTGAAACGGCACTGGTCAGCCATCCCGACGTGCTGATGGCCGCCGTGGTCGGTGAGCCGGACCCGATCCGGACAGAAATCGTGGTGGCGCATGTCGTGTTGCGCGAAGGTGCGGCGTGGGATGGGCTTGAGGCAGTCTTGGCGCGGCTGGTGCGTGACAAGGTGTCCGCCCATCTGGTCCCGCGCAAATTCGTGCGGGCGGACAGTCTGCCGATGACGGCGACGGGAAAGATCATGCGGCGCGCGCTGCGGCGACCGTGACCGCAAACCGGTTCAGGGGCGGGTAAGACGCCGCGTCGATCCGGCCTTGATGATTGCTGGCCCTACTTCTCCATCGAGCGTCTGATCGACCGCACCATCAACCAGACACCGCCGATGACAGGCAGCACCGCCGCCGCCGACAGCGTGGTGCGGCTGATGCCCGCCGCCTCGCTCAACGGTGCCAGCAGGTAGACCACAAGGTTGAGTGCGTAATAGCTGATGGCGACCACAGAGAGGCCTTCGACCGTGCGTTGCAGGCGCAGTTGCAGGTCGGCGCGGCGATCCATGCTTTCCAGCAATGCCTGGTTCTGGGCGGACCGATCCACATCGACGCGGGTTCGCAGCAGGTCACCGGCGCGAATCGCGCGTTCCGTCATGCTGAGCAGTCGCCGTTCAGTGGCCTTTATGGTCCGCATCGCGGGATCGAAGCGGCGCATCATGAATTCGCCAAATGTCTGGCGGCCATGAAAGCGTTCTTCGCGCAGGACGCTGACACGCTGGTTTACCAAGGCCTCGTAGGCACCGGTCGCCCCGAAACGGAATGCGCTTTCGGTCTGAAGCTTTTCAAGTTCGGCCGCGATGCTGAGAAGCTGACCCAGCGTTTCGTCGGGTTTGGACAGATCGCCGGTCATGTCGGTGACAAGGGCGCTGAGTTCTTCGTCCATCTCGCCCATCCGGCGCGAAATATCGCGCGCCCGTGGCAGGCCCAGCATCGATACCGTCTTGTAGGTCTCGATCTCGCAGATGCGCTGCACGATGCGACCGATGCGGCGGTCGTCGGTTTCAACGGGTGTAAAGACCGCAAAGCGCATGTGGCCGGCGCTGTCGATGCGGAAATCGCCGGCGATGATGGCGGTATCGTCAAGCACGCGGCTGACCGCCAAGCTTTCGGGGACGAACCATTCGGCAAGGGCCGCGTCAACCTCGGACTCGTCGTCAGGTTCGCTGGCGATACGGATATGGGCCGATGTGATGCGCATGCCGGGTGCCTGCGCCAGCCAATCATCGGGGAACACATCCCACGCGGCGGAATGGAACGGGCGTTCGCCGATTTGATCGGTGAAGGCCGTGTAGGTCACGAATTCGGTATGTTGTTCCCATTTCAGGAAATATTTCCCGATCTGCCCGAAATAATGGGTGGCGTCAGGCTGCGGATGCTGCGCGCCAAAGCGGTCCAGCAGGGCGATCAGATGCGCGCGATCAAGGCTGCGGTCCCGCTTGGCCGCCTCGCGCGGTTGCTTGATCGCCAGAAACACCGCCTGACCCGGACAGGCAAGCGACGGAAACGGCCGCGCGTGCAGTTCATTGGCCAATTGATAGCGCAGCGGATGGTCTTGGATAGGCGGCATGGTGCGTCCGATTGCAGGAGTTATCTTTTCACCTAGCAAATTTTGACATCAAGTAAACGAAAAAATACAATGAAATGAGTTATTTGGCGGAATGCAACGGTATACCGTCCGCAGCTTCGCGACCTGTTGGCCGGTTCAGGTTACGGCATGGCGCGTGTGAAATTGCGGTGCATCCCATGCGCGGGTCGCCATGACATCGGCAATGATCGCCACGGCGGCGTCGACGTCGTCAGGTCCGATGTAAAGCGGGGTAAAGCCAAAGCGCATGATGTCCGGCGCGCGGAAGTCGCCGATCAGACCGCGCGCGATCAGGGCCTGCATCGCGGCATAGCCATTGGCGAAACGGAACGAAACCTGACTTCCGCGTTGGGCCGCGTCGCGCGGCGAGGCAAGGGCAAGCGCGGGGCAGGTGGCCTCGACGCCCGCGATGAACCGGTCACACAACGCCACGGATTGCGCGCGCACATCGGCCATATCGACCAGGTCCCAGACATCCATCGCCGCCTCCAGCATGCGCATCTGGATGATTGCGGGGGTGCCCACGCGCATGCGGGTGATGCCGGGGCCGGGGCGGTAGGTCGGTTCGAACGCGAATGGCTCGGCATGACCCAGCCAGCCGTTCAACAGCGTATGGGCCGTATCGGCATGGCGCGGCGCCACGTAGATGAAGGCCGGAGCGCCGGGACCGGCGTTCAGGTATTTGTAGGTGCAGCCGACGGCGAAGTCGGCATTCGCCCCCGCAAGGTCCACCTGCACGGCCCCAGCGGAATGGGCCAGATCCCAGACGGTGACAGTTCCGCAGGCTTGCGCGGCGGCGCTGAGCGCGACCATGTCATGCATCCGGCCGGTGCGATAATCGATCTGCGTAAGCATCAGGGCGGCGACGTCATCGGTCAGGTTTGCCGCCACGTCTTCGGGGGCGACCACGCGGAGTTGATGCCCCTGACCCAGCGTATCGAGAAGGCCCTGCGCCATGTAAAGATCGGACGGGAAATTCCCGTGATCGGTGAGCACGATCTTGCGGTCGGTCATGGCCAAGGCGGCGGCCAATGCCTGATAGAGCCGCGTGGACAGCGTATCGCCCACCATGACATTGTCCGCCTCGGCACCGATCAGCCGCGCGATACGGGCACCCAGCTGCTGCGGCAGGGCCATCCAACCGGCGCGGTTCCATCCGGTGATGAGCATCTCACCCCATTCGTCGTCCAGAACCTGACGCGCCTTTTCGCGGGCGCCGATCGGCAACGGGCCAAGCGAGTTGCCGTCCAGATAGATGATGCCATCGGGGAGGTGGAACATGGCGCGGGTTGCGGTGAAGTCTGTCATGGATGGTCCTTGGTGGCTGGGCGGCCCTCCGGGAGGAGTTTTCGGCCAAGATGAAACGGATGGATCAGGAGACCTGACCGCCGGCGATCTGGATGGTCTGGCCATTGACCGAGCGTGCGGCGTGGGAACAGAGCCACATCGCCGCGCCGGTGATCTCGTCGACCTCCAGCAGGGTCCGGTGGCGATTGCCTTTGGCCAGATAACCGCGCGCTTCGGTGATGGTGATCCCCTGACGGGTCGCGATCTCGTCTGCGTTGCGGGTGACGATGGGGGTGTCGACGTAGCCGGGGCACAGCGCGTTGAAGGTGACGTCGCCGCCCATGTATTCTTCGGACAGGCCCCGGATCATGCCGATGACCGCGTGTTTCGATGCGGTGTAGGCGATGGCGTGTTTCAGGCCCCGGACGCCCGCGATTGAACTGATGCCGATCATGCGGCCCCAATCACCGGGGCCAAGCGTTGCCAGAGCAGCCTGAAAGGTCAGGAAAACGCCATCGACATTGGTGGCCATGATGCTGCGCCAATGATCGAGGGTTTCGTGTTTGAACGGGGCGGGTTCGGCGATGCCTGCGTTTGCCACGCAGATGGCGACGGGGCCGCGCGCCGCGGCGGCGCCTGCGATGCCATCGCGGACCGACGCCTCGGCGCTGACATCCATTTGCAGGGCATGCAGACGCGGATGGCCATCGGCGATCTTTTGCAGGCGGTCCAGATCGCGCCCGGTGATCGTGACGTCGGCCCCGGCTCCGGCCAGCGCCATCGCAATGCCCAGTCCGATGCCGGTGCCGCCACCAGTGACAAGTGCGTGTTTGCCTTTGTGTTCCATTCCATCCTCCCCCTGAGGTTGCATCCGATGCGACGCGCGCCAGCGTAGCGGGCCGCCGCGCAGGCACAAGACCCGTGGCACGCGCGAAACAACCCCGGGGCCGTCGCCTTCGGGCAACTGGACATTCCCCGCCTATGAGGCATTTATGCAGGGGAGATGACGGCGATGGCGCGCGTCTGTGTAATAATGTGTCGCCAATCACTCCCGTTGTGAAATATTTCACCCCTTGCTAATGGGGCGGACGGGTATTGGCGGCAAATTGAGGGGGAAGACTTTGAAAATAGGGGCTCCGAAAGAGATTGAGCCGGGCGAATCGCGGGTTGCGATGACGCCTGACAGTGCGATTCAGTTGCAGAAGCTGGGGTATGACTGCGCCATCGAAAGTGGCGCGGGGATCGCGGCGGGCTTTCCCGACGCGGCCTACGAGGCGGCGGGCGTCAAGGTTGTCAAGACTGCGGCGGCATTGTTCAAAGCGGCTGATGTGGTGGCCAAGGTCCGCCCCCCAACCGAGACCGAGGCCAAGCGGCTGCGCGAGGGGCAACTGCTGATCAGTTTCTTCTACCCCGGTCAGAACGAAAAGCTGATGGAACTGGCCAAATCCAAGGGCGCCAATGTGATCGCCATGGATATGGTGCCGCGCATTTCGCGCGCGCAGAAGATGGATGCGCTGTCGTCGATGGCCAACATCGCAGGTTACCGCGCGGTGATCGAAGCGGGCAACAACTTTGGCCGTTTCTTCACCGGGCAGATCACTGCGGCGGGCAAGGTGCCGCCAGCCAAGGTGTTGGTGATCGGTGCGGGTGTGGCCGGGTTGGCCGCGGTCGGCACATCGACATCGCTTGGCGCGATTACCTATGCCTTCGATGTCCGCCCCGAGACCGCCGAGCAGATCGAGAGCATGGGCGCGCAATTCGTGTTTCTCGAATTCGAGGAGGCGCAGGACGGCGCCGCGACGGGCGGCTATGCAGCCCCGTCCAGCCCTGAGTTCCGCGAGGCGCAGCTGGCCAAGTTCCGCGAATTGGCGCCGGACATGGATATCGTGATCACCACGGCCCTGATCCCGGGGCGCGATGCGCCGATCCTTTGGACAAAGGATATGGTCGAAGCGATGAAGCCGGGGTCGGTCATTGTGGACCTTGCGGCTGAGCGCGGCGGCAATTGCGAATTGACGGTGAAGGACGAAAAGATCCTCAGCGACAATGGCGTGACGGTCGTGGGCTATACCGATTTCGCCAGCCGCATGGCGGCGCAGGCATCGACCCTTTATTCCACCAACATCCGCCACATGATGACCGATCTGACGCCCGCCAAGGACGGCACGGTCAACCACAACATGGAGGATGACGTGATCCGCGGGGCGACGGTGGTTTACGGTGGCGACATCACCTTCCCGCCTCCGCCCCCCAAGATCGCCGCGATCGCCGCCGCTCCGAAAAAGGAGAAGGCGCGCGAATTGACGCCCGAGGAAAAGCGGGCCGCGGAACTTGCCGCATTCAAGAGCCAGACCCGCAATCAGGTGGGACTGCTGGCGGGCGGGGCAATTCTGTTGCTTGGTATCGGCCTTGTGGCTCCGGCCAGCTTCATGCAGCATTTCATCGTGTTCGTGCTGGCGATCTTCGTGGGTTTCCAGGTGATCTGGAATGTGGCGCATTCGCTGCACACGCCGTTGATGGCGGTCACCAACGCAATTTCGTCGATCATCATTCTGGGCGCCCTGACGCAGATCGGGTCGGGCAGTTATCTTGTCGTCCTGCTGGCGGGTCTGGCGGTGTTCATGACCGGGATCAACATCTTCGGTGGGTTTCTCGTGACACGGCGCATGCTCGCCATGTTCCAGAAGTCGTAAGGGAGCAAGATAATGGAATTCGGTTTTACAACAGCGGCTTACGTGGTCGCGGCGATCCTGTTCATCTTGTCGCTTGGCGGGCTGTCTGGTCAGGAAAGCGCAAAGCGCGCTGTCTGGTACGGGATCGCTGGCATGGCGCTGGCGGTTACGGCGACGTTGGTGGGTCCGGGGGCGGGGTATTGGCTGCTGTCGCTTCTGCTGATCGCGGGTGGCGGCGCCATCGGCTATCAGTTGGCGACGCGGGTGCAGATGACGCAAATGCCCGAACTGGTTGCCGCGATGCACAGCC
Source organism: Paracoccaceae bacterium (assembly GCA_017854585.1). Lineage (GTDB taxonomy): Bacteria > Pseudomonadota > Alphaproteobacteria > Rhodobacterales > Rhodobacteraceae > JAFMHK01. Next base: position 111,685 of record JAFMHK010000009.1, read on the forward strand.
TTGTGGGTCTGGCGGCCGTTTTCGTGGGCTTCATCACCCATATTGAATTGGGCCGGGTGTTGGGCATGACCCCTGAGGCGCGCGACGCGCTGCAGGGTTTTGCCGGCATTCTTGCACATAAATCCGGGGTGGAGATATCGATCCTGCGGGTGGAGCTGTTTCTGGGCATTTTCATCGGGGCGATCACGTTCACCGGATCGGTCATTGCCTATGGCAAACTGGCCGGCCGCGTGGATTCAGCCGCGACCAAGCTGCCCGGCGGGCACATGCTTAACATGGCGGCGGCAGCAATCTCGGTGATCTGCCTGATCTGGTACTTCAACTCGGGTGGCTTCCTGCCCCTGTTCTTGATGACACTGGCGGCGCTGTTCATCGGCTATCACCTGATCATGGGGATCGGCGGGGCGGACATGCCGGTCGTGGTTTCGATGCTGAACAGCTATTCCGGCTGGGCGGCGGCAGCGATCGGGTTCAGCCTTGGCAACGATCTTCTGATCGTTGTGGGCGCGCTGGTCGGCTCCTCGGGTGCAATCCTCAGCTACATCATGTGCAAGGCGATGAACCGATCCTTCGTGTCGGTGATCCTTGGTGGCTTCGGGGGAACCAGCGGCCCCGCGATGGCGATCGAGGGCGAACAGATCGCGATCGATGCCGAAGGTGTGGCCAGCGCATTGAACGAGGCCGACAGCGTTGTCATCGTGCCGGGTTACGGCATGGCGGTGGCGCAAGCACAGCAGAGCGTTTCGGAACTGACCCGCAAGCTGCGCGCGGCGGGCAAGACGGTGCGCTTTGCCATCCACCCCGTCGCGGGCCGCCTGCCGGGGCACATGAACGTGCTTCTGGCCGAGGCCAAGGTGCCCTATGACATCGTTTTGGAAATGGACGAAATCAACGACGATTTCCCCAAGACCGACGTGGTGATCGTGATCGGTTCCAACGACATCGTGAACCCTGCGGCGCAAGACGACCCCAACAGCCCCATCGCCGGGATGCCGGTGCTGGAGGTGTGGAAGGCCAAGCAGGTATTCGTGTCCAAGCGCGGGCAGGGAACCGGGTATTCGGGCATCGAAAACCCGCTGTTCTTCAAGGAAAACACACGCATGTTCTATGGCGATGCGAAAAAGTCGCTGGATGAACTGTTGCCCAAGATCAACTGAGACATCGGCCGGTCGGCAAGATGATTTGCGCCCCGGATGGATCATCCGGGGCGCAATTCGTTTCGGCCAACGCGCAATGCCGTGACGGGTTCCGCACGGCCTGCAGGTCCTGACATGAGGCACACGGCCCCGTGGCGGCGCTGGCATCTGGACGAGGTCTTTGTGAAGATTAGCGGTGAGCGCCACTCCCT
>JAFMHK010000051.1 GCA_017854585.1 Paracoccaceae bacterium
ATTTAGGTTCTGGCGCCTATGGCGTGGGGGTTCGAGTCCCTTCACCCGCACCAATGTTTCCTTTGGGACCGCCGTCTGGGCGGCTGATGCGGGGGGAATAGCGTTTTGCCCGCAGCGGGCAGCCGGACTTTCGGTGTGGTTGAGCGGCGGCTTGCGCGCAGAAACTCGCGCCCATTGGGCCGATGGACTGCCCGCCAATGTTTTCGGGGTTGAACGCCCCCCGGCCCGTCACTAGTAAGACGCAAATTCTGCAGGGTGTCGCCTTTGACGCCCTCTTCATCCATGCGAGGACCCAGATGAACGTCAGCGAAACCCTGAACGACGGCCTGAAGCGGAGCTACGAGATCACCATTACCGGTGATGAGCTGGAAGCGAAGGTTAGCGAGAAGCTGGTCGAGGCGCAGCCCGGTATCGAAATGAAGGGCTTTCGCAAGGGCAAGGTGCCGATGGCACTGCTGAAAAAGCAGTTTGGCCCCCGGTTGCTGGGCGAAGCGATGCAGGAAAGCGTCGATGGCGCGATGCAGAGCCATCTGGAGGCCACGGGCGACCGCCCGGCGATGCAGCCCGAGATGAAGATGGTGAACGAGGATTGGAGAGAGGGTGACGATGTCGTCGTGACCCTGAGCTACGAGAAGCTGCCCGAGATCCCCGAGATCGACTACAAGGCGCTCAAACTCGAGCGTCTGAGCGTCACGCCGGACGACGCTGAGGTGCAGACCGCCTTGGAAGGTCTGGCCGAAAGCGCACAGAACTTTGCCAAGAAAAAGGGCAAGGCTGCGGATGGCGATCAGGTCGTGATCGACTTCCTTGGCAAGGTGGATGGCGAAGCGTTTGATGGCGGCGCTGCCGAGGATTACCCGCTGGTTCTGGGGTCCAACAGCTTCATCCCCGGCTTCGAGGAACAGCTGATCGGTGTGAAAGCCGGCGACGAGAAATCGGTCGAGGTGAGTTTCCCGGCCGAGTACGGCGCCGCGAACCTCGCGGGCAAAGCGGCCGTTTTCGAGTGCAAGGTGAAAGAGGTGCGCAAGCCCGTTCCCGCCGAAATCGATGACGAGCTGGCCAAGAAATACGGCGCCGAAGATCTGGCGGCCCTGAAGGGTCAGATCCAAGAGCGGATGAAGGCGGAATACGCCGGCGCTGCCCGCCAGATCATGAAGCGGCAGATGCTTGATCAGCTGGATGCGCAGGTGAAGTTCGATCTGCCCCCAAGCCTGGTCACCGCCGAGGCGAACCAGATCGCGCATCAGTTGTGGCACGAAGAAAACCCCGATGTGGAAGGGCACGATCACCCCACCATCACGCCGACGGACGAGCACAACAAGCTGGCCGAACGCCGGGTGCGTCTTGGTTTGCTGTTGGCCGAGTTGGGGCAGAAGAACGACGTGCAGGTAAGCGACGCCGAGATGACGCAGGCGATCATGAACCAAGCCCGCCAGTATCCGGGTCAGGAGCGGGCGTTCTTTGAGTTCATCCAGCAGAACCAAGCCGCACAGCAGCAATTGCGCGCGCCGATGTTCGAAGACAAGGTCATCGATTTCATTGCCGAGATGGCCGAGGTCACCGAGAAATCGGTATCCAAGGATGACCTGCAAAAGGCTGTCGACGCGCTCGACGAGGAATAACACACCCGACAGACGGTGGCGTTCTTGAGAGAGGCGGTCCTTCAGGGGGCCGCCTTTTTTGTTGCGCCTTGTCGGCATGTTATTCGTAAACATGCCTGCGATATTGGATAACATCGGCATCTAAGGGAATGATTGCACGGTGCCCACACCGCTGCGGGCAGACAAGATCACAGAGACAATCAAACCGACCCTGTTGTGGAGATGATGTTGGAATTTCGCCGAGGCCTTTGCACGAAGATGCCTTCCACAAGCGGAGATTTCCTGAGGCGGACCTTGCAGCCAACGCGGCCTGCGATGCCCGGTTTGGTCGCGGGCACGGCCGCCCAAGCCATCATCGGTGCTTGCGCCACTGTCATTACCTTGACGGCGGCGGGTGCGACGTGGCTGCGCGCACCCCGGCGCCGACTTCAGGTCCTGCGGCCCGAGACACCGTGGCGGTTGATATTCATCAACATGCTGTCCGCTGATTGTCTTGAAGCTGTGAAAACCGATGCTCAGGATTTCCCGCATAACAAGGCACATCGCGGGCAGAAGGTGCGAACCCAGCCCTTTGTCATCAGCCGTATCGGAACAATTGATGTCTTCAAAGGAGGGACAGAGAGATGCGTTTAATCATGACGAGTTTCCTTGGCGTCTTGGCCATGGGTGGGGCGGCTTTGGCCTGCCCCTCGGTGCAATTGGGTGGCCAGCCCATTGGCCTTTCATCAAGCAATATTGCCATGCCGACCTCGTTTGGGGTGATAGCGGGCGGAAATCAGGCGCTGTCGAATTGTGGCCTTGGTGTCTTGGGGACAGGTCTGTTCCGGTCGGCGCCGGATTACACATTCAACCTTTCGGAAATGGTTGGGCGCGAACTGGTGCTTGACGTGGATAGCCAGTGCGACTCGGCCTTGTTGGTCAATGCAGCCAACGGCCAATGGTTTTTCGATGACGACAGCAACGGTAACCTGAACCCGGCGCTGAGGCTGCGCGATCCGAACTTGACGCAAGGACGAGTCGATGTCTGGGTCGGCACGTTTGCCGGTAACGAATGCGCCGCCACGCTGAACCTGCAGGCTGTTGGTGGCCCGCTCCCGCAGCCTGTGCCAGTGCCGCAGCCCGTCCCTGTGCCGCTGCCTGTGCCGGCTCCGGCCACTTGCCCGACATTCGCTGTTCCCGGACCAGTGATTACAATGACGGCCGGCCAACTTCTGAACCCGCTGAGCTATTTTGTGACCGCGACAGGTGGCACGCGTCTGGGTGATTGTCCCGGTCTGCCCGGACGTGGCTATGCCAGCACGCTCCCGCAGTTTTCGCTGTATCTGTCGGGGATGGATCGGTCCAACCTGATCCTGACCGCCAACACCAGTTGCGACAGCACGATGTTGGTCAACACGTCCGACACGCAGTGGCATTTCGATGATGACGGCAATGGTAGCCTGAACCCCCGTCTTGAATTGTTCGCGGGACCCGCGCTGAACGGGCGGATCGATGTCTGGGTTGGCAGCTATGGTGGCGGATCGTGCGACGGAACCTTCACAATGCAGGCGGTTCCCGTTGCCGCGCCTGCGCCGATGCCGGTCCCGACGCCGGTTCCGGTTCCGGTGCCCCAGCCCGTACCGATGCCTGTGAGCGGCTGCCCGAACTTGGGCCTCATGGGTCAGACTTACACGCTGACAGGATCGGACCTTTACAGCGCCGATACGTTCCAGACCATCGCCTCGGGCGGGACGCGGTTGTCGGACTGCGGCATCGCTGGTCGTGGTTACGCGAACGCGGCGCCGAACTTCTCTTTCTTCTTGTCAGGGATGGAGCAGTACGGACGGCTTGAGATCGACGTGGTTAGTTCTTGTGATGCGACGCTGCTTGTGAATGATGCGACCACCGGATGGCATTTCAACGATGACGGCAATGGCAACCTGAACCCGGGTCTGAACCTGACAAATACCGCCGCGCTTAATGGGCGGGTCGATATCTGGATCGGGACCTATGGCGGCGGCTCATGCCCGGCCACACTTGAACTGGAGACCTGGTACAATTGATCATCGGGGGACACTCCATAGCAAAGCACCTTGGGGCGTGACCTCGTACGGCCCAAGGCATCAATGCTGAAACGCCTGATACCTGTCAGGTAAACAAAAAAACAAAACCAATGTATGGAGTTACCCTCATGAGACGCCTTCTTGCAGCAGCCTTTGTATTGATCGGTATGACCGGCATTGCCGCCGCGTGCCCCGACTATAATCAGACCGGCGCAGTCTGGACCCTGACGGGTGACGATCTTTATGCGCAGCAGGGATTCCAACTGACGGCTGGCGGCCCGAACAGCCTGCTGAATTGCGGGTTCCAGCACACCGGATACGTGACCACGGCGCCGACCTTTACCTTCTATCTGTCGGGCATGGATCAATATCGGCTTGAGATGGAAGTGGACGGCGGGTCGTGCGATACCGTGCTGCTGGTCAACACGGCGGAGCGGTCCTGGTTCTTTGACGATGACAGCGCTGGCAACGCGCAACCTTTCTCCCAGATGCGTGGCGGGCAGTACCTGAACGGCAAGGTCGATGTATGGATGGGCACCTATAGCGGGGAGTATTGCGGGGCCACGCTGTTGTTGGAAACCTTCCTGTACTGATACCGGGCCTTGATGTCAGAAAACGGGGACGGGCCGGCGTTTCGCTGGCCCGTTTTTGCTGTCAAGACGTCGCCTTCCCGGCTTGCAAGCCATTGAAGGGGGCCGTTGCGGTCATTCCGGCGTCACACGGATCAGTTCGCCGTCTTCGTAATCGGTGAGGATCAGGATCGAGCCGTCATGATCCACGTCCACATCGCGGACCCGACCGATACCTTCAAGCAGGCGTTCCTCGGCCACGACGGTGTCGCCATCCAGTTCAAGCCGGACGATTGCGCCAGCCACCAGACCGCCGATCAGGGCGTTCCCTTGCCATTGCGGGAACATGTCGCCTTGGTAGAACGTCATGTCACCCGGTGCGATCACCGGGTCCCAGTAATAGCGCGGTTCGGTGAAATCGGGGGCATGGCGGGATGCGCCGGTGCCGATGGGCGTGCCGTTGTAGTTCTGCCCATAGGATACGACAGGCCAGCCATAATTTTCGCCCGCCACGATCAGGTTCAATTCATCCCCGCCCGCAGGGCCGTGTTCGATGGCCCAGAGCGCACCGGTGCCCGGGTGTAGCGCCGCGCCCTGAATGTTGCGGTGGCCATAGCTGTAGATTTGGGGCTGCGCGGTATCTGTTTGTGCAAACGGGTTGTCGGCCACCGCCGTGCCATCGGTGGCGATCCGAACGACCTTGCCGTAGGTGGTGCTTAGTGCCTGAGAAAGGACCCGTTCGGCCCGCGATGAATGCTCGCCGGTGGTGATATAGACCATGCCGTCAGCGGTGGGGCGGATCCGGCTACCGTAGTGCATCGGTGTGGGCGAAGGCGGGGTTTGTTCAAAGATCTCCTGAACGTCGGTCAGGGTCGTCATGTCCTGTGACAGGACAGCGCGTGCGGCGGCGGTCGCGGACATGCCACCGCCCAAGGGTTTCGCGTACGTCAGATAGATGATGCGGCTGTCGGCGAAATCGGGGGCAAGGGCAACGTCCAGCAATCCGCCCTGTTGCACGGCGTGAACCACGGGAACGTTGCCCAGAGGGGGCGATACGACGCCATCGGTGGAAATGTGGCGCAAGGTGCCGGGGCGCTCGGTCACCAGATAGCCTGCATTGCCGGGTAAGATCGCCAGACCCCAGGGGTGCACAAGGCCCTGCGCGACGGGGGTGGCGGTGAGCCCGCCAGCCGTGATGCGCTGTGGCGCTTCGGTCTGCTGGGCGAAGGCGGGAGTGATGTCGGGTAGGTTTTCCGCGCCCTCGGGCACGGGCTGGGCCGACAGCGGAGCGGCGATGAACGCCAACAACAGGGCAAGGGTGCGTGAAGACATGGGATGGGGCATCCTTCGTGGTCAGGCCGTTCGGTTTGCAGCGCCGTTGTGCGGCATCGGTTTCCCACAACGAAATAGGCCGCATCCAGAAGGATGCGGCCTATTTCTTATCACGACAGCGTGAGTTGTCTTAGTCGTCGTCGGACCGTGGGGTGTCGTCCGATGCGCGGTCAGGGCGACCCTCGTCATCGTCCATGCCAGCGGCGCCCAAGTCGTCAAACAGCTCGGCGATCTCGAATTCAGCGGCGGCTTCTTCTTCCGCAGCCAATTCCTGGATCGATTTGCCGGCGGCCTGCAATTGGGCCTCTTCCGCGGAGCGTGCGACGTTGATCGTGATGTCGACCGTCACTTCGGGGTGCAGATTGACGTGCACGGTGTGCAGGCCCAGTTCCTTGATCGGGCGCGACAGGGCAACCTGTTTGCGATCGATCGTGAAACCATCGGCTTTTGCGGCATCGGCCGCATCGCGTGTGGTGACAGACCCGTAAAGCGCACCGGCATCCGATGCCGAGCGAATCACGATGAACTGCTGTCCACCCAATTTGACAGCCATCGCGTCGGCTTCGGATTTGGTTTCGAGGTTCTGTACCTCAAGCTGTGCCTTCACATTTTCGAAGGCTTTCAGGTTCGAGGCGTTCGCGCGGAGGGCTTTCTTCTGCGGCAACAGGTAATTGCGCGCATAGCCTTCCTTTACGGATACCACTTCACCCATCTGGCCAAGTTTGGCCACGCGTTCAAGCAAGATAACGTCCATTGGATTGTCTCCTTACTTGACGGCGTAGGGCAGCAGGGCAAGGAACCGTGCGCGCTTGATGGCCTGAGCCAATTTACGCTGGTTCTTGGCGCCTACGGCGGTGATGCGGGACGGTACGATCTTGCCGCGCTCGGAAACGTAGCGCTGCAGGAGGCGTGTATCTTTATAGTCGATCTTCGGTGCGCCTTCGCCCTCGAAAGGGTCGGTCTTGCGGCGGCGGAAAAACGGTTTAGCGGCCATCTGTCTGATCCTTTCCTGAACTTAACGACGTTCGCGGCGTTCGCCGCCACGGTCACCACGGTCACCGCCGCGATCACCACGATCACCACCACGGTCGCCACGGTCACGGTCGTCGCGCTTCTGCATCTGGGCCGAGGGGCCTTCTTCGTGGGCGTCGACCTTGATGGTCAGCACGCGCATCACGTCGTCATGCAGGCGCATCAGGCGTTCCATTTCCTGCACAGCGGACGCGGGCGCGTCTGTGCGCAGATAGGCATAGTGGCCCTTGCGGTTCTTGTTGATCTTGTAGGCCATCGTCTTGACGCCCCAGTATTCACTTTCGATGACTTGTCCGCCGTTGTCCGACAGCACGGTCCCGAAATGTTCGATGAGCCCTTCAGCCTGTGTGTTCGACAGGTCCTGACGGGTGATCATCACATGCTCATAAAGAGGCATGGGAGTCTCCAGTTTTGCTACGGGCGCGTTTCAAAGGCCGAGGCTAATGATCCTTCGCCCCCCGGCCACGAGAGATCACGCCGAAAAAAGATTTCGACGAAGGATTGGCGGGGTATAGGCAAGGTGTGTGAGGCTGGCAACCCCGTTCCGTCGCGGGGGGAAATGACAATTATTTGCCACAAAGTTGCCCGGTTCATCTTGAAACCACCTGATGGCTGCCGAATTGCCGCCATGATTGGTTGAGACGTTGGACGGGAGGAGGTCCGTCTTGCGTGACCTCCGCCAGCAACGAATGAGTCAGGCCGACCGCCATGGAATTCAAACAGTTTTTTCGTGACGAAAGTGGCGTTGCCACGGTGGACTGGGTGGTGATTGCCGCCGGGGCCACCGCCATGGGCATCATGGCGCTGGACATCTCGTTCGATGAAATGGGCGACTATTCATGGAGCGTACGCGAAAACCTTCAGGAAGGGCACTACGACACGACGTGGTCGAATAGCCTTGCGCTTGACACACCGCGCGGCAATGGCCTGCCTCCGGGCTGGACAAGTGGCGTGGAGCCCATCGGTGGCAATGAGTCTGGCGGTGGCACACCGACCGATCCGACACCGACAGATCCGACACCGACAGATCCGCCGCCG
>JAFMHK010000052.1 GCA_017854585.1 Paracoccaceae bacterium
ATTTGAACTGATGTCGAAAGTGGTGCGCGATGCCCAAGATTGGGCGGGCGATCTGCCACAGGTGGCCCGTACCGCAGACGTGGATCAAGAGAAAGGAACCCCGCAATGACCGTTGCGAATATGAACTGGCGCGATGTCGAGGCAGCAGCGGCCTGCGATCCGCGTTGCATCCTGCCCATCGGCTCTACCGAGCAGCACGCGCAACTGTCGCTTTGCGTTGATATGATCCTTGCCGAAAAAGTTGCGACCGATGCGGCAGCACCTTTGGGAATACCCGTCTTTCCCGTGATGCCCTACGGCCTTGCGCCCTATTTTAACGATTTTCCCGGTACGATCTGTCTGCGAGTCGAGACGCTGATGGCGGTGATCCGCGACATTATCGCGTCGCTGCGCCGCGCGGGGTTCAGGCAGATCCTGATCGTGAACGGCCACGGGGGCAACAACCCCGTGGGTGCCTTGGCCCAGGAGCTGATGGCAGAATATGGCGACATCTCGATCAAGTTCCATAATTGGTGGAACGCGCCTGAGACATGGGCGAAGATCCGGTCGATTGATCCCACTGGGTCGCACGCCAACTGGATGGAGAATTTTCCTTGGACACGTCTGGCCCACGCGCCTGCGCCCGAAGGTGAAAAGCCGACCGTGGATATGGCTCTGATGAAAGCCTGTCCGCCGACACAGGTGCGCGAAATGCTCAACGATGGGTCGTTCGGCGGACCATGGCAGCGGCCCGACGCCGAGATGCAGGCGATCTGGGACACTGGAGTAGCCGAGACTCGCGCCGTCCTTGAAGGGCCTTGGGCGGATCTGTCCCATGGATGACCCCCTCCTGATTTGGGGGGCGGGGGCCATTGGTGGCATCCTTGGAGCTTACCTTGTCCGTGCGGGCGTGCGGGTGTTAATGGTCGATATCGTGGAGGAGCATGCAAGCGCCTGTTCCACCACGGGCCTGATGATCGAAGGCCCGGTCGAGGAATTCAGGCAGGTGGTCCCCTGCGTCACGCCGGACCAGCTCACCGGGACCTATTCGCGCATGATCCTTGCCGTGAAAGCACAGGCAACCGAAGGCGCACTGGCGCAGCTGCTGCCGCATCTGGCGGCGGATGGGTTTGTCCTGTCCGCGCAGAACGGCCTAAACGAGCGTGTGATCGCGCAGCATGTGGGTGCCGCACGCACCGTCGGCGCTTTCGTGAATTACGGGGCCGACTGGACCGGACCTGGCCGCATCCTGTTCGGCAACCGCGGTGCCGTGGTTGTGGGCGAGATTGACGGAGCCATCCGCCCGCGCACGCGCGAGCTCCACAAGCTGTTGCAGGTATTCGAGCCCGAGGCGGTGCTGACCGATGATATCTGGGCTTATCTCTGGGGCAAACTGGGATATGGTGCGATGCTGTTTGCCACCGCCCTCAGCATGGACAGCATGACCGCGAATTTCGCGGACCCTACGCGCGGGCCTGCCCTGATGGGGCTGGCGCGCGAGGTAATGCGCACTGCGGTGGCCGAAGGGGTTGGTCCCAAACCTTTCAACGGGTTCGAGCCTGCCGCCTTCATGCCCGGAGCAAGCGACGCCGCCGCGCGTAAAAGCCTTGCCGATCTGGCGGATTTCAATTCCAAGACCGCCAAGACCCATACCGGCATCTACCGTGATCTGGCCGTGCGCAAACGCAAGACCGAGGTCGATCCGCAGGTCGGCACAGTGGCACAGATCGCTTCCGGCCACGGCATCGACACGCCCCTGTTACGCCGCTTGGTCGAACTGATCCACGACATCGAAGAAGGCCGCAGAGAGATGTCGCCCGACACCTTCCATGAGCTGACAAAGGTGCTGGCATGACCGCGCGCACCGCATTGGTGACGGGCGTCGTGGGCGGCATCGGTGCCGCGATTGCAACGCGACTGGCCGCAGACCGCGTGCAGGTGATCATGACTGATCTGCCCGGCGAGGCGCTGGAGGAGGCCGCCGCGCGGTTGGGTCTGCCTGCCATCGGCGCGGATCTGGGCGACCCTGCTTCGGTTAAGGAAATGCGCGACTGGATCGTGACTAATCACGGTGCGCCGGACATTCTGGTAAATGCCGCCGGCGGCGTGCGCAATCAGGTCGGCACCTCTTTGGAGGATGTCGACCCCGCCGCATGGCACAGTATTTTCGCAATAAACGTCGATGCCACGCTTTATCTGGCCCAAGCTCTGGTGCCCGCGATGAAGGCGGCAGGCTGGGGCCGGATCGTCACCATTAGCTCTGGCGCGGGGCTGCGCCCCAGCCTGACGGGCATCCATGCCTATACGGCCGCCAAGCATGCGCTGGTCGGCCTCACCAAACAGCTCAGCCTCGAGTTGGGCCAACATGGCATCACCGTCAATTCCATCGCCCCCGGCTTTGTGCTGTCCAATCCTGCGACGCAGCGGCAGTGGGAGGCTTACGGCGCGGAGGGTCAGGCCCAACTGATCAGCCGCATCCACACCCGCAGGCTGGGCGCACCCGAAGACATCGCCGCCGCCGCAGCTTTCCTCACCGGGCCGGAGGCTGGCTGGATTACCGGCCATATCCTGAGCGTGGATGGCGGGATCACCTGAAGGGATATGCCATGACCGACCCTGTACTGGCCTATGCCCACGCGAATGAGCCGCAGCTGATCGCAGATCTTAAGACGCTGGTGTCCTATCCTTCCGTTGGTGCCGATCCCGCGATGGCGCAGGGCATGGAGGACGCGCGGCACTTCATCGAAGCGCGGATTAAGGCGATGGGGTTTGCCAATGCGCAGCGTCTCACACCGCCAGACGGCAGCGGGCAGGCTGCTCTTTATGCCGAGCGGCTGGACGCGCCAGGCAAGCCCACGATACTGGTTTATGCCCATTACGATGTGCAGCCCGCCGACCCGCTGGACAAATGGCACAGCCCCCCCTTCGAGGCAGTCGAGCGCGACGGCAGGCTGTTCGGGCGTGGTATATCGGATGATAAGGCACCAATGATGATCGCGCTCGATACGCTGGCCGCCTTCATCGCGGTCGAGGGGCAGTTGCCGATCAACGTCAAGCTGCTGATCGAAGGGGAGGAGGAGACTGGCTCCCCCTCGCTACCCGGTATTCTGGAATCGCACCGCGCGCTGCTGATGTCGGATGCGGTGCTGTCAGCGGACGGGGCGCGCTGGCGGCCCGATCTGGTGGCGCTGAACGTTGGCTCGCGCGGCAATACGGGCTTTGAGATGCGGGTGCAGACCGCCGCTCAAGACCTGCATTCGGGCCGCTATGGCGGTATCGTGGCCAATCCGCTGCATGTAATATCGGGTCTGATTGCGGGCCTGCATGATGCGCAGGGGCGGATCACTGTCGCCGGATTCTACGACGGTGTGGCAGAACCAAGCGCTGAAGAGCGCGCCGAGATCGCCGCGATCCCTTACGATGAAGCGACAGCCTTTGACGCGATCAAGGCACAGCCAAGAGGCGAGGCGGGGTATTCCACGCTGGAGCGCCTCTGGATGCGGCCCACGTTGGACGTCAACGGGATGTGGGGCGGCTATATCGGGGCGGGTTCCAAAACCGTAATCCCGAACGAGGCATTCGCAAAACTGACCATGCGCCTTGTGCCCGGTCAGGACCCCCAGCGCGCCAAACAGGCAGTGATTGATCACTTGCACGCACATCTGCCGCCCTTTTCCACGCTCGAGATTTACGCGGAACGCGGGCAGGGGCGGGCCTATGCCGTACCGCCGGATCATCCACTGCTGGGTGCCGCCGCGGCCGCACTTGAGCAGACCTCTGGTCAGGTCCCGCTCAAGGTGCGCATCGGCGCGTCCTTACCACTGACCGAGATCGTGCACCGCATTCTGGGCATCGACACGGTCATGTTCTCTTTTGCCCTCGCGGACGAGAATTTCCACGCCCCGAACGAATTTTTCCGCCTGTCCTCCGTCACTGACGGGTTGGCCGCGTGGGTCCAGATCATCCGGCAGATTGCACAAATATCGCCCGACGCCTTCGCGCTTTACCGCCGCGGGTGACCACAGCGACGGACATCAACAACCCTTACGGCGCTGTCCTTCTGATCGCCGCCGCCGGTGTATTTACCGCCGATGTTACGGTGTTGCGGCATCTCAGCCCGGAGGTGCCATTCGCCCTCATCATCTTTGCCCGCTCGCTGAGCCAGCTTGTCATCGTCGCCCTGTGGATCGCGGTGCAAAACCCCGTGCTCTACCGATCGGCGCGCTGGCCAAGGCTCGTGTTGCGCGGGGTGACCAGCCTTGTGTGCTGGTGGCTCTATTACGCCAGCTTCCAGACGCTTGAGCTGGGCCTTGCCTCTACCCTTACCTTTACCTCATCGCTGTTTGTGGTTGCGATGGCACCTTTTGTTCTTGGCGAACGGATTGGTGCAAAACGGGGGGTTACCACGATCGTAGGCTTTGCCGGAGTTCTGATCGCCAGCGGCGTGAGCGGGTTCACGGTCGAGACAGGGGTGTTGTTGGGGCTCGGTTCTGCCTTTGCCGCCGCTCTTTTGATTTTTCAAAACAGGGTTCTGGCCCGGTCCGAGCATACCGCGACTATTATGTTCTGGATCGGTCTGGTCGCCACCGTCGGCACCTTGCCCGGTGCGGTGACGGGGTGGACCGCCCTCACGCTGCACGATGCGCTGTTGCTGCTGGTTGCGGGCACGTTGGGGACGGTCGGCATGCTTTTCACCGTTGAGGCCTACCGCTTTGGCGAGGTGTCCGCGCTGGCCACTTTTCCTTATGTCCGCATCCTGTTTGCGCTGGCGGTGGGGTATTTCCTGTTCGATGAAATCGCGTCGTGGCGTGAAATCCTCGGCGCTGCCATCATTGTGATCTGCGGCCTTGCCGCCCATGAATACCGGCGCGGACCTAAGCGGTTGAGTAGAGAACCGCTGTAAATTCTGCACGAACCCATCCTTGAGGTCTTTCCATGCGCGGAAATTCAGCGAATGAAGTTAGTTGAGCTTTCACATTTGAATTGGTTGGCCGATTTCAATTGCCCGCCCTCATATTGAGAAGGAGTTCCACCTGTAGCAATTATCTGCCCACGTTCGGCTTGCCGCAACAAACTATTCCATTGCAGCTTCCAGATTTTCCATGATTTCCGATATGAGGACGTCTGGGTGAGTTGAATTCTCAAGATCGGTCATGGCGGCATCTTTTAGCCGGAACAGGTCGAGGCTGGCCTTGTCGCGTTGTAAAAGTTCCTCTCGTGAGAAAAATCGCCACCTTCCGTCTGGTGCCTCATTACTCAAGGTCGCCTTGCGCTGGAGTCGGCTCACGGGATTGTAGCACAGGACAAAACCCTCCAAGTGCCCATGGGTAAGTGGTTCCTGTTTCAAAGTATGATGGACGTTCTTGCGGCAGTAATAAAACCAGACTTTTGACGTCTGCGGGTTGGGGCTGGCCTGCCGGTTGTCGAAAAAGATCACTTTCGCTTTCACGCCTTGGCCATAGAATATTCCGGTCGGCAATCGCAGGATTGTGTGCAGGTCGGTGTTCTGCAAAAGCTTGCCGCGTATCACTTCTTCTGCACCATCCTCAAACAGCACGTTGTCCGGAACGACTACAGTCGCGCGGCCCGTGGTCTTCAGCATCTCTCGAATGTCTTGCACGAAAATCAGCTGTTTGTTCGAAGTCGTCGCCCAGAAATCCGGTCGGTTATAAGTCAGGTCCTCGGTCAACCTTGCGATCTTTGTCCACGTAAACGCCAGCTGTCGCCTTATCGAAGAAGGGTATCGTTGCCAGTGCCGCTAGAGACGGATCGCCATGTCGCCATTTGTCTCTTGGCGCTCCTGTTCGCCTCCTTCGATGCCGAACACAAGATCAACTTCCGGTGGGTCGGTCGGGGCGGTCTCATACACATGCCCTTAAGGTCCTGAGGACTGAGAGACCGACAAAGCTGTTTAGCTCTCCGGCAGTAGCCGCTCTTGCCCGATGCCTTGGCACCATAAATGAGTGTGATACCCTTCTTAGCGAAGCTAATTGGAGGCTGGTCGCTTGTCAGCCGATCTACGTGGCGAACGGGTCCCATCGCACCGAGAATTGTGCGCGGGGCGTCGGCCGCCGGATCAGACAGGTGCACCGCAGTTAGGGGAGTGACGGCGGCAACATTATCATCGATCAGATCGCTGGCCTTCTCAACAACTCTACGTCGGTCCGAAAGGTCGTCTTCGCTTAGTTCACCTGTTGCCGCCAACCGGCAAAGCGCATCTTTTTGCTAAGGTCGCCTTACCTCTTGATCTGACCAAGTAATGAGTTCTTCAAATGCGATTTGCCCGGATAATTCACGACACCCATGTCATTGGCCGTGAGACCATGTTTTGCGCGCGCGTGCCATGGCGAGTTCAAGCGTGATCTACGTCTGGGTTTTCACGGCGGACGGCGGTGTCATCTGGGGCTTTTCAAGTTGATGCTTCGGGGCGCACTTTTGACGTCATGCCGGGAGCGGCAGCGCGAGCTCGTCGAAGAGGAACCGGAGAAGACTCTGGCGTGGGCATGAAGCTGGCAGCGTCATAACAATCCCGGTTTTCTTCTCGACAATGGTCGCGGCCAGTTTGACCAGGTGCAGCCGCAACGTGTAGAACTGGGCCTGTCACCATGGGGAGCGTTTTGGAGAGGCCGAGCGTAGCGTTCACAATAACCAGTAGGGGCAACCGTGCAGCATGGGCCGCATCTGATTGGCGCTGGCGCTCATACAAGACGTCCGGGCCGAGGCGAGATGGCTTTTCCAGCATTTGATGTGGTTCTCAGCCTGGCCGCGTGCGGAGTATAGCTTTTCGTAAAGATGCTTGCCGCGGCCACCCTCGAGATTGATGACGGTGTAGCGAGTGTCGTGTCCCATGGGGCCGACCTCGACCCGGTCGATGACACGGCGGTCTTTCGTCCACGACCGGGCAGCATAGAAGAAGGTTTTGAACCGGCACAGCTTCTGACCCTTGCGCGCATAGCGTTCTGACGTGGAGGCCTCTACGGTTTGCACATGCTCCCGCAGGC
>JAFMHK010000031.1 GCA_017854585.1 Paracoccaceae bacterium
GCCGAAGAAGCCGCGCGTCTTGCCGCCGAAGAAGCGGAGCGTCTTGCGGCGGAAGAGGCTGCGGCCCTTGCTGCAGCGCAGGCCGCTGCAACCGCGACTGCACAGGCTGCCGCTGCAGGTGCCGCCGCCGCCGCCGAACGCGCCAACATGGCTGCGGATGACGCAGGCAATGCCGCAGTCCGTAGTATGCAGGCCGCCCAAGTGACCCCGCCTGACGCCGCCGACGCCGCACTTGCCGCATTGACCGATGCCGCCAGCGCCATCGCAGTCGATACCGCCATTGCGGCAACCGCAGCCGCGACCGCCGCAACTGATGCGACGGCAGCCACGGTCGCGGCGACCACGGCGCGTGCCGCCGCGACCGGGCAACCGGACGCGACCGGTGCGGCAACCGCCGCGCAGGCCGCCGAGGACTCCGCCAGCATGGCCCGGGCCGCCGCCGATCGCGCCGCCGCCGCTGCCGCAGATGCCGATGCCGCCGCAACTGCAATCGCGGGTTCATTGGACGCGGCAAGTGACGCGCTTGATCGCGCGCGCGCGGCCTTGGCCGCATGCATCGCGACGGCAGGCATTCCTGATGCAGGCGTGGCGGTGACCGAA
This sequence comes from Paracoccaceae bacterium, assembly GCA_017854585.1. GTDB lineage: Bacteria > Pseudomonadota > Alphaproteobacteria > Rhodobacterales > Rhodobacteraceae > JAFMHK01. The sequence continues at coordinate 601 of JAFMHK010000031.1, forward strand.
GATGCACAGCGCGCGGCGTTCCGTGCCTTGGCCGAGGCGCGCGACGACTGCACCGCCGCCGCTGACGCGCTGCCCTCTGCGCCCGAGCCGTTGTTTCATCTGGCCACCATCGCGCAGGCCACAGGCGAGCACCGCGATGCAGTCGATCTGTATGAACGCGCCCTTGCCGCAGGATCAGGTGCTGCGGCCACCCGGCTTGGCGATTATTATAACTTCGGCATTGGTCGCATCCGTGCCGACGAAGACCGCGCGGTCGCGTACTATGAACAGGCCGCCGATCTGGGCGATGCCGCAGGCACTGCCACACTGGCCTTCATGTATCGTTTGGGGCGTGGGGTTCCCCGTGATCCTGCACGCATGGTTGCCTTGATGCAGACCGCCGCGGATCAGGGGTATCACTTTGCTCAATACCGTCTGGGCGAGACCTATCTGTCAGGCGAGGGCATTCCTGGTGGGGCCGACGCCAGCCTTGGCATTCCCAATCCCGCCGCCGCCGTTCCGCTGTTCGAAGATGCCGCCGCGCAGGGCAACCTACAGGCGACGTTGGCTCTGGCCGGGCTCTATGGTGCCGGCAGCGATGGGGTGCCGCCCGACGATGCCGCCCGGTTTTTCTGGACCGACAGCGCCGCCAACGCCGGCTTGCCCGATGCCATCGCAGCGCGCGCATTCCTGCTGGAGCAGGGGATCGGCACCGAACCCGATCCAGATCGCGCCGCCGCTGAATACGTCCGTGCCTTGGAAACCGGAGAGGTCGACCCCGATGACATGCGCGGTGTCGTGGCCGGACGCGTTCCCCCGTGGCCACCTGAAACCGCGATGGCGTTCCAGATGATTTTGGCCGAGCGTGGCCTTTACGACGGGCCGATCGATGGCATCATCGGGCGCGGGTCATTGGCCGCCGCACGCGCATTGGACGACTAGGCAACTCAGCCACGACAAACAGCATCAGACGGGGTCGTTTTGTCCCCGCCCGATCGGCGCGCATGGCTAAGGCCAGCAGACCAGCCTTGGCGGATGCGGGGACACGCATGGCGTGGCCATCGCGCGGGCTTTGTCAGGCGACTGCCAGCCCATCGTCGCTCAACCCGTCCAACCGTGGCATCAGCGACAACAGGTGCTGCGTATAGGGATGTTGAGGCGCGGAAAAAAGCGTCTCGGTATCGGCTACTTCCACCAGTTCACCACTTTTCATCACGCCCACTCGGTCGCACATCTGGCGCACAACGGGCAAATCGTGGCTGATAAACAGCATGGTCAGGTTCAGATGTTCCTGCAGATCCTTGAGGATATTAAGGATCTGCGCCTGAATAGACACATCCAGCGCGCTTGTCGGTTCATCGCAAATCAAGAACCGTGGCTGCGTCGCAAGTGCGCGTGCAATCGAAATGCGCTGGCGCTGCCCTCCCGAGAATTCGTGCGGATATTTCAACCCTGCCTCGGCCCCAAGGCCCACACGGTCCAACAACTCGGCCACCCGGTCGGTCAAGGCCTGACCGCTCAGCAACCCGTGGTGGCGTGCAGGTTCAGCCACGATGCTGTCGACCCGCATCCGGGGGTTCAGGCTGCTGTAGGGGTCTTGAAAGATCATCTGAATCTCACGTCGGTACCAATCGGGCACGCCGCGTGGGCCGGCGGTCACGTCCTTGCCGTCAAACAGCACCTCGCCACCGTCCACCCGATACAAACCCGCAATCATCCGGGCGATGGTTGATTTGCCCGACCCGCTTTCACCTACCAGACCAAAAACCTCGCCCTGCCTGATATCGAACCGGACCTGATCCACCGCGGTGAAATATTCCCGGTTTGACGGCATGATCGCGCCCTTGCTCAGGAACCGCTTGGTGATGCCGCGCGCCTCGATCAACGGCTTGCCGCGCTCGGCTGTCGTCTCGGGCCAGTTGCGGGCCAGATCCTCGATCTTGAACTCGGTGACACGCCCGCCAAAGCTGATCAAAGGGAACCGGTGCAGCTTGATGGTGGGCCGAGGCACGGCCGCGATCAGGCTCTTGGTATAGGCGTGTTCGGGCTGTCCAAGCACTCTGTCGGTCGGGCCGCTTTCGACAACCGCGCCACGATACATGACAGTCACCTTGTCGGTCGTATCCGCGATTACCCCCATGTCATGGGTAATCAAGATCACGCCAACCTGACGTTCCCGCGCCAGTGCCTTGATCAGGTCAAGGATCTGCGCCTGGATCGAGACATCAAGCGCCGTCGTCGGCTCGTCCGCGATGATAACGTCGGGTTCGGAACACAACGCCAATGCAATCACCACGCGTTGCCGCATACCGCCCGAAAATTGGTGTGGGTATTGGTCTACGCGCGATTTGGCGTCTGGAATGCCCACCCGGTCGATCAGTTCGATCGCACGCTTTTCGGCGGCCGCATTGTCAAACCCCAGATGCGCCTGAATGGTTTCTACCAGTTGCTGCTTGACCGTGAACAACGGGTTAAGCGAGGTCAGCGGGTCCTGAAAGATCATGCTGATCTTCTTTCCCCGCAACGCTTGCATCGCGGAAGCATCCAACCCGGAAATTTCCTCGCCCCGGAACCGAATGACGCCGCTGGTGATCCGTCCCGGCGGGTCCAGCAAGCCCATGACGGCCGCCCCGATGGTTGATTTTCCGGCACCGCTTTCGCCCACCAAGCCGTGGATCTGCCCCGCCTCGACAGTCAGGTTCGCGCGGTCCACCGCCACAAAGGTCTGACGTCGGGTCGGAAACGCCACGGTCAGGTTTTCGATTTCAAGCAAAGCCATCAGCGCAACCTCGGATTCAGCGCATCGCGCAGCCAGTCGCCCAGCAAGTTTACCGCCAATGCCAAGATCAGCAGCGTGCAGGCCGGGAAGAACAATATCCACCATTCGCCCGAGAACAAGAAACCTTGTCCGATCGAGATCAGCGTGCCCAGCGATGGCGTCGTCGGCGGTGCACCGACCCCCAGAAAGCTCAACGTCGCCTCTGCGATGATCGCCAGCGCAAGCGAGATGGTCGCAATAACCAACACCGGCGACAATACGTTGGGAAGGATGTGGCGCAGCATGATGGCCAGCGGTGACCGCCCGATCAGCCGCGCGGCCTGAACATATTCCTTGTGCTTTTCCACCAGCGTCGCGCCGCGCACCACGCGTGCGAACTGCACCCAATCCGACAGGCCGATCGCAATGATCAGCACCCAGATCGCCACTTCATCGCGGTATTCGATGGGCGTGATCCCCTTGGCCACGCCAAAAATCAACATGGCCACCAAGATCGCGGGGAAGGTCAACTGCACGTCGGCGATACGCATGATGATCGTTTCGGTCCAGCCACCCACATAGCCCGCCAGCAGTCCAAGGCTGATCCCCAGAACCATCGCAAAGGCAACGGCGGAAAACCCGACGAACAGCGATATCCGCATGCCGTAAAGGATGGTCGAAAACACATCACGTCCCTGATCGTCCGTTCCCAATAAGAAACTGTCGCCAGTAAATGCGTTGGGCGTGCCGGGGGCGGTGAACCCGTTCATCAGGTTCAATGTGGCGGGGTTGAACGGGTCATGGGGCGCGAACAGCGGCGCCAGCACGGCCGCCAATATCAACGCGATGGTGACGAAAGCCGAGATCATGGCAACCGGCGACCGGCGGAACGACCAGCCCACATCGCTGTCCCATGCCATCGCCAGACGTGATCTTGCGCGCGCCGTTTCCGCCGGCGGCAGGTGTGTGTCCGTCATCAGCTTTTCCCTTCTGTGCGCAGGCGCGGGTCAATAGCCACGTAAAGCAGGTCGACGATCAGGTTGATGCCAACGAACATCACTGAAATCAGCATCAGGTAGGCGGCCATGACCGGGATATCGACGAACTGGATCGCATTGATGAACAGCAGCCCGACGCCGGGCCACTGGAACACCGTTTCGGTGATGATGGCAAAGGCGATGATGCTTCCCAACTGGAGGCCGGTGACCGTAATCACCGGCACCAGCGTATTCTTCAGCGCGTGGCGGAAATTGACGGTCCGTTCCTTCAATCCGCGTGCGCGGGCGAACCGGATATAATCCTGCCGCAACACCTCCAGCATCTCCGATCGCACAAGCCGCATGATCAACGTCATCTGGTAAAGACCAAGCGTGATTGACGGCAAGATGATGGCGATCAGCCCGCTTTTCGTCAGAAACCCGGTTGTCCACCAACCCAGATCAACCGTTTCTCCCCGCCCGAAACTGGGCAGCCACCCCAACTCGACCGAGAACAGGTAGATCAGCAAGATACCGATCAGGAAGGTTGGCAGCGACACCCCCACCAAGCTGAGCGTCATGATTGCGTTAGCCGCGAACCCGTCGCGCCGGATGGCGGTGAAAACGCCAAGGCCGATCCCCAAGACCAATGCAAACAGCCCCGATACCGCCGCCAGTTCCAGCGTGGCTGGCAACCGCTCCATGATGATCTCGGCCACCGGGCGGCCCTGCCGATACGAGATGCCCAGATCGCCTTGCAGGGCCCGCCCCAGAAAATTCCAGTATTGCATCACGAACGGATCATTCAGGCCCAGATTTTCGCGCAACCGCTCGATATCTTGCATCGTGCGTTCCTGGCCCAGCATGCTGTCCACCGGGTCGCCCACGAAACGGAACATTGCGAATGCGACCAACCCGGTTACAAGAAGCACCAGAACCGATTGCAGCACCCGGCGGATGATGTAGCTGAACATTTGATTGAGTTCCCGTTTAACGTTCCCCGGTGCTGCATTGCCGACTGTCCGAGGTCAAGTAGATTGCTGGGATTTTGGCCTGGTTGAAAGGCCTCAGGTCATGGGCCCAGCTGCGGAAACCGATAAAGCCCACTTATCAGGCCCTCGACGAACGCGCAGCCGTGTTCCGGGGCTTGGAAATGGGCATAGGCGCGCAGCGCGTAGGCATCGGGCGCCATCATCAGGATCATCACGTTAAAGCTCCCGTGATCCAGCGCCGATCCGTCGGGCGAAGGGCCGAACGCCGCATCTACCGCTGTCTCTGGCAACACGGAAAGTTGCACCGCGTAGGCAAGATATTCCTGTGCCTCAACCGGCAGTATTGCCGGACGCACAGTGTGGGTGAGGGCGGCATGCGTGACCTCATGCGCCACCACACTTTGAAAGATCATGTCTTCGTCCAGAGCCGCAAAGGCGCTGCCAGTTCCCAGAGTTTCCGAAAGCGATCCGGGGGCCAGAACCTCGATCCGGTCGGCGTTGCAATCATAGGCGCCAAGACAGTGGTCACTTCCAAGGCTGAGCGTATCGACCACGGCCAGCGAGATTGTATTGCCCAGATCAAGCCCACAAGGGCGCAGCAACGCCAAAGCGCGCCCCGCTGCCTCGCAGCTTTGCCGCACCAGTTGGTCCGACGGCGCGTTCACCACGATTGGGGCGCCATCGCAGGTCATGCTTTCTTGCGCAACCGCGCCTTGGCCTTGCAGCAGCAGGCCGAATGTCAGGGCAAGGGGTCGAAAACCGCGCATGCGTGCCACCAAGTAAGATCGCGTCGCCAAGCCAAGACCCGGCGACGCTCAATTTCAAAGCTTCGTGGCCTCAGTTCACCGTGACCCACCTTAGGATGAAGAAGTTGTCCGACCGTTGAGTCAGATCAATGTTCTCGCCCGTTCCCCAGATCAGTGGCTCCACGTACATCGGCACATAGACGACATCGTCTTGAATGATCCCGGCGGCCTCATCCAACAGCGCCTGACGCGCCTCTTCGTCGATGGTCGACTGGATCGCAGGCAGCATCTCGTCAATGCGCGGGTTCGAATAGCCGCCAAAGTTCCATGTGCCGATGCTTTCGCCGTTGGTGTGGACAAGGAAACGGATCGGATGTTCCGCATCCAGCGTGCCGGGCGACCAGCCCAGCAGGTACATGTCGAAGTTGTCGGCCCGCAGTTCCGGCCAGTAGTTGGCGACCGGCATGGCGTTCAATTGGGCCTCCAGCCCGATCTGCGCCAGCATCGCCACCACGGCCTGACAAACGGCTTCGTCGTTCAGGTAGCGGTCATTGGGGCAGCTCAGACCAAAAGAGAACCCTTCAGGATATCCCGCTTCGGCCAGCAGGGCGCGGGCGGCATCCAGATCCAGCGCCGGGCGCGCATCGTTGACTTGCGAATAGCCGCGCATATCGGGGCCGACCAGCTGGCTGGCGGGCTGCGAACTGCCGCGCATGATGGTCTGCAGGATTGCGGGGACATTGACCGCATGGGCGACGGCCGAACGCACGCGCACGTCGCTGAACGGGTTTGGCGCGCCCGGGGTGGAACCCGCGTAAAGCACCTCATGATCATGCGCAAAGCCCAGCATGATCACGCGGGCCTCGATCCCCTGATAAACCTGCACCCCGTCACTTGCGGACAGGCGCTCGGCGTCCTGAATGGGAACCGGGTTGATCATATCGACATCGCCTGACAACAACGCCGCAACGGCCGTTGCCGAGTTCTCGATCGGGGTGAATTCGGCGCGCGTGATGTTATGCTCAACGGTATCCCACCAGCCGCCGAACGGCTCCAGCACCGTGCGCAGGCCCGGCTGGCGTTCGATCAGCATGAAGGGGCCGGTCCCGTTGGTGTTCAGCGTCGCGAAGTTTTCAGCATCGCGCGCAGGCGTCTCGGTGTCGTTCGCCGCCGCCCAGCCGCTGTCCATGATCATGAAGTTGGCGATGCTGTCGGGAAAGATCGGTTGCGGGGTCGTGGTCAGGAAATCAACGGTGTAGTCGTCCACGACCACCACATCGCTGACGGTTGCGAACCAGCTGGCGACGTCGGATTGTTCCGAACTGGCGCGCTGATAGGAAAACAGCACATCCTCGGCCGTCAATTCGCTGCCGTCATGAAAGCTCACGCCTTCGCGCAGGGTAAACCGCCAGCCTTCGCCTTCACCGATCGCTTCCCAGCCCGTCGCCAGCGCTGGTTCGATCGCCATGTCACGGCCGCGCCGCACCAGACCTTCGTACACATTGTTCAGGAAGCTTAGAACCGGGGCCGAGTTCGCGGCGTGCGGGTCCATCGAATCCGGGTCGGTCGTTGAAGCCCAGCGGAACGTTTCAGCATAGGCGGCGGGGGCCAGACACAGGGCGATGGCCGTGGCGGTTATCAGGCGTTTCATGGCAAGCAGTCCTTCAAAATTGCATCGGCCCCCGCGCGCAGGCGGGGGCCGATTTCAACGTGACGCAATCAGCGCCACATGGCAAACGATACGGCGATCACTCCATCGTGAAGTATTTGAACTTCACGCTGTCATCCGCGTCCACCAGCGTCTGCCACGCGTCGGTAATGCCCCAGTTCAGGATCTGGTTGTGGATCGGCAAATAGATCAGTTCTTCCTCGGCCAAGGCGAACAGATCCGCGATGGTCTGGTTACGAGATACCAGATCGGTATTCGACGACAGGCTGACGATCATCTCGTCCATCTCCGGGTTCGAGAACCCCGTGCCATTCCATGACCCGCGCCCGTCGTTCCGTGTGTGGTACAGGAAGTTGAAGACGTATTCCGCGTCATAGGTCGGCACACCCCATCCAAGCAGATAGAAATCGGTTTCGCCATTCGCGATCAGCGGGAAGTGCTGCGCGCGGGGCAGGGCGGACAGGTTCACGGTAATGCCGATCTGGGCGAACATGGCCACGGCAGCCTGACAGATCGCCTCGTCATTGACGTAGCGATCGTTCGGGCAGTCCAGTTGGATCGTGAAGCCATCGCCATACCCTGCCTCTTCCATCAAGGCGTTGGCGGCCGCCACATCATAGGCCGGATACATGTCCAGTTCGGCCGTCCAGCCATTGACCGGCGGGGGCGAGATCACGCCAGCCGGGGCAGATTGACCGCGCATAACGACCTGCTGGATCGCTTCGCGGTTGATGGCGATGTCCATGGCTTGACGCACCAGCGGATCCGCCAGCGGGTTCGCGCCCTCGACGTCATCAAGGGTCAGGTCATCGGCGCCAACATTCAGACCGAAAAAGATCACCCGGTTTTGCGGTGCGGTGGCAAGGCCAAGCCCGTCGGCGTTGGCGACGCGGTCAAGATCCTGAACAGGCACGTCCTGAATGAAATCCACTTCTCCCGACAACAGGGCCGCAACACGGGTTGCGGGGTTCTGGATCGGCGTAAAGACGATTTCGGAAGCGGCCAGCGGGAAGGTCCCGATGCCCCAATACCCATCGAATGCTGTCAGCACGGTGCGGACATCCGCCTCGCGGCTGGTCAGCACATAGGGGCCGGTGCCGTTTGTGTTGCGGGCCGAGAACGTATCTTCACCGGCGGCGTAATCTTGCACGTCGACCGCGTCGTTTTCCGTGGACCAACCTTCGTCCATCATCATGATGTTGGTCAGGTTGTTCGGCATCAGCGGGTTCGGCCCGTCGGTTTCGATCTCGACGGTGTAATCGCCAACCGCGCGGACTTCGATCACGCCCGACAGCAGTTCCTTGAAGTTCGACGCCTCGGACATCGCCCTGTTCAACGAGAATACAGCATCGGCTGCGGTAAAGTCCTGCCCGCCATGGAACGTGACGCCCTCGCGCAGGTTGAAGACCCAGACGTTGGGGTTATCGGCAGACGGTGCCCAATCAAGCGCCAGCGCCGGCTCCATCTCGCCCGCATGGTTGCGCACGATCAGCGGCTCATAGATCTGGTGCATCAGGGTGGTTGTCGGCCCCTCGTTCTGCGAATGCGGGTCCAGTGTCAGCGCCTCGGCGGCCCGCGCCCAGCGGAGTGTTTCCGCACTGGCGGCCGCAGTGGTCAGCGCGGTCGTCGCGAGCAGGGCGGTGGCAAAGGCGGCATATCGAATAGTCATGTCAAAGTGCTCCGTGTTTTAGGTCCGCACAGTTATCCGAGAATTTTGGTCGGAATGGCAAGCAGACGTCGCCAAACAACCAAGAAGTTCTTTCGTATGATTGACATCGTCAATTTAATTGCTAGGTATCTGCCATGGAAATAGGCACCTTGCGAACGGAAACACGTCCGTTGCGTGCGATTCGACGATGGAGTTGCTAATGACACCTACGGAATTCACACCTTTCGTCTCGCTTGGCGGGGGCCTGCTGATCGGGCTGTCCGCAGTCATGCTGATGGCGATTCTTGGCCGGATAATGGGCGCTACGGGCGTTCTGACCGGTCTGATCATGCCGACGAACACATCTGACATGGGGTGGCGCGCCGCGCTTGTGGCCGGAATGGTGACCGCGCCGACGCTTTACCTTCTCGCCACTGGCGACTGGCCCGAGATCTCGGTTCCGGTCTCCAATGGCGCGCTGATCCTCGGCGGACTGATTGTCGGGATCGGGGTCACCTTCAGCGGCGGTTGCACGTCGGGCCACGGGGTGTGCGGCATCGCGCGGCTGTCGCGCCGGTCCATCGTGGCCACGGGGGTCTTCATGGCCGCCGCCATTGCCACCGTGTTCGTCACCCGTCACCTGATCGGAGGGTTCTGATATGCGCCTGATCCTGACCTACATCACCGGTGTCGTTTTCGGCCTCGGCATCGTCATCTCCGGTATGGCTAACCCTGCAAAAGTGCTGAACTTCTTTGATATCGCAGGCACTTGGGATCCTAGCCTCGCCTTCGTCATGGGGGGCGCGCTGACCGTGACCGCCATTGGCTACCGCCTGATCCTCGGGCGTTCCGCGCCCGCGCTGGACACCCGTTTCCACCTGCCGACGGCAACCTTGCTCGATGCGCGGTTGATCGGTGGTTCGGCGGTGTTTGGCGTTGGATGGGGCATTGCCGGTTTCTGCCCCGGTGGGGCGCTGCCCGCGCTTGGAACCGGAAACATCAATGTCCTGATGTTCGTCGGCGCTATGATTGTGGGAATCGTGTTGGCTCGGGTCGCTCAGGCGCGCCTTGTTCGGCCGACGCACGTCTGACTTGAAGGAGGATTGAAATGAAAACCTACCCTGTTGATACCACTGTCAAACCAGATGTGACCGCGTTCTTCGATGACGCGACCAACACGATCAGTTACGTGGTGCGCGACCCGGCCAGCACAGCCTGCGCCGTTATCGATAGCGTGATGGACATTGATTATGCCGCCGGGCGGATCAGCTATGGCCACGCCGATCAGATCATCTCCCATATTCAGGATAATGGCCTGACGCTGGAGTGGATCATTGAAACCCACGTCCACGCCGATCACCTGTCCGCCGCGCCCTATATCCAAGGCAAGCTGGGCGGCAAGATCGGCATCGGCGAAAAGATCATGGTGGTCCAAGACACCTTCGGTAAGGTTTTCAACGAAGGCACCGAATTTCAGCGCGACGGGTCCCAGTTCGATGCGCTGTTCAAGGATGGCGATACCTACTCCATCGGTAAGATGCAGGCTTTTGCCATGTATACCCCCGGCCATACGCCCGCCTGCATGGTGCATGTCGTGGGCGATGCGGCCTTCGTCGGCGACACGCTTTTCATGCCTGACGGTGGGTCGGCGCGCGCTGACTTTCCGGGTGGCGATGCGGGGCAACTTTACGACAGCATCCAGAAGGTGTTGTCCTTGCCCGATGAGATGCGCCTGTTCATGTGCCACGACTATGCCCCCGGAGGCCGCGAGATCAGGTGGGAAACCACCGTGGCCGAGGAAAAGGCCAACAACATCCACGTGGGCGGCGGCAAGACGCGCGCGGACTTCATCAAGTTCCGCACAGAACGCGATGCGCAGTTGGACATGCCCAAATTGATCATTCCGTCCTTGCAAGTGAACATGCGCGCTGGTGAAATCCCCACTGATAAAGATGGAAACCCGGTGCTCAAGGTGCCGTTGAACGGATTGTAGATCATGGACCTGAAACAGCTTTCCCCAACTCTGTCCGTCACCGGGCAGATCACGCCGAATGACGTAGCAGACCTTGCGGCGCAGGGTTTTACCACGCTGGTGTGCAACCGTCCTGATGGGGAAGAGCCGGGTCAGCCTGCGTTCGCGGATATCGCGGCTGCGGCAAAGGCCGCTGGCATGACCGCGTATTTCATGCCGTTCCAAGGGATGCCGCCTGCAAATTATGTCGCCGATTTTGCCGCGCTGGCGGCCGATGCGGGCCAGATCCTTGCTTACTGTCGGTCGGGCGCGCGGTCGGGCAATCTTGCCGCTGCGGCTGGCGTAGCCTGAACGTGATGCGTATCGCCCGATATATTCCTATTCTGGAATGGGGGCGGCACTATACCCGGGGTGCGCTTGGCAATGACATGATGGCGGCGGTGATCGTCACCATCATGTTGATCCCGCAATCGCTGGCTTATGCCCTTTTGGCGGGCCTGCCGCCCGAGGCGGGGCTTTACGCCTCCATCGTGCCAATCATGCTTTATGCGGTTTTCGGCACGTCGCGGGCGTTGGCCGTGGGGCCGGTGGCTGTGGTGTCGTTGATGACCGCGGCGGCTGTGGGGCAGGTCGCGGCGCAGGGCACGGCAGGCTATGCCATCGCGGCGCTGACGTTGGCGGTGATGTCGGGCGCGATGCTGCTGGCTATGGGGCTGTTCCGGTTGGGGTTCTTGGCCAATTTCCTGTCCCACCCTGTTATCGCAGGGTTCATCACGGCGTCGGGCATCTTGATCGCCACCAGCCAGATCAGTCACATTCTGGGTATTTCGGGTGGCGGCCATACCTTGCCCGAAATGCTGGAGGGGTTGGTCACCCACATTACCCAAACCAATCCGATCACGCTGGCCTTGGGGGCCGGGGCGACCGTGTTCCTGTTCTGGGTCCGCAAGGGCCTCAAGCCGGCCCTTCGCCAGTTCGGCGTCAGCCCACGCACGGCGGATATCATCCAAAAGGCCGGACCTGTCGCCGCTGTTGTCGTGACCACGGTTCTGGTCTGGGGCTTTGATCTGGCGGGGCAGGGTGTGGCCATCGTGGGGGCCGTACCGCAAAGCCTGCCGCCGCTGACGATGCCTGATTTCTCGCTCGACCTTTTGCGCGCGCTTTTGTTGCCTGCCATCTTGATCTCGGTGATCGGGTTCGTCGAATCCATCTCGGTTGCGCAGACATTGGCCGCCAAGAAACGGCAGCGCATCGACCCCGATCAGGAATTGATCGGTCTTGGCTTTGCCAATATCGGCGCGGGCTTTACCGGCGGCTACCCTGTCACGGGTGGCTTTGCCCGGTCGGTGGTGAACTTCGACGCGGGTGCCGAAACCCCCGCCGCGGGTGCATTCACGGCCGTGGGTCTGGCCATCGCGGCGCTTGCGCTGACGCCACTGGTTTTCTTTCTGCCCAAGGCGACATTGGCTGCCACGATCATCGTCGCCGTCTTGTCGTTGGTCGACCTGTCCATCCTGAGACGCACATGGGCCTATTCGCGGACCGATTTCGCGGCCGTTGCGGCCACGATCGCGCTGACCTTGGGGGTTGGTGTTGAAATTGGCGTGACTGCAGGCGTGATCTTGTCGATCGCGCTGCACCTCTACAAGACGTCGCGGCCCCATATCGCCGAGGTCGGGCTTGTCCCCGGCACCCAGCATTTCCGCAATATTCACCGCCATGCGGTTGAAACGGACCCCGCCATCCTGACGATCCGGATCGACGAGTCGCTGTATTTCGCAAACGCCCGCTTTCTTGAGGATCACATCCTGAATCGCGTCGTGCAGGATTGCCCGATCAAACACGTCATCTTGATGTGTTCTGCGGTGAACGAAATCGACATGAGCGCACTGGAAACCCTTGAGGCGTTGAACGAACGCCTGCGTGACATGGGGATCACGCTGCACCTGTCCGAGGTCAAGGGCCCGGTCACGGACCGGCTCAAGCGATCCCATTTTCTGGAACAACTGACCGGGCAGGTCTTTCTGGCGCAATACGACGCTTGGCGGTCCCTCAGCGCGGGGAAGACAATGGCCGCGCGGTAGCCCGAATTATTCAGCCCCGTTGAGCCCCGGTTCGCCCGGTCCCGCCATGGTTCTGTCATGGACGTCGAAGAATGTGACCGCCCCTGGAGTGCCGCCAAACCGCACGTTCTGACCCGCCGCCACCGTGGCATCCAGACTGGCGCGCAATATCACCCGGTCTGCCTGCACCATCACATGCACCAGCATCTCCGCGCCAAGCGCCTCGACCAGCGCCACCTTGCCCTCTGGGCCGCTATCGCCAAGACGAAGCGTTTCGGGCCGGGCGCCAACTGCGGCCGCACCCGCAGGCTGACCACCAGCCATCGCAACCAGAACCTGCCCCATGGGGCTGTGGGTGTCGTAGATGTTCATCGGCGGCGATCCGATGAATTCGGCGACGAAGCGGCTGGCCGGGGTCCGATACAATTCCATCGGCGTCCCGATCTGTTCGATCCGCCCCGCGCTCATGATCACGATACGGTCTGCAAGGCTCATCGCCTCGACCTGATCATGGGTGACAAACACGAACGTCGCCCCCAACCGTGCGTGCAGGTCCTTCAATTCGGCGCGCAATTGGGTCCGCAGCTTTGCATCAAGGTTCGACAGCGGCTCATCAAACAGGAACACCGCCGGTTCGCGCACGATGGCACGGCCCATCGCCACCCGCTGCCGCTGCCCGCCTGATAATTGCCGGGGCTTGCGATCAAGGTAGTCGCTCAATTGCAGGGTGGCCGCCGCCGCGTCGATCCGCTTGGCGATTTCGCCCTTGGGCATTCCAATGTTCTTCAGCCCGTAAGACATGTTCGCCCGGACGGTCATATGGGGGTAAAGCGCGTAATTCTGGAACACCATCGCGATGTCGCGTTCGCCCGGTTCCAACGTGTTCACCACGCGCCCGCCGATCTCGACCTCGCCGGTGGTGACCTCTTCCAGCCCCGCGATCATCCGCAGAATGGTCGACTTGCCACAGCCCGACGGCCCCACCAGCACGATGAATTCCCCGTCCGCGATGTCCACGCTGGCCCCGCCCACGGCGATCACACCGCCCGGAAAGGTCTTGCCCACATTGCGCAGTTTCAACTCGGCCATCTTACTTCTCGCTTTCCACAAGACCCTTCACAAAGAGCCGCTGCATCGCCAGCACCACGATCACCGGCGGGATCATGGCCAAGATGGCGGTTCCCATGATCGCATCCCAGATCGGGCGGCTTTCGCTGTTCACCATGCGCTGAATGCCCATGACGATCGTATAAAGGTCAGTGTCGGTGGTGATCAGGAACGGCCACAGGTATTGGTTCCAGCCGTAGATGAACAAGATGATGAACAGCGCCGCAATATTGGTCTTCGACAGCGGCAACAAGATATCCCAGAAGAACCGGATCGGTCCGGCCCGGTCGATCCGCGCGGCTTCGACCAGTTCATCGGGGATCGTCAGGAAAAACTGCCGGAACAGAAACGTCGCCGTGGCCGAGGCAATCAATGGAACGATCAGGCCCGAATGGCTGTTCAACATCCCCAACCGCGCCACCACGTCATAGGTCGGCAAGATACGCACCTCGACCGGCAGCATCAGGGTGATGAAGATCAGCCAGAAAAAGATCATCCGCCCTGGAAAGCGAAAATAGACGAAGGCATAGGCCGACATCAGGGAGATCACGATCTTGCCCACCGAAATCCCGATGGCCATGACAAAGCTGTTCCACAGCATCCGCCCCAATGGCACGCCACCCACGGCTGGAATGCCTTCGCCAATCAGGCGGGTGTAGTTCACCACGCCTTGATCACCGAACCAGACAGGCAGTGGCGCGCGCGTCAGTTCGCTGCCCTCGTGCGTCGACGCGACCAGTGCCATCCAAACCGGAAAACACAAGAACGCGACGCCAAAGATCAGCACGGCATGCGTCAGAAAGCTCAGGACGGGGCGGTTTTCGACCATCAGTAGTTCACCCGTCTGTCGATATAGCGGAACTGGACGATGGTCATGCCAACCACCAGAACCATCAAGATCACCGATTGCGCCGCGCTTGATCCATAGTCCTGTCCCAGAAACCCGGTCGAGAACACCCGGTAGATCAAGATCGATGTGGAATCGGCCGGCCCGCCATTGGTCGTGGCGTGGATGATCGCGAAGGTATCGAAAAAGGCATAAACCAGATTGACCACCAACAAAAAGAAAGTGGTGGGTGCCAGCAACGGAAAAACGATGCTCCAGAACCGTCTCACAGGTCCCGCGCGGTCAATCGCGGCGGCCTCGATCAATGATTTCGGGATCGACTGAAGCCCCGCCAGAAAGAACAGGAAGTTGTAGGAAACCTGCTTCCACGCGGCCGCGATAATCACCATCAACAGCGCCTGATTGCCGTTCACATAGTGGTTCCAGTCGTATCCGAACCATTGCTCCAACCAATAGGCAACGATGCCCACGGTCGGGTTCATCATGAAAAACCACAGCACGCCCGCGATGGCCGGGGCAACCGCATAGGGCCAGATCAACAAGGTGCGATAGGTGCTGGCGGTATGGATCACGCGGTTCGCCGCCACCGCCAGCGCCAGCGCCATCCCCATGGAAATCGCCGTCACCGAAAGCCCGAACATCACCGTGCGGCCAAAGCTGGCCAGATAGGCGGGGTTGGCCCAAAGTGCTGCGAAATTGTCGAGCCCGACAAACTGGCGCGAAAACCCAAAGGCGTCTTCTATGAACAGTGA
Organism: Paracoccaceae bacterium; assembly: GCA_017854585.1. GTDB lineage: Bacteria > Pseudomonadota > Alphaproteobacteria > Rhodobacterales > Rhodobacteraceae > JAFMHK01. The sequence goes on from JAFMHK010000031.1 coordinate 16,111, forward strand.
TGTTTCAAGCGCCCGGTATGCCGGCCAGATGAAGAACACCAAAGTCACCGCGATCTGGGGCGCCACCAGCAGATATGGCAACCAGCGATTGCGAAAGACGACACGTTTTTGCATGGGAAGCCTGCGTTGGTTGAAAGAACCGGCCGGAAAGGGCCCGGCCGGTTCTGGCGGTCGTCAGATCAGTTGGCGGCTTCGAAGCGGCGCAGCTCGACGTTGCCACGCGCAACTGCGGCGTTCATCGCTTCCTCAGCCGTCTTCTGGCCGGACCAGACGGCCTCCAACTCTTCGTTGATGATGTCGCGGATCTGCACGAAGTTGCCAAACCGCAGGCCACGGCTGTTGGCGGTTGGCTGGTTCAGGCTCAACTGGATGATGGCGGTGTCGGTTCCGGGGTTCGCATCAAAGAAACCGCGCTCGGTCATCAGGTCATAGGCGGCGGTGGTGATCGGAACATAACCGGTGCCCTCGGCCCAGTTGGCCTGTTGTTCGGCGGTCGACAGGAACGCAAGGAACGCGGCCACACCTTCGTATTCCGCTGCATCATGACCCTGCAGGACCCACAGGGTCGCGCCGCCGATGATGGAGTTCTGCGGCGTATCGCGCAGGCTGGTGTCCAGCGGCAGCTGGGCAATGCCGAACTCGAACTCGGTGATATCGTTTGCGAAGTCACCGTAATAGGCGCTGGAGTTGATCCACATTGCCGTATCGCCGTTCACGAACATCGGCGCGCTGTCTCCGCGACGCCCGCCATAGGTGAACAGGCCTTCTTCGGCCATGTCGGCCAGCCGCTGAATGTGGCCGACAACGCCCGGGTTGTTGATGGTCAACTCGGTCGCGGTGCCGCCAAAGCCGTTCTCCAGTGTGCCGATCGGCAGATCGTGCCATGCCGAGAAGTTCTCGATCTGGGTCCAGCTTTGCCATCCCATGCCGAAGGGCGATGCCACCCCCGCATCACGCAGCACGCGCGAGACGTTGACAACCTCGTCCCAAGTGGCGGGAACCTCAAGGTTGTTCTCTTCGAAAAGCGTACGGTTGTACCACATTACCGGGGTCGACGAGTTGAAGGGCAGCGACAACAGGTTGCCGTCGGTATCGGAATAATACGAGATCACAGCGGGGAGATAGGATGCCTCGTCGAATGCGACGCCGGTATCTTCCATCAGCTGGTGGACGGGATAGATTGCGCCGTTCCCGGCAGCGGCCATCATCGTGGCAGTGCCGACTTCGAAGACCTGCACGATATGGGGCTGTGTCCCAGCGCGGAAACCTGCGATCGCGGCGGTCATCGTTTCGGTGTAGTTGCCCTGATAGACGGGAACCACCGTAAACCGATCCTGCAAGGCATTGAAATCGATTGCGAACTGGTCGACCCGTTCGCCCAAGGCGCCGCCCATTGCATGCCAGAATTCAATCTCGGTCCGGTCCTGCGCATGGGCGCTCAACGCAAATAGACTGGCCGCAGTTGCTGCGACAAGAATCTTGAAAGTCATTGGTCTCTCCTCCGGTCGCGCCATGTGCCTGCGCGACGTTTTTGTCCGTTGAGTTGGCAGGTCAGCAGTGCTGCCCCGCGGCTCTGTTATCTTTGTTGTGTGACACCGATGTTACGACCTCCTCGCTGTCTGGCAAGGACGATGGATATCTGCAAGAATTTCCGCCAGCCGCGGCGGTCACGAATGCGATATAGGTTACAAAAAATCGCCAAATCACGTTTTTTCGTAACCTTTAATTTTCCGTTAAGCGGCCAAGTCGATCCACACGGGAACATGATCCGACGGCTTCTCGCGGCCCCGGACATGGGCGTCGATCTGCGCGTCCGTCAAAAGGTCGGCGGCCTGCGGGCTTAGCAGAAGGTGGTCGATGCGGATGCCGTCATTGCGATTATAGGCCCCGGCCTGATAATCCCAGAAACTGTATTGGCCATCGGCGGTGTTGCGTGCGCGAAACGCATCGGTCCAGCCTTGGTTGACGATCCGGCGAAAGGCCGCCCGGCTTTGCGGCAGCGCCAGCGCATCCTCGCGCCATGCCTCGGGGCGCGCGGCGTCCTGATCTAGTGGGATGATGTTGTAGTCCCCGGCCATGATCACCGGCATTTCGGTCCGCAAAAGAGCGGCGGCATGCGCCTCCATCCGGGCCATCCATGCCAGTTTGTAATCATATTTCGGGCCCGGCGCCGGGTTGCCATTGGGCAGGTACAACCCGCAGACCCGGATTGCATGATTGCTGCCTGTCACCGTTGCCTCGATCCAACGGGCCTGTTCATCGGTGTCATCGCCCGGAAGGCCGCGCACGACATCCTCCAGCGGAAATTTCGACAGTATCGCAACACCGTTGAAGGATTTTTGACCATGTGTTTCAAGGTTATAACCGCGATCTTCGATGATTTCGCGCGGAAAGCTTTCATCGGCTGACTTGATTTCCTCCAGCACCGCAATGTCCGGTTTTGCCTCGTCCAGCCAATCGGCCAACGCATTTGCGCGCGCCTTGATCCCGTTGATGTTGAAGGTTGCTATTTTCATGGCCCATCCCCGTTTCCCCCCGGTATTACGTGAAATAGCCCCGCTCGCAAGCGATGCCTTGCCGATCTGCGGACGCGCGGGATTATCACCTTTTAACGGACGGCTTGCTTGCTAGATTGATCCTTGGGCGCGCAATTCATGGGGGAATCATGCTCAATTTTTTATTCGGTGACCGCACGGCGGCGACAAGGCCCGAAAAACTCCGCGTCCGGTTCGACCGACTGGTTTCCGAATTGAACGCCATGATTGATGATCTGCCCGCCAAACCCCGGGTGACGATCGACCCGGAAACAGGCCACATCCTGCCCGAAGCGCCGGATCAGTTCGCCGATGAAACGCTGGCCCTGCCGCGCCCCGACGCCGATCAGGGCGTAGAGCGCAGCGACGCGGTCATGCCCAAGGCGGCCGGGCCCAAACCACCCCGGCCGAACCCGCCCAAACCGCGTGCGCCGGGCATCTAGCACCGCCCACGATCAGGCTATCCGGCGGTCGCATCCGCCGACAGCGGGACGTCCAGCCATGCGCGCGCGGCTGCCTCATCCTCCGGTCCGAAGGATTTGATCACAAGGTTGGGGATGACCGCGCTTTCGATGGCGGCGGCCCGCCGCAGCCAATCTTGATTGGTGATCAGCGCCACCTTGTCGACCTTTTGGATCAGGGCCATCAGTTGCGCCCAATGGCGCAGTTCGACCGCGATCGCACCGAGGGTGGGCCATTGCACGTCATGCGCCCGCATCAAGATGCCGCCATGATGCATCCCGATCATCTGTTCGGACAACATGGTCAGGGCAACTTCCATGCCGATGGCATCGATCTGGCCGGTGGTCTCCATCACCATCAGGTTTTCGGCTTCGCGGTGGCTGTCAAATTTTCGGCTGGTCATTGGCGCACTCCTTGTTGTGCGCAACACCGTATCAACCCGGCCTGTTATCCGCGTTGATCCCGATCAAGCCTGACGGGCCGATCTTCATTCCTGCAATATGGTTGTGGGAGGCATCCGCGCCCCGCACGGGCGCGCTACATCGAGAACGATGTTCCACATCCGCACGATGAACTGGCGTTCGGATTGTCGATCACAAATCGCGCGCCGATCAATTCCTCGGAAAAATCGATGACCGCATCGGCCAGAAAGGGCAGTGACACGCTGTCGACGACGACCTTCTGCCCGTCAGCCTCCAGGATCAGATCATCATCCGTGGCATCATCAAGCTTGATTTCGTATTGAAACCCAGAGCACCCGCCGCCCTCGACGGCCACACGCAGGGCCTTTGCCTCGTCGGCCGCCGCATTGATTTCCGCCAGACGCGCAAAGGCGCGGGGCGTGACGCGGGGGGGCAGCGTGAGGGTCATCGTCATGGTAGGGATCCTCTCAACAGTCGCATTTGACTGCTACGCAATATATGGAAGGGTTGGACGCCCGACAAGGAGGCCTGGATGCCCGCGAGTTACGCCTGTGACCCCGCCCAAAGCCGGGGGCGACTATTCCCCGAAGAGGAAAGCACCTTTCGTTCATGTTTTCAGCGCGACCGCGACCGGATCATCCATGCGTCGGCATTTCGGCGGCTCAAGCACAAGACGCAGGTCTTCGTGGAGCATGAAGGTGATTATTATCGCACCCGTCTGACTCATTCGCTGGAGGTGGCGCAGGTGGCGCGGACAATCGCGCGCGCGCTTGGCCTGAACGAAGAACTGACCGAGGCGGTGGCCTTGGCCCATGATCTGGGGCACACGCCCTTTGGCCACACGGGAGAGGACGCGCTGGGCGCGCTGATGGCCCCCTATGGCGGGTTTGATCACAACGCGCAGGCGATCCGCATCGTCACGCATCTTGAACGCCACTACGCCGATTTCGACGGGCTGAACCTGACGTGGGAAACGCTTGAGGGGCTTGCCAAGCATAACGGGCCTGTCGCGCCGCCAGTGCCGTGGGCTTTGGCGGCTTACACACGGCGGCATGATCTGGAATTGAGCACCCACGCCAGCGCCGAGGCGCAGGTTGCGGCCATTTCCGACGATGTGGCCTATAACCACCATGACCTGCACGACGGGTTGCGGGCCGAGTTGTTTTCGACCGATGAACTGGCGGCATTGCCGATTCTCGACCGCTGCTTCGCGGCGGTCGATGCCAGCTATCCGGGGCTGAACTATTACCGTCGGCGGCACGAGGCGTTGCGCCGGTTCTTCGGGATACTGGTGGAAGACGTGATCGGGTATGCGCAGGCGGAACTTGCCGCGTTGGACCCACGGTCAGCCCAGGACATCCGCCAGACGGGACGCCCGATAATAAGGTTTTCCAGTATCTTGTTTGATGAACTTAAAGTGATACGTGAATTCTTGTATCATCGCATGTACCGCGCGCCGACGGTCTTGGAGATGCGGGCGGAGGTGACGGATGTGGTCAACGACCTCTTTCCGTTCTTCATGGCGCACCCTGAAAACCTGCCAAAACAGTGGCGCAAGGATGTGGAAGATGTTCGGGGTGAAACGGCGTTGGCGCGGATTGTGTGCGATTATATCTCGGGCATGACGGACCGCTTTGCGATCCAATCCCACGCCCGCCTGTTGGGTAAGGGCGGTGGTGCGTATTCGGCCCGCTGCGATCCCTAGAGGCGGCGGCGTCGGGCACCGCTTTCGCAGTGGCGCGCGGCCCCAAGCGGCAGGGCTGGACTGAATGCGGCCGTAGGGGTGGCTTGCGGCGCCCGAAGCTGGCATCTTGCGCGCTGAACCAAGGGGATTGATCATGGACAAGGTGTTGAAACTGGCGGCGCTGGCCGTCTTGCTTCCACTGGCGGCGCAGTCGCAGGTGGCCAATGGGCTCTACGAGGAAGGTGGTTGTCGGGTGCCGCAATCCTCTGCGGTTGTGCGGGTCTCGCCGGGGTATCTGTCGTTCTTTGAGTCAGCCTGCGCGCTGAGCAACGCAAGGGGTGTTGCGAACCGGCCGGGTGCGGTGGCCTACGATGCGATTTGCGATGGCGAGGGACAGCGGTTCACCACCACCTATACGCTGCAGGCCGCCGGGCCGAACCTGATCTTGAGCAATGATGGGTATACATTCACCTACTATTATTGCGGCCCCTGATCCGCAAAGGACAGCGCCGTCGACACACGCACGCCGCAGCGGGCCTGCCAAGGCCGCGCGGGTAAAGGCCAATTGACCTTGGCGGCGTCCATGCTACACCGCCGAACAACCCAACCTGAGGCCTGATGATGACCGTTTTTGCCGATATCCATGCGCTTGTCCTGCAGAGCCTTGCCGCAATGACCCGCGACGGGCAGTTGCCGCCGGACCTGTCGATGGCCGGTGTCGCGGTAGAACCGCCCCGCGATGCGGCGCATGGCGACATGGCGACGAATGCGGCCATGGTGCTGGCCAAGCCCGCCGGGCTGAAACCGCGCGACATTGCCGAAACGCTGGCCGGCTTGCTGGCCGCCGATCCGCGTATCGTCAGCGCCGAGGTGGCGGGGCCGGGTTTCTTGAACCTGCGGCTGTCGGCGGACACATGGCGCAACGTCATTCGGGGCGTGCTGGCGGATGGGGCGGCCTATGGCCGATCTGCCGTGGGGCAGGGGCGCAAGGTCAATGTCGAATACGTCAGCGCGAACCCCACGGGACCGTTGCACGTGGGCCATACACGCGGCGCGGTTTTTGGTGATGCGCTGGCGAGCCTGATGGATTTCACGGGCTACGATGTCACGCGGGAATATTACATCAACGACGGCGGCGGGCAGGTCGATGTGTTGGCGCGGTCGGTTTACCTGCGGTATCTGGAGGCGCATGGCCAGAAAGTGGCCTTTGTCGATGGCACCTATCCCGGCGATTACCTGATCGAGGTGGGGCAGGCGTTGAAGGCCAAGGTCGGCGACGCCTTTGTGGGAAAGAAGGAAGCCGTCTGGCTGGAGGATGTGCGCAGCTTTGCGACCGATGCCATGATGGCCCTGATCCGCGAGGATCTGGCGGCGCTGGGCGTGCAGATGGACGTGTTCTACAGCGAAAAATCGCTTTATGGCACGGGCCGGATCGAGGCGGCGATCGACGATCTGCGCAGCAAAGGCCTGATCTATGAGGGCACGCTGGAGCCGCCCAAGGGCAAGCTGCCCGAGGACTGGGAGCCGCGCGTTCAGACTTTGTTCAAATCGACCGATTTTGGCGATGACGTCGACCGCCCGGTCATGAAATCGGACGGCGCATGGACTTATTTCGCCCCTGACATCGCATATCATTTTGATAAGATTTGCAGGGGGTTCGACGAACTTATTGATGTGTTTGGCGCGGACCATGGCGGCTATGTCAAACGGATGAAGGCGGCCGTTGCGGCCCTGTCGGACAATCGGGTGCCGCTGGATATCAAGCTGACGCAGCTGGTCAAGCTGCGGCGGGGCGAGGAAGAATTGAAGATGTCGAAGCGCGCAGGCACGTTTGTGACGCTGCGCGACGTGGTGGATCTGGTGGGGCCGGATGTGACGCGTTTTGTCATGCTGACCCGCAAGAACGATGCGCCGCTGGATTTCGACGTGGACAAGGTGACCGAGCAATCCAAGGAAAACGCCGTCTGGTATGTGCAATACGCCCACGCGCGCATCCAATCGGTGTTGCGCAAGGCTGACGAGGCCGGGATGGCCGCAGGCGCGACGCCTGCCGATCTGTCCGCGATCGCGGACCCTGCCGAACTGGGTCTGGTGGCCAAACTGGCGGAATGGCCGCGTCTGGTCGAGGTTGCGGCGCAAACGCATGAGCCGCATCGGGTGGCATTCTACCTCTATGATGTGGCGTCGGACTTTCACGGATTGTGGAACAAGGGCAACGCCGCGCCGGCCCTGCGCTTCCTGCAAGAGGATGACAAAGCCGCAACAGCAGCAAAACTTGCGCTGATTCGGTCCGTGGCGATTGTTATTTCCAACGGTCTTGGTATCTTGGGCGTAACCCCTGTGGATAAGATGTAAGGCATAAGCCACGCCATCGGGGATCGAGCAGGAAAGTTAAGACCCGGCGATGGCACCCTTCGGGGTTCTCTGCCCGTTCCGGGGACAAGAGGACAGGCATGGCGGATATCGAATATTTTGAGGACGACAGCCCCTATCGCGCTGCGGCGCCTGCGGGGGCTGACCCGTCCCGCGTGGGATTGATTGTCAACTGGGCCGGCGCGATCGTGTCGCTGGGGCTGGTTGTGGGCATGGGTGTCTGGGCTTGGCAATTGACCATGCGCGACGTGTCCGGCGTGCCGGTCATCCGGGCGTTGGAGGGACCTATGCGGGTGTCGCCCGCTGATCCCGGTGGTGCGCAGGCCGAACATCAGGGGCTGGCGGTGAACCGGATCGCGGAGGGGCAAGAGGCGGCGCCCGGCCCGGATCGGATCGTCTTGGCCCCACCGCCCGTGGAATTGGAAGAGATCGACATTGCGTCGGCCAGTACGCCCCAGCTTGCGGCGGTGGCCCCGCCCCTGACGGACGCCAACGCGGAAACGCAGGCCCTGATCGATCGCTTGATCCGGGGGGCTGCGCCGCTTGAGCCGACAGTGGTGGAGGAGCCATCGGGTCAGGCCGAGACCGACGTGATCCCAACCGCTCTGGCACCGGACGCCGCCGAAATTCGTATCCTTCCCGTGTCCGTCCCCGGTGTGCGCCGGTCGCCGCGCCCCCAAGAGCGGCCCGTGGATCTGCGCGTTGCCTCGATCGATGCACTTGTTGCACCCGAAGATGGCGCGGTGGCGGGTTCTGCAGAGATGAACGCGGACACGTTGCCCGAAGGCACGCGGCTGGTGCAATTGGGGGCGTTTGACGACATGGACACGGCGCGCAGCGAATGGGCGCGTCTGAGTAGCCAGTTCCCGGATTTCTTTGCCGGGCGGGCGCGGGTCCTGCAAGAGGCGACATCTGGCGGGCGCCCCTTTGTGCGGCTGCGGGCACATGGGTTTGACGACCTGAGCGATGCGCGTCGGTTCTGCACGGCATTGCTGGCACAGGGCGCGGCGTGCATTCCCGTGACGGTGCGCTGACGGCGGTGGGTCAGTCGGCCACCATTCTGGGATGCGCGGGCCCGGTGCTGGGCGCGGACGAAGCCGCATTTTTTGCAGCGACCCAGCCTTGGGGCTTTATCCTTTTTGCCCGCAATATCGAAACCCCTGAACAGGTGCGCCAGTTGACCCGCGCGTTGCGCGATGCCGTTGGCCGCGATGCGCCCATCCTGATCGATCAGGAAGGGGGGCGGGTGCAACGGATGTGGCCACCCCATTGGCGGGCATGGCGGCCAGCGCTGGATCAGGTGATGGAGGCAGGCCCGGCCGGGGCGGCCCGGTCGATGTATCTGCGATCACGTTTGATTGCCGCGGAGCTGCGTGATGTGGGCATTGACGTGAATTGCGCGCCGTTGGCCGATGTCGCGCGCGACAAGACGCACCCCTTCTTGAAGAACCGGCTTTATGGCTTCAAGCCGGATGCGGTTGTAGGTGTGGCCCGCGCGGTGGCCGAGGGCCTGTTGGTGGGCGGTGTCTTGCCAGTGCTCAAACATATCCCCGGCCATGGCGACAGCACAGTCGACAGCCACTTGGACCTGCCGCGCGTTGCTGCGGGGCGCGATGCGCTGACGTCCACGGATTTCGCGCCGTTTGCGGCGCTGTGCGACCTGCCGATGGGGATGACGGCACATCTGGTTTATGATGCGCTGGACCCCGATCTTCCGGCCACGTTTTCGCCCGTGATGATTGCACTGATCCGGGAACAGATCGGATTTCAGGGCCTGTTGATGACAGACGATCTGTCGATGGGGGCGCTGCCGGGGCCAATTGGCGAACGGGCGACGCGGGCCATCGCGGCAGGCGTTGACGTGATCTTGCATTGTAACGGCGACATGGCCGAGATGGAGGCCGTTGTGACCGCCGCGGGAGGATTGAGCGTGCTGGCCGTGCGGCGGGCGGATGCGGCGTTGGCTGCGCGGGGCGCGCCCCTGCCGCTTGACATCGCCGGGGCAGAGGCGGAACTTGACGCCCTGCTGAGGGGCCAGGTCTATGTCTGATACGCCGATTTCGGCCAATACCGATGACTGGGATGCCGTCGGCGAACGCCGTGCGGCAGAGGCACTGATCGTCGATGTGGACGGGTTTGAAGGCCCGCTGGACCTGCTGCTGACCTTGTCGCGCACCCAGAAGGTGGATTTGCGCAAGATCAGCATCTTGAAACTGGCCGAACAATATCTGGGATTTGTCGAAGAGGCGAAATCGCTTCGGATCGAACTGGCCGCCGATTATCTGGTGATGGCGGCGTGGCTGGCGTTTCTGAAATCACGCCTGTTGTTGCCGCCGGACCCGACGGACGAAGGCCCCAGTGGTGAAGACATGGCCGCGCATCTGGCCTTTCAGTTGGAGCGATTGGCCGCGATGCGGGAGCGTGCCGCCAACCTGATGGCGCGCGACCGCCTTGGGCAAGACCGGTTCCCGCGCGGCCTGCCGGAAGAGGTTGGGACGATCCGCAAGATCACCTATACCGCCAGTCTGCTGGAGCTGATGCAGGCCTATGCCCGGATCCGGACCCGCGATGAATTTCGCCCGTTCGTCATGGACCGGGACAGTGTCTATACCATGGAAGAGGCGTTGGACCGGCTTCGGGGGATGATTGGGTTCGCGGGCGATTGGACGGATATCGCAAGCTATTTGCCTGACGGCTGGCAGATGGACCCGAAAAAGCGCCGTTCGGCCACGGCGTCCAATTTTGCGGCGGCGCTGGAACTTGCGAAGGCGGGCAAGGTCGACCTGCGGCAGGCCGATACCTTTGCCCCCATTCATCTGCGGCGGAGGGATGAGCCATGAGCGATGAGCGCGAGAAGACGTTGTTTCATGCGCCGCCTCTGGGTGAACAGGAGCGGATGATCGAGGCGATGTTGTTCGCCAGCGCCGAGCCGCTGAACTTGCGCCAGATGGCCGCGCGGATGCCGCATGGCTGCGATCCGGCCGAGGCGCTGGTGGGGCTGCGAAAGCGCTATGAGGGGCGCGGGGTAAGCGTTGCCAAGGTGGGCGATGCGTGGGCCATCCGCACCGCGGGAGACCTGAGCTACTTGATGCAGAAGGAAACGGTCGAGCAGCGCAAACTGTCGCGCGCGGCGATCGAGACGCTGGCGATCATTGCCTATCATCAACCTGTGACACGGGCCGAGATCGAGGAGATCCGTGGCGTATCGGTGTCGCGTGGCACGGTGGATCAATTGATCGAACTGGGCTGGGTCCGGTTTGGCCGCCGCAAGATGACGCCCGGTCGGCCCGTGACCTATGTGGCGACCGAGGGGTTTCTGGATCATTTCGGGTTGGAAAGCGCGCGCGACCTTCCGGGCCTGAAGGAGTTGCGGGAGGCCGGTTTGCTGGATAGCCGCGCGCCGCACGGATTGGTGCCGGGACCGACAGGCGATGACGACGATGCGCAGGACCTGATGGATGAGGATGATACCGGCGACATGTTCGAAGATTGAGATCACCGCCAGAAATCTGCCGCAAATGTGCGGTAGGCCAACATCAAAAGCCACTGAGAGGGAGCTTGTAGACCCATGGACCGTATCTTGAACATGATCATCAATCAGGTGGTGCGCCGTGTCGTGAATATCGGCATCAATGCGGGCGTGAACCGTGCCACGCGCGGCACGACCCGCGAACAGGACATGACCCCCGAACAGCGCGCGCAGGTCAGCCAATCGCAGGGGCGCAACCGGTCATTCATGCGCACGGCGCGGCGGTTTATGCGGTTCTAGCGATATCGCGCGACACTGCGCCGTTATGCGGCGCCGCACCGGTTCGGGCCGTGGGGATTTAGATATTTTTCGAGGTCAGAGGGCACTGTTCAGCCCCCGATGCCCGGTCCCGGCACATGAAACACCAGCCGCAGGAATCTGAGCATAACGAAAAAGGGGCGCCATTTCTGGCGCCCCTTTCTTGTATATGTCTGCCTACCGATCAGCAGGAGTAATACATCTGGAATTCGATCGGGTGCGGTGTGTGCTCGTAGGCGTAGATCTCTTCCCACTTGAGCTCCATGTAACCCTCGATCTGGTCCTTGGTGAACACGCCGCCCGCCAACAGGAACTCGTGGTCCTTCTCCAGCTCTTCCATGGCTTCGCGCAGGGAGGCGCAAACCGTGGGGATGCCGGCCAGCTCTTCCGGGGGCAGATCGTACAGATCCTTGTCCGACGGATCGCCGGGGTGGATCTTGTTGATGATCCCGTCGAGGCCCGCCATCAGCAGTGCCGAGAAGCACAGGTAGGGGTTCGAGGACGGATCGGGGAAGCGTGCCTCGACCCGCTTGGCCTTGGGGGATTCCGCCCACGGGATACGGACGCAGCCAGACCGGTTGCGTGCGGAATAGGCGCGCAGAACGGGTGCCTCGAAACCGGGGATCAAGCGCTTGTAGCTGTTGGTCGACGGGTTGGTGAAGGCGTTCAGGGCCTTGGCGTGCTTGAGCAGGCCACCGATGAAATAAAGCGCTTCCATCGACAGGTCGGCGTATTGGTCGCCCGCGAACAGCGGCTTGCCGTCCTTCCAGATCGACATGTTCACGTGCATGCCGGTGCCGTTGTCGCCCGCGATGGGCTTGGGCATGAAGGTGGCGGATTTGCCGTAGGCGTGGGCCACGTTGTGGATCACGTACTTGTATTTCTGCAGTTCATCGGCCTGCTTGGTCAGCGACCCGAAGATCAGGCCCAGTTCGTGCTGGCACGACGCCACCTCGTGGTGGTGCTTGTCGACCTTCATGCCCATCCGTTTCATCGTGGACAGCATTTCGGAGCGCAGATCTTGTGCCGAGTCGGTCGGGTTCACGGGGAAATAGCCGCCCTTGATGCCCGGACGATGGCCCATGTTGCCCATTTCGTACTGGGTGTCGCTGTTCCAGGACGCGTCCTGTGCATCGACCTCGTAGGAAACCTTGTTGATGGTGTTCGAAAAGCGAACGTCATCGAACAAGAAGAATTCGGCTTCGGGACCCATGTAGGCCGTGTCGCCGATGCCAGAGGATTTCAGATACGCCTCGGCAAGGATCGCGGTGCCGCGGGGGTCGCGGCTGTAGGGCTCGCCGGTGTCGGGCTCGACCACGGTGCAATGCAGGCAAAGCGTCTTTTCCGCATAGAAGGGGTCGATATAGGCACTTTCGGTGTCGGGCATCAGCTTCATGTCCGACTCGTTGATTGCTTTCCAGCCAGCGATGGACGAGCCGTCGAACATGAAGCCTTCTTCAAGGAAATCCTCATCGACCTGATCGGCCATGACGGTTACGTGCTGCAGCTTGCCACGGGGGTCGGTGAAGCGAATATCGACGTATTCGACATCCTCGTCCTTCATCATTTTCAAAACAGTATCATTGCTCATGCTGACTTCCCTTGCGGTCGTTGGTCTTGCGGTTGGCGTGGCGGCAGGGCCACGCGGTGTTCTTGCATCGGCTCAGATCGCTTCGTCGCCGGTTTCGCCGGTGCGAATGCGGATCGCCTGGCTGATGTCGGAAATGAATATTTTGCCATCGCCGATCTTATCGGTTTTCGCAGCAGCGATAATGGCGTCGACGGCGGCGTCGGCCATATCGTCCGACAACACCACCTCGATTTTCACCTTGGGGAGGAAATCCACCACGTATTCGGCGCCGCGATAAAGCTCGGTGTGGCCCTTTTGACGGCCAAATCCTTTGACTTCCGTGACACTGAGGCCCTGAATGCCGATCTCCTGCAGCGCTTCCTTCACCTCATCGAGTTTGAAGGGCTTGATGATCGCTTCGATCTTTTTCACGGGGCCGACTCCTCCTGCCATCTCTGCTGCGGCCCGTGACACCACTTTGTGCGTGGACGGGCAATCGCGTAGCGTGGAGTGAGCCGCGTGGGCCGGGGGATTCCCCTTGGGCAGATTACGAAATGAGCAGTTAGCATAAAAAATGTGCAATATTGAATCGGGTAAGGCGGAAAGATGGGCGATGCACTGACGGCCGCACAGATGCGGGCCACGGAAGGCGCGGCGATTGCCGCCGGGAAGGTTACGGGACGGGCGTTGATGGAGCGCGCGGGCCATGGCGTCGTTGACGCGATCTTTCAGGAATGGCCCGAATTGTGGGATGGACACAGGCGCGCCGGGGTCCTTGCGGGGCCCGGAAACAATGGCGGCGATGGCTTTGTCATCGCGCGGCTGCTGGCCCAAAGGGGTTGGGAGGTGGAGGTGTTCTTCTACGGTGATCTGCAAAATCTGCCGCCAGACGCCAAGGCCAACGCCGAAAGATGGATCGCCAGCGGCGGCGCGGTGTCACCCATCGTGCCCCAAGACGGGCGCGATATGCGCTTGGCGGACCCTGCGGTGGACGTCTGGATCGACGCGGTCTTTGGCATCGGTCTGACCCGCCCGTTGCCAAGGGAGGTCGTTGCCGCGTTCGAGAGTATTTCCGACGCGCGGAGGGATCCGCAAAACCGGTTGGTGGCTGTCGATATCCTGAGCGGTGTTGACGCGGATACCGGCGAGCGGCTTTCCGTGTTTCCATTGGTCGCCGATCTGACCGTGACATTTCACGCCTTGAAAAAGGGCCATGTTGAAGGTGCGGGGCCAGAGGTGAGCGGCAAGGTGGTTGTGAAGGATATTGGTCTGTGATGCGCTGCGATTTCATTTCTTGGGGGATGAGACGATGACTTACCGTGCTGCGCGACAGGTGACGGGCGGGCCCGCGATGGTCGACGCGCTACGCAAATCGCCTGCGGATCACAAATACGACCATGGCCATGCGTTGATCGTGTCAGGTGGCATGGGGCGCACTGGGGCTGCGCGGTTGGCGGCACGTGGGGCTTTGCGGATCGGCGCCGGGTTGGTGACGGTGGCGGCACCGGAACCCGCTATGGCGGAATGCGCGGCGCAGTTGACGGCGATCATGCTGAGGCGTTGCGACGATGCGGGCGCGTTGGCGGCGCTGCTGGATGATGCCCGTCTGAATGCCGTTTGCCTTGGGCCGGGATTGGGGCTGGGGCAGGGGGCACGGGCCTTGGTGGCGTGTGCATTGACGCCGCGTGATGCGGAGCGCCCACCGCGCGCGGTGGTTCTGGATGCCGATGCCCTGAGCGCCTTTGCGGATGACGCCGCGACGTTGTTTGCCCTGACACATGGGAACGTGGTGCTGACCCCGCATGGGGGTGAATTCGCAAGGCTGTTTCCCGACATTGCCGCGCGACTGCCTGCCGCCTCCGACAACGGACATGGCGAGGCGAGGATGGAGGCCTGTCGCGCGGCGGCGGCGCGCGCCGGTTGTGTTGTCTTGCTCAAGGGGCCGGATACGGTGATTTCCGATGCAAGCGGTCGGCTCGCGATCAATGAAGCCGCGCATGCGCGTGCCGCCCCATGGCTGGCAACTGCGGGATCGGGCGATGTGTTGGCGGGGTTTGTCACCGGTCTGCTGGCGCGGGGATTTGACGCCACGCGGGCGGCGGAAACAGCGGCTTGGCTGCACGTGGAGTGCGCGCGTGCATTCGGCCCGGGACTGATCGCCGAGGATCTACCGGAGATATTGCCCAAGGTGTTGGGCACGCTTGCGATGCGGTAGCAGCCCCCGCAGGTGTCTGCGCGGGGCGGCCCATGGTGTTTCAGAAGCGCGCCGCTGGTGCCTTAGCGGGCGGGCATCGTCAGGGGTGCTGTCACCAGTTCCAGCCCGTTGGCGTAAATGACCTCGGCCCGGGCGAAGTGCAGCGAAAAGAGGGCCGCGGGGCGCTTGTCGCTCCACTTGATGAATTCGCCATCGATCAGCCGGGCGGCGGCGACGCGGGCCTGTTCGGCGCCCCAAAGGGCCTTGGCGCGCCAATCGCGGATCAAGATGCGCTGCTGCGGTGGAAGGAGCGTTTCACAATCGGGTTTGCCCCCCAGCGCGTCCGGCGTGATGTGCACCAAACGCAGGTCGGCGGGCGTCTTCTGGCGCACGATGCCCCGCAGGCGAAGCGCGCCGGATGACCGTGTGATGATCCGATCGCCCACCTCCAGAAACTCCACCGGAAGCACACCATCCATCGTCAGGATTTCGGTGCCCATGGGCACGGCGGCGGAAAGGGAGTCGCCTTGTGAACGGAGTCGCGTCTGCGACCGCCCCTGAAAGTGCTGGGTCATGTTATCTGTCCTGCTCGTTTCTGCCGGGCGTCTGTGGCCACGGTCATTCGTCTGGTCAGGCTATGGCAAAACGGCAATCTGGCACAGCAGTTTGTGCAAGTTCGGTGCAGTGGAAGGTCTGACTGTGACATGCCGGTCAGATTGCGCCGCATGCATGAACACATCCTTAACAGGGCCATGAGGGGCCGGAAGAGGGCCTGCATGAATTCCCGCTCGCATCCTGACTTGGGCTTTGCTACAGCGTCCGTGTTGCGGGTGTGGCGGAATTGGTAGACGCACCAGATTTAGGTTCTGGCGCCTATGGCGTGGGGGTTCGAGTCCCTTCACCCGCACCAAT
>JAFMHK010000032.1:0-19328 GCA_017854585.1 Paracoccaceae bacterium
ATATCGAGGGCCGGACCTTCATGGTGGCAAAGTTTGGCATGCGATCGCCGGGAAATCCCGGTGAGGGACCGGGTGGCGATGACGTCTTCAACATCAATCTGTCGAATTTCGACAACAGTTTCAACATCATCGTCAAAAGCATGGATCCAGGCGATACCTTCGATGTGAAGAATTATGATTCCGTTTCGATCACTGGCGGTGTCTATACCTTCACCTTTACGGGATCCGACGGGCAGCCCCATACCCTTGTCATCAATCCGATATCGAGCAATGCGAGCGGCACGGCGACGGTGGTCTGCTTTGGCGCGGGAACCGGTATTTCCACACCGCAAGGCATCCGACCGATCGAGACGCTGTCGGCGGGTGATCTTGTGACCTGCGGTGACGGGGTCGACCGCCCGATCCGGTGGATTGGCAACCGTGCGCTTGGGCCTGATGACCTTGCCGAGCATCCGCATCTGCGCCCGATCATCGTGCGGGCGGGGGCCTTTGGCCTTGCCGTGCCGACCCGCGACGTGGTCCTGTCACCGCAGCACGCGGTATTGGTGCAGGGGTGGCGGGCCGAACTCTTGTTTGGTGAAGCGAAGGTGCTGGTGCCGGCCAAGTCGCTGGTCGACGGCAAGACGGTCGTGGCACGCGGCGCGGGGCAGGGCGTTGATTACTATCACATCTTGCTTGACGCCCACCACACGGTCCTTGCCGACGGATTGGAATGCGAAACGCTTTTGCCGGCCGCCATGGCGCAGGGCGCGCTGGAGGCGGGGGCACGGGCCGAGATCTGTTTTCTGTTTCCCGACCTGGTTCGTGATCTTTCAGCGTTCGGCCCGGCATTCTGTCGGTCGCTGACGGTGCGCGAGGGGCTTGTTCTGGCGTCTGTCGCCGCAGCCTGAGACGGTTCTCCCAGACCCTTCATGCCGCTCAGCCCCCCATCAGGCTTGCGTCAAACGGATAGTGGGTCAAATTCTCATATCCATCCTCGGTGATCAGCACCTGATCTTCCAGCTTGATGCAGAAATCGCCGCCCTCTTCGCCAATCAGGGCCTCGACGCAGAAGGTCATTCCCGGCTGGACCTCGGCCTCGAATGCGCCGTCTTCATATTTGTCGGGGTAGACGATGATGGGCCATTCGTCGCAAAGACCAACCCCATGAAAACGGCAGGAATATTTGCGTTGGTCATATTTCGCGTCGAGTTGGTGGCCCTTGTGTACAAGATCGCGGAATGAGACGCCGGGGCGGAGCAGGTCCATGTTGGTCATGATGTGTTCGACGCCGTGGCGCATGGCGGCGATCATGTCGGGGCGCGGGCTGGCGTCACCCACCCACCATGTCCGCGAGATGTCGACGCACATCCCGTAGCTGCCGATCAGGTCGGTGTCGAAGGCCACGATTTCGTTGTTGCACACAACGCGTGGGCCGCATTCCTGAAACCACGGATTGGTGCGGGGACCCGAAGCCAGCAATCGGGTTTCGATCCATTCGCCGCCCCGCTTGATGTTCTCGGCGTGCAGCACGGCCCATATGCCATCTTCAGACATGCCGGGTTCGCAGGCGACCTCCATCTCGGCGATGGCCGCCTCGCAGGCGTGCATGGCGCAACGCATCGCAAGGATTTCGTCCGGGCCTTTGATCGAACGGGCCTTTTCGGTGCACTCCTCCCCGTCAAGCAATGTGAAGCCCTTCGCCTCCAGCGCGCGGGCCCCATGCAGCAAGATCTTGTCGACCCCCAGCCGCATGTTGGTGCCGACATGGGCCGCCATCACCTCGACCACCTGATCTGCGAAGGCATCGGCGGCTTTGTGGCCATGATCTCCGGTGGCGAAATAGAACATCGACGCACCGCTGCGCACCTCGCGGACCAGTGGATTGTGATCGGCAAGGAAGGGAGAGTTCTTGTAGTCCCACAGCACCATATGGCCATCGGCGGTCACCAGACAGGCGCGGAACGGGTTATGGGTGTTCCACAGCTGCATGTTCGTGCTGTCGGTGGCGTAGCGGATGTTGAGCGGGTCGAACATCAGAACCCCGCCCCAGTCACGTTCGATCAGGCGGTCGACCAACCGCTGCAGACGATAGGCCCGCATGACCGGCAGGTTGGGAAGCGTTAGCCCCGCCTCTGCCCATTCGTCATAGGCCAGCATGGTCGGCCCGATCTCGATCCGGTTATTGTCGTTGCGCGTGCCGTCGGGTAGCAAATGGCCCTTGGTCGGGTCGATCTTGCGCTCTGCGCTACGATAGGCTTCATTCATCACGCTCTCCTTCCCCGGTTGATGGGGGTCAGCGTGGGCTTGGAAACCGCCAACCGCCCGCCGGTTCGCGGCATGAAACGGGTCGGATTTGGAACATATCTGTCAATCATCGCTGCCATCCGCGTTCTGGAACCAAGCCGCCACACGGCGGTTGCCGGGTGTGCAGCCCATGACCGACCCGCGCGCGTGGTTGGTGCAAGACGATGCCTACGGGGCGCAAATAGCCCTGCGGGAGGAGCTGCTGGCGACACGGCGTGATGACGTGGTGGCGGTGACGCCGGGGGCCGAAGCCGCGATTGAGGAGCTATACGAGGCGGTGCTGGAATGGGTGCGCGGGGCAGCAGCATTCAGATTGGAGTTCGGGGTTTGTCATTGTCCTGATGGACGGGCGGTGGCGTTGGACAGCGATGACAAGTTGGGAACCATGGCGCGGCTGGTGCAGGAAGACCTGTGTATCCTGCAAAGGTCTGCGGATGGGACCGAACATGTTCTGACGGCGGCGGTGCTGTGTTTCCCGGCATCGTGGACGTTGGCGGAAAAGATCGGGCGGCCCCTGACACGCATTCATGTCCCGGTGGCCCCCTACGACGACATGATGGCCAAACGGGTGCAGCGTTTGTTCGACAATCTGCGCGCCGATACGCCGTTATGGCGGCAAAACGCGCTGCTTTATGCCTCGCCTGCGTTGTTTCATCCCGCGTCCGAGGCGAAACCGCGCGTGAGGCCAGAGGCACGCCCGGAGTTTCTGAGATCGGAGCGGCAGTGCCTGTTGCGCCTGCCAAGAACGGACGCTGTCGTCTTTTCGATCCACACATGGGTGGTGCCAATCGGGCAGTTGAGCACAACGCAAATGGCGCTGCTGGATGAACATTCCGGGCATGACGCGGAGCGCAGCACATGAGCGTGTCAGAGCAATACGAGGCCTATCCCTATCCGGAACGCGACCCCGCCGATGAGGCCAAGCGGCTGATCACCGGGTCACCCAGCCACCCGCTGGAAATTGACCATTTCCTGTTCGCGGGTCTGCGGGATTGGTCCAGACCGCTGCGCGCGCTGGTGGCGGGGGGCGGCACGGGCGATGCGTTGATCCAGATGGCGCAGGTGCTGACCTCGGCACGCAAGCCCTATGAGATCACTTATCTGGACATGTCCGAGGCGGCGCGCGCGGTGGCCGAGGCGCGGGCCGAAGCGCGCGGGTTGACGGGGATCAGGTTCGAGACCGGATCACTGTTGGATGCGCGCCAATACGGGCAATTCGATTACATCGATTGTTGCGGGGTTCTGCATCATCTGGTGGAGCCGCAGGCGGGGTTCAATGCCCTTGCGGGGGCGTTGGCGGATGGTGGTGGGATCGGACTGATGGTCTATGCGCCGTATGGGCGTTCCGGTGTCTATCCGCTGCAGGCGGCATTCGGGGCCTTGCTGCACGGTAGCCCGAAGGATCGGCTGCGTCGCGCCAAGGCGATCTATGCGCGGCTGCCCGATGGCCACCCGTTCAAGTGTAACCCGCATCTGCACGACCATGAACAAAGTGACGCGGGGTTCTATGACCTGCTGCTGCATTCCCAAGATCAGCCCTTTGACGTGACACGACTTGACGCCGCGTTGCGGACCGCCGGGTTGCAGTGGGTCGGAAGCCCGCAGGCGCACCTCTATGATCCGCTTCCTCTGGTCGGTGAGGCGGGGTTGCTGCATGGGTTTGATCAGGTGGGGCGCATGGCGTTGGCGGAACAGCTGCGCGGGACCATCCGGACCCATGTGGTTTACGCTGCCAAATCGGCCAAGGGGCGTATGGCGCGGCCTGTGCCCACAGCGATACCGCACCTGAAGGGCGTCACGGGGGCCAAACTGGCCATGGTGGCGGCGCAAAAAGGCGTGGTGCCGGTCACTTTGGGCGGCGAGAAAGCGGAAATCCCTGTGCCGGGGATCGTGGCGCGCGCGTTGGCGGGCGTGGATGGCCGGCGCTCCCTTGAAGAGATAGCGGCGGGCATCCGGTTGGATTGGCTGGGGTTCAGCGCCGCATGGACCGGATTTTCAGATGCGATGACTGCGCATGGGTTGATGTATTATTCGCGCCTGTCGCGCTGAACGGACAGTTTGCGCGGGCTGAGCGGACGGAAACCTCCGGTGCCGATATTTGAAGAACCAAGCTGTGCGTCGGTGCGCGTTACATCTTGAAATGTTTTGAGAGTTTCAGACCCTGCCCTTGGTAGTTCGATGCCAGATCGGCGCCGTACAGGCGGTTGGGAAGCTGGGCCATCCGTTCATAAACCAGACGGCCCACGACCTGCCCGTGCTCAAGGACAAACGGCGCTTCGTGGCAGCGCACCTCAAGCACGCCCCTTGCGCCTTGCCCACCTGCGTCGGCGTGACCAAAGCCGGGGTCGAAGAAGCCGGCATAGTGGACGCGGAATTCACCCACCATCGCCAGATACGGGGACATTTCGGCAGCGCAGTCGGGCGGGATTGTCACGGCCTCCCGGCTGACCAGAATATAGAAGGCGCCCGGGTCAAGAATGATCTGCCCATCGGTGGTGCGGACATCTTCCCAGAACTCTGCGGGGGTGTAGTGACCGATTTTGGCCAGATCGATCACGCCAGTATGCGGTTTGGCGCGATAGCCGACCAGATCGGTGCCTTTGGGTTGCAGATCAACCGAAAAACCCACGCCGTCGTCAATCACGGCCGTCCCCGAGACCAGCGGGCTGGCTGCGTGGCGGGCAAGCAGGTCGGCGTCAGACAGCACCGACTGACCCATCCGAAACCGGATCTGGTTCAGGCGCATCCCGGGGCGCACGAGCACCGAGAAGGAGCGGGGACAGATTTCGGCATAGAGCGGACCGGTGTAGCCGGGTGTGATCCGGTCAAATTCAGCCCCGCCATCGGTAATGGCGCGCGTCAGCAGATCAAGCCGCCCTGTAGAGCTTTTTGCGTTGGCCACGGCCGAAATGCCGGGTGGCAAGGCCAGATGTTCCATTAACGGCACAACATAGACGCAGCCCTTTTCAAGCACGGCACCGCCAGTCAGGTCGATCTGATGCATCCGGAAGTCACGCAGACGGTCGGCGACCTTGCGGCCATGGCCCGCAAGAAAGGACGCACGCACGCGGTAGGCCGTGGTGCCAAGGCGCAGATCAAGGCTGGCTGGTTGCACCTGATCGTCGTCGGGGGCGCGGTCGGTGATGATCTGGCCTGCATCCAGCATGTCGCGGATCATATGGTCGGGCAGCACGCCTGCCGGGCTGTGGGTCATTGTGTGGCTGTCCCCGTTTGTTACGCCCAACAAAAAACCGCCCCGCCGCAAAGGGCAAGGGCGGTTTTTCGGTTGGTCGGGCTAGCAGGACTCGAACCTGCGACCTTCCGTCCCCCAGACGGACGCGCTACCAGGCTGCGCTATAGCCCGACGTTCCGCCCTTCTAGCGATTTTGCGCGCAGGTGCAAGCAGGCTGAGGGTGGTTTTTTCCGTCACGCGCTTGGCGATGATGCAAGCCGTTCATGCAGCGCGGCGAGGGCTGCCAAATGCGGGGCCAGTTGTTGGCGTTGTTCAGGCGGCAGGGTGGCGATGCGCGCGGGCAAGGCTGCCAGACTGCCGAGGGCGTCAAGCGCGGGGGGCGGCGGCGCAAGCGCGTGTTCTGCCGGAGCCGCAGAGGGAGCCGCCGAAGGAATCGCAGAAGGCTCGGGCTCCGCGATCGCGGCTGAATCGGGTGCGATGTCCTGTGCTGGAACTTGTTCGGGCTCAGGATCAGGCTCAGGTTCTGCTGCGGCCAAGGCCAGTTCAGGTTCCCGTTCAAGCGCAGCGTGCGGGTCTTCGACGGGCAGAGCGGTATCCGGCTCGGTGGGCTGATCGGCGCGGGCATCTTCGGCCCAAACCTCAAGCGCATCATCTGCAGTTGCGTCTTCGACGTCGACCAAGTCTTCAAGTGAGGGCGATAGCGCCATCACTGCGGCAATGCCGCCCTCTTGGATCATCTTTTGCACGCCACGGATGGTCAGGCCCTGATCGTGCAGCAAAACCTTGATGCCGCCGACCAATTCCATATCTGCGGGGCGATAGTAGCGCCGTCCGCCTGCACGTTTCACCGGGCGAATTTGCGGAAACTTGCTTTCCCAGAACCGCAACACGTGTGCGGCAACCCCCAGCCAATCGGCGACCTCGCGGATCGTGCGAAATGCCTGGGCGGATTTGTTCATGCGTCGGCCTTGTTCCCGCTTGTCACATGCTCCTTCATGAGGTGCGACGGACGAAAGGTGAGAACGCGGCGGGGCAGGATCGGAACTTCCTCGCCGGTCTTGGGGTTGCGGCCTACGCGCGCTGTCTTGGAGCGGACAGAAAAGGTTCCGAAGGATGAAATCTTGACCTGTTCGCCTTGCACCAGCGCATCAGACATCAGCTCCAGCACACGTTCGACCAATTGCGCGCTTTCGTTCCGCGACAAACCCACTTCGCGGAACACAGCTTCCGAGAGGTCCATGCGTGTCAAGGTTTTTGCAGCCATCGTATCCACCCCCAAATTGTAGCGCCAAGATGGCGGATGAGATTTCTCAAGTCAATATAGACACTTGCAGGGAGGCGGTTCATTGCCGGAGGGGACTACCAGCGCATAACGACAGCGCCCCATGCCAAGCCGCCGCCAATCGCTTCGGTCACAAGCAGGTCGCCTTGCTTGATCTGGCCGCGTTCGACACCGACCGAGAGCGCAAGGGGGATGGAAGCGGCGGAGGTGTTGCCATGATCTTGCACGGTCACCACGACGCGGTCCATGCCTACGCCCATCTTCTGGGCCGTGCGGGCGATGATGCGCAGGTTGGCCTGATGGGGCACGATCCAGTCGACGTCATCGGGACCAAGCCCGGCCTTGGCGAGCGCGGTTTCGGCGGTTTCCGCAAGCTTTTCAACAGCATGTCGGAATACTTCCTTGCCTTGCATGCGCAAGACCCCTGTGCTTTGCGTGCTGGATACGCCGCCGTCGACATACAGCAAATCCTGATATCGGCCGTCGGAATTCAGGTCGACCGCAAGGATGCCGCGGTCTTGGGATGTGCCCGTGCCTTCGCGCGCCTCCAAGATGACCGCGCCAGCACCATCGCCGAAAAGAACCGATGTGGTGCGATCATCCCAATCCATGAGACGGCTGAATGTTTCCGCGCCGATGACGAGCACACGATTGGCCTGCCCGGATACGATCAACGCATTGGCATTGGACATGGCATAGACAAAACCGGCGCAAACGGCCTGTACATCGAAGGCAAAGCCCCGTGTCATCCCCAAACCGGCCTGCACCATGGTTGCAGCAGACGGGAAGGTTAGGTCGGGGGTGGATGTGGCCACGATGATTGCATCGATCTGGTCGGCGGATAGCCCGGCCATGTCCAGTGCACGCCGCGCGGCCGCCACGGCCATCTGGCTTGTGGTTTCGCCTTCGGCGGCGAAATGACGCCGTTCGATTCCCGAACGCGATTGGATCCATTCATCCGATGTTTCAAGACGGGTCGCGAATTCGCTGTTGGGAACGACTCGGTCAGGCAGGTAATGTCCCACGCCAACGGGCACGGCTCGTATCGTCATCCTTGGACCTCATGGTCTTGTATGGCCAATGCGGCCGCGTGTTCTGCTTGTGCAATCCGGGCAGCAAGACGGTCATTGAAGCCTGACGCGGCAAGGCGCGCAGCAAGCTTGATGGCGGCAGCGATACCTGTCGAATCGGCAGAGCCATGGGATTTGACCACGGTTCCGTTCAGCCCCAGAAACACGCCGCCGTTGACGCGTCGCGGGTCGATTCGCTTGGACAGGCGGCGCATCGAGGTGAGGGCCAGCAGCGCGGCAATGCGCGACAGCGGGGAAAACTTGAACGCTTCGCGCAGAAGATCACTGATCATCTTGGCGGTGCCTTCGCCCGTTTTCAGTGCAACGTTGCCCGTAAATCCGTCGGTGACGATGACGTCGACTTTGTCGGACGGCAGGTCGCCGCCTTCGACGAAACCTACGAATTCGAAGTCGGCCGCGGCGGCTGCGCGCAAGATCAGGTCGGCGGCGATCTTGAGCTCTGGCCGACCTTTGTGGTCTTCCGTGCCCACGTTCAACAGCCCCACGCGGGGGCGGGGCAGGTCCATGCCATTGCGGGCATAACTGGCCCCCATCAGGGCATATTGCAAAAGATCCTCGGCGTCGGCGCGGATGTCGGCACCGACATCAAGCATGACGTTGAAACCATGCGCATTTCGAGATGGCCAGAGGCAGGCAATCGCCGGGCGGTTCACGCCCTCGATCTTGCGCAGCCGGATCATGCTGACTGCCATCAGTGCGCCGGTATTGCCGCAAGAGACTGCCGCTTGGGCATCGCCTGAACGGACGGCATCAATCGCCGACCACATGGACGTACCCTTGCCATGCCGCATCACATGCGACGGCTTTTCGTTCATCGTGACCACCCGGTCGGAATGCCGGATTTCGACACGGTCGATCAGGCCGCGCTTGCGCGCGACCAGCTTTTCAAGCTCGTCCTTGGGGCCATGTAGGATGAACCGCAGGTCCGGGTTCTTGCCGGCGGAAATGGCCATGCCAGCCACAACCACAGAGGGGCCAAGATCGCCCCCCATGGCATCAATTGACAGAACTGTTCCGGGCACATGCGTTCCAGTCAAGGCTGCCTGTCGGTCGCTCATGTCCGGCCCGCCATATCGCGCCCCGGCGCGACTTATGCCGCGTCTTCGTCGAGGTCGATCTCAGCGGCTTGCGCAACGACTTCGCGTTCATTGTAGTGACCGCACGACGGGCAGACGTGGTGCGGCCGCTTCAGCTCGCCGCAGTTGCCGCATTCGTTCGGATTTTCGGCAACCAGTGCATCATGTGCGCGGCGCATGTTGCGGCGGGACCGCGTGATCTTACTCTTGGGGACAGCCATGTCTCAACCTCAATTACTGCGGGGATGGGTTTGGCCCTAGCACCCCTGTGTGGTGTCGTCGTCTCGTGTTTCAGTCGCATCGCGCCGATTATCCGACCGCCCATTTGCGATCTGGGCACTGGAGCAAACCATCAAAATGGCGCTGCAAACCAGTGCGGCGAATGAGGCCGGGAACATACTCTGATTCCCCTGCCATGCAAGCCCTAATCCTGGCGTTATTCATCGCCTTTTTTCAGCTTGTCGCGCAATGCCGCCAGACCTGCAAGGGGCTTGGTGTCATCATCTGACAAGGGGCCGGCGCCCGGCGGCACAATCTGCACGCTTGCCGCCTCGGGTGCGTCCGGCGCACGGGGGTAATCGGGCAGCGCCAGCGCCAGCGCCTCGATCATCACCATCGCCAGATCCAGGTTCTGGGGCAGCGGTTCCAGGCTGTCGTCTTCGGGAACCTCAAGCTCGTCGGCGGTGGGTTCGGGCAGATTTGCCAGATACTGGCGCATTACGGTCACATCGAGCCGCGTGGTGACAGGTGCCAAGGTGGCCACACAAGGTTGCACCACGGTGGCGCCCAGTTTGCCATCAAGGCGCCAATCGGTCTTGCCAATGGGCGTCAGCGTGAGGTCGAACCGCAGTTTCCTGAGCCCGAGCAGGGCAAGATCGTCGGCAACGGCGGCGCGTTCGCCCGCATCTGGCGACAGCGTCAGCGTATAGGGGGCCGCGCGGCTTTGACGGGACAGATTCAGCGGGTGATGTGGCAAAGTGGGTCGATTCATGGGCGCGAGGCCTTTCAACAACAACAGGAACGTGTGGGGCTGCTTGCCCTGTGGTCTTGGGTAAGTTAAGCCGATAAAAAGGATTTGTCCGGCGTGCAAGCCGGTGCAGTGAGATTGAACAGAGGGTTCACGCATGGCGATCGGGCAACTTCACCCTTGGACACGGCGGGTGACAACCGCAATTCTGGCGCTGACAATGGTCGCAGTGTCTGCGTGTTCGGCAACCTTCAACAACCATGGTTTTGTCCCACCAGAGAGTGAACTGGCGGCAATCACCATCGGCGTCGATACTCAGGAAACATTGGCTGAGTCCATCGGCCGTCCGACCGCGTCGGGCGTGATGCGAGACGAGGCGTGGTTCTATGCCGCCTACCGCGTGCGCAATTTTGCCTATCGCGCGCCCGACATCTTCGAGCGGCAGATCGTGGCGATTTCCTTTAATGATCGTGGGACAGTGACGAACGTGGAACGCTTTGGCCTTGAAGACGGGCGGATCGTCCAATTGTCGCGCCGCGTGACCGAGGCATCGGTTCAAGATGTCAGTTTCCTGCGGCAGATCCTGTCGAACTTCGGTCGGATCAACGTGTCCGATGCGCTGGCGAACTGATAGCAGCACGTTTTTGCGGTGGTCGGGTCCTGTTGTAATTCCGATGCGCCTTGGCGATCGAAGCCTGTGTCGTCCGCAATGCGATGAGCAGGCGGGATCGGGGTGATGTTGAGTTTGCTCAAAGGACGGTATCGGGCCCGGCTGGCGGAAACTCCTGAAGACATCGTCGCCGCGCAGACCTTGCGATATCGGGCATTCCGGTCAGAAAAAGATGCGTCTGCCAAAGGGTTGGACGCCGACAGGTTTGATGCCGTTTGCGTGCACGTTCTGGTTGAAGACGTGAAATCCGCAACGCTGGTCTGTTGTTTCCGTCTGCTGCATCTGGCGGGCGGTGCCGAGATTGGGCGCAGCTATTCCGCACAATATTATGAGCTGTCTGCCTTGGCCGCGTTCGAGGGGCCGATGGTGGAAATGGGCCGTTTCTGCATCCACCCCGATTGGCGCGATCCCGATATCTTGCGCGTGGCGTGGGGCGCGATGACGGCTTATGTCGATGGCGCGGGCGTTGAAATGCTGTTTGGCTGCTCGTCTTTTCACGGGACCGAGGCGCGTGAATATTACGATGCATTCGCCCTGCTGCGCGACCGCCATCTTGCGCCAAAGCGCTGGCTGCCGCTGGTCAAGGCGCCGCGGGTTTTCCGGTTCGCCAGCCGGTTGCGCCGCAAGCCCAACCTGAAACTTGCTCAAGCCAAGATGCCGCCGTTGCTGCGCACCTACCTGTTGATGGGGGGGTGGGTCAGCGACCATGCGGTGATCGATAGGGATTTGAACACGTTGCATGTGTTTACCGGGTTGGAGATCAAGGCCGTGCCGCCCGCCCGGGCGCGATTGCTGCGGGCGGTTGCTGGGTAGGTTGGCGTATTGCGTGTTCCCCATGGCGACACCTTCAACCCGCGTTCCTCACAGGCCGGACCGTGCCGCCGAGGTGCCATGTCAGGCCCCATAGAGCGGATGTTGGCCGGGCTTGGGCCCGAAGCCGTGGTTTCCAAGCTGCCGGTGCCGCCGACCACCGGACTGCCATGGACCGTGCGATATGGCAGTGTGGGGGGCGAACATGACCGGGTCCTTGGTGGCCTGCGGTCAGTCTTGTCGCTGTTGTCGTTGCTGGGATTGGCGGGGTTGGCTGGCGGGTTGGCCATAATTCTGTTGCGAAACCTGATGGCGGGCAATGCCGATCCGGCCCTTGTGCTGGGCGGCGGGTTTGTCACGCTGGTGCTTGTTGGGCTGGCGTGGCCGATGCTGATGCGCCGCATGCGACGGACAGTGAAATGGCAGCGGGACGCAATCGTCGAGGCAACACAGGTGCGGGTGACAGACACACGCGAGGGCGTCGACGTGATCTGGTGCGAACCGCTATCGGCCTACCGTGACATCCACCATCGGATCGGGTTTTCCACGGTTGATGCCGGGGCGGCCGCCATGGCTGCATCCGTTGCACCGCTGGATATCATCGAGCTGCGCCATCCGGACCCGGGCCGGACCATCTTGCTGCGCATGTCACACCAGACCCAAACCGGGGGGATGGACATGATGACCATGATCCAGACCGCACGTGCCGGCGGCAAGGCCGCGATGCAAGCCGTGGTCGGATCAAGGGTGAACCCCGAGGTCGAGCAGTTTCTGGCGGCGGCAACTGCGGTATCAGGTATGCCCGTCACGCGCGATGACGCAGCCCTGGAGGCGCTGAACGCGGGATAGGGCGGTTGTCGGCCACGACGCGGTCGGTCCGCGACGCCCGCCCGTCCACCTTCCGATCTGGGGCCACAGTGCTGTGTCGACCCAAGTGCCGCCGGTCTTGCGCAGGTCAGCCCCGGCCCCTGACTTGAAATGGGCAAGACCGGGAAATTTTTTTGGGTCGGCGATGCCCAGTTCGATCACCTCCACCCCCAGTTGGTGCAGCCCAAGCATCGCGTGCCACAACAGCAGGTTGTTGGCCGATGTCGTGCGACCCTCCGCGCCGCTCCATCCGATTTGATAGACCGCGCGGCGGCCGGCGCGAATGAACAGCATGGCGGCAATGGGATGATCGCCCCGAAACGCCGTGAAAAGCTGGACGGCGCCGGGGGTTGTCGCCGCCAAGGCCGCGACCATGACGGGGGGCATGGGACGATAGCCGTGGCGCTGGCCCTGCGCGGTATCGGCGGTGAACAACCAATGGCGGGGGTCGGCCGGAAATACCTGTCGCCGCACCGTTATGGGATGCCGCAGACCATGGCGGAGCCGATTGCGCCACTTGCCCTGCATCCGGCTGGCCCAATCCTGTGGCCGACCTGCAAGCGACAGATCGGCAACCTTTTCGCCCGCGCAGACCCGCCGATAACCAGCGGCGCGCAGGTGCATGGCGTCTTCGGCGGCGTCGGCATGGATGATCAGGTGCTGCGCCCCAAGGTGGTTGCGCAGGTCACGAAAAACGCCAGCCGGATTGCCGGAGGCTGACCAGACGGGCCCACGCGAGATCATCGCAACCTGACCCAGCAGGGGCAGGCGACGGCGCATGACGGTTGCTGTTGCATCGGGCAAGATCAGGGTTTCGGCACGTGCGCCCAAAAGGCGCGCGGCCTTCGCGTAAACCGTCGTCTGTTGAACAGGCGGCGCCGCGTGGGTTGGCGGGATAGGCAGGGACAGATCGAACATATGCCGAACATTGTCAGCAAGTCCCCTAAAGCCGGGTTAACGATGTTGGGTATCGCGACCATGCATCTGGGCGGGGCTGACAAAGGCCCGAAACGCTGCACCGCTTTGGGGTCTTATGCGCACCAGCCGGGCGGTTCCGGGCGGCATCGTCGTGACGCTGCCGGGGCGGAGGTAATGCACCACCCCCTGCAAATTCGATTGCCGGGCGACCACCATGCAGCTGCAATTACGTCAATCAGACGCAAGTCCCTGAAATGGCCCTGTCAGGCAGAATGCGGCGCGACGTCTGGCGCGATTGGTCATCGTCATTCACCAAGTACGACCAGCGCATGCCGTTTCTTGCCCGCGCTGAGCTTGATCGGGTTGACCAGATCTGTCGCCGAAATGATCAGGCCCGCGTCGGTCAGAGGCGCATCATTCAACCGCGCGCCATTTTCGGCGATCAGGCGCTTGGCCTCTTTGCCCGAGCCGGCAAGACCCGTCCGCGTAATCAACTGGATGACCGATATCCCGTTCACCATGTCGTCGGCATACAGGGTGAGGGTGGGCAGATCATCACCGATTCCGCCTTGTTCGAAGACCTCGCGCGCGGTGGCTTCGGCGGTGGCTGCGGCTTCGATCCCGTGACAAAGGGTGGTGACCTCGTTGGCCAGAATGATCTTGGCGGCGTTGATCTCAGCCCCCTGAAGGGCACCAAGACGGTCGCACTCATCAATCGGCAATTCGGTGTAAAGCTTGAGGAACCGGCCCACGTCCGCGTCGGTCGTATTGCGCCAGAACTGCCAGAATTCATACGGCGCGCGCATGTCCGCGTTCAGCCACACCGCTCCATCGGCGGATTTGCCCATCTTCTTGCCGTCCGACGTGGTCAGCAGCGGCGTTGTCATGCCGAATATCTCGTGATCCAGCACGCGGCGGGTCAGGTCGATACCATTGATGATATTGCCCCACTGATCGCTGCCACCGAACTGCACAAGACACCCATAACGGCGGTTCAGTTCAAGAAAATCATAGGCCTGCAGGATCATGTAGTTGAATTCGAGAAAGGACAGGGATTGTTCCCGGTCGAGACGCGATTTGACGGATTCGAACGACAACATCCTGTTGACGCTGAAATGGCGCCCGATGTCGCGCAAGAAATCAAGGTAGTTCAGATCGTCCAGCCATTCCGCATTGTTGAGCATCAGCGCACCGGTGCGGCTGTCGTCATAGCTGATGTACTTGGCGAAGACCTGCTTGATGCCCGCGATGTTGTCATCGATCTGGGCGTTTGTCAGCAAGGGCCGTTCGTCGGCGCGAAAGCTGGGGTCGCCGACCTTGGTCGTGCCCCCGCCCATCAGGGTGATCGGCTGGTGCCCGGTCTTTTGCAGCCAACGCAACGTCATGATCTGGATCAGACTGCCGACGTGGAGTGACTTGGCGGTGGCGTCAAACCCGATGTAGCCCGGCACGACCCCCGCCGTCAGGGCATCGTCGAACGCCTGATAATCTGTGCAGTCGGCCAGAAAGCCCCGGCTGATCATAACGTTCAGAAACTCGGATTTGGGGTGGTAGGTCATACGGTTCGCGTCCAATCTTGTGGCTTGGCGTCTATAGCGGGGCAGGGTGTGAAGGAAAAGGGCGAAGGCAAGGGTGTGGTCCGGGTGGCTGGCATGATGTCGGGCACCTCGCTGGATGGCGTCGATCTGGCGGTCATCGCGACTGACGGCCTGTTGATTCACGCCTTGGGCGACACACACTATCGCGCCTATTCCGACGCGGAGCGGTCCGTGCTCCGGTCCGCCTTGGGTAAATGGCCGGGAGAGGATGGCGTCGCCGCTGCCGCACAAGTGGTGGAAACCGCTCATCTGGCCACGCTTGAGCAGATCGAACCGGTCGAACTGGTCGGGTTTCACGGCCAAACGCTGGCGCATGACCCGGACGGTGCGCGGACCCATCAGGCGGGTGATGGCGGCCGGGTGGCCGCAGCGTCGGGCCGCACGGTCGTCTGGGATTTTCGCAGTTCGGACATGCGGTTGGGCGGGCAGGGCGCGCCCCTGGCGCCGTTCTATCATTGGGCATGTGCACGGTTCATCGGTGCCGATGTGCCACTGGCGTTCTTGAACCTTGGTGGCGTGGGCAACCTGACATGGGTGGACCCCACGATTGCCGCGCCGGAATTGCCGGGCGCCGTGCTTGCCTTCGACACCGGCCCGGCAAACGCGCCGATCGACGATCTGATGCGCGCCCGGGGTCTGGGCACGCGGGATGAAGGCGGTCAGCTTTCGCGCAGTGGCACGGTCGATGAAGCGACAGTCGCGGCGTTCCTGCGCCGGGCGTATTTTTCCAAGCTGCCACCCAAATCGCTGGACCGTGACGAATTCGCCGATCTGGCCGATGCGGTCCGCCATCTGGCCGATGCGGATGCCGTGGCCACGCTGGCGGCCTGCGCGGCGGGATCAGTGGCGCGGGGGATGGAGCATGCGCCGCATCCGCCGTCGCGGTTGCTGGTGACGGGCGGCGGGCGGCATAATCTGGGGCTGA
Source organism: Paracoccaceae bacterium (assembly GCA_017854585.1). Taxonomy (GTDB): domain Bacteria; phylum Pseudomonadota; class Alphaproteobacteria; order Rhodobacterales; family Rhodobacteraceae; genus JAFMHK01. Next base: position 15,684 of record JAFMHK010000032.1, read on the forward strand.
TGGGGATGCTGGCCGGTGTGCTGGATGTTCCCGTGGCCCCGGTGGAAGCAGTCGGTCTTGATGGGGACTTTCTGGAGGCGCAGGCGTTTGCCTATCTGGCGCTGCGCGTATCGCGCGGCATGGCGACGTCCGCGCCCGGCACCACCGGGGTCGCGGCGGCGGTAGGTGGCGGCCTGATATCGCGACCCTGACTTCACCGTGCAGGGGGCGTTGACGGCGGCCAGACGTGGCGCTAGAGGAAGAGCTCTGGGCCCGAGTGGCGGAATGGTAGACGCAGGGGATTCAAAATCCCCCGCCGCAAGGCTTGTCGGTTCGAGTCCGACCTCGGGTACCAGCCCTTCATCAATAGAAAAGAATCATGCCTGCGAGGCGGACCGTTTGATTCGGCCCTGACGGCGATGATTTTCCGCCATCTATCGGCTGAACCTATCCTTTTAGACAGGTCTGCACTTTTTGAGGCTGCCTCAATTTTGTCTAATTCGTTGTGTGGGTTAACACACTGTTTCCCAAATGGGGGGTGATCGGCTGTTTCCAGTTTTTGATACAATCCACTGCGGGGTCACAGAGCGATCGCACGCCCTACACCCTGCAGTTTGAGCCAAAAATGCCATAATTTATTGAAAAATTACGCCCCGGTTTGATGTGGGTGCAGCCCTGCGACTGTTCAGGCAGGGGAAACAATTAAGCATGATATGCTCCCGAACCGCCATTCTTTCACCCTGTCGCAACCTTGGTTTGAGCCTGTTCCCGACATGTTTTGAACAATTTTTCTCTTCTTGGCGGCGTCAAAAAACGCTATCCCAAACCAAGCCCAACTGGGGGGCGATGTCTGCTAAGGCCACGGGGGCGGCCGCACAGGACCACGTTTAAGACGGTGGGGTTCGTGTAGTCGCGTCACGACGTTTAAACGTCGTAACGAAAGTGCTTGCGCTTCGATCGGAGCAGCACGCGCTACGTGTGTTCGCCCCGAACGCACGACGACGACCTTCCCTCTGGACAAAGTGTTCTTGCGCGCGCCGCCCATCGGGTTTTGCGTCATCGCACATCAGTCGGTCAGTTTTTGTTCCCCTGGGGGGGCGCCGGGAGTGTTCCGGCAAGAGGAGAGTGCGAGATGGCCATCATTATTACGTCTTCGGGAACTTACACCGTTATTCCGGGTGAGACTTATATCATTGCGCCGAGCGTGAAGGGCGATGTGAAGTTCAAAGCCGACAGCGACGACACGAAGCCGGTCGACTTCCGCATCGAGCTGAATGACAGCCCGAGCCACAACGATGATGTCACCATCAAGATGTATAGCGATGGCCTCAGCCCCGACATCGCGGTGGCCGATGGCTATACCGGCTTCAAAACGTATATCGATGTCAAAGACGCCGAAGACACGAATATCGACATCGGCGATAATGTCGTGATCGAAAAGCTCGAAGTGTCCGAGGACGGGTCGGATACCGCCAATGTCGGCGCCTTCGACCGTGCGGACCTGATCAAGCTCGGCAAGCTGGAACTGGATGGCAACGGCCCGGACAAGATCGAAGAAGACAACCTCAACATCGACCTGTCTTGGATGACGCCAGCCGAACTCGCCAAGCTGGAACAGGCCTTGCAAGATGAAGGTTATATTCCCGATGGCATGGGCGGCTGGAGCGCGCCTGTCGACAGCAAAGGCAATTTTCCTGATCACCCCCATGTCGACGTGTGTTATGACCTCAACGGTGACGGAAAAGACGATTTTGAGCTTAAGCTGCACCACTGGGAAAACATCAACACCAATGGCGGCAAGGCCCCGCCCGATGGCGTCGTCGACGGTGAAGATTTCGGCGAATTCATGGACATCGGTTACAATGATGCCAACGCCCCGACCGATGGCGGCGGTGATATCATCGACGGCCCCGACGGTCTGAATGACGTAATCGAGGGCAACGGTGGGAATGACACCATCAACGCGGGCTTCGGCAACGACCTAGTCGATGGCGGGTCGGGCGATGACAGTATCTACGGTGGCGACGGCAACGACACCATTTTCGGCGGTGTCGCAGGTCCGGGGACTGGTAGCGGACCGAATTTGATTGTGAACGGATCGTTCGAAGACACCACCGGAATGACCAGCACCGGCTATGGCTTTGTGGGCGTGGGAAGCATTCCGGGTTGGACCGAGAACAACGCGTCCGATGAAATCGACGTTCATAACGATGACCGCCAGGGCGTGGAGCCGACCGACGGCAATAACTGGCTGGATATGGGCGCGAGCCCGTCCAATAACGAGATCGGTCAGAACGTTGCAGGCGTGGTCGCTGGCGAAACCTATTCCCTGACGTTCGATGCCGGCGATGGCGCCGGTTACAACAATGGCGTCGACGTCTATTGGGGTGGCGAACTGATCGACACAATCGATCCGCCCGAAGGCACCATGGACAGCTACGTCTACAGCGTTGTCGGCGGTGCGGGTGACGGTTCCAACCGGTTGGAGTTCCGTGGCACCGGGGCGAATGACAACTTCGGCGCTTCGATCGACAGCGTCAGCCTTGTTCTGGCCGATGGCGGTGACGAAGCAGGCGGTAATGACACCATCGACGGGGGTAAGGGCCACGACGTTCTGATTGGCGGCGACGGCAACGACAGCATCACCGATATGGATGGTGATACCACCGTCAATTCGGGCATTATCGGATTGCCCGATCGCGGTCTTCCATTCGTGCCAGGCACAACCGATGCCGACCCCTTCGATGATCGCGACACCGTTACAACGGGCGACGGCAACGACAGCATCAAGACCGGCGACGACAATGACGTGATCAATTCCGGTGGCGGCAACGACACCATTGATGCGGGCTTTGATGATGACGTTATCACTTCTGGCGACGGCGACGACCTGATCATTCTTGGAGAAGGGTCAGACACGGTCGATGCGGGCGATGACAACGACACGATCTATGGCGGTCTTGGCCCCGATGTGCCGGATGGCGCGAACATCATCGACGTGAACGAATATGGTCGCCCGAACGACCCCATCCTCGATAACGGTGATGACAGCATTTTCGCGGGTGACGGCAATGATGTTGTCTATGGCGAGGATGACAACGACACCATCGATGGTGGCGACGGGGATGATTTCCTTGATGGCGGCGTCGACGATGACACCATCATGGGGGGTGAAGGGAACGACACGCTTATCGGCGGTCAGGGCGCCGATCTTGTCAAAGGTGGCTTTGGCGACGACAGCATCAAGGTCGGCACATTCAACGACCCCGCGCACCCCGGCGATCTGTATGTCGAAGGCATTGGCGACAGTATCATCGGTGGCGAAGACGCCGATGATGGCGACACCGACACCTTGGACCTGACAGGGTCCGGTCCGCTCAAGATTTTCTATGAGGACAGTATCGATCCGGCCGGTGAAACCGGCGAAAGCGGTCGCGTGGTGTTCTATGAGGATGATGCCCGGAGCATCGTCAAGGGTGAGCTGACTTTCAAGGAAATCGAGAATGTCATCCCTTGCTTTACGCCGGGCACGCTGATTGCCACCCCGCGCGGCGAAGTGCCGGTTGAAACACTGCGCGCTGGCGACAAGGTCATTACCCGCGATAACGGCATTCAGGAAGTTCGTTGGACGGGTCAGCGCACGATGACGCGTGAAGAACTGCGTCG
>JAFMHK010000032.1:19740-31462 GCA_017854585.1 Paracoccaceae bacterium
AAGCTGTTGCAGCTTTAAGGAATGCAGCGGGGACACTCGGCGGTGCGTGCCTTTGGGGGCATGTGCGCGCCTCGCCTGTAGACCCAAAAAAGGGGGCGGCTCTGTATCAGAGCCGCCTTTCCTTTTAGATCAAAGGGTTCTGCGCGCGCCACGTCGCCCAATCCTCGGGCGTGTCCAGATCGGTCAGGGCACGGTTTCCTTTGAGCGGGACCAGATGCACCTTGTTCGCATGGGCGTGGATCACGGGTGCCGCGCCGCGATCGCCCGTAAGCGTGGCAAGTTCGGCAACAAGGCCGGGGGGAAAGAGAACCGGATGTCCGGGTGTGCCATCCGCAGCGGCGGCCCGCAAAATGGCATCGGGGGCCTGCGCCGAAAGGGCGATGAGCAGATGCAGGTCATAGGCCGTGACCTCTGGCATGTCGGCCAGCATGATCAGAACAGGCCCCGACAAACCGCGCACACCGGCCGCGATCGACGCGGCCATGCCCGCGTTATCCGGCGCGTAGACCACCGCCACATCAATCCCGTCCAAGGCCCGTTCCCGCAACGATTGATCGGCCCCCACAACCACCCGCGTTGCTGCGGCCTTGCATGCACGCCGGGCCATGACCCGCAAAAGCGGTTCACCCGCCACGGGTTCCAACAACTTGTCCTTCCCACGCATGCGGGTGGATTTCCCTGCGGCAAGCAAGATGATCGTGGGGTCGGTCATGGATATCATACCTCCCGCAGCAAAGCGCGCGGATCGAAGTTGAACGCAGTTTATCCGCGCATACGGGTGCCGTCTGCATCGAAGAGCGGTGTGGTGACAAGCCGGGCCGGGCGCATCTGACCAAGTATCTCGATTTCGACCTGCAAGCCATCCGCGGCGCGCTCGGTCGGGACGAAACCGAGGGCTACGGACGTTTTCGCATGATGCGAATACCCGCCCGACGTGCAGTAGCCCTGAACCTTGCCATCCAGCCAGATCGGTTCATAGGCGTTCACGTCCGCATCGTCCGCATCGACAATGAAAGCACAGAGCTTGCGCGCAGGATCGCGCGCGGCCTCGGCTGCTGTGCGCCCGATGAAGTCGCTGTTCTTCTTGAACCGGACGAACCGGTCCAGACCGGTTTCCGCAGGGGTGTAGTCGGGCGAATATTCCCGCATCCATGAGCCAAAGAACTTATCCAGCCGCAGGGACATCATGGCGCGCATTCCAAAGGGTTGCAGACCAAGATCCTGTCCGGCCCGTGACAGCGTCTGCCATAGGCTGCGTTGCTCCATGGCGTCGACGTAGATCTCATAGCCAAGATCGCCGGTATAGCTGACGCGCTGAACGATGGCGGTGCTCATCCCGACCGTGAGGCGCGCGACATCCATGAAGCGAAACGTGTCCGCGCCCACATCACTGCGGGTGATCTTTTGTAGAAGATGTTGGGCGTTAGGGCCGGCAATCTGAAAACCCGTTCTTGTATCAGATAGGTTTTCGACGCGAACATCGCCTGTCAAGTGTCTGTCAAACCAACGTAAATGGAAATCTTGTGCGCCGTAGCTGGCAGTCAGCTGGAACTCGGTCTCGGACAGGCAAGAGACAGTGAAATCCCCGATGATCCGCCCCGAGGGCGCCAGCATCGGTGTCAATGACAGGCGCCCCGGTTTCGGGATCAGGCCCGCCATGATGTGATCAAGCCACGCGCGTGCGTCACCGCCGGTGATACGGTATTTGCCGAAGTTCTGCAGTTCGTTCACGCCAACGGCGCTTCGCACGGCCTGCACCTCGCGCGCGGTTGCCGCGAAAGCGTTCGATCGACGGAATGACGGGGTTTCGTAACGTGGCTCATCGGCTGCGGCGAAATAGTTCACGACTTCCAGCCCGTATTGCTGGCCCCAGACAGCGCCCATGCCATCGAAAGTGTCGTACATCGGCGTGGTGCGGAACGGTCGCGCGGCGGGCAGTTCTTCGTTCGGATACGAGACGGAAAACCGGTTTTGATAGTTCTCCACGACTTTTGGCAATGTGTAGCCCGGCGTGATCCAGCGGCCGAAGCGCGCCACGTCCATGGCAAAGACATCGCGTTCCGGCTCTCCGTCCACCATCCATTGGGCGAGTGTCAGGCCGACGCCGCCGCCCTGTGAAAAGCCCGCCATCACACCGCATGCCGACCAGTAGTTGCGGAGGCCCGGCACCGGACCGACCAGCGGATTGCCGTCGGGGGCAAAGGTGAACGGGCCGTGAATGACGGATTTGACGCCAGCCCGCTCCAGCACCGGAAAGCGCTTGTAGGCGAAGGCGATACTGTCTTCGATCTTGTCGAAATCATCGGGCAAAAGCTCGTGCCCGAATTCCCACGGGGTGCCATCAACGGCCCAGGGTTTGCAGGGCTGTTCGTAAAATCCGATGCACAGACCGCGCCCTTCTTGCCGCAGATAGCTTTCGCCAGCGGGATCCATGACGTGGGGGTGTTCGGTATCGCGCTCGTAGATCTCGGGGGTGTCATCGGTGACGATGTATTGATGCTCCATCGGGTGGAGCGGCAGGTATATGCCCGCCATGGCCCCGACTTCGCGTGCCCACAGCCCACCGGCATTGACCACGTGTTCGGCGTGGATGATGCCCTTGTCTGTGACCACATCCCATGTGCCATCAGGGCGAGGATTGGTCTCCAATACCTTGGTATGGGTGACGATTTCAGCGCCGCCCATGCGCGCGGCCTTGGCATAGGCGTGCGTGGTGCCCGATGGGTCAAGATGCCCGTCCAGCGGGTCAAAAAGCCCGCCAAGGATGCCGTCCGTGTTGGTGATGGGCGCGATCCGTGCAATCTCGTCGGGTCCGAGAATTTCGGTTTCCAACCCCATGAACCGATGTTTGGCGCGTTCGGCTTTCAACATGTCAAAGCGTTCGGGCGTATCGGCCAGCGTGACACCGCCCACGTGGTGCAACCCGCACGACATGCCGGTCAGCTCCTCCAGCTCTCGATACAGACGGATGGTATAGCCCTGCAGCGCGGCCATATTGGTATCGCCGTTCAGCGTGTGAAACCCGCCCGCCGCGTGCCAGGTGGACCCGGATGTCAGTTCGGACCGCTCCAACAACATCACGTCGGACCAGCCCAATTTGGTCAGGTGATACAAGACCGAGCATCCGACGACGCCGCCGCCAATGACACAAACGCGAGTAGTGGTTTTCATGATAGCCTCATTGAACTTGCGGGTCGAACGTTGCTTGGCCAATGTTAACCGACAAGCTCAAAGGCGACACTTTGCGTCGCGGAACGAGGATTGGTCTTTGATCTGGTCGATTTTACGCTGGTTGGGGCAGGTATCGCGGCGCATTCATGTCCGTGTGATCCTGTTTGCCGTCTTGAATGTTCTGGCGCTGGCCATTGCCGCCTTGCTTGGCCCGGTCATTCCGGCGGGTCTTGGGGATCTGATTGGGGCGGATGCTGTCGATAGGATTCTTCAGATCATCGCGACGTCCATGCTGGCGGTGGTCACCTTTTCGCTGACCGTCATGGTCACGGCCTTTGCCCGGTCGGAACAGCAATGGACGCCCCGCAGTCACATTCTGCTCCGCGAGGATACGCGCACACATTCGGTGCTTGCGACGTTTCTGGGCGCCTACATCTACGCGCTTATCGCCATAATCATGCGGTCGGCCGACTTGTTTGGTGAAAAGGAAGTCGTGATTCTTTTTGGCATGACGGTTCTGGTGGTTGTCTTGATCGTGATGACGATGATCGGGTGGATCGTGCATCTTGAGGGTCTGGGCAGTCTTCCGCAGATGGCGCGTGACCTTGAGGCGCGCGCGGTCAAGGCGGTTCGTCAGGCGGCTTTGCAACCATGCCAAGGTGCAAACCCGCTGACAGACGGCACCGAGCTGCCCGGGAACGCGCAGGCGGTGACGGCAAAGACAGCGGGCTATGTGCAGCAGATATTCGAGGGCGCCTTGCAGGATATGGCCCAGCGGATCGATGCTAGGTTTTACATCACCGTGCCCGTCGGGCGTTTCGTGCAGGCCGGAGAGGTGATTGCCCTGCTGGAGGGCGGCAAGGCGGGCCCGCAAGACATTGCCGCCATCCGTGCCGCCATTCCAATCGACGATGTGCGCGGCTTTGATATGGACCCGGTTTTTGGTGTGACGGTTCTGGCCGAGATTGCGACACGTGCCTTGTCGCCGGGTATCAACGACCCCGGCACGGCGATCGACATTGTTTATCGCCTGTCGCATGTCATGCTTTCGGGCGGGTGCGGTGCCGAGACCGATGGACCGACCCACGATCGCCTGTGGATCCGGCCAATCGCGCCCGCAATGCTTTTCGAAGCCGGGTTCGATCCGGTTGCGCGATGTGCAGGTGATGCGGTCGAGGTTCATCTGGCGATACAGCGCGCACTTGCATCTGTTGCGGCTGGATGCACGGGCAGCATGGCCGAGGCCGCGCGCAGGGCGGCCGATGTCCAAGGCCAGCGCGGTTTACGCCTGTTGAGTGATCAACATGACCGGGCGCGTCTTGAGGCGGTTCTTCTCAGTTCAGTCGACGGATCTTGAGCTTGGTCAGGCGGTTCTGCTCCCGCTGCGCCACCTCGAACCGAAATCCGTGGAAACTGAAGCATTGTCCAACCGCAGGGATCATCTGCGCCTCGTGAATGACAAGGCCCGCGACGGTGTTGGCCTCATCGTCCGGCAAGGTCCAATCTGTCGCGCGGTTGAAATCGCGGATCGTCATCGCGCCGTCGATAAGGACATTGCCATCCGCTTCTGTCACCAGTTCGGGCGCTTCGTTCACGTCGAATTCGTCAGTGATCTCGCCCACGATCTCTTCCAGAATATCCTCAAGCGTGATCAGGCCCTGCAGCGCTCCGTATTCATCGACCACCAGCGCGAAATGCGTGTGACGACGCAGGAACTGGCGCATCTGGTCGTCCAAAGTGGTGGTTTCCGGTACGAAATACGGTGTCATCACGACCTTGCGGATTTCGAAGGCGGCCATTCCTTCGGCGTCCGCCCCGCGGGTCAACTTGTCCATCGCGCGCAGCAGATCCTTGGCGTGGATCACGCCGATGATGTTTTCCGGCTCGCCCTGAAATACAGGCAGACGCGTATGAGATGACTGAAGCGCTTGGCTCAGGATATCTTCGGGGCTGGCGGCGGCGTCGATCATCTCGATGCCTGAACGATGAAGCATGATTTCTTCGACCGTGCGGTCGCCAAGGTCCAGCGCGCCCAGCAACCGGTCACGATGTTCCTTCTCCACGACGCCTTCGGAATGCCCGATGCTGAGCGCCCCCACGATCTCCTCGTGCACGGACAGCATTGCATCGCCCGCTTCGATGCGCAGACCAAAGAGGCGCAACACGGCCCGCACGATCAGGCGGACGGCGGCAACGGCCGGCGACAGGACAGTCACGATCAGTCGCACAAGGGGCGAGGCGATGGCGGCTACCCGTTCGGGATTCGTGATGGCGTAGGTTTTTGGCAACACCTCGGCAAAGATCAACACCAGCAGGGTCATGACCAAGGTGGCGACCGCGACACCGCCTTCGCCAAGTGCGCGTGTAAACATCGCGGTGGCCAAAGAGGTCGCCAGAATATTGGCAAGGTTATTGCCCAGAAGGATGCCGCCGATCAGCCGCTCGTTATCTTCCTTGAGGGCAAGTGCGCTTTGGGCGCCGCGGTTGCCTTTGTCGGCCATATTCCGCAGCTTGCCGCGCGACGCGGCTGTCAGGCCCGTTTCCGAGCCCGAAAAGAACCCCGAGCTGATCAGCAAAAGGAAAATTCCGCCAGACGTCAGCCAGAACGCAAGGTCAAAGGTGAAGGTGTCCATCATGGTTGCGGTTATGGGGCTGCACGCGGCGCGCTTCAAGGGGAAGACGTGAACCCGCGGGGCCGATGTTGCACGCGGTCCGCGCCAATGTTCCGGCGGTCAAGGGTTGAGCGGTCATTTGTCCGACGGACGGGAGAGGGGATGGTGGTCAAGCACCAGCGATTTCAACCGATCACCGAGGATGTGGGTGTAGATCTCGGTCGTTGCGATATCGGCATGGCCCAACAGGGTCTGGATTGCGCGCAGGTCGGCACCGTTCGCCAACAGATGGGTTGCGAACGCATGCCGAAGGGTATGCGGTGTGATCGTTGCGGGTGGCAGGCCCGCCACCACGGCAAGTTCCTTGATCAGGTTGAAGAACCAGATACGGGTGAGGTGGCCAGATTTTCCGTGCGAGGGAAAAAGGTAAGACGAGGCACGGTGGCCGCCTTCGATGCGCTTGGCCTCTTCCAGATCATCGCGGTGCGCAAGCCAGGCTGCTGCGGCGACGCGGGCAGGCGGCGACAGGGGCACCATGCGCTCCTTGCCGCCTTTTCCGCGTACCAGCAACAAGCGTGGGTCACCGCGCAGAGCGGCCGCAGGCAGCGACACCAGTTCGGTGACCCGCAGGCCAGTGGCATAGAGAACTTGCATCAGGCAACTATTGCGCAGGCGGTCACCGGGGGTGCGACCATGCGTTTCAGCGGCGGCCAGCAGGGCATCCACTTCCTCCATGCCGAGGGTCTTGGGTAGGGTACGCGCCCGCCCCGGCCCTTTGATCTGCAGGGTCGGATTGTCGGCGCGCCAATCTTCATCACGGGCAAAGCGAAAGATCTGCTTGATTGCAGACAGGCGCCGCGCGCGCGTGGCCGTTGCGAAACCCTGTGCCTCCAGATGGGTCAGGTATCCTTCGATATCGGCGCGCGTGGCAGTTGCAAACCCTGTGTTTGCGGCGCTGAGCCAGCCCAGCAGATCAAGCAGATCGCGCCCATAAGCAAGTTGGGTGTTATCAGCCGCGTTCAGTTCAGCGGCCTGAGCATCCAGAAATGCGGCGATCCATTGCCTATCCTGGTTTGGAGCGGGCATCGCGCAATCAAGCCGTCAGCAACAGCAGTTGAAGCGCCGCGCGCCGCGCGACATCTTCCAATCCAACGGCCCGGTAAAGCCGCAAGGCATCGGTCAGATCATCGGGATCGCCGCCGGGCGCCGACAAGATCAGCGCGGCACGCAGCAACGCCTCGCCCAGATTGCCACGCGTGAGCAGCCATTCGTAGCGTGTGGGAACGTCGGGGTCGCTGAATGCGGCAGCGACGGCGCGTGTGATCAGCGGGGCATCGGCGGGAAGTTCCGGCGACAGGCCGCGGGCAATGGCAAATGCCAGACGTTCATCGGCAGATTGCGCCACCGCCGATTGTGCGACGGATTCGTAAAGCGGAGAGAGGAGCCCCACCCGCCGGGCCAATGCGGCGGTGTGCCCGGTAAAGGGCTGACGGGACACCCGTTCGCCATAGATCGCCGCAAAAGCGATCTGCAGGCCGGCTTGCTCCATCGCGGCCCATGCGGCGGGCAGGTGGCGGGCAATCTCGTTCGGGTCGGCGGCCAACACCGCCGCGTCAAACGCCTGCAGGGCCGCGACGCGGTCCCAAACGCCGCCCGATGCCGAAGGAACACGCGCGGTATAGATCTCCAACCACTGGGTCGGTGCGATGGCCCCCGATCGCGTCAGGCGCTCTGCGGCGTCCAGTTGCGCCCGCCACCCGGCAACATCCGCCAGATCCGCATGCGCAAATGCCAGTGGCAGACCTGCGGATGAGGGGCGTTCCCCAAGGGCGGCGCGCATCTGATAGGTCAGCGGCGTCAGGTTGCGGTCTGGGGGCAGGGGCGGTTCACCCTCGAACAGCTCTGGGTCGAGGAAACGGGCGATCAGGTCGGCTTCGTCCTGACTCAGGTACCCCAAGGCGGCGCCGGTACCCAACGACAGGGCCGCCGCGTTCCAGTCACCGCTGCGCGCCAGACAAAAGATGCGCGCCGGAAATGTCGGGGCAATATCGGGATTGGCCTGCATCGCGGCGCAGGCCCGGTTGGCTTGGTTGGTCAGCAGGCTGACATCGAACCAGCGGCGAAAGATCGGGGCCTGAGTTGGCCCGGCCCGCTCGATCAGGGCCTGCGCCTGATCCAGAGCGCCGCGCGTCAACAAAAGATCGATCCGCGCCAGAAACAGGGCCGAGCCCTCTGGCGGTGCGTCGTTGGGCGGGTCCAGTTCTGCCAGCGCGAGTGTTTCCGTGAACGTAAGGATAGCAGGCAACCCGTTGTGGGATTGCGCGCGCATCAGGTTCGCCAACACCTCGGCGTCCGATGACCCCCATAGGCCTTGGGGCAACCCGGTGATTGCGGTTGGCAACAGGCCCACGGCGTCCAACTGCACCGCGCCCAATGGCATCACGGTGATTTCTGGTCGGTCAACAGATGTGGCGACGTTCGCGTGGGGGCGCGTCACGCTGTCCGATAGCCAGTCTGGCATCGCAAGCGGCGTCGCGTCTTGGGCCGCGGACGTGCCCGTTGCCGCCATCAGCGCAAGGGTTGCCAGCCTAGTCCGCATCCAGCGACACCGGCTGTGTGACCAACTGCGTTTCCGGCGTCATCAACCCGGAATAGGAATATCCCAAAAGCCCGATAATCCCCAGAATGATCAATACGATCAAGAATTTCAGTATTCGCCCCATGCCTGCTTGCCCACCTGTCCCGGTCGTGATGCGCGGCGTTTGCCGCCGCTTGCAAATCAATATAAGCCATCGTTGGCGGAATTGCGCCACTCCGAGAGGAAGTTTTTTGCCAATGGGCGAAACCACGCCAAAGCCTGAGCTGACATTGCACCGGACGGTGGTTCTTGTGGGTATGATGGGGGCCGGAAAAACCGCTATCGGGCGCGCGCTGGCGACCAGATTGGGCGTGGAGATGCGCGATTCGGACGCCGAAATCGTCGATAGCGCGCGCATGACGATAGAGGAAATATTCAGCCGCTACGGCGAGGCGTTCTTTCGCGAGAAGGAGGGGCAGGTGATCGCCCGTCTTCTAGAAGGGCCGCCTTGCGTCCTGTCGACCGGCGGCGGTGCGTGGTTGTCCGAGGATAACCGTGCGATGATGAATGCAAAGGCGTCGGTGCTTTGGCTGCAGGCGGATCTTGATCTTTTGTGGGCGCGGGTCCGGCACAAGACGACCCGCCCGCTGCTGCGGACGGCCGACCCCAAGGCAACTTTGGCCAAGCTGCTGGAGGGCCGCGCGCCGCTGTATGCCCTGGCGCCACTTTGCGTTCATGTGGACCCGACCTGGTCGATCGAGGCCACGACGGACCGGGTCTTGGAGCATCTGATTGCGGCGGGTGTCATCATGCCCGCCCAAGGTTGAAAGGGACAAAGATGGACACCGTGCATGTGCCATTGGGCGCGCGGGCCTATGACGTGCGGATCGGGCAAGACCTCATCGCGCGGGCCGGTGATGAACTTGCGCCCCTGCTGGCCCGCCCAAAAGTCTGGGTCGTCACCGAAGAACGCGTCGCTGATCTGCATCTGGGTCGTCTGATGGCCGGGCTTGCCGCTGGCGGCGTCGCGATGGAGGCGTTGATCCTGCCGCCGGGTGAAAGCACGAAAAGCTGGCCGCATCTGATCCGTGTGGTGGAATGGTTGCTGACCGAAAAGGTCGAACGCCGCGATGTGGTCGTTGCCTTCGGCGGCGGGGTGATTGGCGATTTGGTGGGCTTTGCCGCAGCGATCCTGCGGCGCGGTGTGCGGTTCGTGCAGGTGCCGACCTCGCTTCTGGCGCAGGTGGACAGTTCGGTCGGCGGCAAAACCGGGATCAACACCGAACATGGCAAGAACCTTGTCGGTGCGTTTCATCAACCCGCGCTGGTGCTGGCGGATGTAGCGGTTTTGGGCACGCTGGCGCCGCGCGACTTTCTGGCAGGCTATGGCGAGGTGGTGAAATACGGTCTGCTTGGCGATGCCGTGTTTTTCGATTGGCTTGAATCCAACGCCCCGGCAATGGCGGCAGGTGATCTGACCTTGCGGGCCGAGGCGGTGCGTTGGTCGGTGCAGATGAAGGCCGATATCGTGGCGCGCGATGAAACCGAACAGGGTGACCGTGCGCTGTTGAACCTTGGCCACACGTTTTGCCACGCGCTTGAGGCCGCGACCGGGTATTCCGACCGGCTGCTGCACGGCGAGGGCGTGGCGATCGGCTGCGCGCTGGCGTTCGAGCTTTCGGCGCGGATGGGGCTGTGTGCGCAGGAAGACCCAAGCCGGGTCCGCGCGCATCTGGCCGCAATGGGCACCAAGCGCGACCTGTCTGATATCGAAGGGGCATTGCCCGACGCCGACGCGCTTCTGGCGCTGATGGCGCAGGACAAGAAGGTGGTCGACGGCAAGCTGCGGTTCATCCTTGCGCGCGGGATAGGGGAGGCGTTCGTGACCGCAGATGTGCCGGGCAACGCGGTGCGCAACCTGTTGGTAGACGCCTTGCGGGCGCGCCCGCGTTAGGCGTCGCGCATGAGTGTTTACACCGTCAAAAGCAGAAACGTCGTCAGGGTTGCGCCCGTGGCGCCGATCCCGATCATGACCGCCGCCGTGATATAGGGCATGGGGCCTGTCAATTGCACGCTTTCAGGGCGGTTCAAATCAACGAAAACCATGTGTCGGGTGCCGATTGGATAGCCCATGTCGGCGCCGCTGCTTTGTGTGGGCGCGCGCAATCGCTGGTTGTCTGCGCCGTCAAATTCAAAGACGGGCCGAAAACTCCATTCCTGCCCAGGCTTTGCCTCCAGATGACGGATTTGCTCGACCTCGACCACGGTCCCGGTCAGCAGAGCTGCTTTTGACGAAACCGCACCGTGTGCAATACCAGACGCAAACCCCAGAACAAGATCAACGCCGGGAACACGCCACAGCACAGGAAAATCAACACTTGAAGCCATAGTTCCATGGCGGCCCTCCGTTTCGGAGCGGCCCATTGATGTCAACAGGAACGCTGCGCCGCCCTGATGCTCAATCCGCGCCGCGATAGGGTTCGACGTATTGCAGCGCCATGTCCCACGGAAAGAAGATCCACGTATCCTGACTGACCCCGGTGATGAAGGTATCGACCATCGGCTCGCCCTTTGGCTTGGCATAAACGGTGGCGAAATGGGCCTTGGGGTAAAGGGCGCGCACAACCTCCAGCGTCTTGCCGCTGTCGACCAGATCGTCAATCACCAGCACGCCTTCGCCGTCGCCCATCATGTCCGCGTCGGGCTTGTTCAAGACGGTTGGTATCGTCTGTTCCTGATTATTGTAGGATTTCACGCTGATCGTGTCGACCATGCGGATGTCCAGTTCGCGCGCGATGATCATGGCCGGGGCCATGCCGCCACGTGTGATCGCCACCACGGCACGCCATGCGCCGTCGTGGCCCGGCCCGCGTTTGTCCAGACGCCACGCCAACGCCCGCGCATCGCGGTGGATCTGATCCCATGAGACGTGAAAGCCTTTTTCATGCGGTAATGGGTTGATCATCTGGGCTACTCCGCCTTTTTTTCCAGCGACATATCGGGTGCATCGGGGTTTTTCATGCCGATCACATGATACCCGCTGTCGACGTGCAAAATCTCACCTGTTACGGCGCTGGACATGTCCGACAGCAGGTATAGCGCGGATTGCCCGACCTCATCTTGGGTAACGGTCCGGCGCAGCGGCGAATTATGCTCGTTCCACTTGAGGATATAGCGGAAATCGCCAATGCCCGATGCCGCCAGCGTCTTGATCGTTCCGGCAGAAATGGCGTTCACCCGGATGCCGTCGCGGCCCAGATCCTCGGCCAGATACATAACACTTGCCTCTAGCGCGGCCTTGGCAACGCCCATGACGTTGTAATGCGGCATGACCTTTTCGGCGCCGTAATAGGTCAGCGTC
>JAFMHK010000053.1 GCA_017854585.1 Paracoccaceae bacterium
CCCTGTGCCACGATACTGGCCGTTGCGGTCAGCAGCCCCGAGCGCGCCATTTGCCAGCTGAGACTGTCGACCATGCAGCCCGAATACATCGCAAACCGCGGCACCTCCGGCATGCCGGTCTCGATTGAAAGCGACGGCAGCGACCAGTTTCCGGAGCGGAATTCATGGCTATAGGGTGCCTCGACTCCGGTGGTCATGGGTGCCCCAAAGGCCGCCTTCAACCAAAAGCCGAACGCCTCGGCATCAATCGGAATGACCACATCCCCATCGGCGGTCACCGCATCCTTGATCGGCGCCTGCGGATCCCGGCCGTAGCCCAGGAGTTCCGACGTCTGCAGCGGCTGTTCTGCGCCAAGCGTCGTGCTGGCGAAGGGCATTTTTGTAAAGCCACCCACGGGCGGCGCGCCATAGGTCGTCTCGAACGCAAGCGCCATTTGCGCCCGCGCCCCTTGGGCTCGTGCCATGGTGTTCTCCTTGAATTGAGCTGGTCAGCCCAGCGGGTCGCTCGTGGAATAATGCAGCACCACAGGGATCACGGCCGCCTTCAGGCTCGCCGCTCCCTCGATGGGCAGATCGACCGGACGCGGTGCCTCCGCCTCCACCCAGTCGCAGAGCCCGCCAAATGTTCGGTCCACTGCCAGCGCCGCGCCGATGGTGGCGCAGAGGGTATCGAACGTGGCGACACGGGCCGCCCCTTGCACAACCACCTCAATCTCGGCGCGATGTTGGTAGTGATAGCGCAGCGGCGAGAGCGTGACCTCGGGCTCCCCCGGCTCGCCGTCGCGCAGTATCAGCAAGCCAGCGACAGGCACACGCTCAGGCAGTACGTCGCCGCGCAGGGTGGTGGCGGGCAGTGTTAAGAGCCGCGCGTACAGCGCGGTGAGGATGGTTTCGCGAGCAGTGGGCATTGTGCTATTCTGATGTTCGATGGATGGTCGAGGCGATCATCATCATGGTGATCATCGTGGTGAACATGATCTTTCCGATGCGACCGATGCTGATCATCCCCATGATGATCATTGACATGTACGGCGTTATACCGTACATAAGATAACGAAGGAGACCGATTATGTTTGCGATCGAAACCACCGCACCTACGCCGGGCAAGATGGAAGCGCGAAAAGAGTTGCGCATGCATCGTACTGATGAAGAGCGCATAAAGGCTGCTGCTGCTGCCACTGGCCTGCAGGAAGCTGACTTTATTCGTCAGGCGGCCCTTCTGCGTGCCCAGGAAGTTGAACAGCGCTTGTCTCTCTCCATTCTGCCCATTGACGCGTTTGAAGCTTTCAAGTCCGCTGTCGAGGCACCCGGAAAGGTCATTGCCGGTTTGGCACGCGCGGCAGTTGCGTCGAAGGGCCTCCTGAAGGATGCCGGCTGAGACCAAGGCGGACACGCCCGCCCTCGCAATCGCAAGATTCGACAAGGCGCTGCATGACCGCAGCGCCTTTTCTTGCGGATTTGGGCCAATCGACAATTTTCTGAAATCCTCGCTTTCGGATCAAATCAAGGCTGGAATGGTCACAGCGTGGATCGCAACAGCTGGCGACGATCCCGCCGTGCTCGGTTTCTATACACTCGGTGCGATGGCCGTTCGGGCCCATCTTGGTCCGAAAAAGTGGCAATACGCTGGCGTACCGGACATTCCGGTAATCTATCTCCGCGCCGTAGCCGTACGCGAAGACAAGCAAGGTGTGGGTCTGGGCACAGCTCTCGTGATTGATGCCTTGAAGCGCTGCCTCGAGATTGCTGACCGTATGGGTGCCGCAGCCATCGCACTCGACGTGCTCCATGACGACCATTTTGATCGCCGCTGGAAATTCTATGCCGAACTCGGCTTCCAACCCCTTAGTGATCCTAAAAATCCTTACCGCGTCTTCATTCCGATGGCGGATGTACGAGCGTCTCTTGGCTGATGCTCAATCCAAATTCAAAACAAGTCCTCAACCCATTTCGCCACAATCAACCCCGGCACGCCATCCACCGCCCGCTCCGCATCCCGCGCCAGATCCAGCCGCTTGCGCAGCTTGACCTGCGGCACCAGCAAGAAAATCGGCACGGTTGCCACGCCACGTCCGGTTTTCGACTTGGACGCCACGGCCCGACCCTTGATATTCAGTCGCCCTTCGGCCACCAGCAGGCTTGGCCCTCGGCGGCGATAGATGAACCGGAGGCGCAACCCCGTGCGGCGTTCCCATTCGCCGGGGGTAATCCGGCCGCCGCGCGTGGATTTGCCCGCCGCTGGCGTCGGGATCGCCAGCCAGAAGCCGCTTTTCGAGCGGATCAACGGGCCGGTGTCATGCGCGCCGACGATCACTGGCGCGTTCGACCAGACCAGCGCCGCGGCATTCAGGCTTTCGCCCGATTTCGGAAAGCTGGCGAGGCGGATCGAGTTTGCCAGCCTTGTGCCCAGCCCCGCGCCGGTGATCTGGCCGCGCCATGATGTTTTCAGATCAGCACCAGCCACGCGCATGGCGGCGGACACCGCTTTTTCCCCGGCGGCGATTTCTGCTGCCATGGCCGCCACCAGATCGGGCGCAAGGTCGAGTTTGATCTTCATGCCGGACACAGCTCGATGGTCCAAACCAACCGCTCCCGATCGCGGCGCGGTTCTCCCTGAATGAGGAAAGTTTCCTCGCCAATCAGGATTTGCTCTTGCGGGCGCGGAGCAGGAATTTCCGCCACCCGAACATCGATCCGGGCGGTATCCGAAAGCAGCCGCGCAGACCCGAACTCAGTGATTTCATCCGGGCAACGCAGGATACCCCGCGCGCGGGTAAACTGGCCCTCACTGTCTCGGTGCCAGATCTCTACCGAGATATTGGGGTCCCTAAACAGGACCCCAAGCGCCTCGGCAAAGGCCGTCATCACGTCCGCTTCGCGGTGCGCAACACCTGCGGGCGAGTGCAGATCGGCAGCGGGTTGCTTTCGATTTCCAGCCGCACCCATTCATCCCGGTCACGATCCGGGATCATACGCGCATAAAGCGGCAAGCCGACGGTGTTGACGGTCTCGAACGTATCGGCGGGGGCGTAGTAGATCTCGAACAGCCCCTCGACGCCCTCAGGATAGAAATAGGCCTTGTCGGTCGGCACACCAAATCCAAGGCCGCCCCGATACCGGCGGAAGGTGATGCCACCAAAGCTGACCTCTTCACCCACACGACCGCGCAGGTCTGCAGCGGCAGCCGTATTGAGATAGGTCTCGCGCACCTCCTTATGGGCGACCAGATCCGAGAAGAAGGCGGAGCCGCATTCAGCGCGCAGCTGCACCGCCCCCGCAGCGAGGCCGCCCAGCGTGTCCTCGACGCTTTCGATCAGCGCCTGGCAGCGCTTGCGCAGCGCACCCGAGGCGGGCGTGGCATTGTCGAGGTCGAAATCGACCTCTGCGGCCGGGGCGATGTTGAACTCCGTGTAGTAGTTGATGACGGCCGCGCCGTCCTTGGGATCTTTCACCACGCCCTGGATGCCGTTGAAGAGGTGGAACTCGAAGGTGGCCTCGGCGTCGTTGCGGAGACGGCCCAGCTTGCGCGCGACCTCGGTCTGCACCTGCTGCACGGCGGTTTCTGAGCCAAAATCACGGATACCCTGGATTTCCGAGGCCCAGAGTACGTCCTGCTTTTTGAACTGACGCACGACAAAGGCACGCATATCGCGGCGTTCGGGGATCTGGGACTCGAATGCCGATCCACGTTCCGAGAACGGGATCAGTTGCAGCGTGCCATCCCGGCTTTCGATCATCACCGTGCGGCTCCGCACGCCGCGGCTGCCGAACAGGGCAGCACCCGACAGGATCGCTGGCTTGAAGGGGATGTTTTCGAGCGCGCGGGTCAGCTCGATGATGGAGAAGGCGTCGCCTTCAAAGATGTCCATGGTGGCCATGGGGATGTCCTTTCAGTGGAGGGGTCAGCGCAGCACGATGCCGAGTGCTGCCAGTGCCGTGGTGGCGGCGGCGATTTGCGCCTCGGTCGCGGCCTCGGGCCAGACCAGTTCATGGCGGTTCGCAATGACAGGGCCGCGCACCAGCACAACGCCGAAAGCGTCTGCATCGGTGGCGTCGGCGTTGTCCCAAAGGATGCCAGCGACGTTCTGGCTGCCATTCGTGGCAGCGGGCGCAAGGACCGTGTATTTGCCACCTGTGGTGATCTTGCCCAGCACGGTGCCAGAGGCGAGCTTGCCTGCGCCGGACGCAAGCGTGACGGTTTCACGGGTATAATCGCGGAGCACTTCCCAGATGAGGAAGCCACCGGGATGGGGGCCTTCAATGAGCGTGGCCATGGGAGTTTATCCTTTGAGTTTGAAGGTGCGGTTAATGACATCGCCCCAGGGGCGTGTCGTGGAACTGCGTCCAGGTTGCGGATGATGCGGGTTGATCTGCGGCTCGGCCTCGGCCTTGGCGGCCAGAAGTCTCGCGCGGACAGCATCCAGACCAGCGTCCTCTTCCAAAAACCGGCCCGCCATCTGTGGCTGGCCCGCCAGACGGCAAAGGTCGATTACGGTGCGGGCATGGGCTATGACCTCGGCGCGGATCGCCCCAGCGTCGGGTGGTGCGTTGGCGACTGCTATGCAGCTCTCCGCCCCGCTCGATTGGGTGTTCCCGTCTGCAACACCCTCGCTATGCCCATTTGAACGCGATGGATCGTCAGCTGCGTCCACCGGACCAACGTTCTCGGCGGGAACCTTGGTCGCAAGATCGGGTGTGGTCGGTGGATCGTCACACCCCGCAACATCGTTCTCGTCTGGAACGATGTCGTCGCCCGTTGCCGGACCTTCTGCGTTGACCAACTCCGTCAGCGCGGGCGGCGCATTGCGGAATCGCCCGATATCAAAACTGGCCGCGATGCGCACCGGCTCTGCCATACGTGTGGCCAGCCCCAGGTCCAGCGCATCTGTCGCATCAAACCAGGTCTCGGACGCCATCAGGGCTGCGATCTGCGCTTCCGGCTTGCCAGATTTTGCCGCATAGCCGCGTGTCATGCTGGCCGCGATCTTGTCCATCGTGGCGGCCATGTCGCGCATGTCGGCGGCCGTGCCCATGACGAGGCCTGAGGGGTCATGGATCATCAGGAAGGCGTTTTCGGGCATGACGATCTCGTCACCTGCCATGGCCACATAGGAAGCCGCCGAGGCGGCAATGCCGTCGATCCAGACGGTGATCGTGCCAGTGTGGCGAGCCAGCGCGTTGAAGATTGCCACCGCATCGAAGACCGAGCCACCTGGGCTGTTGAGGCGCAGATCGATCGGCATACCGTCCGGCAGCGCGCCAAGCTCTGCCAAAAATCCCTTGGCGCTGACGCCGTAAGCTCCGATTTCGTCATAAATCAGCACTTCCGCTCCGGTACCCCGGGCTCGGATCGTGTACCAGCTGTTCATGGTGTTACTCCTGTTCGGATGGATTGGCGGATCCGTCGCCATCGCCATCTGTTTCTGGCTTCCGGGTGGGCGTTGCCCGCGCACCTTGCGTCTCTCCGGGGCTGGTTCTGTACACGAACCCCAACTGCTTAGTTCGTGCGGCATCCACCGCGTTCTCGCGGTCGACCTCTTCGACATCGTAGCCGGTGGCCTCGACCACCTTCCGGCGCGAGGTAATGCCCGCCTCCATGGCCAGCACCTGCGCCTGGATGTCCTTCAGCGGGTCGACCCAGTCCCAGCGTGGCGGGATCCATTGCACCATCTGCGCAGCCGCAGGATCAGACAGGTCCAACCGGCCCGCCAGTTGGGCCGTTTCCAGCCAGCGACGCCAGATCGGTCGGCAGAGTTGATGCGCTATCACCCCGTGCTGCAACTGCTGCACGCGGCGCCGGAACTCGACCAGTTCTGCCCGCAAGCTTGAGTAATTGGCCTGCCGCACATCGCCGGTCACCAGGTGGTACGGCAGCCCAAGGGACGCGGACACGGCCAGCAGCGTGCGATACTGAAACGCCTCATACCCACCGCCGACATCGGCGGGGCTTGAGAACTTCACATCCTCGCCCGGCAGCAGCACCTGCATTGTGCCGGGCTCAAGACTGGCCATCGCCGCGCCGTCAAGATCGGCGACACCTTCGCCCATCATGGGGTCTTCCGGTGCCGTCTTGGTGATGAAGCCCGCGAACATCGCCGCGGTCTTTTTGCGGTCGAGTTCTGCGTCGTCATACTGGTCGAGCAGGAACAGTCGCACCATGGCCGGTGCCACATGTGGCAGGCCCCTGATCTGGCCCGCATCGATGGGGCGGTAAATGTGCAGCACGTCCTCGGCAGCCACGCGCACCGTTTCCGGCACCGGCACCCGCTGATCGGTGCTGTCGCCGGGATGGCTGCGCCGGAAGTGATAGGCAACCCGCCGCCCGATCAAATCAAATTCGATGCCGCAGCGGATCGGGTTGCCATTTGCGGCGGGGCCAGTCTTCTCGAAGGGCAGCATTTCTGATTGCAGCAACTGCAGTTGCAGCGGCACCAGAAAACCATCTTCAACCCGCCTTGGCCGCAGCCGCACGAAGCATTCGCCCGCCACGAACATCTCGCGCGCGACCATGGCCTGCAGCCCGTAGAAATCTGTCAGCCCGTCTGCATCGGCCTCATCGGTCCAAGCCAGCCAAAGCTGCTGAACCTGATCGCGGAGTGTGGCATCCGCGATCAAAGAGGACGGCTTGATACCATCCCCCACCATGTTTGACGC